>CANNGJ010000007.1 GCA_947504185.1 uncultured Tenacibaculum sp. | reverse complement strand
TGTTGTTGATTGTCAAGGCAATTTAGACCATTTTGAAACATAAAAAATGGCCGGAATTTCTTCCGACCATGACTACTCAATTGAGCTGTTTTTTTTATTATGATCTTACTAATATTTATTAACTATCTTTCTTTTTATCTTTAGATGCTTTATTCCATATTTTAATTTCATCATCAGCGGTTACACCTTCTAAAATTTCAACATTAACACCATCAGAAGTTCCTAATTTAAGCTCTTTCTTTTCAAACTTATCATCACCTGTTTTAACTTCTACATAAGGTTCTTCTGTTTTTTTATCAAAACGTAATAAAGCTTCTTTTATAGATAAAACACTATCTTTTTTCTCTAAAACTATGTCAGCATTTGCACTATAACCAGCTCTCACAAAATGAGCTTCATCTAAAGTAACATCAGCTTTAATTTTAAACTGAACAGCTCCTCCTTCTTCTGTACCTTTAGGTGCGATAAAAGTTAATACTGCTGGAAATTTCTTTTCTTCAATTGCTCCTAATGAAACTTCTATTTTAGAATCTTTTACAAGTTTACCTACTTCAGATTCATCTACTTTTCCTTCAAAAATCATTCTACTCATATCAGCAATTGTAGCAATTGTTGTTCCTGCATTAAAGCTATTCGCTTGTATAACTTGATATCCTTTCTTTACAGGGATTTCTACAACCATACCAGATGCTGTTGCTCTAATATTTGTATTTGCTCCTGAATTACCCGCAGAACCTCTTTTTATTATTTGATAATCATTTTGAGCATTACGTAAATCGTTTTTAGCTTGATTATATGATAATTGAGAAGTTTCAAATTGTTGGCTAGAAATTACACCTTTATCAAATAATGCTTTATTACGATCGTATTGAGTTTTTGAATTTGTTAATTGAATTTGCACAGAGTTAATTCTACCTTTTGCACTTTGTAAAGACTGCTCATTCGGCACAACTCTAACAGTTGCTATTAAATCTCCTGCTTTTACAATAGCACCTTCTTCAACAACTACTCTATCTATTATACCAGCAATGTTTGGTTTTATCTCTACCTCTTCTAACGGAATTACTTTACCCGTAGCCACTGTTTTCTTTACAATAGTCGTTTTAAAAGGCTTTTCTGTTTCAAACTCTACAATATTCTTTTTGTTCTTTTTCCCGAACCAAATTAGCGCTACTACAAACAGTACTAAAACGATTCCTAAAATAATTTTTGCTCTTTTACTCATGATTTGTTGATTAATTTATTCTTCTCTTAATGCTTCTATTGGTTTAACTATTGTTGCCATATGTGCAGGTATTAATCCTATTAAAGTACCTAAAATGACAAGTGTTGTAAATGCTATTAATATAATTGGAATATTAACTGTTGGGTTTATTAAAGCTGCATCTGGTCCTTGACCAAAAGCTGAATCAATAACAAATAAAATTAAGGCTCCAAAAATAATCCCTAACATACCTGCAACAGTTGTTAAGAAAACCGACTCTAAAATAATTTGTTGTCTAATACTTTTTGGAGTAGCCCCTAAAGCTCTTCTTATCCCTATTTCTTTTGTTCTTTCTTTAACTGTAATCAATAAGATGTTACCAATTGCAAAAACACCTGCAATTAATGTGGCAATTCCTACAAACCAAGTTAAAAACTGCATACCGGTTAAAAACCCTGTCATTTTTTCTATTCGTGTTCCTAAATTAAATGAACCAAATGCTCTTTCATCTTCAGGGTGAACTTTATGTAAGCTTTTTAATGTTAAGATAATATCTTCTTCCATTTGTACTATATCTACACCTTCTTGTGCAGTTATCACCATCCAATCTATATTATTAGCAGTATTATATACTTTTTTAAATGTTGTATATGGTATATAAGCTGTATCACCATCTAAATCTATTCCATTCGATGCACCATAAACACCTACAACTTTATAATTTATACTATTTATTTTTATATACTCTCCTATTGGTTCTTCTCCTTTATCAAAAAGTTGTTTGTACATATCTTCTGATATAACAGTAACCTTAGATGTAGATAAAATATCATTCTCATTTATAAATCTACCGTAAAGTAAATTTTTCTTTTGAATTTTATCTAATACAGGATAATCTCCACTTACTTGAAAATTACCAGATTTAAAATCATGAATTAACAAATTATTAGTCTGATTTCTTGGAGCTAAAAACTTTATTCTATTTGAGTATTCTGATTTTAAAACGTTTAAATCATTATTCGTTAAACTAAATCTTCTTCCTTTTTGAAATCCTTTAAAAGCTGTATCGGTAGATTGTGTCCAAACAAAAACACTATTGGTTGCGAAGTCTCCAAATATTTTTTTGAAACCATTCTCCATTCCTCTAGCAGAACCTAATAAAACTACTAATAAGAATATTCCCCAAAGAACTCCTATAATTGTAATTACAGTTCTTATTTTGTTTTTACGAATACTTCCGTAAATTTCTTGCCAAGTATCTGAATCAAATAAAAATTTAAACATAATTAATCTGCTCTTAATGCTACAATTGGTTTAATATTTGCTGCTTTCTTTGCTGGTAAGTAACCTGCTATTAATCCTGATAAAATCAAAACTATTGTAGCACCTATAACAATACCTGGGCTTACACTTGGATCTTTTATAAAATAATCTTCTTCAAGGCTATCTCCTATTAAACTTAAAATGTAAGTTCCTAACGATAGTCCTAAATAGCCTGCTATTGTTGTTATTAAAACAGATTCTTGAACAACCATACCTACTATCGATGAAGGTTTAGCTCCAAGCGCTTTTCTAATACCAAACTCTTTAGTTCTTTCTTTAATAACAAAAATCATAATATTACTAATACCAATAATTCCCGCAATTAATGTTCCTGAACCAACTAAAATTACAATAGCAAATAAAACTCCCATAAACATTCCTATTCCCTTATTAGCTTCGGCCATGTTTCTAACAGATAATGCACTTTGGTCATCTGGATGTATATCTAATTTATTTCTTAAGTCTCTTTCTACTTTATTACCAAATGCTATTGCTTGATCTAAACTTAAATTAGGATTATACCCTAAGTTTATTTGACTTATGTAATCGTTGTTACCATAAATCATTTGAGCAGTGGTAACTGGCATATAAACTAATCTTTCTTCGTTATCACCTCCATCATCAGAAAATATTCCTATAATTTTATATGAAATACCATTTACATTCACTCTTTTACCTAAAGCTGGTTTTTCACCGAATAAATCTTTTTTTACTAATCTACCAATTACTAATACTTTAGATTTTTCTTTTAAATCTCTTGCATTTAAATATCTCCCTTCATCCATTATTGTTTTTTCTAAAAACTGATGGTCTGGATGAACTGCTCTTAAACTGTAGCTATTAGATTTATTTTTATATTTAATATTTACATTCTTGTAAATTCTTGCAGATTGGTATTGAATTTTATTTGAATACTCATCTGTAACATAATTATAGTCTTTGTTTTTTAATTGAATTCTTCTTCCTGTTTGAAGACCTTTATACGGCTTACTTGTTTTCCATACTCTAACAAACATTGCATTTTGAGCATCATCAACAAAAGCACCTTTAAAAGAATTACTTAAACCGCTAACAATACCAAATAAAAGTGTAAATAGAAGTATAGCAAAGGCAACAGTAAAACCAGACATAACTGACCTTAATCTGTTTTTATTAATACTCTGAAAAATTTCTCTCCAACGATCTAAATCAAACATAATTAAACCGCTTTTGCTTTAGTTGTTAATTCATCACTTATAATTACACCATCTTTTAAACGCACTACTCTATTAGTTTGTTCAGCAACTTCTTCTTCGTGAGTAATAACAAAAACTGTCATTCCTTCGTCATTAATTTCTTTTAACAAATCCATAACTGAATCTGTAGTCGTAGAATCTAATGCTCCAGTAGGCTCATCTGCTAAAACTACTATTGGTTTTGTTACCAAAGCTCTTGCTATGGCCACACGCTGTTTCTGACCTCCAGAAAGTTCGTTTGGTAAATGATTTGCCCAATCCTTTAAGCCAACTTTATCTAAATAATCTAAAGCAATTTTTAAACGCTCTTTTCTCGCCATTCCTTTATAATATAAAGGCAATGCAACATTTTCTAAAGCTGTTTTATATGATATTAAATTAAACGATTGAAAAACAAATCCTAGAAATTTATTTCTTAAAATTGCCGCTTTCTTTTCGTTTAAATTTTCAATTAACTGACCATTTAAATAATAATTTCCTTCATCGTGAGAATCTAATAACCCAACAATGTTTAATAAAGTAGATTTTCCTGATCCTGAAGATCCCATAATAGATACAAACTCACCTTCTTTAATATGTAAGTCTAATCCTTTTAAAACATGAAGTGAATCTTTACCAATAGGGTAAGATTTATGTAAGTTTTCTATTCGAATCATAGTGTTAGTTAATTTTTAATCTAAAATAAATATTGACACATAGTTTGATTACTAATTTTATGTTAAATCATTATTTACTTTTCTACTAGACGCTTAATTTTGATTTATGTTACAACATATTGATGTATTTTTAATTTTATCTTATCCAAGATTCAATAAATGATTGATTTACCTACTAATAAAAAAATAATTTTGTTTGATGGAGTTTGTAATTTTTGCAACGACGCTGTTTTAAAAATTATCCGTTATGATAAAAAAAATCAATTTGTATTTGCTTCTTTACAATCTGAAATAGGTATTGAAATAACAAACTATTTAGGTATTGACACTTCAAAAATTGATTCTATTGTTTTATATGAACCAAATGTTTCTTATGATATAAAATCTTCTGCTGCTTTAAAAATTATGAATGAATTCGGTGGTTTTTGGAATGTCTTACAAATATTTTGGGCACTTCCTGAAGGATTTAGAAATATTGTTTATGACTTTATTGCTAAAAATCGTTACAAATGGTTTGGTAAAAAAGAGACTTGTATGATTCCTACTAAAGAGATTCAAGAAAAATTTATATAAAAATAAACCCCGCTATTTAGCGGGGTTTATTTTAGGAGGCTTATAAGATATAACTTAGAATTGTAAACGAACTCCTAATTTATAATTTCTTCCTCTTGTTGAATAACCTAAAGTTTCTTCGAAATCTTCATTTAAAAGGTTGGTAACAGACCCAAAGAAAGTTACTTTATCATTTAATAATTTATGATTGATATTAAAATCTAGTAAACTATAGTTAGCTAAAGTTATAGTTTCACCTGCTGTTCCAAAACTTCCGTATTGATCAAAATAAGTTCTTTCTCCTGTATTTCTATAAGTTAAAGAAGCAAATGTGTTTTTAAAAGGATTTCCTTCTACCATAGCTACTAACTTATGCGTTGGAATGTAATCATTACTTTCTTCTTTATCTGTATAAGTATAGTTTACATTTAATTTTAATTTATTAATTGGAGCATATTCTACTAAAGCTTCTATACCACTAGTTTCAACATTTGTTGTAGCATTATCATAAGTTGCCCAAGGAGCTGCAGTTAAACTTTTAAAGAAGATAGCATCTTCTACTTCTCTGTTAAAGTATACCGCGTTAAACTTCACTTTTTCGTATCTAGATTCAAAACCTAATTCAAAAGTAGTACTAGACTCAGGATCTAAATTTAAGTTTCCATATTGAGAAAATAATTGGTAGGTACTAGGTGCAATAAATGCAGTTCCATAAGATGCTAATAATTTAACATCATAATTTTCTTCATTAAATAAGTTATATGACACATTTCCATCATATACAAAATGATTTCCGTAGTTACTATGGATGTTCATTCTTACTCCAGCATTTACATTTAATCCAAAATCAGAAATATAAACTAATGATGTATATGGATCTACCGTATTAAAATTAGCTAAATTTTCTTCGATAGTAGCGAACGGAGTATTTGTTTGATTTCTATGATCTTGATAGTTAATTCCTGTAATTACTTGAAACTTCTTATCTAAAAATTCAATTCTGTTTACTAAATCTACATTTACACTTGTACCAATATATTTGTAATCTTGTAATTCATTAGAAAAAGAGTTAAAAGATTTTAGCTTTCTTTCTACTTCATTTAATGAAACTAAAGCGTAAACTTCTCCTTTATTGTACTTATAACTAGGTCTTACTCCATAACGAATTTGATAACTTTTAGAGTTATTATCTGGATTATCTCCATATACTCCAGCATCATAATCCCCATCAAACTCATCGTAATTTAAAAATGCATCTATCTTTAAACTATTATCAAACTTGTATCCTAATTTAGCTAAAGCATTTTTAGAAACATATTTATCAGTTTCGAAAGTTTCACCTGAATTACTCCTTGCCGAAGACAAACCATCTACTCCAGATAAATTAAAATACCCTAAATAATTAAAATCTCCTGCAGTTCCATTAATACTTACATTTTGATTTTTATCATTTAATTTAAAACCAGTATTAAAACTATCGTTATTAGTACCTAAACTAGCTTCGTAAGTTGCAGATATTACATCTTTAATAGATTTCTTTAAAATTATATTGATAACACCTGTTGCAGCTCCCGACCCATATAAAGTTGAAGCAGCACCTTTTAAAACTTCAATCGACTCAATTTGATTTAAAGATAAAAGACGTAAATCATATTCTTGATTAATTCCTGTAGCATCAGAAACTGGAATTCCATCAATTAAAACTAAGACCTGTCTACTTCTACCTCCTCTAATATAAGTTCCTCTAACTCTACTTCTATTCGAATAAGCTCCGTTAATTTCAACACCAGGTAAGTTATTTAATAACTCAACAACTGTTCTACCTGCATTGTTTTCAATTTCTTTTTTAGTAATCTTATAAATTACTTTACCTGTATGTTCTTTTTTTAACTTAAACTTTGTTGCTGTTACCACAACTTCATCTAACTCTTCAAGTTTTTCCTGCTCTTGTGCAGCAATTTTTGTACTCGCAAAAGACATCGCGATAGCACCAACAATTAGTAATTGTTTTTTCATTTTTAATGATTTAATTTTTACAATTAATCAGGTTAAATTTTTGTACGAAACAGTATTAAGTACAGTAACTTTTATCCCGAAAGTTTTTACTCTTTTCTGATTGTTGGCAGGTCTCCTGACTTGCGTCTTATAACTTACCTTCCCATTTTATAAAAACAGTGGTAAAAGTTGTAGTTACAAGCTTTATAGCTTACAGTTGCGGGAACAGTTTTGGATTTACACCAAATTCCCTTTTAATTTCTTTAGATAGAATACCTATAGAAAACCAAAATCGCCGCAAATGTAGTTCAAAAATTGTTATTACAAAATAGTTTTGTAATCTTGCTGAAGAAAATTAACAACTATGACTACTTCTCTATTTAGAGTTACACTTATACTTTTTGTAACTCTTTTTATTTCATCCTGTAAAACTGATAAAAAAGATACTGTAAAGGACAATAATGATAAATCATTTTCCATTAAACATGCTACTGGTTTTGATATAGTAAAAGAAGAAAATCAAACTAAATTAGTAATTAAAACTCCGTATCCTAACTCGAAAGAAACTTTTACGTATACTTTAGGTAATGAAAATTCGGATATAAAAACTCCAATTGATAAGATTGTAGTAACCTCAACAACGCATATTCCTGTATTAGAATTGTTAGGAAAAGAGCAAACTTTAATTGGTTTTCCTCACACAAAATATGTTTCATCAGAAAAAACAAGAACTTTAATAGATAGTGGATTTGTTAGAGAGTTAGGAAAAGAACAATCGTTAAACACTGAGGTGTTATTAGATATACAACCTGAATTAGTTGTTGGATTTTCGATGGGAAAAACTAATAAAACTTTAACCACTGTTGAAGAAGCTGGAATTCCTGTGATTATCAACGGAGATTGGCTAGAAGAGACACCGTTAGGAAGAGCAGAATGGATTAAGGTTTTTGGAGCTATTTATAATAAAAATAAAAAGGCAGATAGTATTTTTAATGCTATAGAAGTAAACTACTTAGAAGCTATTAAAATTGCTAAAAAAGCTACAAGTAAACCAACAATACTTTCTGGAGCCATTATGAGTAAAGATATTTGGAATTTACCAGCTGGAGAAAGCTTTGTTGCGCAATACTTAAAAGATGCTAATCTTGATTATTTATGGAAAAACACCAAAGGAAAAGGTAGTTTATCGTTAAGTTTTGAATCTATTTTAGATAAAGGAAAAGATGCTGATTTTTGGATTGCTCCTGGTTATTTTTCATCAAAAGAACAAATGCTGAATAGTAATAAACATTATGCTGAATTTAAAGCTTTTAAAAACGATAAAATTTATTCACCTAGTCTAAAAAAAGGAAAAACAGGAGGTGTTTTATATTTCGAATTAGCTCCTACCCGACCAGACTTAGTTTTAAAAGATATTATTAAAATTACACATCCGGAACTATTACCTAATTATGAATTGACTTTCTTTGAAAAGATGAAATAAACTTAGTTTAATTCTTACCTAATTTCTAATACCCTTCGCTAATGTTTAATATAAATCATTAAAACAGATTTATATTAAAAAAAGCCTTTATGATTATTTTGAACACAAAAAACTTAGATAACCTGAAAAACAATGAGAAATAATAATGATTCCAAATTAAGAAGAATTGACAAAAAATATATCTATAATGAAATTCAAAGTTTATTAAATTTAGAAAAAGGGTTTTTATTAACTGTAAAAGACCTACTTATTAAACCAGGAAAATCAATTAGAGAATATATACATCAAGATAGACAGAAATATATAAAACCAATTATATTTTTAATTTTTACTTCTTTAATTTTTTCTTTCATTACAAACTCATTAGATATTAATTTTAGTCTGTTCAATATTGATAAAATCAAAGGATTTAAAGGAAAAATAAGATCTGAGGAAATAGGTAATTGGACTCAAAATAACTTGGGCTACTCACAATTAATAATGGGAGTTTTTATTGGGTTTTGGATAAAGTTATTTTATCGTAAGTCTAATTATAATATTTACGAAATTTTAGTTCTTTTATCTTTTATTCTAGGAGAAGCATTTATAATTCTTGGTACTTTTATTCTTTTGGCTGCAACTTTCAAAAGTCCAGTAATAGCACTCATTGGTACTTTAATTTATTTTATTTATATCATTTGGGGAATTGGGCAATTTTTTGGAGAAAAAAAATAAAGAATTACTTGAAATCATTTTTATCATATTTTTTAGGTAACCTTACTTATATGATATTACTAGCATTAGTAGCTTTACTTTTAAAAACAATCTTATAAAATTTAATATTTATTCTTCTATAGTCCTAAAAGTAAGATTAATTCTAGGTCGATGTACTTTCTTTGTAGGTGGTAAACGATGTAACCAATGTGTTTGTGTTTCATCTTTCATTACCAATAAAGAACCATGTTCTAAAACCTTATACACAGTTTCTTTAGTTTTTTTGTGTTTAAAACCAAATTTACGTTCTGCTCCTAAAGTTAATGAAGCTATTGCTCCATTTTCTTTTAAGTCTTTTTCTCCGTCAGAATGCCACGCCATTCCTTCTGAGCCATCATGATACAGGTTTAATAAACAGGAGTTATAGGTTTCGTTAGTTTCTTTTTCAACCAATGCTTTTAATTCCAATAATTCTTTGGTAAAAACTAGTGCTGTTTTTGTTCTATTAGAATATGAATATTCAAAAGCTTTTTCTGCATACCAAGCTACTTTGCGTTTGGTGATTATCAATTTACCAAAAATAATTGCCTCATCATTTTTCCATTCGATTGCATTTAAAAGGTGTTCATAATAACTATCTGCCTCTTTTTTATTTAAAACAATTCCATAATAATTTACAGTACCATCTTTTGGTAATAAGTTTATAGGTAATTCAGAAAATTGTGAGAATAAATCCATCATGATAAAAATAAAAAACTCCTGCTATTTACAGGAGTTTTCTTATTTAATATTTAAATTTTAGTTTCTAAACTTATTTCGTGTAATAATACGTTTGAGTTTTTCTTTTAAATCTCGTCCCGTATCATAAATCATTTGTTCGTTAGACGGAAAACGTTCGCGTCTTAATTGTGTTAAATTAAAAAACGATTCATCTAGAGCTCTTCTATCTCCATCGTAATTTGCATAAACATGCTCAAAAACAAACTCACTTTCTATTGGAAAACGCTCTAACAACTGATTATTTGCATTATTAATATATTTTACGACTCCAACAACCTTACTGCTTTTAAACTGCGTAAAACGATAAAACTGACATCTTATTTTCTTAAACTTATCAACCTTTATCTTGTTTCCTAAACTGTCTTTTACAAATCCGCCATTATCGTTTAACAAATACTTGTAACCGTCTTTAATTTGTTTTTCTTTTATAATTTCTTTTTCATGAATTTGTTCAGGTGAAACATCAATTCTTCTAAAGTTTAATTCTAAATCAAAATCATACTTAACTCGATCATTTCTTATCGAATGATACTGTGTCCATAAGTCATTTAAACCATAAGTATCTATTGCTAATAAATCATCTTCTAACCTTCTTGGAATAACTTGACGAGTATCGTTGTTTACAGATACAAAAACAAAATCGATTCCTTTTTGATGTGCTTCTTCTATTAAATTTCTTGTGTCTTTATAATTAGAATTAATTTTATTTAAATATTGAAACTCATCAAAAGCTCTTCTGTAATTCATTTTATTACGAGTTCCTTCTTTTAACAGCGTAACCGCATTTTCATATAAAGCTGCTGAATAATTTTCTTTCGCTTCTATAATTCTGTCATCGTAATTTACGATATCAAAATCAGCATTTCTACCTGAGCTAAATATTTTTAGCGGTAATAAAGGTTTTATCTTTTCTTGTCTGCTATTTAAACGCTGATATAATGTATAAATAGCTTCAAGATTATCTGGGTGATTCTCTTTTTCTAAAAAAGATACCTTGGCTAAATCTCTATCCGTTGCTTTTTTAAATGCATCTCTTAGCATTACAACATAAGGCTGATTCTTTTCTTTAAACTTATTTTTAGCTAAGTTTTTTACTGATAAAGAGATTGCCTTATCATAATTACCTGAATTAATCGCTTTTTCGGTAGATTTTACGCTACTACACGAAGAAATTATAAGAGCAGTAAATAATAGTAGTAAAGTAGTTTTTCTCATGTTATTTTGGTTTCGATAGAAAAGACAAGTATTATGCCAAAACTAAGAATTCTATCACTTAAAAAATCAACTTTTATACTTTTATTTACTCAAGTAGTTTAGCCATTGCGGTCTTAACGATTTCTACATTTATTGCTCTATTTGTAGGCTTAAATTCTTTTTGCTTTAAAACAATTTGACGTAATAAATTTACTCCTACCTGATCGAAATTATATTGTTTGTACTGAATTCCTTTAGAAACAATATTATCTGCTAAATTTTGAATAGCTTCTGAATTATTACTCTTCGCAATTTTATCGAATGCTTTTTTATACAAAGATTGTATCTTTTTATTCTGGCTTAAAAACATTCCCGACATAACGTTACCTGCAATAAATGTTAACTCATCGTCATTTTTCTCTTCTAAATAAATACGAGTTAATGGTGTAGCAATAATCTTTTTAACCTCAACTGGTAATGTTTTAGATTTTTGAATCGCCAATGCTTTATCTACATAATACATTCCTACTAACGATTTACCTAAAACCGAATACGATTTACTTTGTAGTCCTTTTTCAAAAACTGGTTTTAATTCTGGATCTGTTAACTTTCCTAAAGTTTCAATAGCAGCAGCTTGCACTAATGTTTTAGTGTCATTCATTGCTATCTGTTTAATCTTAGCAATCACATTTTTCTTAGAATATTTATTTATTAAGTTGATGTTTTCTAAAGCTAAAATTCTGATTTTATAAAAATCATCACTCATTGCATTCGCAATTGCATTAAACGCTTTTTTATCGTCTTGTCTTTGAGCAACCTCTAATAAAGCTTCTTTTCTGTGCGCATAATTATCTGCATATTTTAACTGATGAATATAATCGCTTAAAACTTTATTCTCTTTAATATCACATAGTAAAACACCATCTGCATTTACTTGAATTAAATTTGGTTGTTTTATGAATGGGAATGTAAAAGAAGCATCTTTACCATTTACAAAAACATTATGTCGCGTACGTTTACCATCTTCAAAAATATCAATAGCAATGGGAAATTTAAATTCGTTTGCTTGATTTTGAATAACATTAACCGTTACTGTTTTTCTTAACTTATTATAATCGTAAGAAATCTCTAATTTAGGATGTCCACTATTAAAATACCATTGATTAAAAAACCAGTTTAAATCTTTTCCGCTTATTTCCTCAAAAGCCAAACGTAATTGATGTGCCTCTCCAGTACTATATTTATGATCGGTTAAGTATTTATTTAAACCTGCATAAAAAGCTTCATCACCTAAATAATTACGTAACATATGTAAGATTGCTCCACCTTTGTTATAACTAACAGCATCAAACATATCTTCTTTATCATCATAATTAAAACGTACTAAGTGTTTGTCAAAATTTTGTCCGCTTTTATACCCTTCTATATCTTCTAGTAAATGAGCATCTGCATCATCTTTTCCGTATTTATATTCTCTCCATAAATACTCACTGTAGTTTGCAAAACTTTCGTTTACTGTAAGATTACTCCAACTTTCTGCAGTAACTAAATCTCCAAACCAATGATGAAAAATTTCATGCGCAATTGTATTTTCTTGCACATTATTGTCAATTAACTCACCAGGCATTTGATATGCTTTTTCACCATGAATAACCGCAGTCGTATTTTCCATTGCACCACTTACATAATCACGACCAACAATTTGAGCATATTTATTCCATGGGTATTCTATTCCAGTAATTTTAGAGAAAAACTCAAGCATTTCTGGAGTATTACCAAAAATCTGTTTTGCATAGGGTGCATATTTTTTCTCAACATAATAATCTACTGGAATATTCTTATAACTATCCTTTACAATCTCGTACTCTCCTACTCCCATAAAAAATAAATACGGAACATGTTTTTGTGTAAAATTCCAATAATCAGTTCTTGTTCCATTTGTATTTGTTGTTTGCTTCTCTAATTTCCCGTTAGAAAGTGTTACAAACTTATTTGGAACAGTAATATAAATTTCTTGTGATGTTTTCTGATTTGGTGAATCTATTGTTGGAAACCAACAACTACTTGCTTCTGTTTCTCCTTGCGTCCAAACTTGAGTTGGTTTATTTTTATCTAAACCCGTTGGATTAATAAAATACAACCCTTTAGCGGATGTTATTGCTGCACTTCCCTTTTGTTTTACTTTTTCTGGGCGTGCTGTATATTTTATATAAACTGTAAATTCTTCTGTTCGTTTATACTTACGTGGTAAATCAATTATTAACTGAAAATCATCGTAATTATAATCTAAAGACTGATTATTCATCGTTATTTTATGAATAATCATTGCTTTAGCATCTAAAGTTAATTTATCCGTTTCATAAAAGTGAGGACTTAAAGTAATCCACTCTTCACCATTCAATTGTTTTTCCTTAAAGTTAAAATCAACTTTAAGCTTTGTATGAATGATATCATGAACTTTATCTTTCTCCGCTTTATAACTTTGAGAAAAAAGCGCAAGAGTAAAAAGAGAAACTAATAGTGTAAGGGTTTTCTGAAACTTCATAAAATCTTTTCTTTAGGTTTCAAAAATAGGAAAATCTATCGGGAGGCTTGTTAATGAGGCGTTAAAAAGAAAAGCCATCACAATTGCGATGGCTTTATTATACTAAATTTCTAATAAATTTAACTCTTAGGAGCTATCATTAGTGTATCTGTCTGCATTTCCTTTTGAAAGAAATCTTTAATTTTTACTAGCCCTTCTCCACTTTCATCAACCTTAACTTTTTGAAGCATTTCAATCATTTTACCAGGATTCATTTTGTCTCCTAAAACTCTTGCAACTCCTACTCCAAACTCTTTCATATATACCACAGCAATTACTTCTTTAATTGCATCTGCTTCACCAGAATAATAAATTGTTCCTTTACCTCGCTTATCATTAACTCTCATCAATGGCTTATAATCAGTATTCTTCATTACCTCTTTTATTTTTTTGGCTTCTGATTTCATTTCAGTTTCCGAAGCTTTATTTTGAGGTAAAAAAGCAATGTTAATTTTTTTGATAGAATTAAATACTTCTTTCTCTTCTGCAGAAACATTATCCTGTATATAAGAGCTTAATAAACTTGCTGATAAATCTAAACGGAAGAATTGTTCTTTTTCTTGCGTTTCGATTAAATACCCTTGCAAGCTTTGTTCTTTTTTACAAGATGTAAAAAGAACAACTGCCATTAAAACGGTTAGTATGTATGTTTTTTTTATCATAGTTTGATTCATAGAAAAAGTATAACCGAATTGCTTCGGTTATACTTATGCTTTTTAATAATTATTTTTTCTTTTCGTAGTCATTAGCTATTTCAGCTAACTCATTCATGTTAATCTCTCCTAATAAAGATATTACTGTTGATGATGGTTTATCATCATTTTTGATAGATTTATTGCTTTTTACAAACATTAAAACTTCATTTACGATATCTTTATTTTTAGAGGCTTTAATATAAATTTTAACTCTATTTCCTTTGTCTTTAACACGAACTAACTGTGTCATTTTACCACTCTTAATTGCAGAGTTAACCATTCTTTCCATATCAGAAGCTATAGACATATTTTCTGTTGAAAAAACTTTTAATTCTTTTAAGCCTTTAGCTGTGTTAAACACTTTCATGTCTTTAGACTGTGCGTCTGGGAACTTTCTTAATAAATCGAAGGCATCTTTAGTTACTACTACTGCCGATACATCATCTAAATCTTCTAATTTATCAAACATTCCTTGTGCATTTGCTACTACTGTCGATAACATTAATGCGAATATAAATACTACTTTTTTCATCTTACTTTGGTTTTACTACTTGTTTACGTTTAAAATTTCGTTTGCTTTACTAAATGTATTTGGTAATGTGTTTAATTGTTGTACAGCGTTGCTACCTTTTGAAATGTTGTTTGAAACTGCATATAATGCTTCGTTTCCTTTGTTTAAATTGATTGAAACCATTTGCAATGCTTCTTTAATTTGTGCAAATTGTTTTCGTTGCTGATACTCTTGGTATTGTTCATGACCTATAAACACACTAAATAATAAGGCGATTGATGCTGCTACTGATAACCATTTCCAGTTCTTCTTAGTTTTCTCAGGTTTTAACTGAATGGTTTTAGTATAAGTTTCATCCTTACTTTGTTTAAAATAACCAAACATCATACTGTACTCTTGCAAATGCGGTGCCACATTGTTCGAAGTAAAATACTGTTGTAGTATTTGTTCTTCTTTCAGAGTAGTTTCTGCGTCTAGATATTTATCTACTAATTTTTCTATGTTAGCTAACTCCATAGTTATGTTGTTTTATTAATTCTTGTCTTATTGTTTTTCTTGCTCTTGATAAAGCTACTCTAACGGCGGTTGGTTTCATGTCCACCATTTTACATATCTCATCAAAATCGTATTGTTCTATATCTCTTAATTGAATAATTATTTTTTGTTGTTCTGGTAATTTTTCAATTAATTCATGTACTTTATTTACACTATCGTTATGTTCTACTTTCTTATCTAAAGACGTTTCTTTTTCTTTATAATTACTATGAACTAAAGTTAAATTACTTGCTTGCTTTGATTTTAATCGATCATAACAATAATTTTTTGTCATGGTCATTGCAAACGCTTCTACATTTCTATAGTCAGATAACTTCTCTTTACTTCTCCATAATTTAAATAACAATTCTTGCGTAGCATCTTCAGCTTCTTCTGTAGAAACTAAAAGTCTTTTTGCTAAACGAAAGACTTTGTCTTTAAATGGTAGTACAACTTTTAAAAAGTCTGATTGGTTCATTGTTTAGTTGATTAGTTTTGTAAACTTTATTTTAAAACTACGTCTTAATTATCAGGTTTACATAACTACGACGAGGTAGTTTAAAGTTTGTTACATCAATTATAAAAAAAATAATATTATTGATTAAATTGCGTTGATATTATTACTAATATATTCCTTATGAAGTTATTAAAAACATCCCTTATTTTATTTTTATCTATTTTAATTGTTTCTTGTAGTAGTAAAGAAGATACACCTGCAAATATAGAAATACAAAATTTTGTATGGAAAGGATTAAATGCCTATTACTTATGGCAAGATCAAGTTCCTAATTTATCTGACAGACGTTTTAATAATGATCAAGAATTATATAGTTATTTAGGTCAGAACGGAAATCCTGCTGATTTCTTTTATAGCCTATTATACTTACCAAATGAATATCCAAAAGATCCAAACAGAACTTATTCTTGGATTGTTGATGATTATATAGCCTTAAGACAAGCCTTTAGCGGAATTCGTTTAACGAGTGGTATGAAGGTTGAAGGTGCCGATTATATAGATGGATCTGGGGACTATTATGTATATGTCTATGATGTTGTAAAAGGTTCTGATGCTGATGCAAATGGAGTAACTAGAGGAATGCTTATCACTGAAGTTAATGGTACTAAAATAACCCGTGCTAATGCAAATACTTTATTTGGTGGTGACTCGTTTACTATTCATTTAGCTGATTATAATATGGGAAACCCTCTTAGTAACGGTACAACCATAACTTTAACAAAAACACAAATAACTGAAAACCCTATAAAAGAAGCAAAAGTAATTATTGAGGGTACAAGAAAGATTGGATATTTAATGTATAATCAGTTCTCTCGTGATTTTGATCAACAATTAAATGCTGTTTTTACAGATTTTAAAAGCGAAATCATTGATGACTTAATTATTGATTTAAGATACAACGGTGGTGGCTCTGTACAAACCGCTGTTTATTTAGGTAGTATGATTACAGGTCAATTTAATGGCGACTTATTTGCTAAAGAAGTTTGGAATAGCAAAGTAATGGAAGTAACTGACCCTAACCTCTTGATTAATAATTTTACTGATAGAATTTTAAATAAAGATAATGATGGTAAAGTTATTTTAGACGAAACTATAAATAGTGTTGAAATGCCTACTGTTTATTTTATAGTTTCTGATGAATCTGCTTCTGCATCCGAATTAGTTATAAATGCATTAGATGCTTATATTGATGTAAAATTAGTAGGTATTCAAACCTATGGTAAACATGTAGGGTCAATTACTTTATTCGATTCTGATAATTTTAGAGAAAACGGACCTGGTTTTAACACTAATCATACTTGGGCAATGCAACCAATAGTTTTAGAAATTCAAAACAAAGACGGACAAAATAAACCTGACGGATTTATTCCAGAGGTTACTATGGATGAAGATCCTGG
Organism: uncultured Tenacibaculum sp.; assembly: GCA_947504185.1. Lineage (GTDB taxonomy): Bacteria > Bacteroidota > Bacteroidia > Flavobacteriales > Flavobacteriaceae > Polaribacter. The sequence continues at coordinate 92,229 of CANNGJ010000007.1, read as the reverse complement.
TAATTTAGGTATTTTAGGTGATCCTACTGAACCTTTGTTAGAAAGAACTATTCAATACATTGTAAATGGAGCTAGAGGAACTTCTTCGGCTAAAAGTGCTATCAGAACTTCTCCTTCTTGGAATTCTTCTATGACAAATCCAGATTATAATAATATGTATGTTGATTTTAAATAATCAACATTATAAAGTAAAAAAATAAATCCAGCTAAAAAAGCTGGATTTATTTTTTATAACAAACTCATTTGTTGATTACTCTCTTCGTTAGGTATTTTTAAATTAACTCCTAAAGAATCATTTAGCTTTTTAATAAAGTATGCTGCTAATAAAGGAGATTCTACTTCTAAATTTTGATGTATAAAAAAATGGATATTTTCCAATCCTAGATCTTTCCATTCTTTTAACCGTACTACCCAATCATCTAAACGAGCATAATCTGATGGATGATTCGCTCCTACATAACGCACAAAAGCTTCATTGTTAGTTAATCGCATGTGCATCATATCTCTCCTCCCAGCAGTATCTACCAAAACATTTGCGACATCATGCTCTTCTAGTAACTGAGTATACTGATTAAAAATTACTTTATCTTCATACCAATCTTTATGTCTTAACTCTATAGCCAAAGGAATTCCTTTAGGCCAACTCACAACAAAATTTTGAAGTATCTCAAAGTTCTTAGGACCAAAATTAGAATGTAACTGTAAAAATATAGTTCCTAATTTTTCTTGTAAATGTGATGAATTATCTAAATAAACATTTACAGCATCTTGAACTTCTTTTAAACGTTTCCAATGACTTATCTCTTGCCCTAACTTAGGAAAAAATTTAAAGCCTTTTGGAGTCTTTAATCCCCACTTTTCAAACTGTTCCGCTGAGAATTGTCTATAAAAAGTAGCATTTAACTCTATCGAATTAAATTGTTTTGAATAATATTCCAATTCATCTTTTGTACCTCTTGGGTAAAATCCTTTTAAATCTGCTTTATTCCACTTAGCACAACCAACATATACAGTAGGTTTTTCAACCTTATCATAAGAACTCAATAAATTAATAGTTTTTTCATGCGTATTTGGCAACGAAAAATCTATTAATTCTGGATGGTCTACTTTTCCAAATTTCATAACTAAGAATTTTCTAAACCTTCTTCTATCTCCTGATTTTCTATCATTTCTGGTCTAAATTCACTCATCTTTTCATCATCAAGTCTTTTCGCATATTTATAACCAGACTTCCACCATTTTTTCATTTTCTCTTTTTCAAAAACCAAGGAATTTGTAGTTAGAACAGTTGGTGTATAATATAAATTCAACTTTACATCATGCTGTTTTGCAGATAGTTTTCCGATAGTAATATTATGCTTCTCAACATTTTCAAGCATAAAATCAAAGGTATCCATCATTAAAGAAAACGGGTTCTTAGCTGGTAATCTATTAATTTGAGTTACCTCTGTCGCTAAAATAATTGCATCTACTTCTTTGGCTCCACGCAAAATAGCTTCACGAATCGGTACTAGACTTCCAAATCCACCATCGGCATATTGGCAATGGTCTTTTTCAAGCAAACTCATAAAAGGCACGTAATTACATGATCCCCAAATCCAATCGCAAAAATCTTCATAAGTACAATCTAAAATAGATTTATATTCTATTTGATTCGCTGTTAAATTAGAAACCGTAACAACAACATCTTTGTTATTTTCTCTAATCTGTTCGTACATTTTTTTTGTAATGGTTCTCTTTATAAGTTTTCTAAGGTTTTTACTTTCACCAAAAGTTTTTCGTCCATTTAAAAAGTTCCAAAATGTATTTCTATGTCGAATAGAAATTACCTTTGCTCCATTTACTTTTTTAATCTTAAAAGGACTGTTACTAAAAATAGCTTTCTGATCTACTGAAGTATATATTTCTTTTAACTCATTAACCATACCTAATGCTAAGTGAGAAACCATTAAACTTCCTGTCGACGTACCTAAAAACATATCGTAATTCTTTTCCTTTTGTTTCATCAAATATTGAGCAACACCACCTGCAAATGCCCCTTTACTTCCACCTCCAGAAATTACTAATGCTTTTTTCATAAATTAAATTTGATTTACCTATTTTTAGTTCTGTAAAAATATCAAAAAAATGAAAAGGTTTTCACTTTTAATTTTAGTCGCTCTTATTTCTTTTTCTTGCAAAAAAGAATATCAATCAAGAGCCATTAACTCTATTAAAATTACTGAATTTAAACAAGATAGTACTAGTATTCGCGCAATACTTTCTTCTTCAAGCGATAAATTACTTTTTGCAGGTTCGAAAGGTGATATTGGTATGACTGAGGATGGAGGGAAATCATGGGGTATCAAATACTTAAAATATAATGATTCTATTATTCCTCATTTTAGGAGTATTGCCGCAAGTGATAAGGGTATTTTTGCTTTATCTGTAGGAAATCCAGGGTTATTATATAAAATAACTTCTAATGATACTAAAATAGTATATAAAGAAGCGCACGAAAAAGTTTTTTACGACTCAATGAAGTTCTTTTCTGATGGTAAACATGGGATTGCTGTTGGAGATCCTACTGAAAATTGTCCTTCAATTATTTTAACTTCTGATGGAGGAAACTCATGGACAAAATTACCATGCTCTCAATTACCTAAATTTAATAAAGACGAAGCTTTTTTTGCTGCTAGTAATACGAACATTGCAATTGCTAATAAGACTGTATGGATTGCTTCCGGTGGTAGCAAAGCCAGAATTTTAAAATCTACCGATTACGGAAATACTTGGAAAATATATGATACGCCAATTGTTCAAGGTGATGGTCCGCAAGGAATTTATTCTATAGATTTTTATGATGAAAATCACGGAATTGCTATTGGAGGTAATTATGCAAAACCAAATGATAATTGTGCTAATAAAGCAATTACTACTGATGGAGGCAAAACCTGGAAAATAGTAGCCGATAATCAAAACCCCAATTATAAAAGTTGTGTGCAATATGTACCCAATACAAACGGAAAAGAAGTTTTTGCTGTTGGTAAAACTGGTATTTCATTTTCAAACGATGGTGGACATACTTGGGACGAAGTGAGTAATGATTCTTATTATGCGATTCAGTTTGTAGATAGTAACTCTGCTTGGTTATCTGGACATCAAAAAATTGGAAAACTGACACTTAAATAGTTCTTAATTATTTGTTAAAATAAACGTCAATTCAATACAAATAAATACCTTTAAAAAAATAATTAACCAACCTAAAATGAAAAAAACACTCATACTATTGTTATTGTGTGTATCCTCTATCTATTCGCAAGAATACTTTCCGAGTAATACAGGTGTAAAAACATCAAAAAACAAGTTATATGCTTTTACAAATGCTAAAATTTATGTTAGCCCAAGTAAAATCATAAAAAAAGGAACTTTACTTATTAAAGATGGTAAAGTTGTAAATTCAGGTAAATCTGTAAATATTCCTAATGGTACAGAAGTTATCGATCTAAAAGGAAAAACTATTTATCCTTCTTTTGTAGATGCTTATTCAACTTTTGGAATCACTGCTCCTAAGAGAGAAAGTGGTCGTGGTAAAGGTCCTCAATACGATGCTAATAGAAAAGGATATTACTGGAACGATCATATAAGACCAGATGTTAATGCTTTCAACGATTTTAAATTTGATGCTAAAAAAGCAAAAGAATTATTAAGTCTTGGTTTCGGAACAGTAAATACACATTTAGAAGACGGAATTATGCAAGGTAACGGAGTTTTAGTTGCTTTAAATCCGAATACTTCAGATGCTTATAGAATATTGAATAAGCAATCAGGAAATTATCTTTCTTTTAGTAAAAGTAAAAAATCGCGCCAATCCTACCCTACTTCTCGTATGGGTGCCATGGCTTTGTTAAGACAAGCTTATATGGATGCTGATTGGTACGCAAAAGGTAATAGTAAGAATACTGATTTAGCATTAGAAGCTTTAAATAATAAAAAAGATTTCCCTCAAATTTTTAGAGGCGGAAATTACTTAGATGATTTACGTGCTGATAAAGTTGGAGACGAATTCGGAATTCAATATACAATTGTTGGTGGTGGTGATGAATACCAACGTATAAATGACATTAAAAACACTAGTGCAACTTTTATCATCCCAATCAATTTTAGAAAAGCATACGATGTTAGTGATGCTTTTTTAGCTGATAAGATAGCATTGAGCGATATGCGAAAATGGAATCAAGAACCAGCTAATCCATCAATCTTAGCTAAAAATAATGTTCCTTTTGCATTAACTACCTATCAATTAAAAAAATCTAAAGATTTTACAGGAAATTTACAGAAAGCTATTAAACATGGTTTAACTAAAACTAAAGCATTAGAAGCTTTAACAACCATTCCTGCAAATATTCTTAAAAACAATAAAATTGGTAATTTAAATGCAGGAAGTTATGCAAACTTCTTAATTACTTCTGGTGATATTTTTGATGCTAAAACAACTTTATACGAAAATTGGGTACAAGGTTATAAAAACATTATAAATCCAATGAATATTAAAGATATTACAGGAAATTATACTTTATCAGTTAACGGAAAAACATATGATTTAGCTGTTACTGGTAAAGGGGCAAAACAAACCGGATCTATTAAAAAAGGAGAAAATAAAATAAACTCTAAATTCTCTTTTAAAGATAATTGGGTTTCAATTACTTTAAGAGAAGGTGATGATTTTACGCGTTTATCTGGTATTATCGAAAATAATCAACTAAAAGGTACTGCTATTGATAATAACGGAAACGAATCTAACTGGTCAGCTGTTTTTAAATCTAAAAAAGATAAAAAGAAAGATGACAAAAAGAAAGATGATAAAGCTCCAGAAGTAGTTGCGGTATCTTATCCAAATATAGGTTTTGGTAACTTCAACAAACCACAACAAAAAACTATTTTAATTAAAAACGCTACTGTTTGGACTTCTGAAAATGGAGAAACTTTAAACAATACGGATGTTTTAATTAAAAACGGAAAAATTGCTCAAATAGGAAGTAATCTTTCTAGTCGTGGCGCTAAAGTTATAGATGCAACAGGAAAATATTTAACTACTGGAATTATTGATGAGCATTCGCATATTGCTACAACTGCAGTAAACGAAGCTGGTCATAATTCAACTGCTGAGGTTACTATTGAAGATGTTGTAGATCCTGATGATATTAATATTTACAGAAATATCGCTGGAGGTGTTACTTCTATTCAAGTTTTACACGGTTCTGCAAATCCTATTGGTGGTCGTTCTGCTATTTTAAAATTAAAATGGGGAGAAAATGCTGACGGAATTATTTATAAAAACTCTCCTAAGTTCATCAAATTTGCTTTAGGTGAAAATGTAAAGCAATCTAACTGGGGAGATATGCAAACAGTACGTTTTCCACAAACTCGTATGGGAGTTGAACAAGTTTATATCGATTACTTTCAAAGAGCAAAAGAATACGATGCTAAAAAGAAAAGTGGACAACCGTATCGTAAAGATATCGAGTTAGAAACTTTAGCTGAAATTATTAATAAAGAGCGTTTTATTTCTTGTCACTCTTACGTGCAATCTGAAATAAATATGTTAATGAAAGTTGCTGAAAAATTCAATTTTAACATTAACACTTTCACTCATATTTTAGAAGGTTATAAGGTTGCTGATAAAATGAAAGAGCATGGAGTTGGTGGGTCTACATTTGCAGATTGGTGGGCTTATAAATACGAGGTTAACGATGCAATTCCTTATAACGCTGCAATTATGCACAATCAAGGGGTAACTGTTGCCATTAACTCTGATGATGCAGAAATGTCTCGTCGTTTAAACCAAGAAGCTGCAAAATTGGTAAAATATGGTGGTATGTCTGAACAAGATGCTTGGGCAACCGTAACTATAAATCCTGCAAAATTATTACATCTTGATGATCGCACTGGAAGTATTAAAGTAGGTAAAGACGCTGATGTAGTTTTATGGAGCGATAATCCACTATCAATTTATTCAAAGGCAGAAAAAACAATTATTGACGGAGCTATTTATTTTGATATCGAACAAGATAAAGAAAAGCGTAAAGCAATTAAATCAGAGCGAGCTAAGCTGATCAATATGATGTTACAAGAAAAATTAAAAGGTGCTAAAACACAAGCTCCTATAAAGAAAACTAAAAAATTATTCCACTGTGATACCGAATAAAAATTTAAAAATATCAAACATGAAAATTAATTTAATTTATGGTTTATTATGTTTCTTATTTTTAGGAAACATCGTAGCACAACAAACACCAGCTCCTAAGCAAACCCAAGATTATAGTATTGAGGGAGCAACTGCTCATTTAGGAAATGGACAAGTAATAGAAAACTCATTAATCATGTTTTCTAACGGGAAAATATCTTTCGTAGGAAACGCTAATATGAAAATTGCACGTCAAGGTACTGTTATCAATGCTAAAGGGAAACATGTCTACCCAGGGTTTATTGCTGCAAATTCTTCTTTAGGTTTAGCTGAAATTGATGCGGTACGTGCAACAAGAGATGTTGATGAAGTTGGAAGTATGCTACCACACATCCGTAGCATTATTGCTTATAATACTGAGAGTAAGGTAATCGAGAGTATGCGTCCTAACGGAGTATTTATGGCACAAGTAACTCCAAGAGGAGGTGTTATTTCTGGTACTTCATCAGTAGTACAATTCGATGCTTGGAACTGGGAAGATGCTACTTTAAAAACTGATGATGGTGTTCATATGAATTGGCCTAATAGTTTTAGCCGTGGTCGTTGGTGGCTAGGAGAAGATCCTGAATTAAAACCTAACAAAAACTATCAAAAAGGCATTATTAAAATTAAAGAATACATTAATAATGCAAAGGCTTATTTAAAAGGAAACAAACCTGCTAAAATTTTACCTTATGAAGCATTACAAGAAGTATTAAACGGATCACAGAAAATGTTTGTTCATGTTGGTGGACAAAAAGGAATTACTGATGCTGTAAATACTTTAAAAGAATTAGGTATTAATAATATTGTTATTGTTCATGGTCAAGAAGCAGAAAAAGTAGCTGATTTATTAAAAAAGCACAACATTCCTGTTATTTTAGAGCGTGCACACCGTTTACCAAATACTGAAGATGAAGATTATGATTTACCATTCAGATCTGCAAAAATATTGTCAGATGCTGGTATTCTAATTGGTTTAGGTATGGAAGGTGATATGGAACGTATGAGTACTCGTAATTTACCTTTCTATGCAGGTACTTATGCTGCCTATGGTTTAGATAAAGAAAAAGCTTTACAGTTAATTACTCAAAATAATGCTAAGATTTTAGGAATTGATGATAAAGTAGGAACTCTGGAAGTTGGTAAAGATGCAACACTATTTATCTCTAAAGGTGATGCTTTAGATATGCGAACTAATATTTTAACCGATGCATTTATACAAGGGAGAAAAATTAGTTTAGAAACGCATCAAACAAAACTTTGGAAGCGATATTCTAATAAGTATAAGAAATAAATAAAAAGCTCGGTATAACTTACCGAGCTTTTTTAATTCAAACAAAATTATTAAAAATTATCCCCTTACTTAACTTTTAATCACAAATTTGAATTTCTTCTTCTTTTTCGTGCATTTTGCAATTGCATTACAAATATTATACAAAAATCAATAAAATAAAATACCTAATATTGGGTATTTTTGCTCTATGAAACAAATTAGCAGTACACAAAATTCATATATAAAAGACTTATTAAAACTTCAAGATAAATCTCGCGATAGAAAAAAGAAAGGTTTGTTTTTAATTGAAGGACAACGTGAAATTTCTCTGGCTATAAAAGGAAATTATCAGATAGACACTATGCTGTTTGTTCCTGAAATGTTTTCTAAAGAAAATTTAAATCAAATACAAAAACATACATCTCAATCTATAGAAATTACCAAAGAAGTATATCAGAAACTTGCTTACAGAGATACTACCGAAGGTGTTATTGCTGTTGTAAAATCAAAAGGCTTTAGTTTAGATACTGTTAATTTTAATACCTCTACTCCACTTATTTTGGTATTAGAAGGAATTGAAAAACCAGGCAATATTGGTGCAATGCTTCGTACTGCGGATGCAGCTAATGTAGATGCTGTTTTTATCGCTGATCCAAAAACCGATTTATTCAATCCTAATATCATCCGTTCAAGTGTTGGCTGCGTTTTCACTAATCAAATCGCTGTAGCTACATCAGAAGAAATGATTGATTTTTTACAAGCCAAAAACATTAATATTTACAGTGCTACCCTACAAAACTCAAACCAGTACCATAAAAACGATTATACAAAAGCTACCGCATTAGTGGTGGGTACAGAAGCGACTGGAATAACTCAAATTTGGCGAGATAAAGCCACTCAAAACATCAACATACCTATGCAAGGTGAAATAGATTCTATGAATGTTTCAGTTGCAGCAGCTATATTAACCTTCGAAGCAAAACGACAAAGAGGTTTTTAAATCACACATCTATTATGAGATACTATATTACTTTTATCGTACTTGCTATTTTTATTTCATGTACTAAACAAAAACCTCAAACTTTAGAGTTAGGAACGTATAGAGCTGTTTTAAAAATTCAAGACAATCAAGAACTTCCATTTACTTTTAATGTTAAGAATGATACTTTAATTGAAATTTATAATGCAGATGAAATTATCGAAGTAGATGAAATCACTTATAAAAATGATTCTGTTTATATTCAAACTCCTGTTTTCGAAGGCTATATAGTAGTCAAAATTACAAACGAAGAGTCTTTAAATGGTTATTTTATAAAGCCTAGTTTAAATAGAATAGTTCCTTTTAAAGCTGAAGGTCATGATAACACTAGATTTAAATTATATAAGGATGCTTCTGTTAACATTACTGGAAATTGGGAAACTGTTTTTAGCCCAAATACTAAAGAAGATAGCTATATAGCCAAAAGTATTTTTAAACAGATTAAAAATAAAGTAACAGGAACCTTTAGAACAACTACAGGTGATTACCGGTATTTAGAAGGTGTTGTTGATGGAGATTCTTTAAAGATTTCAACTTTTGATGGTGCTCATGCTTTTTTATTTACTGCTAAAGTTACCGATTCTACCATGACAGGTAATTTTTATTCTGGTAATCATTGGAAAGAACCATTTGTAGCCAAACTAAATAATAGTTATGAGTTACCAGATGAAAATAAATTAACTTCTTTAAATGATGGATTTGAAACATTTAATTTTTCATTTCCTAATGAGTCTGGTAAGCTAGTTTCTTATACTGATGATCGTTTTAAAAACAAAGTAACCATTGTACAAATTATGGGAACTTGGTGCCCTAATTGTTTAGATGAAAGCAAATACTATGTAGAATATTTAAAAAACAATCCTAATACCAATATTGAATTAGTTGCTTTAGCTTTTGAAATAGATAAAACCAAGGAAAAAGCTTTCGAAAAAATTAACCGATTAAAAGATAGATTAAACATCAACTATCCAATATTATTGGCACAATACGGAGGTTCTGATAAAAAAGAAGCTGCTAAAAAACTACCAATGTTAAATCATATTCTTTCCTATCCAACTACAGTATTTATTGACAAAAAAGGAATTGTACGTAAAATACACACAGGCTTTAACGGACCCGCAACAGGACAAAAATATATTAACTTTAAAAATGAGTTTGAAACTTTTGTTAATCAACTAGCTAAAGAATAAATTTAGTTTGATTCTAAACCTAAAAACAAATATCTTTCGCTAACGTTGAATATAAATCATTAAAACGGATTTAAATTCCCAAACTAGTTGCACATAAGTCCCAAACATGAACAGAAAAAATTTTAAACTGAAAGTAGTAGAAATAAAAGAATTGATACCTAATTCTGGAGGTTGCTTTGCGACCGATAAAATCACGGTCAACGGATTAAAAGTTGGATATATGTATAGAGGGGAATCGGACTTTGAAGCTGACAGTGGATGGAGATTTTTTTCAGGGACTGAAAGCCAAGGGTATGTAGACGATTTATCACATACAGAAATTTATACGGTGAATACTATTGCGAATTATGACAAAACGATAATTCCATATCTGAATTATCCAATTGGAACGGAATTAGAGTGGGAAAATGACTTGGACGAATTCACAATTGTATCAGAATGAAAAATTAAAAAAACCTACGTACAACATCGACTATAATTCATTGCGGCGGAATTTTCTAACCGAAAATTCCTATCTTTAAACTATGGCTTGGTAATGGCGGAATTGTCCGCGAGGACAATTCCGCAAAGAAACCATAACCCAACCATTAGCGAAAACTCTTAATTTTTATTCTAAAACTACCCATGACAACTTCCATAATATTTCACTAATTTCGAATTTCAAAATTGTACTACAAATTCTTTAATTAATAATTACAAAGATGTAATAGTTGTACTTAATTTATAAGTATTTAGATAATTAATAATTGTCCATATGGACTCCATATAATGAAAGTTTGTATCGCCGAAAAGCCGAGTGTAGCTCGCGAAATTGCTAATATATTAGGTGCCAATACCAAGCGAGATGGTTATTTCGAAGGCAATGGGTATACGGTAACCTATACTTTCGGTCATTTATGTACTCTTTTAGAACCTAAAGACTACAAACCACATTGGAAAAGCTGGGATTTAAACAATTTACCTATGCTTCCAGAACGTTTTAATACCAAAGTAACTGACGACGCTGGTATACAAAAACAGTTTAATATTGTTAAAGATTTATTTGAAAAAGCAGATGAAATCATAAACTGTGGGGATGCTGGTACGGAAGGAGAATTAATACAACGCTGGGTAATAAATCAAGCGAATTATAAAGGAAAAGTAAAACGCTTATGGATTTCTTCCTTAACCGAAGAAGCTATTAAAGAAGGTTTTAATAATTTAAAACCAGCTGAACAATATGATAACTTGTATTACGCAGGGTTTTCTCGTGCTATTGGAGACTGGCTATTAGGTTTAAATGCAACCCGATTATACACCGTAAAATTTGGCGGCTATAAACAAGTATTATCTATTGGTAGAGTACAAACTCCTACCCTAGCAATGTTGGTAAATCGATATAAAGAAATTGAAAACTTTAAACCACAACCTTATTGGGAATTACAAACCTTATATCGCGATACACTATTTAGTTGTGAAGAAGGTCGATTTTTAAAAAAGGAAGAAGGTCAAGCTTTTGCTGATAAAGTAAAACAAAGTGATTTTGAAATTACTTCGGTTACCAAAAAGAAAGGAAAAGAATACGCTCCTAAATTATTTGATTTAACAGGGTTACAAGTGTATTGCAATAATAAATTTGGTTTTTCTGCTGATGAAACTTTAAAGATAGTTCAGAAGTTATACGAAATGAAAGTAGTTACGTACCCAAGGGTTGATACCACTTTCTTACCAAACGACATTTATCCAAAAGTACCTGGAATTTTAAGCAAACTAACTAATTATAGTGAATTAACACAGCCATTATTAGGACAAAAAATAAAGAAATCTAAAAAGGTTTTCGACGATAAAAAAGTAACCGATCACCACGCGATTATTCCAACCGGAATTCAAAATAATTTACAGTACAATCAACAGCAAGTATACGATATTGTTACACGACGTTTTATCGCTGTTTTTTATCCTGATAGTGAGGTTGCTAAAACAGAAGTTAAAGGAGAAGCTGATAAAGTTCCGTTTAGAACTTCTGGTAAAGAAATTTTAACCAAAGGTTGGCGAGAGGTTTTTGAATATGGGAGTGAATCAAAAAAATCGGAAGAAAAAGACATCCTTCCTACTTTTGAAAAAGGTGAAAAAGGACCGCATGAACCAAGTTTCTTAGAAAAAGAAACCAAACCACCTCGCAATTATACCGAAGCAAGTTTATTACGTGCTATGGAAACCGCAGGTAAACAAGTGGATGATGATGAAATGCGAGAGTTGATGAAAGAAAACGGAATTGGTCGTCCGTCAACTCGTGCAAGTATTATCGAAACCTTGTTTCGACGTAAATATATCGAGCGTCAGAAAAAACTAGTAGTTCCTACACAAACAGGAATCGATTTGATTGATTTAATAGATAATGAACTTCTAAAATCTGCTGAATTAACTGGACGTTGGGAGAAACGTTTAAAAGAAATTGAACGTGGAGAATTTAATGCAGGAACCTTCATCAATAACATGAAAAAAATGGTAGACGAATTAGTATATGAAGTTCGTTCTAGCAATAAAACAAAACGCCTTTCTTCAGAAAATGAGATAAAAAAAGTTCCTGTAAAAAAATCTACTTCTAAGAAAAAAACTGTTATTGGTAAAGAGTGTCCGAAGTGTAAAAACGGACAATTATTAAAAGGTAATACTGCCTATGGATGTTCTGCTTACAAAAATGGATGTAACTTTAAATTACCTTTTGAGTTTATGGCTAAAAAAGTATCCGAAAATCAGTTAATTAGATTATTAGATAAAGGATCTACTACTAACTTAAAAGGTTTTAAACACAACGAAAATAAAGTTGAAGGTTTAATTCGTTTTGATGATAATTTTAATTTAAAATTTGAACCTAAAAAAGTAGCTACTACAAATAAAATTCCAGAAGTTATAAGTTGCCCAAAATGTAAAAAAGGAACTGTTTTAAAAGGAAAATCTGCTTATGGGTGTTCTGAATATAAAAACGGTTGTGACTTTGTTTTTACTTTCGATAACATCAAAAAAATAGCCAACGGAAAAACGTTGACTAAAGAATTGGTGTTTAAAATCTTAAATTCTAACTAAGCTCTTTATAATAATACTCGATTAATTTATCAGGGTTCTTAATTGTATTTTTAATCCATTCAAAATACAAAACTCTTTTTTCTTCATCAGTTAATTGCCAATCAACATTAGTCTTACGTAAGCGTGAAGTTACATCGTTTAAAGTGATTGCAGCTGCTACCGATATGTTTAAACTCTCGGTAAAGCCAACCATTGGGATCTTTAAAAATCCATCAGCCTCTTGTTTAATATAATCAGAAATACCCTCTTTCTCAGCTCCAAATACAAAAGCAGACTTTTTGGTTACATCAAAATCAGATAGTACACAAGAATCAGTATGTGGCGTTGTTCCTATAATTTGATATCCCTTTGCTCGTAAATCCTCCAAACAAGCTTTTGTATTATCTCCATCTTCTTTAAAACGATTAATATTTAACCATTTCTGACTTCCTTTCGCAACATGTCTAGAAACTTTATTTGTAAATCTATTTTCAATTGCATAAACGTCTTGTACTCCGAAAATATCACAACTTCTCACCACTGCACTTGCATTATGCGGTTGATATATGTCTTCTAACACAACAGTAAAATGACGAGTGCGCTCATTTAAAACCTTTTCGAAAGTTGCTTTTCTTTTTTCAGTAATATACCCTTCTAAATAGGCTAATAATCCTTCATCTATCATATAGCAAACATACTAAAATTTACTATTTTTAAGCTTTATTATTTAAAGATGAAAAAGAAGTTAGTTGTTTTAACAGGTGCAGGTATAAGTGCAGAAAGTGGTATTAATACTTTTAGAGATGCTGATGGTTTATGGGAAGGGCATGATATTTATGAAGTCGCTTCTCCTCAAGGATTCCATTCAAATCCAAAGTTAGTCCTTGATTTTTACAATCAACGTAGAAGGCAATTACTTACTGTAAGTCCGAATAAAGCACATACCAATCTTGTTGATTTAGAGAAGTATTTTGATGTGGCTATTATTACACAGAATGTAGATGATTTACATGAACGTGCTGGTAGTAATAACGTATTACACTTACATGGAGAATTATTAAAAGCCAGAAGCACTACTCATGAATATTTAGTTTACAATAGAAACTCTGATATTGTTCTAGGAGATACTTGCGAACAAAACTCTCAATTACGCCCTCATATTGTATGGTTTGGTGAAGATGTTCCTATGCTTGAAAAAGCCATTAAAATTACAATGAAAGCAGATATTTTAGTAATTATAGGCACTTCTATGCAAGTATATCCAGCAGCTAGTTTAATCGATTACATTAAAAATAATACTCCTATCTATTTTATAGACCCAAAACCAGCTGTAAATAAAAACGCCTTTAATAATTTAACTATTATTAAAGACGTTGCGAGTTCAGGAACCGAGAAGTTACTTAAGAAGTTAATCGATTAAAATATTCGAATATCTCTCCTTTAGAAATATTACTTCCTTTTTCTATCAAATCAAAAATTTCTGTATTTCTTTCACCTTTATAAGGTTTCGCCCCTCTTAAAAACTCTATACTTTCATCATTCGGGTTTTTCATTAACCATTCAAAACCTTCTTGAGTTAATAAATCAATCTCTTTATTTATATTAATTACAATACGATGCATTTCTTTTTCATCGCATTTAAATAAGTTTACAACTTTAGATGAAAAATGTTCTAAGTACGAAGTTTTTGTAAGTACATCATCCCAAACTACATCGCTAAAAACATTCATCTCCTCTTCTGCCACGTGAGGTTTTTCTTCTTTTAATTCTTTCCATTCTTTAGCATCAATGCTTTGTGAAGCTAAAAAACGAGCAAACTCTTCGTGTAATCCTTCAAATTGTTCTTTGGTAAGTTGTCTATATTTCATAAAAAAACCGCCTTTTTTTAGGCGGTTCAAATATCTGAATTTCTAAGTTATTTAGAAAGTCATATGAATTTTTATATTTATCTAGTTACAGTACCTGTTGGTAATGTACCACTTAAATCATGTAATGTTGGCGCTGTTGCTGAACTTGCAGTTAAATCCGCTCCGACCAAAGGTTTTAATAAAAACGGATTTGGACTGTTATCTGGCTCTGGTTCAATCGAAACAACAACTTTAGCAATATGAGTTGCTGCTGCTAAATCTACTCCGTTAGCTGTTCCCATAATAAAATCTTCTCCAGGAAAATCCGGTAACATTGTATTGTCAGTTCCTGCAAATGGATTGTTATCTTCATCTGCTCCTGTCGCTGAAGTAAATCTACCTGAAGAAATTGGTTTACCATCAATAACTGCCCATCCTTCATATACCCACCCTGCTGGTAATGTTGGTAATATTAAAGAAGGAGTTCCTGCTGCTGGGTCTAAAAACCAAACTCCTTTATTATTATCTGTAGTTATAGTTGTAGATGGAGTTGTTAAAACATATTTCCCAGCAATTGTAGAAAAATCAGTAATAATACCAGTATCTACACTCGCTGAATTATTTGAAAAATCACCTGCTAAAATTTTAATAGCACTAGGGGCTGCATCTGTATCTGGAATAGGTTCAACACTTAGCACAAATTTAGTTGCGGCAGCTAGTTGAGTCGCATCTAAAGAAAAGGATGTTTGCGATAATGTTCCTGAATCATCTACTGTAAATGTACCAGTAGAAACAGGTAAGTCATTTACAATTATCCAACCTTCATATTGCTCGGTTGCTCCTAAATTTTCTAAACCATTAATGTTTAATGTTAAGTTTGATGTTGATGGAGTATCGTCATCATCACTACAAGAAGTAAATGAAATCATTGCAATTGCCAATAGGCTTAAAAGTGCTCTTTTCATAATTATGTAAATTTTTTGATTATACTTTTATTAAGTCGATCAATAAATTAAAACTTACATATTTAATTTAAGAAACTAAAAAAAGGCTTCAGATAAAAATATCTGAAGCCCTACAATTTATACACTAAAACGTTCAAACTATGCGTTTTGTTTTTTAATTAAGTTTAAAGCAGAACCTTCATTATACCATTCTATTTGTCCTTGATTATAGGTATGATTAGCTATTATTATATCCTTTGAGCCGTCAATATGCACAACTTCTATTGTTAATGGTTTTCCTGGAGTAAACTCATTTAAATCTAAAAAATTAAAAGTATCATCTTCTTGTATTAAATCATAATCTGATTCATTGGCAAAAGTCAACCCTAACATTCCTTGTTTTTTAAGATTGGTTTCATGAATTCTAGCAAATGACTTTACCAATACTGCCACAACACCTAAATGACGTGGTTCCATTGCCGCATGCTCACGAGAAGATCCCTCTCCATAATTATGATCTCCTACTACAATGGTTTTAATATTCGCCGCCTTATAAGCTCTTTGTGTTTTTGGTACTGCATCATACTCTCCAGTAATCTGACTTTTCACAAAATTCGTTTGCTTATTATATGCATTTACTGCTCCAATTAAACAGTTGTTGGAAATATTATCTAAATGCCCTCGATAGCGTAACCAAGGTCCTGCCATAGAAATATGATCTGTTGTACATTTTCCAAAAGCTTTAATTAACAATTTTGCTCCTTTAATTTCATCTCCTATTGGCGTAAAGGGTGTTAACAGCTCTAAACGTTCTGAATTAGGATCAACCACTATCTCTACTCCACTTCCATCTTCTATTGGTTCTAAATATCCATTATCATCTACTTCAAAACCTTTTGGTGGTAATTCCCATCCTGTAGGCTCATCTAACATTACTTTTTCCCCATTTTCATTTATTAAACTATCCGTTATTGGATTAAAGTCTAGGCGTCCAGCAATAGCAATTGCCGCTGTTAGTTCTGGTGAAGCCACAAAAGCATGTGTATTTGGGTTTCCATCTGCTCTTTTTGCAAAGTTTCTATTAAATGAATGTACTATACTATTTTTTGGAGCATTCTTAGGATCTTCATATCGTCCCCATTGTCCTATACATGGTCCACAAGCGTTGGTAAATATTTTTGCGTCTAATTTTTCAAAAGCTTCCAAAATTCCATCTCTTTCTGCTGTAAAACGTACTTGCTCTGAACCTGGATTAATACCAAACTCTGCCTTTGTTTTTAAACCTTTGTCAATGGCTTGTTGAGCTATTGATGATGCTCTTGACAAGTCTTCATATGAAGAATTAGTACATGAACCTATTAACCCCCATTCTACTTCTAAAGGCCAATCATTTGCATTGGCTTTCTCTGTCATGTCACTACCTGCTGCAGTTGATAAATCCGGAGTAAAAGGTCCATTTAATAGAGGCCCTAATTCTGATAAATTAATTTCAATTACTTGATCAAAATATTGCTCAGGATTTGCATATACTTCAGCATCTCCTGTTAAGTGTTCTTTTATAGCATTAGCTGCATCTGCTACATCATCTCTATCAGTAGCTCTTAAATAACGTTCCATAGATTCATCATAACCAAAGGTTGAAGTAGTAGCCCCTATTTCCGCTCCCATGTTACAAATAGTTCCTTTACCTGTACATGACATTCCTATGGCACCTGAACCAAAATATTCTACAATGGCTCCTGTTCCTCCTTTAACTGTTAAAATTTCAGCAACCTTTAAGATTACATCTTTTGGAGCGGTCCAACCTGACAATTTACCCGTTAACTTAACTCCTATTAACTTTGGAAATTTCAATTCCCAAGGCATTCCTGCCATTACATCTACTGCATCTGCGCCTCCAACTCCTATGGCAACCATACCAAGTCCTCCAGCATTTACTGTATGAGAATCAGTACCTATCATCATTCCTCCTGGAAATGCATAATTTTCTAATACTACTTGATGAATAATTCCTGCTCCTGGTTTCCAAAAACCAATTCCGTATTTATTTGAAACCGATTCTAAGAAACTAAATACTTCATTTGAATTATTTAATGCTGCTTGCAAGTCAGTAGAGGCTCCTACCTTAGCCTGAATTAAATGGTCGCAATGTACTGTGGTTGGCACTGCTACTTTCTTTTTTCCCGCTTGCATAAATTGTAACAAAGCCATTTGCGCTGTTGCATCCTGACAAGCAATTCTGTCGGGAGCAAAATCTACATAATCTACTCCTCTTTTAAAAGCTGTAGTAGTTTTACCATCCCATAAATGGGCGTATAAAATCTTTTCTGCAAGGGTTAGTGGTTTACCTGTAAGTTTTTTTACTGCTTTTATTCGCGATTCGAACTTACTATAAACATTTTTTATCATTTCAATATCAAAAGCCATATTTTATTCAGTTTGTATTATACCTCTAAAGTTAGCAAAAAAAGGTGTAATCAACTTGAATCTAGTATAATTAATGTAAATACAAGTATCTGATAAATTGATTAAAATAAGGGTTAAAAGAAAAGCCCGAGCTAATAACTCGGACTTTCATATACTTTACAAAAAGAATAGTAATAATTACATTACTAATTGCTTTTGTGATGGTTTAAACTTAGTTAATACAATACCGTCTACTGCAGTTTCATATTCTTCCATAGTAGGTGTTCTTCCTAATATACAAGACAATACAACAACTGGTGTAGAAGATAATAATGATTCTCCTTTTTTAGAATCAGTATCTCTTACTACTCTTCCTTGGAATAAACGAGTTGATGTTGCCATTACAGTATCTCCTGGCTCAGCTTTTTCTTGATTCCCCATACATAAGCTACAACCTGGACGCTCTAAATATAATTTATTTTCATACTTAGTTCTTGCAACTGCTTTTGGAGCATTATCATCAAATACAAATCCTGCATATTTTTCTAATACTTCCCAATCTCCTTCAGCCTTTAACTCATCTACAATATTGTATGTAGGAGGAGCTACAACTAAAGGTGCTTTAAACTCTACTTCTCCTTTTTGAGCTTCTAAGTTTTTAAGCATCTGTGCTAAAATTTGCATATCTCCTTTATGTACCATACAAGAACCTACAAATCCTAAGTCTACTTTTTTAGTTCCTCCATAGAAAGACAATGGTTGAATATTGTCGTGTGTATAACGCTTAGATGGATCTTCATTATTAACATCTGGATCAGCAATCATTGGTTCAACAATCTTATCTAAATCGATAATAACTTCAGCATAATACTTAGCATCTGCATCTGGCTTTAAAGCTGGCTTAGTACCTGTCTTTAATTCTTGAATTCTATTGTTAGCCTTATCTACTAATCCTTTAAGATCTTGTTTTGGGTTATCCATCCCCTTATCAATCATAATTTGAATACGATCTCTAGAGATTTCTAATGATTCAATTAATGTTTCTTCTTCAGAAATACAGATAGATGCTTTTGCTTTCATTTCAGCAGTCCAATCTGTAAATGTAAATGCTTGGTCTGAAGTTAAAGTACCAATATGTACTTCGATGATTTTTCCTTGGAAAACATTTTCTCCTTCAAATTGAGTTAACATTTGCTCTTGTGTAGCATGAACCACATCACGGAAATCCATATATGGTTTCATTTCTCCTTTAAAAGTAACTTTAACAGACTCTGGAATTGGCATCGTAGCCTCACCAGTAGCTAAAGCTAAAGCAACTGTTCCTGAATCAGCTCCAAAAGCAACTCCTTTTGCCATACGAGTATGAGAATCACCTCCAATGATAACATCCCAATCATCAACTGCAATATCATTTAATACTTTATGAATTACATCCGTCATCGCATGGTATTTCCCTTCTGGGTGACGTGCAGTAACTAATCCGAAGTCATTCATAAACTTCATTAATCTTGGAATGTTTGCTTTTGACTTATCATCCCAAACAGAAGCTGTATGACATCCTGATTGATAACCAGTATCAACAATTGGAGAAATAACTGTTGCAGCCATCATCTCTAATTCTTGAGAAGTCATTAAACCTGTTGTATCTTGAGAACCTACAATGTTTACTTCTACTCTTACATTAGATCCTGCATGTAATGTTTTACCAGGAGTACTTCCTACCGCGTTTTTATTGAAGATTTTTTCAACCGCAGTTAACCCTTGTCCTTCTATAGAAATTTCTTTTGAAGCTGCGTAAACCTGAGGTACTTCTATTCCTAAAACTTTACAAGCAAAAGTTTGTAATTTTTTACCGAAAACTACTGCATAAGAACCACCTGCTTTCATAAACTCCATTTTTTGAGGAGTAAATGCAGCAGAAACATCTTTTAAGAAAGTGTCTCCATTATATAACTTCTTTTCTTTTGTGTTTATAGTAAGTACTGTTCCTGTAGCAACAGAATACTCTTCTTTTAAAACCGGATCTCCTTCTTCATCAACAACTGTATTACCTTCAGCATCTTTTTGCTTTACCCAGTTTTTAAGGTCTAAACCGATTCCTCCAGTTACCCCTACAGTTGTTAAAAATATAGGTGCAATTCCATTAGTACCAGCAATTACAGGTGCTATATTAATAAATGGCACATATTCACTTGCTTGAATACCTGTCCATAACGCTACATTATTTACACCAGACATTCTAGATGAACCAACTCCCATAGTTCCTTTTTCAGCAACTAACATAACACGTTTATTTGGGTGTTGTGCTTTTAAAGCTAATAACTCTTGTTGCATTTCTTTATTATGCTCAAACATAGATTGTCCATGCAATTCACGATCTGATCTAGAGTGTGCATCTGCACCTGGAGATAATAAATCTGTTGAAATATCTCCAACACCTGCAACATAAGTTACAATTTCAATCTCTTCATCTATCTCTGGTAACTTCGTAAAGAATTCTGCTTGTGCATAACTCTCTATTAAGTCTTTAGCTATTACATTACCTGCTTTATACGCTTCTTCTAAACGATCTGTATCTGCTTCATATAAAAACACTTGTGTTTTTAATACTTTAGCAGCTTCATTAGCTATTTTTGTATCATTGCCTAAAGCTAAGTCTAGTAAAACCTCTACTGAAGGTCCTCCTTTCATATGAGATAATTGCTCAAAAGCAAATGCAGGTGAAATTTCTACTACTACTTCTTCTCCTATGATAATCTCTTTTAAAAATTTAGCTTTTACACCAGCTGCACTTGTTGTACCTGGTAAAACGTTATAGATAAAAAAGTTAAGAGACTCTTTACGGTGCTCATTATTTACATCTTTAATTTGTGAGATGATATTTGATAATAATTCACTTCCATCAATTGGCTTAGGATGTAATCCTTGCTCTTTTCTTTCTTCAATCTCCTTAAGATAATCTAAGTATGTATTCATAAAAGGTTTATTTTATAATTATAAAACGACTTATTAATATCTTAGAATAGAAATCTATCAATATTAAAAGCTACATGATCTATAATATATTGTGTTAATTTTAAAGCTTCACAAAAGTACGTTTTTAGCTTCAAATTAAAAAATAACTAACAAAAACAGCAAAACAGCAAGAATTATCAACTACAAATATCTATTTTTAAAAATATCCTAAAAAAAGAATACTAAAGTGAATCAAAAATTACGAATATGATAATTAGCATTTTTCAAGAAGTTCAAAAAAAACCCTATAATGATTCTAAATAGGAAAAAAAGCAGACCAGTAAGCTGGATTCTGTTCCTCAAAAAAATGAGGCTCTTATCATTTATCTAGTTTTACAATTACTCGTAAAATCAATCTGCCTACCCTTTAGAATCGTGCGAGTTACACTCAAGTTCTAATATACATGGCATTGCACCGCATAGAGTTTACCTGGTTTCACTACAGCATTACCTGTACATACTTTCTGTTGCACTTGTCCTCGGTTTACACCGGACGGATGTTATCCGCTATGCTACTCTATGGTGTCCAGACTTTCCTACTTGTACTAAACACAAGTCGATAAGATAGGTCTGCTTTAAATTTTTGTAATAGCTAAATTACTATGTTTATTTAGAAACTAGCTTCTATATTAAAAGAAAAAACCCACTCAATAAATTGAGTGGGAAAATTGCTATGAAAAAGAAAAAGTGCCTAGGATATCTCCTAGACACTACAAATATAGTAATGTTTTTTAATACCAACAAAGCTTTTAAAAAAAATTAACATAAAAAATGTATTTTTTTCCTTAAAAAGAAACCTCAATCTAAAAAAGATTGAGATTTTATATTCATTTTTAAGAAAACATGTCTTTAACTTTCTCAAAAAATGACTTATCAGATTTTTGAGGATTCGGGCTAAAGTTCTCATCTTCTTGCATTTGCTCGAAGAATTTTCGTTGCTCTTTTGTCAACTCTTGAGGTGTCCAAACATTTATATGAATTAGAAAATCTCCATTACCATATCTTTCGATACTTGGCAATCCTTTTCCTTTTAATCTTAAAATTTTACCAGATTGTGTACCTGCTTCAATTTTAATTTTAACTTTTCCTGTTACTGTTTCTACTTCTTTTGAAGTTCCTAAAACAGCTTCAGAGAAATTAACGTATAAATCGTAGTGAATATTACTTCCTTCTCTTTTTAAAGTATCGTGCTGAATCTCTTCAATCAATACTAATAAATCACCAGAAATAGAATTCTTACCAGGTGCTTCATTTCCTTTACCTCCTACTTTTAATTGCACGCCTTCAGTAACTCCTTCAGGAATATTAATAGAAACTGTTTCTTCTTTAACTACTAAACCTTGAGCATCAGATCCGTTTGGTTTACTACCAATCATTTCTCCTGCTCCGTGACAAGTACCACAAGTAGTTGCTGTTTGCATTCTACCTAAAATCGTATTGGTAACTCTCATTTGCTGACCAGAACCATTACAAGTAGTACACGTTTTATAAGTAACTCCTTCTGCCTGAACTTTACGACGAACTTTTACTTTCTTCTCAACACCATTTGCAATTTCTTCTAAAGTAAGTTTTACACGAATACGTAAATTACTTCCTTTAACTCTGGCTTGTCGTTGACCTCCGCCTCCACCGAAGCCTCCGAAACCACCACCGAAGATATCTCCAAACTGGCTGAATATGTCATCCATATTCATACCGCCTCCTCCGAAGCCTCCACCTCCTTGTGGGCCATCGAAGGCTGCATGACCATACTGATCGTAACGTGCTTTTTTATTATCATCACTCAATACTTCATATGCTTCAGCACATAGCTTGAATTTTTCTTCAGCATTTTTATCATCAGGATTTTTATCTGGATGATACTTTATCGCCATTTTACGATATGCCTTTTTAATTTCAGCTTGTGATGCCGATTTTGAAATACCTAATACTTCGTAATAATCTTGTTTTGCCATTCTAACTTTATTCTGTCATTATAAACGTGATGAAGTAATATTAAAGAGATTACTTCGTCGTTCCTTCTCGTAATGACGTTTTTATGCTTGTCCTACCACCACTTTTGGGTGGCGAATAATTTTATCTCCTAACTTGTATCCTTTCTCTACACAATCAATCACCTTACCTTTTAAATCATCTGAAGGTGCTGGTATTTGAGTAATTGCTTGGTGTATTTCTGCGTCAAAAACATCTCCTGGTTTAACTTCAATTGCAGTTAAACCTTTCTGCTCTAATGTTTTTACCATTTTTTGATAAATTAATAATACACCTTTACGTAATTCTTCTGCCTCTTTATCATCTTCAATATGTGTCAAAGCACGCTCAAAATCGTCTAAAATTGGCAGTAAAACTGTCATTACTTCTTGTCCAGCAGTTTTAAAAAGTTCGATACGCTCTTTTGTAGTACGCTTTTTATAGTTTTCGAACTCTGCAAATAAACGTAAATATTTATCTTTTTCTGCCTGAATTAACTCTTCTGTAGTTGGTTCTTCTTTTACCTCAACCTCTTCATTTTCTTGAGTTTCTTCTTTATTTGCTTCAAACTCCTCAGCTTTTAAAGCATCTTTTAGCTCGTCTTCTTTTGTATATTGATCTTTACTCATTGTAAATCGTTTCTTTAAATTCTTCAGCATACTTTTATCAATAATATTGCCAATAAAAAAATCGTGTCATGTTGACACGATTTTTTTATTTTAGTTTGAAATCTATTTTCTAATCGTTTATTCTTTCAATCTTAGCTCCGATAGATTTTAAACGAGCTTCAATATTCTCATAACCTCTATCAATCTGTTCTATATTATTAATTATTGAAGTTCCTTTTGCTGATAAAGCTGCAATTAATAATGAAATACCAGCTCTAATATCTGGTGAAGTCATTTTAGTTGCTTTTAGTTGTGATTTAAAATCATGACCAATTACGGTAGCTCTATGCGGATCACATAAAATTACTTTAGCTCCCATATCGATTAATTTATCGACAAAGAACAAACGGCTTTCAAACATCTTTTGATGGATTAACACCGTTCCTTTTGCTTGTGTAGCTACTACTAACACAATACTTAATAAATCTGGTGTAAACCCTGGCCAAGGTGCATCGGCAACTGTTAATACAGATCCATCAATATAATTTTGAATCTCATAACTTTCTTGTTCAGGAATGTATATATCATCTCCTTTCTTCTCTAGTTTAATTCCTAATTTTCTAAATACATCAGGAATTTGCCCTAGATCTTTCCAGCTAACATTTTTAATCGTTAATTCAGAACGCGTCATTGCTGCCATACCTATCCATGATCCTATTTCAATCATATCTGGTAATACTCTGTGTTCACATCCTCCTAAAGATTCAACTCCTTCAATAACTAATAAATTTGAACCTACTCCTGAGATTTTAGCTCCCATAGAATTCAACATTTTTGATAATTGTTGAATATAAGGCTCACAAGCAGCATTATAAATTGTTGTAGTTCCTTTAGCCAATACAGCAGCCATTAAAATATTTGCTGTACCTGTTACCGAAGCTTCGTCTAATAACATATCAGTACCTACTAAACCATTCTCGGTTTCTACTCCGTAGAAATATTCTTCTCTGTTATAACGGAATTTAGCTCCTAAACGAATAAATCCTTCGAAGTGCGTATCCAAACGACGACGACCAATTTTGTCACCACCTGGGCGTGGAATATACCCTCTTCCAAAACGAGCTAATAAAGGACCAACAATCATAATAGAACCTCTTAACGAGCTTCCATCTCTTTTAAATTCAGCAGACTCTAAATATTCAAGATTAACTGCATCTGCTTGAAAAGCATACGAATTACTTCCTAGTTTTTCTACTTTAACTCCTAACTCTCCTAAAATGAAAATCAGTTTATTAACATCAATAATATCAGGAACGTTATTCACTACAACTCTTTCAGGAGTTAACAATACTGCGCATAAAATTTGCAACACTTCATTTTTAGCTCCTTGAGGCGTAATAGTTCCGTTTAATTTGTGACCTCCTTCTATTTTAAATGATGCCATTTATTTTTTTCTGTATTTGTTATTACTGTAGTTATTTTTTCCTTTCTGGTTATTTTTATGATGTCCTTTACCTTGATTGTTACGCTTTCTTAGTAAATTTTTACTTTCAGATAGCTTTTCTTCTGACTCTCTTAAATCAATTTTTCCGCTAGACAAATCATATAAATGCTTAAAAATAACTGTATCATCAACAGTATCTTTATTCCAGTTTAGGTAACATTTTTTCATGTGATTCGCTATGGTAAATACCAGTGCCTCTCTCTTATCTCCTTCCTCCCAAGTTAAAGCAATATCGATCATGGTTTGAATATTATTACCATAATAACGATATCTTGAAGCCGACTTTGGATAATCCATTTTTTCTGGCTTCTCTCTTAACTCTTCTTTAGAAGGTACTTCGTATTTCGAATCAACATCTAATTTAAAATCAGCCATGATATGTAACTGATCCCATAATTTATGCTTAAAATCTGGCACATCACGTAAATGAGGTTGTAAATTCCCCATTACATCTATGATAGCTTTCGCCATTGTATTTCTTTCTTCTTTACTCTCTAAAGCAATACAGTGATTTACTAATTTCTGGATATGTCTTCCATATTCAGGTATTATTAATGTAGACCTTTCTGAATTGTATTCTAAATCAAACGTCATTTCTCTATAATTTATCTATGCAAATTAAGTAATTATTATGGATTAGTTATCCGATTACCTTTAATTTTGCGAATTGTAATAATAATTTCTTCTTCCCCACAGTACTAAACTTTATTTCAGCTTTTTTATTGGGTCCTTTTCCTTCTAAAGCGATTACTTCTCCTGTTCCGAAGCGATTATGCTCTACAAAATTACCAACAACAATTTCTCCGTCAAATAAATTAGCTTTTGCGCTTACTTCAGAAACTTTTTTCATTTTACCCTTTGGTGGCACCACAGCTGGTTTTGCTTTCTTAGCTAAAAACTCTTGTCTTTTTTTCTGAATTGGTTTTTGAAAACGAATTCTTTTAGGAGAATCGTCAAATAAACTTGCGTCAATAAATCGATTTGTATATGGTTCTGGTGCTTTTGGAGCTAAATGTTCTACATACTTCTCGTCAATCTCTTCTAAAAATCTACTTGGTTCTCCGTCGGTTAATTTACCCCAACGATAACGTGTTTGTGCATAGGTTAAATATGCTACTTTTTCTGCTCTTGTTAAAGCTACATAAAATAATCGACGTTCTTCTTCTAGCTCACTACGTGTATTCATACTCATAGCAGAAGGGAATAAACTTTCTTCTAAACCAACAATATACACATACGGATATTCTAATCCCTTAGATAAGTGAATCGTCATTAACGAAACTCTTGGTGTATCGTCTTTCTCGCTATCAAAATCTGTTGCTAAGGCAACGTCTTCTAAAAAGACAGCTAAAGATGAATCTTCACCCGTTTCAATTTTATCTGTAATAAAGTCTTTTATCCCATTTAATAATTCTTGAACGTTCTCAACTTTATTAACTCCTTCTGGTGTTCCGTCTTTTTGTAAATCTTTAACCAGTTGGGTATTCTTCACTACCAAATCAGCAATTTCAAAAGCATTCTTTGTTTTTGCTTCTATTTGAAAACGTTGAATCATACGGACAAAATTCTCTAATTTTGTTTTTGTTCCTGAATTTATTTTTAAATCAACTTTATCTAAATTTAATAAAATCTCAAAAATTGATTTGTTATAATGATTTGCCGCAATTGCTAATTTATCAATCGTAGTTGCGCCAATTCCACGTGCTGGATAATTGATAATTCTTTTTAACGCTTCTTCATCATTCGGATTGATTAACATGCGTAAATACGATAGTAAATCTTTAATTTCTTTACGTTGATAAAAAGAGATTCCTCCATATATTTTATATTTAATATCTTTTTTACGCAACGCATCCTCCATTGCTCTCGACTGGGCATTGGTACGATATAAGATTGCAAAAGAATCATTTGTTAATTGATGATTCATTTGATTTTCCCAAATAGATTGTGCTACAAAACGACCTTCTTCTCCATCAGAAATTGTGCGCATTATTTTAATGCTCTCTCCAGCATCGTTTGCAGTCCAAACTTCTTTATCTAACTTAGTTTTATTTTTATCAATTACACTATTTGCAGCCTCAACAATATTACTTGTAGATCGGTAGTTTTGCTCTAATTTAAAGGTTTTAACATCTGGATAATCTTTTTGAAAATTTAAGATATTATTAATGTTTGCCCCACGGAAACTATAAATACTTTGTGAATCATCACCTACCACGCAAATATTTTGAAAACGATCTGCTAAAGCTCTTACAATTAAATATTGCGAATGATTGGTATCTTGGTACTCATCAACCATTATATATCTAAAACGATCTTGATATTTTGCCAACACATCTGGAAAACGTGTTAACAGCTCATTCGTTCTTAACAATAAATCATCAAAATCCATCGCTCCAGATTTAAAACACCTTTCTACATAAGCTTTATAAATGTCTCCAACTCTTGGTCGGCTAGCTTCTAAGTCTGCTTGTTGTAAATCTGAATTATTAAAATACGCACGGACCGTTATCAAACTATTTTTAAACGAAGATATTCGGCTTAAAATCTGCTTTGGCTTGTAACGATCTTTATCTAAATTCATTTCTTTGATAATCGCTGTTATCAAGCGAACTGAATCTTGTGTATCGTAAATTGTAAAGTTAGATGGATATCCTAAACGATCTGCTTCCGAACGTAAAATACGTGCAAAAACAGAGTGAAAAGTTCCCATCCATAAATTCTTTGCTTCACTATGTCCTACTACTCCAGCAATACGCTCTTTCATTTCACGAGCCGCTTTGTTAGTAAAGGTTAGCGATAAGATGTTAAATGAATCGACTCCTTGTTGCATTAAATGAGCAATACGATAGGTTAAAACTCTTGTTTTACCAGATCCTGCTCCTGCAATAATAATCATAGGACCGTCTTTTTGCAAAACAGCTGCCCTCTGTGGTTCGTTAAGTTGCTTTAAATAAGTATTCAAATGAAAAAAATTGAAAGAATTTTAAAAACGGAAATTTAACCATTCTTTTAGGTTTTGTAAAGATTATTTGTTAGTTTTTATTCACTATTTTCTTTTCAATAAATTCGCCCTAAAACCCAAATAAACCAAAATTCGCCTTAAAACCCGAAAAATACATAATTCGTTTTAAAACCCGAATTATTTTGAAAAATGAATTAGAAAAACTACATTTACTCGATAATCGAGATTTAAATACTCAAAAATTTGCTCGAAAACAAAAATTTGGTTCTAACTAATACCTTGTGTATTTACACTGAGGTAGTATATTAAACTCTATATAATGACAAGCATTATAACTGGTGATATTATTAACTCAAGAAAAGCACTAAGCTCAGAATGGCTCTCTATTTTAAAGGAAATTTTTGAGACTGTTGGTAACTCTCCTAAGACATGGGAAATTTTTCGTGGCGATAGTTTTCAGATAGAAATTGAGAACGTTTCTGATGCTTTTCTTTTTACTATCGTACTAAAAACTGCTATTAAAAAAATAAAAGGATTGGATATCCGTTTAGCAATTGGTATTGGAGAAAAGAATTTTAATGCAAAAAACATTACCGAAGCCAATGGAGAAGCTTTTGTAAACTCTGGCTTTGCTTTTGATCATTTATTAAAAAAGCAAAACCTAGCAATTAAAACCCCTTGGAGTAATGTTAATGATGAATTTAATGTTTCATTTAGTCTAGCTTTACTTATTATGGATAATTGGACTGTAAACTCTGCTGAATATGTAAAAATGTACTTAAAAACACCAAAAGCTACCCAAAAAGTGATTGCTAAAAAATTAGATATTTCGGAAAGTAGCGCCAGTGAACGTAAAAAAAGAGCTGGTTTTGATGAAATTATGAAATTGGAGAAAAGATACAGACAGGTTATGGAACAAAAAATTGCAGACTCATGATTTTATTTCTAAAACTACTCATAGCACATTTATTAGGCGATTTTGTTTTTCAACCTAAAAGCTGGGTGAAAGACCGAGAAAAGAAAAAAATAAAATCTTTAAAACTATACGCACACATAGGTGTTCATCTATTGCTACTATTAATCTTATTAGAATTTAACACAAAATATATTAGTGGTATCTTCTTAATAATTAGCTCACACTTTCTTATTGATTTAGGAAAAATATATCTTCAAAAAAAGAAAACAAAACGAATTTTATTTTTTGTAGATCAAGCTTTGCATTTACTTTTCATAGGATTTGCATTCTTATTATATGAATCAGCTATATTTAGTTTTTCTGAGATCCTAAATCAACAGAACTTACTTTTAATCGCTTGCTTAATCTTTGTTACTTACACTTCTTCAATTATTATAAATACGATTATTTCTAAGTGGAATCCCGCAAAAGAAAAAAAATCGGAAGAGCAATCTTTAGCCAACGCTGGTAAATATATTGGTTTTTTAGAACGCTTATTAATATTTGTATTTATAGCCATTAATCAATGGGCTGGAGTTGGTTTTTTACTCGCAGCAAAATCAATTTTTAGATTTGGAGATTTAACCGCATCAAAAGATAGAAAATTAACAGAATACGTGCTTATCGGAACTTTATTAAGTTTTGGATTGGCAATTTTAACAGGACTTGTATATTCGCATTATGGAAGATAAAATTATTGAAGGATTCGCATACGCATTACCAGCTTTAATAACTGGTGGAGTTGCTTATTTAATATTAAGCAGATTTATAGAACAAGATAATAACGAGAAAAAATTTAACGCTTTAGTTGATAAAAAACGTGAGAGCTTGCCAGTAAAACTTCAGGCTTACGAACGTATGTTATTATTTTGTGAACGTATAAACCCTACAAAATTATTATTAAGAGTAAACCCTATTGGAACCGATACTAATAGTTATTTACAACTCTTAATTGGAAATATAGAACAAGAATTTGAACATAATTTGGTACAACAATTATACATTTCTGAAGATAGCTGGAAAGCTGTTTTGGCTGCGAAACTTTCGATAATAGCAAAACTTAGAAAAGTTGCTGAAACTGCCGAAACCGCAAAAGACTTACGAGAAAATGTATTGATTGATTATTCTCAAAGTGAAAATCCGATTCAAACATCTATTGCTTATTTAAAACAAGAAGTAAAAAAACTGATATAAATAAAAGGCTCGAATTTTGCGAGCCTTTTATTTTACTTTAAATTTTCCAGAATAAAATCTATAGTTTTATTTTTATTAGAGTTTGCAGCATAAGCATCCGTTATATGTTTTGAGTTTACTGCATATTTATTTTTAATTAAATATTTAATATCATCAATAAACTCTAAAGAAACTTTTCCTGTTAGTAATAGACTTATATCTTTTCCAGATTGAAAATAATCGTAAATTTTCTTTAAACCCGTTAAGTATAAATAGTCTTTTGTAAACCCGCCACCTCTATGAACTCTAGTACTTATATAAAATGCTTGCTCACGTTCTAAATCGTACGTATTATGTAATAATCTAAATGTTTTAGAAAATGTATAACCCTTTGCTAAACTATCAACAGCAATTACTCTATATGCCAATTCTTTTAACCTTTTAATGGTTAAATTACCAGACATATACTCACTAAAAACGGCTAACCCTTCTTGTGTTTCTACATTATTAGGAAATCCATGAGAAAATATTTTAAGCGGATGCAATAAACCATTCATTGTAGTTACCATGTGAACTCCAATTTCGTGATTGGTTAAAATTGCCATTTCGTTTTCAGAAAATGTATGATTACTATTCAATACTAATGTTTGGATATTATTCAACACCATCGCAATAGCCCCCATAGTAGAAGATTCTTTTATGCTAAAAGTAAAATCATATTGATTGGCATACTCTTTAAAAATAGAGGTTGCTTCTTTGGTAGAATACTTCGGCTGAAAGGCAACATCAGATTCATCTTCGGTTTCAAAATGTAAAATGAATTTTGCATTTTCTACATCTTGTTCGGTTGGTGTACCAAACGATCGTAAACTATTGTAATAAAACTTTTTTTCTTCACCTATCGTTTCTATACACTGAATTAATCCTGAGTAAGAATAAATTATCTCTTCGTATAAACTTCGAATCTTTTCATCTTCGATTAACTCTAACTTTAAAGTGAAAAACTCTCTATGTAATTTAAATTTGTCAAAATCGCGAGTTGGATATTTAAAAACTGGATTGATTGTATATTTTGATGCAAAAAAAAGTTCTTTTTGCTCTTCAATATTTATTGGGTTCACATAACTTAAAAGCTCAATTTTTTTTACAAGCTTATCAATTTGTTCATCAATAGTATAAAGAGTGTTAATTACTACATTGGTATCATTCATCATAATTCATTTACAAAGTAAGAGGCACAAATTTACAATTTATGTGTTTTATAAAATGTATCTGCGTGTTTTTTTAATTCAACTTTTAAATAACTTTCTACAGCAGCAACTACTTCTGGGTACATTATTTGATTTAATTCATCGCAATACACCTTTGCTATTTCGGTTGCTAAAACCAAGGTATTCTTAAAATTTTGAGTAATGTATTTTAAGAAATATCCGTTTCCTTGAAAAGTATCATTAATTTTTGAAGTAGATTTTATACCATTTGGTAAGGGCATTTTTTCTAAAATACTTCTCCACGATTCAATCTCGCTACCATATCGATTACTATCTACATTCGATGTTCCTAAATTCCAAGTAGGTACTTCTCTTTCCCAACGTTTCCAATTATAAGAATGCATGTCATATACAACACAAGTAGTAAATTTCTCTTCAATTTTTGAAATTAAAGCATGTACCACTTTATAAAAATTAGTGTGTTTATTTAAACTTTTTTGACGCATTTCTTCTGGCAATGGGTTTCGCCATAGTTGCTTACCCCAAGCATCGGTATAAATTGCAGTTTCTGGACCTCTATTTAAATCATATTCAAACCTAGAGTCTGTTCCTGCAATTACTATTGGATGCGATTGTACCATCGCTTTGGTAGCTGGATCTTCTTCGTACCAACGATCGTATTCGGTATGCAAGCAATTATCCCACAATTCTTTTCTAAACTGATGTCCATCATGTACTGCACCGCATACATAGGGTACATATTCATCAATTTTTAACGTAAAAGAATAATCGTTTGAAACTGCTTCAAAAATTGCTTCATTATTAATTTTCTGAATAATTTCTTCTACTGAAAGCTTTAACATGATTAATTTAAAATTTTCTGTAATAAAACAAATACTTTTCTTTCAATAGCATCTACAGTACCATCGGCAAAGAAAACTTCTTTAATATCATTTAGCAATTCTTTTCTATCTTCAAAAGAGTATTTGTTTTCATTTAAGTACTGCTGAATTTTCTCGATATTTTGATGTTCACTTTCAACAACAATCTCGGTATGCATTTTGTTAAAAGTTGCCTCATCTACTTTAGAAAGAATATATTTTCTCTCTTCATCTGTTTCTAGATGATTACAATGAGCTGCGTATAACAATACGTATACTTCAAACTCTCTTTTGGTCCAATCTAAATTCATTTATTTTTCAATTGGGTTTTCTAAATTACTAGCCCATGCTGTCCATGAACCATCATATACTTTATAATTTGTATTTCCTGCTGCTTCGTTACCTAAAGCTAAAATGCAAGCGGTAATACCAGATCCGCAAGAAAAAATCATTGCTTCTTTATTCGGATTCAATTTAAAAAACAACTCTTGTAGCTCTTTTACTGATTTCATTTTCCCATCAGTTTGTAAAGCGGAATATGGCAAACTTTTAGAATTCGGAATATGACCTCCCTTTAAATCTGCTCTAGGTTCTGGTGCTGTTGCATAAAAACGTCCTTCTGATCGTGCATCTAAAATACAATTATTGTTCATCGAAGCTTCTAGTACTTCTTCTGTATTACTTACTTTTTCTGATTGATAATTGGCTTTAAAGTTACCAAGTTTTAGGTTTCTTTCTTTTGGTATTTCTGTTAAATAACCTGATTGAATCCATGCTGGAAAACCTCCATTTAAAACAGCAATATTATCAAAACCAAAAGTTTTAAACAACCACCAAACTCTAGCTGATGAATACACTCCTAAATCGTCGTAAACAACAATACAGCTATCTTCATTAATTCCTAATTTCTGAACCTCTTCTTCAAAATAGTTAGCAGCAGGAATTGTATTCGGAAACTCTCCTTCTTTATCTAAAAAAACGTTTTTTAAATCAAAGAAAACAGCATTTGTAATTTGCTGCTTTTCTTTTTTAATATCTTTTTGGGCTCCTACTTTAGTTATTGTTGCATCTAAAACAATTAAATTTTTTGCATTCAAATTTTCAGATAACCAATTAGCAGAAACCAATGGATTAGTAATACTAAGCTTCATCAACTCTTCGTTTTAAATCTGTCATTCTTCTAAATGCAGCATTTCTTTCTAAAACTTTACTTTCTAAAAAGTCGATTACTTTTTCTTGTAGCTTTACTTTCGCCACTTTATTTATATATGTAATACCTCCTGGACTCATTACATTTACCTCTACTAACTTACCGCCAATAACATCAATACCCACAAAAAACAATCCGTCTTTTACTAGTTTCGGTCCAATTTTTTTACATAATAACTTTTCTTCAGCAGTTAACTTATGTTTTGCAATAGTACCACCAGCTGAAACATTAGATCGATGATCTTTCTCTCCAGGAATACGCTTCATTGCTCCAATAGGAACTCCGTTTAATAACAAAATTCTTACATCCCCCTTTTCAGCCCCTTTTATATATTCTTGTAAAATTACATAATCGGAAGAACCATCACTTTTATTGATATAAAAATCTAATAGTGAGTTAATATTACCCATTGCCGATTTTTCAATTAAAATTACTCCCGAACCTCCAAAACCATTTAATGGCTTTAAAATCATTTTATCTGAATTAGATTCTTGAATCATTTTAATCAAGTAATCTTTATTTTTTGACACGTGAGTTACCGGAATAATCTCGTTGTTAGGGTCATCAAAAACTGCGGTATACAATTTATTATTCGCTTCACGCATTCCTTGAACAGAATTTATAATAACGACATCATCTTTTACCGAATCTAAAAAATTTAGCATAATCGGATCTAAAGGTGGTTCTGCACGCATAAAAATTGCATCAAAACCTGCCAATGGTAACATTTCTTCTCTTGTCGTAGTGTTTTTGTAAAAAGATTTAATGTTATTTGATACTTTATCAGCTCTATTTAAAATAGTACAAAAAGCATTGGTAACACTATTACGAATTGTAAGGTTAGATGGTGTACAAATAGCAACACCATGTCCTCTTTTTACGCATTCATGGATTAACGTTAAAGAAGTATCATTTTCTGGAGATTTAATATTCTCCCAAGGATACATTAAAAAACAAACGTTCATATTTATAATAAAATAAGGTTAATTGAATTGACTAAAAAAGCATCAATTTACATATAAATTGATGCTCATAAAAATACTGTTTTTTTTAATATTTAAAAACGAAATATTATTTTACTTCATCGTAGTTATCGTCCCAGTTTTTAACATTAGGCTTCCCTAATTTCCCTACCGATTTTGCAACAATCATAGATACTGTAGCATCACCTGTTACATTAATTGTAGTACGTAACATATCTAAAGGTCTATCAACCGCAAAAATTAATGCTAAGGCTACTGGATATAAATCTTTTGGAAAACCAATAGATTCTAATACAATTACCAACATTACCATTCCTGCTCCTGGTACTGCCGCAGAACCAATAGACGCTAACAACGCCGTTAATACGATAGACATTTGGTTTGCAAACCCTAAGCCTTCTGGCCATAATACTTGCATCACAAATACCGCTGCTACTGCTTGATATAAACTTGTACCATCCATATTAATAGTGGCACCAACTGGTAATACAAAACTCGATACTTCTTTATCTACTCCAATATGCTCCTCTACGCGCTCCATAGTTACAGGTAACGTTGCTGCACTACTACTTGTTGAAAAAGCTAATAGTTGCGCTGGACTTAATTGCTTTAAAAACCAGAACGGGTTTTTCTTTGTGTATACACTTACTAAAATTGAATAAAAAACAATCATCAATAGCAATCCTAATACAACTACTCCTGCGTATTTTAATAAGGCTAATAGTATATCTGGATCTCCAGAAGTAACTACCACATTTGCTAATAAAGCAAATACTGCGTAAGGAGAAACCAACATTATTAAATCAACCATTTTTAAAATAGCATCATTTAAAGAGTCAAAAAACTTCTTTAATGGTTTTGCTTTCTTCTCTCCTATTAATAACATTGATATTCCTAAGAAAATAGTAAAGAAAATTACTTGTAACATTGCTTTATTGTTACTCATCGCACTAATAGCATTGTCTGGTACCATATCTACCACAAACTGTAATGGTCCACTACTTTGTTGTTTACCCGCTTCAGTAATCTTAGCTGTTATGCTAGAACTGTTTGCATAGGTGTTTGTTAACTTATCTACCGTAGCTTGCGAAATACCATCACCTGGTTGAATTACATTTACTAACACTAAACCAATACTAATTGCAATTACAGTAGTACCAATATAAATTAACATGGTTCTTACCCCAATGTTTTTAAACTTCGAAATATCTTGTAAATCAGAAATTCCTTTAATTAACGAAGCTATAATTAATGGTACTGCTATTAACTTTAATAATTTTACAAAAATGGTACCTAGTGGTTTAATCCAATCTGTAATAAAATTATTCCAGCCAAATTGCAATGCTAAAAACCCAAAAAGGATACCTAAAAGCATTCCAATTAAAATTTGCCAGTGTAGTGCTATTTTTTTCATCTAATCGATTTAGTTTTTTAAAAGGTGGTAAGGTAAAAAGAAATATTTAAAAAAATGTGACCATAAATACGTAACTTGTGTCTCATTATTGAGAACTAATTACTAATCTTATTAAAACAAAAAAAATGGCAGGAATTTTAGACTTATTAGGTGGAGACTTAGGAAAAGCAGTTATCTCTGGAGTAGCAGGATCTACAGGACAGGATGCTGGAAAAACAAGTAGTGTTTTAGCTATGGCTTTACCAGTATTAATGAAAGCAATGCAACGTAATGCTTCTACACCAGAAGGTGCTGAAGGATTAATGGGAGCATTAAAAAAACACGATGGTGGTATTTTAGACAACCTAGGTGGTTTATTTGGTGGTGGAGTTGACGATAATGTTATACAAGATGGAGGTAAAATTTTAGGTCATGTATTAGGGAATAAACAACAAGGAGTTGAGCAAGTTATTGGTCAAAGAGCTGGTATGGATACAGGATCTGTTGCAAATATATTAAAGGTAGCAACTCCAATATTAATGGGAGTTTTAGGAAAACAAACTCGTCAGAGCAATGTTAGTAACTCTGGTGATTTAGGAGGAATGCTAGATGGTTTATTAGGTGGTAACTCTGCCAAAGAAGAGCAAAATTTCTTAGAGAAAATTTTAGATGCTGACGGAGACGGTAGTATTATCGATGATGTTGCTGGTATGGTTTTAGGAGGTGGCGGTAGCCAACAAAAATCTGGTGGTGGCTTACTAGGTGGTATTT
The DNA here is from genome assembly GCA_947504185.1 of uncultured Tenacibaculum sp. Classification (GTDB taxonomy): domain Bacteria; phylum Bacteroidota; class Bacteroidia; order Flavobacteriales; family Flavobacteriaceae; genus Polaribacter. The sequence continues at coordinate 55,637 of CANNGJ010000007.1, read as the reverse complement.
TTGGAAAAAAATAAATAGTACACATATATACTATCAAAAAGGGTAAACATTTGTTTGCCCTTTTTCTTTTAATTACTTTTGCGCCCATGGAAAAATTAAAACAACGTTGGGGTTTAAAAACCACTTGGGATGTAATTGCTGTATTAATCGTTTTTTCTATAAACGGTTCGTTTGCTGCTTGGGTTGCTAAGCCTATTACTGCTTATTTTGGTCTTTCTACCGAAACCATATCGCCATGGTTGTATTGGCCACTACGTATTTTGCTTATTTTTCCTATTTACCAAGCTACTTTACCTATTGTTGGTTGGCTATTTGGGCAATTTAAATTCTTTTGGGCTTTCGAAAAGAAATTTTTAAGCCGTTTGGGCTTAGGTTTTTTGTTTAAAAACTAAACTACACACCCAAAAGGAACATTTTTTTCACTTTTTTACTGATTTACTACTACCCTATTCATACTCATAATGAACGGGTTAAACTACTACTGCGGAAAACCACATAAAAAACTGCGGATATCCCCAATGCTAGCTCTTATTTTCTTTTTAAGTTTAGTGTCTAACTAAACGCTAAACAACTACTAAAAGTTGTGTTATTCCTTTTATTTCTCTGGATAAAAGCAACAACACTATTCTTATAAGTAGTTAGCTACAATTAAAAAGAAACAAATGAAAGTATTTATTAGTTGGTCAGGACAAAGAAGCCATAAAACAGCAAAACTATTAGACAGATGGATACAATGTGTTATTCAAGCCGTTGACCCTTGGTTATCGAGTAGAGATATTGATAGAGGTTCATTATGGTTTTCTGAAATATCTAATCAACTTGCAAATACTGAAAATGGAATAGTTTGTTTAACAAAATCAAATAAGGATAAGCCTTGGATTCTATTTGAATCAGGTGCATTAGCTAAAGGATTATCTTCAAATAAAGTTTTTACATTTTTAATAGATTTAAAACCAAAAGATGTTAAAGACCCATTAGCACAATTTAATCATACAACACCTGACAAAGACAGTGTGTATATGTTGTTAAGAAGTATCAATAGTGGTTTAGAGGAAAATGGGTTAAAAGACGAAATTCTATTAGATGTTTTTGAAACTTATTGGCCTCAATTTGAAAAGGATTTTAAACAAATTATTAAAGAAACACCAGAAGAAGAAATAAAAGAAGAAATACCAAAAGACGACTTATTAAGCGAAGTTCTTTATTCTGTAAGAGGAATTGATAGGCGAATTAGGCATTTAGAATCTCAACAAAATGATGGTTTATCTGAAAAAACAAGAAACAGAAGAATACCTGCTTCTACCGCTAGACATAGAATTCAAATTTACATGAAAGATGGTTTATCTAATTCAGAAATTTATGAAAGACTAAAAGAGGGTGTTCCTGAAAAATGGTTAAAAAATAAAATTGAATCTTATCGTGAAGAGTTTAATAATAATTTAAATAAATAGTTTTGACTAAGTGCTTAATCAAAAGTTTACTAGTACTTTAACTCCCATACTAATCATAGCCTAAAAGTTAGTATTAATTAAAATAAACAAAAGTTGAATGTATCTGAGGCCGTGGGGCGCTTCCCTTAAAAACCAATATTTGGTTCTCTAAAAGGAAGAGAGCAGGTTCAACTCTTGCCAGATACACAAAAAAATATGAATACTACTCCAGCTAAAAAAGGTTTTAAAAAACGCTTCGGTCAAGCCAATCATTTCTTGATAACCGCATTAGTTGGTATTGATGGTATTCAAAGTGGAATAATAACTGAGAAACCAGAATCTTTCAGTACATCATGGAATCCAAAAGATCAGAAACGATCTGCTGATAGAACTAGAGTATTTATGCTGAAGTCATTTTTGGGCTGGGCTGTTGAATCTCTTGAAATGTATATGACGGAGTTAAATAGAAAACCAAAACTCCTTTACTCTGAAACCTTTACATCACTTTTTTCTAAAGCTGGTCAATCAGTATACAAAAAGACAATTTATATAGCCGATGAAATTGAAATAGACCCAATTCTAATAGGATTAATGGAAGTACTTATAACCTGGAGAAATTACACTTTTCATTATGATATTGATAACGAAATAAGAAAACAGAGTATTGATTACTTGATAGATAAAGCTCAAGAAGTCAAAACTCGATTTTCTGGACTTGATATTGCTCAATTAAAAAACACTTGGGAAAACGGCTCAGATTTCACATTCAAAGAGACTGCCTCACTAATTAAAGCAACTCAAGACTTTGTTGCGGAAATTGACAAGTATATAATAAACAATATTGATAAGGAAAGGTTCTTTATCGAAGCAATAGAAAATCACTTTAAGTATAAAAATAAAAGTCAATTAAGGTATATTTCCTTTGGTCATGAGAAAAGAAGTAAATATTTAAAAGTACTTCTTCAAAACATTGCTGGAGCTGAAGATATTGAAGAGGGTGTATTAGATAAAATACATGAAAAATTAATGCCTGTAAAACCTATACGCAATACCCTTTAGGGATATTACACATAGCCGAACCGTTACACTTTAATCACCTTATGTATAGGAATTGGTAACTGTACTCCTTCTGCCAAAAAACGCTTATGCACCGCTTCTTTCAAAGCACATTTGGTTTTAAATTCTTGGAAAGGTTCGTTTAACCAAACATAGGCACGCATGTGTATATGGTCAGTATGTACATCAATAACACGAACATCTACTTGTTCTTTGTCGGCCATTACCTGTTCTGGTGTTCTAAAATCGATTACCGTAGGTAGTTTAATCGCTTCTTCTTGTATAATTTTTCGAGCTAAATCGATATTAGCTTTAATCCCTAGTTTAAAATTATTAAAACTCAATACATGCGAATCTTCAATGGTATGATTCAATACCGAATCGGTACTAATTACCGAATTCGGTATAATCAATCGTTTGTTTTCAAAATTATTAATTACCGTATGACGTAGCGTAATATCTTCAACAATACCCATACGGGTATCGTCTAAACGAATATAATCACCTACACGAAAGGGGCGAAAAATAACAATAAATGCCCCTGCAATTAAATTAGATAAGGCTGCTTGTGCAGCAAAACCAATAATAGCGGCTAAAATACCAGCTCCAGAAAAAATTAAGGTTGCTTTGCTACGAAAAGCAGGCACCGTCATAATAATATACACAATACCAAAAAGACCAAGGAAAAACTTTACTGAGTTTCTTAAAAACAGAATGCTCGTTTTACCAAAACGATCGGTTTTTCTGCGCTTTATAATTTGGACAATGATATAACGTATAATTCGCGACAATACCCAGGCTACAAATGCAACTAGGAGTATGTAGCCAAAAATGCCAAAAAATGAATCTAAATCAAATCGATATCTAAATAAGTCTTTCATTATTTTGCTAGATTAAATGCTTTGGTTGCATGTATCGTTGTTGTATCAAAAACTGGAATAGACACGTCTTCTTGTTGTATTAACAAAGGAATTTCTGTACATCCTAAAATAACGCCTTCTGCTCCTTTTTGCTCTAACTTTTTAATAATTACTTTATATGCTTCTTTAGAAGATTCACTTAAAACACCTTTTGCTAATTCAGTATAAATCACATTATGAATAAGCTCTCTATCTTCTTTCTCTGGAATTAAAGTTTCAATTCCCATATCTTTTAAGACATCGGTGTAAAAGGTTTTCTCCATCGTGTATTTAGTACCTAATAACGCTACTTTAGTAAGATTTTTTTCTAAAATACGTTCTCCTGTAGCTTTAGCGATATGAATTACGGGAATATTTACAGCTTGCTCAACCTCATTTATTGTTAAATGCATCGTATTAGCACAAATAACTACACAACTTGCTCCACCAGCTTCTAAGCTTTTAGCTGCATTGGCCATAATTGTTCCCAATACATCCCATTTTCCTTCAGATTGTAGTTTTGATATTTCTCCAAAATCGACAGAATGAATTAACACTTTAGCCGAATGCTTATCGCCAAAGTTTTTGGCAGCCAACTTATTTAATACTTGATAGTACATAATGGTTGACTGTGGTGTAATACCTCCTATTAATCCTATTGTTTTCATTTAAAATAACGCTGTTTGACTATCGTCGTCCTCTTCTTTTGCCTTTTTCTTTTTTTGAAGTGCACGCTCTAAAGCTTTTCTTGCTTTGTCTTCTTTAGTTTCTACAAAATCTTTTTGAGGAACTTCTTCAATCTCTAGTGGTAAGGTATCCTCTATAATTTCTTCTTCATTTACCTCAATCTCTTCTACCTTTTCTTCTTCAGGTTCTTCGTATGGTAAAGATTCTAATAAATTAACTGTTCGTATTTTATCGGTTGTTAACTGATTTCCTTGTGCTTTAATACCTTTTACAGCAATAAAATCTTCGAAATTAACATCAATCTTATCCAAACTACGTTTCGAGAAAATAACCTCAGCCATTGGGCGGTAATCGGTCGCTATAATTTCGAGTTTCGATTTTTCAGTATCCGAAATAAATACTTCTTCTTTATCTGTCGTTTCAATTAAAAAACGTTTTACATAGTAACGCTCTTTACCTCCATCGAAATAAATAGCTGATATTGGTTTGTTCGCTTTCCATTTTTCTAGCACAATCATATCGCTATCAAAATGCATCGCTAAATCTGGCGATACCGCTTTTATTTTACCCGATTGTGTGGCAATTAAAATTTTATCCTCTGCTCTAAACTCCCCTAATAAATCTCCTCTACCATCAACATTTAAGCGTTGTACAGCATCATCAAACCAAATTTTTCGAGGTTTTAAGGTAGAAACTCCAGCTGATTTAAATTCAATCTTCTTAATAGCAAACTTACTAACTTGATTACCACGAACACCACGTCCTTTAATTGCTAAATCCGCAAAATCAATATCCCATTTTAGTTTTTTAATACTACCAACCGCACGTAAATTAATGGTTACCACCTCAGCTTCACCATTCGGATTCGCAGTGAAATACAATACTTTCGATTTTGGATTGTCGTTCGCCAAGTTGTATTCTTTATCTCTAGTTACACTGGTTACATTAAAACGCTTCATATAACTCGGCCCTTTTGGACCGTCTTTGTAAATCATATTATACACCGTGCGTTTGTCTTTCTTTTTAAAGACTGTAATGTGCATTATTCCTTTACCTACAAAGGTTTTAGAAGCTACTTTAATAACTTGCATGCTACCATTGTCTCTAAACACGATAATATCATCAATATCGGCACAATCGGTAACGTATTCGTCTTTTTTCAACGAAGTACCTACAAATCCTTCTTCTCTATTTACATATAACTTGGTGTTACGCATTACTACTTTGGTAGCTACGATATCATCAAAGATTCTGATTTCGGTTTTACGCTCGCGACCTTTACCGTATTTTGCTTTTAAGCCTTTAAAATAGTCGATTGCAAAATCGATAAGGTTTGCTAAGAAGTTTTTAACCTCTGCTATTTTATCTTCTAAGCTTTCGATATGTTGCTTTGCTTTATCAATATCGAACTTAGAAATCTTCTTAATTCTGATTTCTGTTAAACGCACAATATCCTCTTCGGTAATTGGACGTTTTAAATGTTTTATGTGTGGTTGTAAACCTTTATCGATGGCTTCAATTACGCCTTCCCAAGTTTCAACTTCTTCAATATCACGATAAATCCTATTTTCAATAAAAATACGCTCTAAAGAAGCAAAATGCCATTGTTCTTCTAATTCATGTAACTGAATTTCTAATTCTAGCTTTAACAACTTAACAGTTAAATCGGTAGAATGTTTTAGCATTTCAGAAACTCCAACAAAAACAGGCTTGTTGTTTTCAATCGTACACGCTAATGGCGAAATAGAAGTTTCGCAATTGGTAAATGCGTATAATGCATCAATGGTTTTATCGGGAGATACATTGGCAGGTAAATGCACTAAAATCTCCACATTTGCTGCCGTGTTATCTTCAATCTTTTTTATCTTGATTTTACCCTTATCATTTGCTTTTAAAATACTATCAATCAATGAAGATGTCGTAGTACTAAAAGGGATTTCGGTAATTACTAAGGTCTTTTTATCTAACTGCGATATTTTTGCGCGTACACGAACCTTCCCTCCTCTTTTACCGTCGTTATAATTGGTAAAATCGGCAATACCTCCTGTTAAAAAATCGGGAACAATAGTAAAACTTCTTCCTTTTAAATATTTTATAGAAGCATCGATTAACTCGTTAAAGTTATGTGGTAAAATTTTGGTTGATAAACCTACCGCAATACCTTCTGCTCCTTGTGCTAATAATAACGGGAACTTTACTGGTAAATCAATCGGTTCTTTTCTTCTACCATCGTACGACATTTTCCACTCTGTCGTTTTTGGATTGAAAACAACTTCTAAGGCGAACTTAGATAAACGTGCTTCGATATAACGTGATGCTGCAGCTCTATCTCCTGTTAAGATATTACCCCAGTTACCCTGCATATCAATCAACAATTCTTTTTGCCCTAATTGTACCATGGCATCACCAATAGAAGCGTCACCGTGTGGGTGATACTGCATGGTGTGCCCTACAATATTAGCTACCTTGTTGTAACGACCATCATCTAAATCTTTCATCGAGTGCATAATACGACGTTGTACGGGTTTAAATCCGTCTTCGATAGATGGTACTGCACGTTCTAAAATTACATACGAAGCGTAATCTAAAAACCATTCTTTGTACATTCCAGTAACCTTGGTTATCGTTTCTGTAGGTTCAGATTGATTTTCGTTTGCTAACTCTTCGTCGTGTTCGTAATTGTTGTTTTCTTCACTCATTTATGAATGTATAAACGTTTATTAAATTTCGTATTTAATCTTTCTTTTTTGTAAATAAAGCTACAGCTATAATAAATAACACTCCAACTAACATTCCTATGTAATATCTTTTATTTACTAACCAACTTAAATCATCAAAATCAAGATTAAATAAGTTCATAAAGAAGATTGTAAAAGCAACTGGCAATAATATTTTCCTTTTATCCATTTTTTAATTCTACCTCTTTTAAAAGTTCTTGTTTAGTTTTTTACTGCTTAAGAAAATTACTATATAAACTAATACAGCAACTAACATTCTTATATAGATTTTGCTGTTTTTAGTCCAGCTTAAATCATCAAAATCTAAGTTAAATAAACTGATAAAGAAAAAGGTTGCGGCTATAACTAAGTATATTCTTATTCTGGTTGACTTTTCCATCTTACTAATTTTCCTCTGCCATATCTAATTCAACTTTTAAGTTTTCGATGATAAATTTCTGACGATCAGGTGTATTTTTACCCATATAGAATTGTAGCATTTGCTCTATTGACATTTCCTTGTCTAACATTACCGGATCTAAACGAATATCGTCTCCAATAAAATGCACAAACTCATTCGGAGAAATCTCACCCAATCCTTTAAATCGAGTAATCTCTGGTTTACCTCTTAGCTTATTCATCGCATCTTGTTTCTCTTCTTCAGAATAACAGTAGATGGTTTCTTTTTTATTTCGAACTCTAAATAACGGAGTTTCTAAAATGTATAAATGTCCTTCTTTAATTACCTCAGGAAAGAACTGTAAAAAGAACGTAATTAATAACAAACGAATGTGCATACCATCTACATCGGCATCGGTTGCAATTACAATGTTGTTATAACGTAAATCTCCTAACCCATCTTCGATATTTAAAGCAGATTGTAATAAGTTAAACTCTTCATTCTCGTATACAATCTTCTTTGTTAATCCGTATGAATTTAGAGGCTTTCCTTTTAAACTAAATACCGCCTGCGTATTTACATTTCGTGATTTGGTAATCGATCCACTTGCTGAATCTCCCTCCGTTATAAACAAGGTGGTGTCTAGGTACCCCTCTTTCTTGGTATCTCCAAAATGGATACGACAATCACGTAATTTCTTATTGTGTAAACTCGCTTTCTTTGCTCTATCTTTTGCTAGCTTACGAATACCAGACAATTCTTTACGCTCCTTCTCTGCTTGCAAAATTTTTCTTTGTAACGCTTCAGCAACTTCTACGTTTTTATGTAAGTAATTATCAAGTTTCGTTTTTACAAAATCGTTAATATAGGTACGTACCGTTGGTAAATCTCCACCCATATCGGTAGAACCTAATTTTGTTTTTGTTTGACTTTCAAAAACAGGTTCCATTACCTTAATAGAAATCGCAGAAATAATAGACTTACGGACATCTGAAGCTTCAAAATTCTTTCCGTAGAACTCACGAATGGTTTTTACAATGGCTTCTCTAAATGCTGCTTGATGTGTTCCTCCTTGTGTAGTATGTTGTCCGTTTACAAACGAATGGTATTCTTCTGAGTATTGTGTTTTACTATGAGTAATTGCCACCTCAATATCGTCTCCTCGTAAATGGATAATTGGATACAACATATCGTCTTGATTATTGTTGTCTTCCAATAAATCTTTTAATCCATTTTCTGAGTGAAATTTTTCTCCGTTAAAAACAATGGTTAACCCTGGATTTAGGTATACGTAGTTTTTAAGTAATCGTATAATATATTCTGGACGATACTTATAATTTTTAAAGATCGTTTCATCAGCAATAAAGGTAACCTTAGTTCCTCTTCTACGCGATGTTTCTTCTAATAAATCCTGATTAGTAAGATTTCCTTTCTCAAACTCTGCTGATGCTGACTTACCGTCACGTGTAGATTCTACTCTAAAAAAAGTAGATAAAGCATTTACCGCCTTGGTACCTACTCCGTTTAACCCTACCGATTTTTTAAAGGCTCTTGAATCGTACTTTCCACCCGTATTCATTTTCGACACTACATCGACAACTTTCCCTAACGGAATACCACGACCATAATCACGAACAATTACTTTATCTCCTTGTACAGAAACTTCAATTGTCTTTCCTGTTCCCATAACAAACTCATCAATAGAGTTGTCTAAGACTTCTTTTACCAAAATATAAATTCCATCGTCTGGAGACGATCCGTCTCCCAATTTACCAATGTACATTCCCGGACGCATACGGATGTGTTCTTTCCAATCGAGCGAGCGTATATTATCTTCGGTATATTTAGTTTCTTGAGCCATATAAATTGAGGAAATTGAAGTCTCTGCTAAAATAGCATTTACTATGTAAAAACAAAAAACTCTGTTAACTTAATTATTAACAGAGTTTGTATTTGTTTCTTTTTGAATTATTTAGATTCTAACTTACAAAAAGTTCTTCCTAAGTTTTCTGCTTTTTTAATTGTAGTTGTTTTTATTTCTACTTTACAAGCTTGTAATCCTCTACATGTTTTTTTTTAAATGATAGCGTTTGCTTGCCACACTTTTACATATAAAAACTTTTTTTTCTTCTTTTACTTTAAATGCGGTTAATAATAAAAATATTGTAGTTAGTAATAGTAAGTTTTTCATGTTAATTAGTTTTGGTTATTTTATTAATTGCAGCTATTCTTACCTCCATTTGATGCTTTATAATTCTTTCATAATCGTTTTCTTTTTCAAAGACTTTAGAAAATACAACTAATAATTCTATGAGTAAAAAGAAAAACATCCATAACCCCCAAACAATTAAGGAAGCTGAAGACGTAATTAATATATTTTTCATAATTTTTAATTCATCTAAAAATCCTTTACTATTTAATATTTCACCTTCTATCTTTTCTCTGACACTTGTAATTCTATCATGCAACTCAGATTTTTTACTTAAATACTTTTCTATTTCTTTAGCTAGTTTAGGAATACTTGATGTCTTTGGATTAGGGATTGATATTATTTTACTAGTTCTAGTAGTTATTATTGTATCTTTTTCTATTCCATTAATTAATATTTTTTTTGGACTCTTTTTGGTTTCATAACTAGGGAGTCTCAATGTGGGCTTCTTATTAACTTCTATAATCAATCTATCTCTTTCCCTTTCTTTCTTATTTAACAAGGTGTCTAATTCTTTTATTTGAGTATTAATTTCTTCTATTCTCTGAGGCAGAATTTTGTTTATTTCATAATTAATGCCTAACCTTTTTTCTTTAAGAATATCTTCTTTAAAAATCATTTGATCCATTATTATAGACCCCAATAAAGCCATAGTAACTCCTAATACTATTCTAAAAATTGTAGTTATTTTATTTTTATTACCTAAAATAATTTGACGTTCAATTTGAATGATGATAATCATTAATATCAAGCCTGTAATTACACTTCCTATAAGTGATAATCTTAAATACTCTTTTGCAAAAAGAACACCTATTAATAGCCAAATAATCATTATGATTAACATTGCTGCAGTATATTTCTTCACTGATTTCTTACTCGTTTCGCTACAAGACATTAATAGGTTAAAGTTATATCCTGTTAGAAAACAACCAAAACGTAACCACTTATTTTTCTTTTTAAACATTTTTATCTAAAATTTGATCAGACATTGCCGCTAAGCCTCGCATAAACCCTCTTTTATAAGACAAAGAAATTCTTTCAATTAATCCAGTATCATTAGAAAAATCTTCTTCAATTATTTTTACCTCATCTATAGAGTCCTTTGTTTTCATTAAAGTTGTCTCTAAAAGTTTTACCGTATCTATTAGACCTGCATTACTTCTTGATTGAATATGAAACTCTATATCTTTTATATAGTCTTCATAAGTTTTATAGGCTCTTTTAATTAAAATTTGAAAATCATATTTCAACAATTTTATGTTATCGTTACTATAAGAATAATCTGGGTTTACCAATGCATCATCATACCCTTTTTCTTCAAAATCTTTTGAAGCAAAAGCATATATCTTATCTAAATTATAGTTTTTTGCTTCAAACAGTTCTTCTTTACCTGTAGCTATCTCTTCTATAAATAATTCTTTTGATACTTCAGTTGCTACTGCTTTCTCTTCTATAACTTCTACCTCATTGGTAGCCTTATTTTTAAATAAATTAAATAGACTCATTTTTTAAATATATTTTACTGGGACTTCAAATTTATTATGCCCCTTTTTATGACACTTTTTACATAAACTAATTAATAAGTTATTAGGATATTCCCACGGTTTCCTGAATTTTCTTAATACTAATGAGTAATGATATTGTCTATGATGTACTTGAAGTTCTTCAGTAGAATTACATATTCTACATTTATTTTGATCTCTTTTTAATATCTCTTTTCTTTTATCTCTCCACTCAGTTGATAACAACAAACCAGCATAACTACCATGGGCTTTTTTAATCAACTTTTTCTGTTGCATATTCCTCATGAATAATTAATTTACATCAATTTCTAATGCTTTTTTAAAGTTAGTAGGTAAGAATACCTTATTACTTGGATTATCTGTTATAATTTTCATTCCTTCAATGTACTTCTGAAAAAGAATTATTTGACTAGCTTTATCTGTACTTATTTCTTCTTTTAATTTTGATATATAATCTCTTTCTGACTTTGCTATAATAGTTAGAACATCTGCATCTGATTTAGCTCTAATATAATTAGCCTCAGCTTCTGATTTAGCTTTCATTATTTCAGCTTTCGCTTTTCCTTCTGCTTCTGCTATTAATGCTCTTTTCTTTCTTTCAGCAGTCATTTCTTGCATCATAGCTTCAGCAGTTTCGTTAGAGTAATTAATTTCTTGTATTTCTACTCTTGTAAAAATTACACCCCATTTAGAAGCTACCTCCATTAATTTTGCTGATATTTTTTCATTTAAATTTTGTCTTTCAGATAAAACTTGATCTAACTTTATAGCTCCAATATTAGCTCTTAAAGCATTTAAAGCTACATCTGCGATTGACTTTGGAAGGATATCAATATCATAAACTGCTTTGGCTGGGTCTAAAATTTTCCAATACACCGAAGCATTAGCATCTATAGTTACATTATCTAATGTTTGACATTGTCTAGGAGGAGTATCAGTTTGCTGCTCAGACAATTCAATATAACAACCATTTTTACTTGCTATATTATTCCAGTTGTTAACATATTTTATCGTTTCTATAAAAGGTATCTTAAATCTTAGTCCATCTTTTTGAACTCTAGAGTGTTTACCAAATCTTTTTACTAAAACCACATGATTTTGAGGTACTGTGTAGATTATTGCCATTTGTTTGAATTTAGATTAATAATTTATTTGAATTTATTTTTTCTACCTTATAAGTATCTCCTACCACAACAGATCTTTCGCATTCAAATTGATACAACTCCTTATCTATCTGAATAAACTGACTGCCTTCAATTTCTTTTACAACTCCCTCTTTTCCTATTAACCCTTCAATACCCCCTGTGTGCTTTCTTGGTGATACTATATTATCATGAAATTTCTCTAATAATTTTCTCCAAACTGTATAATGGAATACAATAAATCCAAACCATATAAATACACTTAAAAAAATTGAAGTGATGATAGATCTTTCTATCTTTATTATTAAAAAAATTGTTAATAATACATAAGCAACATGTGTTGGTAATTCATAGGTTAAAAAAACGTCTACTAGTATTAAAATACCTGCTATTAGCAATAGTATTTCATATATATTATTTATTAATATTTCCATACTTCAAAGCTAACTTCATTAAAAAACAAAACCTTACGGATATCCGTAAGGCTTAATTTCTATATCAATAATCTTTTGGCGATTTCCTCTTCTCCTAAAACTTCTTTATTAGGAAGAATCATTTTATACTTTTTAGATTCTGGATCAATATATATTTCAAATCCATATTTACAATTACTTACTCGATATTTTAAGGCTTTCAAGCCCATTAACAACCCCTTCTTTTTTGTTTTCTCATATACATAATGTGAACATGATTTTCTAAAAATACATTTAGCTGTTCTACTTTTAGATTTAGTAAACCAATAAATTTTAATAAGATATAGTAAAAGATACTTCATTACCCTTTACTAAAAACTATCATTTGCCTATATGCAGTAAATCCAGGTTTTGCTCCTAGACCAAAACAGCCTGGGTCAGGTATTATATATGTTTGAACACTTTCTAAACGCACATATTTCCATCCTTGATTATTATAATTAGTTATTATCTCTTCTAATTCTTTAGCTACTTTTGTTGAGTTTTCTTTACTCCTGTCTATTGTAGGTATAAACGGTATTACTTTATATTCCATTATTTTAATGTTTTGTTACTTTAATATTCTCTTTTAGAAGATTATATCTATTACTACAATTAATAATTGTTGAATCAAAAGGAAAAGATTCTTTATAATCTACGTTAACTATTGGTTGGTTAGCATTAATCAATGCTGCCTCAACTCTATTATTATAAGCTGTATTCACTTTAGTATAATTATAACATAATTGTTCTTCCTCTTTTAATTCCTTTTTCCAATTCTCTAGTTTTTCATGATTATTAACTCTATCATTTATATTTCCTGCTTTCCCTATATAAAGTAATCTCATTAAACTAACAGTATCTTCTTTCTTATTATAAATACATGAATGAACTACATAAACCCCTGAATATTCTGGTAATCCAAGTTTATTTTCTTCTAATTTATATCCGTCAAATTTTAAATCAAATGTTTTTTCTGCCATAATTTTAAACTAGTTTTTACATCCATTTTTATCACAAGTAATCTTTTCATTAGTATTTACCCAATGATCTAAATGATAATTAGTATTAGAACCACAACCTGTTGTACCTCCTTTTTGTCCCTTATGAACTTCACCTGTTGGTTTATGTTTTACTGCCATTTCTTTCTTTTAAAATTAATATTATATCAAAACTACCTTCTTAAAAACACAAAACCCTACGGGTTTCCGTAGGGTAACATATTATCAATAACAATTTCTTTTAAATTAATCCAAAATCTTTGGTTATGGCTACTAATTGTGTTGGATTATTCGCATTAAAATTTTCTTTTAACAACTTTAAACGCTTTTCTACAGAACTAATGCTATTAGGTTTTATTTCTTTTATTTTTAATTCTTTACTTATTTCTTTTTGATCTAAACCTTCTGCTAAGTATTTTAATAAAAAAACATCGTAATCTGTTATTTCGAAAGTTTCTTTTTGCTTTAAGGCTTGCGATAGTTTTGGCGAAATAAAAAAAGCATCGTTATATATTAATTGAGCTGACTTTTTCAATTCTCTTTCTCCATGAATAGACTTCCACACATATGCATCTACCAAAAGCTCTTTGCATAACTGTTGTACTCTATACGGTTTATCTTCTACTGAGAAAATTATTGTTTTAAGAGACTCTTGTAATTCTTTTGCTACTTTTATAAGATCTTCTCCTGTATTTAACCGCTGTGAGTTAGGATTTTCTATAAACGATAAATCGCTAATTAGCAAATCGAATGGTTCTTTTTCATTCCAAGCTTTTTTTAATTTTAAAAAAGCTTCATCACAATACTTAGCGTGTTCTATTACTGGAATCTGTAAACTTTCTAATGCAGCTTTTATTCCACTAGACATAAAATCGGCATCTTCAGCTATTAATACTTTTTGAAACATACTTACTTTTTAAATTGAAACTTTGTTTGAAATCCTTTTTCGTTTTCTGATTCAAAAATAATAGTTCCTCCTACCGATTTTATACGGGTTTCCATATTTTGTAAACCATTTTTTATATCCAAAGTATTTGTACCAATTCCGTTGTCTTTATATTTTACCTGTATGGTATCTTTTACCATTGAAAATACAATAACTACCAAATTTGCTTTACTATGCTTTTTCATATTTACCAGCAATTCTTGCAACAATCTATATAAAACTATTTGTTTTTCTTTTTGTAAAGTATTTACTTGAATATCTGATAATCCCTTGTGCATTATTTTACAAGTATCGGTAGTAAAATTCACAAACAATTGTTTTAAAAAATCTTCAAACAATTCACCCGTAATTACCGGACTATTCTCATGTGAAATATTTCTAGTTAGCGAATATATTTTTTCTAAATCGTATAATATTGAATCATCTTTTCTCTCTTGTTTTTGCAGCTTATTCATGGCTAAATACATATCGTTTGCCAACTCATCATGTATTTTTTTAGCCAAACGAGTTTCTGTCTTATAAACCTCAATAATTTTTTCTTTTTTGGTTTTGTTTCTTTTATAAAAGACATAAGTAATAAAACCAAGAAAAGATGCGAGTCCTAGTAAAAACCATAATTGTTTTTGTGACTTCTGCTGCTCAACATCTATTTGAGCCTTTAATTTTTGTTTCTCTAAAAGATTAAAATTATATATAACTTTAACTAATTTATTTCTTGACTTTTTCCTCTCATCAATTATGCTATCCTTCAAAAAACTTCTTTCCAAAGCATATTTTCTAAGTTCCTTTCCATCTATCAGTTTAATTAATCTATCAATTGCTTCTATTCTATCATGAGTTTTTTTCTTTTCTTTTGATAAACTATACATTTTTTTAGCATAAAATAAAGCTCTTTGAGAATTTTCTTTTGTATAAAAATCTGACAAATAAGAATAATTTGTAATTACACCATCATAATCTTTGATACTATCTTTTAATCTTAGAGTCTTAAAAAAATCATCTTCATCTATTTTTTGCCCTTCTAAATATTTAGTGTAAGTAAAGTTATCAAGTATTTTAAATTTTAATTTTAAATCTATTTTATTAAAAAACTTATTATTAACGAGATTTTCATATATAAGAATAGCTTTATCATATTGCTTGTCATGTTTATAAACTACAGCTTTATTAGCCATGTATCTTATCTTTTTCAAGCTATCATTCGTAGTCATGATAGCTAAATCATAATTCTTAATTGCATCATTATAAAAACCTTGATTTCTTGAATTAATTCCTAAGCAGTTATAAATAGAACTTTTAGTTTTATTAAATTTCAATATATTTTTTGAATATTTTAAACCTTCAATAGCGGAGGAATCGCTTTTAAAATAAAGCTCATATTCACTTTCTATACTCGCTAAATTGAAGAACCTTTTAACTATCTTTAAACTATCTTTTAACTTCAAATTAAATTCATTCGATTTTCTATAATATAAGTACGCACTATCATTTTGTTTTAAAAAGCGATAACCCAGCCCTATATGGTAATAAGCAAATGAATAAGACTCAAAATCTTTATCTATTAAAGGAATTATTCTATTAGCATAATTAATAGCTCTTTTATATTTCTTTAATTTAATATAACAATAAGAAACTGTCTTTAAAGATGATATCTGTTCATCAATCCTATCCTCATTCAAAGCTCTTTCATAATTTCTTAAACTATTTTCAAGCCTTAGTTCATATGACAATTTCTTTTTTCTATTTATTATTTCCTTTTTTTTAGGTTTGCAACCTAGAATTACAATAATAACTATTAATAATACCTGTATTTTTCTTTTCATTCTATAAAAATAATAAAAAGGATGCTTTTAACATCCTTTTTTATTGTTAGTCTCCGTCTGGGTCTTCAGGCTCATCTGGATCCTGATCTTCTTCCCCTCCCGTATTCTGAAGTTCATGTTCTATTTGTTCTGGTACAATTTTCTCTTCTAAATCTGTACAAGAAGTAAATACTCCACTTACTACTAAAACTACTACTGCTAAAAATACTTTTCTCATTATTTAAACTTTTAAAATTGTTATCCTGTCCAAGCACTTTACTTGGATTCTGGAAGTGTTTGAGAACACTTAAAATTTTAAAAGAGTCGCGCGCCTCTTTCGCGGGAAGTGAAGATGAAAATCAGTGGTATTTAATAGCTTCCCTTCTAAGAAAATTCACTGATTTAAAATCTTTTAATAATACTAATCGATTGTTTCTGTTTTTTACTTCTCGGTTAGTAACACTGCAAATATCTGAAGCCTATTGAGTTTTTATTTAGTCAAAAGTTGGACATTTTTTTACCAATAGTAGTTGTCTAATTTATGGGTAACCGTAACCATAAAATCACCAAAGTGGTTATTTTTGACCAAACAACTAAACAACTATGATTAAACAACTTGTAATTGATTTTTTTAAAGAGATTGAAAATATAGAATACAAGAAAAACAAAAATTCTAAAGCTAGCTTTTGGTATATTGAGCTTCAAGAAAAATTAGGCATTCAGTATGGTGATGAAAACCATATAGGAATAAGAAAAGCTACACGTCTTTATGAAAAATATGTTGAAGAAAAAGATAAAAGTGTAAAAGATCCTAATAAATTTCAAAGAAATTATATGGCTCAATATTTAAACTTTGAAAATTATGATGACTATAAAAAAAGTATTGACTCAAATATACCAATTCAAGCCCCTAAGCTATCTGATATAAAAAAAACTAAAATAGCTAATGATGATGATTCAGAAATTCTTACCCCGTCAAGAAAATGGTATAAAAAATACGCTAAAGTAATTATTCCCTTTATTTCCGTTATAATGCTATTAGTTTTCGGTAGTTATATTTACCTAAATAACTACGCTATGGATAGTAATTGTATTCTTTGGAAAGTAGATCATTATGAGAAAACTTCATGCACAAATGAAGATGCTATTAAAAATTCGTTATACTATATCGATATTAAACGCTTTAAAAAAGTTACACTTACCAAAGGCATGGAGTTTTTCACGAACGGAAAACCCAATTATTGGTATGGGAAAAATAAACAAGGCAAACGAGAGTTTTTTTCTATCAGAGGTATACACCCAATAACTTTTAAAGAATTAAAACCAATTACTAGAACTATTTTAAAGAATGAAAATTTATTAGACGAATAAAAAAAGGCTGCTCATTTTAAAATGAACAGCCTCTTACTTTTATTTTCAGTAAACTATCTTCTACTATAGTTTGGAGCTTCCTTTGTAATTGCTACATCATGTGGATGACTTTCGTTAATTCCACTTGCTGTAATACGAACAAATTTACCTGTGTTTTTTAAGGTTTCAATGTCTTTAGAACCACAGTAGCCCATACCTGCACGTAAACCTCCTATAAACTGATGAATACTTTCAAATAATTCTCCTTTATAAGGTACACGACCTACAATACCTTCTGGTACTAATTTTTTAATATCGTCTTCTACATCTTGGAAATAACGGTCTTTAGAACCTTGTTTCATCGCTTCTACCGATCCCATTCCTCGATATGATTTAAACTTACGTCCTTCGTAAATAATCGTTTCTCCAGGAGATTCTTTCGTACCTGCTAATAAAGATCCTAACATTACACAATCTGCTCCTGCTGCAATCGCTTTAGGAATATCTCCTGTATAACGAATTCCGCCATCTGCAATTACTGGAACTCCACTTCCTTTAATCGCCGCAGCTACTTCTAACACAGCTGAAAACTGTGGAAATCCTACACCTGCAACTACACGAGTTGTACAAATTGATCCAGGACCAATTCCTACTTTTACGGCATCTGCTCCAGCTTCTACTAAATATTTTGCTGCTTCTGGGGTAGCAATATTACCTACGATAACATCTAACTCTGGAAACTTCGCTTTTACTTCTTTTAAAACTTTAACAACACCTTGCGTATGCCCGTGTGCTGTATCGATAATTACAGCATCAACACCTGCATTTACTAAAGCCTCTGCTCTATCAACTGCATCTGGAGTAACTCCTAAAGCAGCTGCTACTCTTAAACGTCCATAGGTATCTTTATTAGCTATTGGCTTTTGAGTAACCTTTGTAATATCTCTAAAGGTTATTAAACCTGAAAGCTTATAGTTTTCATCAACAATTAATAGCTTCTCTATTTTATTTTCTTGTAATATAGCTTCGGCATCTTTTAATGAAGTACCAACTGAAGCTGTTACCAAGTTTTCACTTGTCATTACCTCTACAATAGCTCTATCGTTTTTATGCTCAAAACGTAAATCACGATTGGTAACAATTCCTTTTAAGATTCCTTCATTATCTACTACAGGAATTCCGCCAATTTTATGTTCTTTCATTAACATTTTAGCATCTAAAACGACTGCTGTTAATGGTAAGGTAACAGGATCGATAATCATTCCGCTTTCTGCACGCTTTACTTTACGAACTTCTTGAGCTTGCTGCTCGATAGTCATATTTTTATGTAAAACTCCGATTCCTCCTTCTCTTGCCATAGCAATAGCCATTGCAGATTCGGTTACTGTATCCATTGCAGCAGATACAATAGGAACATTAATTGTTATATTTTTTGTGAATTTTGCTTGGATAGAGACTTCTCTTGGAAGTACTTCAGAGTAAGCTGGTACTAATAAAACGTCGTCGTACGTTAAACCTTCGCCTACAAATTTTGATTGATGAGCTTGCATGTGCAATTAATTTAGTGTGTTGTTAATTAATTGCAAGCAAATATACTACATTTAGCTTATATAGATATATTAATAAAATGTTATTATATTATTTTTTTATCAGGAGTCCTTTTAAAATAAAAGCTACTGAAGCAGTAAAAGATACTGTCATTAATAACCCTGAAATCATAATAACATACTTCATCCAAGTAATACCTGTCCACATCAAGTAAATTCCTCCAAAAGTACAGATAATCGACACAAAAGGCTCAATCATTAAAAATGATTTTAATTGAGTATTGACACTTGTCGTTGCTAAAATAATAGCTAATAAAAAGAAAATAACCGAAAGTGATAATATGTGATTGTGTACTAAAGTAAGTACTTCAGCTTTAGTTTTCTTAAACATCATTTTGGTAGCTTCCTCATCATTTTCATTCCCTAAATAACGTTGCTCTATTCCGTTAGGATTAGAGTTTGTTGTTTCTCTAACAAATGATATTCCGCCAAAAAAACCAATACTTAATGTACAAACAAAAGCCAGTATTAACAGCTTTACTTCTTTAGGAAATTCATGAATTATTCCGCTGATTTGCATTTATAGCACTTTGTTTTGGTGAAGAATTTCTAAATTTTGAAGAAAGTTATTAATTGCTATTGTCATAGAACTAGCTGAAATTGTTGCTCCAGAAATAGCCATAATATCTTTTTCGTATTTTAATTTATCTTTTAAAGATTTTCCAATAAATTGTTTTAACCAACGTCTACTTCCTATCTCTCCCCCGTAATCTTCTCTATAAATTAATACTTTGGTTTTGGCAACTATCAAATTTTTATCCAACAAAATTAAATAATCAAATTCATCTGTTTTACTAGGAGCTTTATCAACAAAAGCATATCCTATTAACTCCTCATCTTTTTCTATTTTAAATAATTTATCATTTAAAACTTTTTCTTGTAGTTTTATTTTAACCGAATCTGGTACAACTATAGAAGTTAACATAAAGTCTTCAACGGTAAATGTTTTTTTGATCTCTTTGTTAACTTTCTTCTTTAAGTTTTTAGGAATACTAAACGAAAAAAAGCTTACAGAAGCTACAATTAATAAAAAAGATAAAATCTTATGAATTTTCATGTTGCAAAAATATTAGAATTAGTCTAAATAAAAAACAAAAACCGAACCAAATTATAATTAATTTGATTCGGTCTTTACAAATAATAACAAACTTCTAGTTCAAATTTAGAACCAAACTCCGAAACCTAAGTTTAGTTGTCTTGTAGTATCACTACCAACTACTGCATTATTTTTAAATTGGTAATCTGCTTTAAAAGCTGCTCCTGGTGCTACTTTATAAGTTAAACCAAATGTTACTTCATTACGGTCGTAAGATAGGTTTTTAGCTAATCCTCCTTCAGTCGAAGCATGAGTATTATAATCTTCGTAACGTGCAAAAGCGAATAATTGTTGTTTTTTATCTTGTGGTAATAAGTTATATGCTCCTTCTACGTACCATCCTTGTAAAGCGCTTCCTAAATCCGATCCATAAAAAGCATTGTACTCTTTACTATCAGTTACACTTGCATGTATAAACTGACCACGTGCAGTAAATCTTTTATATGCATAACGTGCATCTAAACCTAGCATTGCAATTCCTACATCTGCTCCATCAATAGTCTCAACAGCTTGTGCAGATTGGGTTCTACCAAAGTAACCTGATAAACCTAAACGCAAACCTGGTAATCCATAGTAATCTAATTTACCAGAAAAGTTTACATTATTCATCATAGATTCTGCTCCTTTTTGACGTCCGTTACGGAAACCGTTTTTACCCCCTAAAAACTTACCTCCATTATCTGAAGCAAAACCATTAAACATATAAGCTTGGTAACGTAAAGAAGCTTCGTTCCAACGACCAGAAACTCCTAAACCAATTTCTCTCCAAGTAGTTGGAACAATTGACTTATCCATACTTGGTCTTTCAACACCATTAAAAGTAGTAGGTTCATGATACTCATTTACAATACCCATTGGTACTAACATTAAACCAGCTCTTAAGTTTACGTTATCTGTTAAACTATACTGTAAAAAAGCTTGCTCTACATAAATTTCTTTAACATGTTCAAACTCTAATTCTGTAATAAATTGCGTTCTTTCGTTAAATTTATAACCAAATAACATTACAACTCTATGTACATCTAGTTTTGCATTTTCACCTGTAGCTCTATTATAGTGAGCCTCGGCATAACCACCAACTGTTAAACCTTTTTGACTCAAGTTAGATGATAAAATACGCTGTGCAGCATTCTGCTGACTTTGAGGGTTTGTAGGTATACTATCTTGTGGTGCAGATTGAGCATTAGCAAATAGAGATACCCCAGCTAGTAATGCGAAAAATACTTTTTTCATTTTTATTTAGATTAATTTTAAATAACTATTTGTTTTACGGTGGCAAATGTAAAACAGATAATCAATCTAAACAAGACTTATTAAGATTTATTTTAAATAAAAATAAGGGAATTTTAACACAGTGTTAAAAACCAAATACTTATCTATTTTTAAGGTAAGTAGTTATAGCTTTTCTAATGTCATAACTAAGTTCGTTATCTTTTGGTCTATAAACATTTAAAACGCCTGGTTTTTTGTTTGATAACATAGGAATATCTAATCCTCTTAATAAATAATCAGAAAAAGCAACCTTATAAACTTTATCATTTTGAATTGGATTATTTTGAATCATCCATTCATCACTTACTCTATTTACATTATAACGTTGTAAGTATGCTCCAGTACCAGCAGCATTTAGTCCATAATCTAAAACTTGTTTTAAAAGACTTCCTTTTATATCAACTTTTAAAACTGAACCTCCATACGGTAATACCCTAAAAATGTCAACTACATTAATATCTCCTTCTAATTCATCGTCAATTCTTACAGATCCTCCATTTACCAAAGCACAATCTACTTTATTATCATAAGCAAAACTCATTGCCTTAGTTATAATTTCTCCCATATTAGTTTGTACACTTCTAATTGGTGTTTCTCTAGCATCTAAAGGAACTTTAGCGTAATAAATTACTTCGTAAGGGTTAGATACAATATCTTGTATTTTTTCTTTTAAAATCTTTTGCCATTTATTAACCACTACTCCTACTTTCTGATCTGTCGGAATTTGATCATTAATCTCTTTTAACTCAGATTTAAATTGAAGTTTTTTAGCTTTTGGATCATACTCAAAACGATGAATATAAGCTGTTTTTGCATTTGCATCAGCTTTTGTTATTATAACATCTCCAACCTTATCATAACTATTGGTATGCTCATGTCCCCCCATAATTAAAGGTACATCAGGTAACAATTCTGCTACTTTTTTATCTTGATCTATAGATAAATGTGTTAGCCCTAATACAATATCTACTTTATCTTTAATTTCGTTATAAGCACGTTTTATTTCTTCAAACATGTCTCCATAATACACATAACTTTTAGGGTTTGAAGGAATACATACACTTATAAAACCTACTTTTAATATTGTGCCATCTGGATTCATAAATTCTTTTATAAAAGAATCTTGTAAATTTTCTTTTCTACCATTAACGACTTTATGAAAATAATGATGTTTTCCATCTTTATTATGTAAAGTATTTGCTGAAATCCAATCGAATTTACTTTCATTTAATCGGTCTTGTAAACTTATATAACTTAAGTCGAACTCATGATTTCCGAAAGCCACTAAATCAAAATCCATTGCATTCATTACCTCTACCATTTGCTTTCCTCGAACCCTTTCTCCATCAACTTTCATGGTACCAATTAATGATGGATTTAAAAAGTCTCCTGCTAAAACTGTCATTGTATTTTTATCCTCCTTTAACAAGTTTTGACGAACAGTTTCTACTCTTGCCATACCTCCAAACTTACCTCCTTGTATCGGAGCTATTTCGTATACATCATTTATTTGTAGTATATTAAAATAGGTTTTATCAGCTTCTTTTTTAAACTGATAATTAACAACCGGAGTAGTTGGTGTTTTTGAACTATTATTAACTGTTTTTTGAGAACTACAACTAGCTATTAAGAAAGATAATATAGTTAGAAATAAAAATTTAAATTGTTTCATTAAGCATTTATTTAATCACAAAGAATACCCATAAAATCTGACTCCTATGGTTACATTGAAAAATTATTCAATCAAATTTACAAATTCTAATGCAAATATTTACGAGTATTCTGTCGTATTGATTTTCGGTAAGCAACAAGCTCTGGAAATTGATAAAAGAAGTTAATTTTTTTCTGGGCAATGGTTCTTGGCCTTTTAATTTTTGGTCTTAAAACAAAAGCTGTCCAACTTTCAACGATGTCTTCTTCAGGGCTTTCAGCTGCATAATCCGTTAGAAACTCTGAAGAATTATTTTGATACAAATCATATAATTTTTCTACACAATTTGCTTCTGTATAACAATATTCTCTCTGAATATAATCCCATCTATTTAACAAAGATCCTTTCCAAAATAAATTAACAAACTTGTTTAAATAACTTTTTTTATACGCCTCACCCTCTTGAGTTAAATACAATTCTCCTTCATCTTGAGTTCCTTTATAAGTTGGTCGTATTTGTGTTTTGTTAAGTGTTAATAAATGTCCAAATTCATGTACTAAGGTATAAACCGATTCATGCAACCTTTTTTTATTTCTAGTAGTAAGGTTTACATCTTTAACATCAATTTCTAACTGCCATTTATCATTTCGTGAGTTTAAAGACACCAAAGCTCCTGTTTTTTCATCCAACCCATCCGTCATTAAAACAATACGTTTTATGTACTTTTTGGTTAACTCTTGAGGAAAAATTCTATTAAACTCTTTCCAGTAATAATTTGCTAAATCATTTTTATTTGATCTATTCTTAACTAATTTACCATTTCTTATTTGCCATACACCTATCCTCTTATCAACTGTAGATTGATAAAATGTAGAGAAAATAAAAAAAAGTGTTATTAATTTAAATTTCATTATTTATAAAAAAACTTCTAGCGCTTTATTATAAGCGCTTTCAAAACTCATTGGTTTAATATTTGTAGCAACCTTTTCAGCAGTAAAATACGATAACATTTTTTCAGTTGGCATATTACCAGTTAATTCATCTTTTGCCATCGGACACCCTCCGTAACCTTTAATTGCACCGTCAAAACGACGACAACCTGCTTTAAAAGCACTATCAATTTTCTCGTGCCACTTTGTAGGAGTTGTATGTAAATGAGCCCCGAACTCGATATCAGGATAACTAGGAATTAAATTTGAATATAAATAATCGATATCTTTTGGTGTTGAGCTACCAATGGTATCAGATAATGATAATATTTTAACTCCTAATTTTGATAACTTCTCAGTCCATTCTCCTACTATTTCTACACTCCAAGGATCTCCATATGGATTTCCAAAACCCATAGATAAGTATGCTACTACTTCTTTGTTCGTTCTGTTAGCAATCGCCAATACTTCTTTTAACGTATCAATCGACTGATCTATTGTCTTGTGTGTATTACGCATTTGAAAGTTTTCAGATATTGAAAAAGGATATCCTAAATAATCAATTTCCTCAAACACAGATGCGTCATTAGCTCCTCTAACATTTGCTACAATAGCTAGTAATTTACTTTCTGTTGTAGACAAATCTAATTTTGATAAAACCTCAGCAGTATCTCTCATTTGAGGAATTGCTTTTGGCGACACAAAACTTCCAAAATCAATCGTATCAAATCCCACTTTTAACAGTGAATTGATATACTTAGCCTTTGCTTCAGTAGGAATAAAATGACTTTTAATTCCTTGCATTGCATCTCTTGGACATTCTATAATTTTAACACTGCCAATCATTATGCCAAATATACATATTTAGATTCATTTTTATAAGTTTAGTAATGTTATGAAACTCATAAAACATAATAAACTAACTAACAATATATTACCATTATTTTAATGAATATTCACAATAAAAAATTACTTTTATTAAAATAAACTGTCACAATTTAAAAATAGAATTGTCTCTAGTATAGAATGATTTCTTTGGAGTCTAAAAAAACACATATCAACCAACTACTCGAACGCTGTAAGAAAAACGATAGCACTGCACAAATGCAAGTGTATAAAGGCTACTATAAAGCCATGTACAATACTGCTTATCGAATTTTGAAAGATGAATTTGAGGCTGAAGATTTAATTCAGGAAGCTTTTTTAACAGCTTTTACTAAATTAAATACTTTTAAAGGTGAGGTAGCTTTTGGGGCTTGGTTAAAAAGAATAGTTGTTAATAAGAGTTTAACTCAACTAAAAAAGAATAACCGTTATGATGAAGTTAAGCTAGAGGTTATTCCTAATTACGAAATAGAAGAAACCTCAATTGGGTATGATTCTATAGAAGTTAAAGAAGTTTTGAATCACCTTCAAAACTTAAAAGACAATTATCGTATTGTACTAACTTTAAATTTAATAGAGGGCTATGATTACGAAGAAATCGCTCAGATATTAAATTACACAAACGAAAATGTAAGAACAACAATATCGAGAGCAAAAAAGAAATTAAAGCAAGTTTTACTTACCAACATTAATAAAACAAAAGTATATGGAGGATAAATTACATCAGTTTTTCGATGATAATGATTTCGATATTTTCGAACCTCATTCGGGACATCTCGAACGTTTCCAGAGAAAACTTAAGCAGCCTAAAAAGAAGACTGGCCCATCATTTTTTTGGATGAGTATCGCAGCATCAGTTATTTTAGTTTTAGGATTTTACTTAGGTAATTATCAGCAACAACAAACGTATGATTTAGCAGATGTATCACCTAAAATGGCTGAGGCTCAAAGTTTCTTTGTTACGACCATTAATCAAGAATTAAAAGAAATAGAACAGTATAGAAATATTGAAACAGAAACTGTTATTGAAGATTCTTTAGATGAAATTGAAGAATTAACAGATCAATACAAAACTTTAGTAACAGAATTATCTAAAAACGAAAATAAAAGGCAAGTAATTCAACAAATGATTGCGAATTACCAAGAAAGATTAAATGTTTTAGAAAGACTCTTACTACAATTAGAACAACAAAAAAACCCAGCAAAATTAGAACTTAGAGATGATGAAATTATATAAAATATTATTCATATTATTACTTGTACCTACTGTCTTAGTAGCGAATGATGATAAAAAACATGAAAAAACTAAAACCATTAACAAGTCTTTTTCAGTAAATAAAAATGCTACACTTTATGTTAAAAACAAATATGGTAATGTACAAGTAACTACTTGGAACGAAAATCGCATTGAAATTAAAGTTAAAATCACCGTTAAAGGAGATGACTTAGATAATGTAGAAAAAAAACTAAGAGCTATTGATGTACTTTTCGAAGCTTCAAATAGTTTAGTAGAAGCTCGTACTAAAATTGAAAGCACTAAATCTAAATGGTCTTGGTGGGGAAGTAATAACACCAATTACAAAATAAATTATTTTGTAAAAATGCCTATAACCAATAATGCGGATTTAAACAACAAGTATGGTAATATAGAATTAGATAAATTGCAAGGAAAAGCGAATCTTAATTGCGATTATGGTAACATTGAAGTAGATCAATTACTAAATGACACCAACAGTATAAATTTAGATTATTGTGGTGATTCTGATATTAAATTCATGAAATCTGGTAGTATCAATATTGATTATTCTAAATTAAAAGTTGACGAATCTGAATCGTTAAATGTAAATGCAGATTACTCTACTGTTAGGATTGGAAAAGTTGAAACCGTAAAATTCAATACCGATTACGGGAGCTTATCTGCTAACGATGTCGTTAACCTTTCAGGAAGTACTGATTATGCAAGTATTAAAATTGGTACTCTAAGAAAAAACTTAAAAATTGATACTGATTATGGTGGTGTTAGAGTTAAAAATATTGCAAAAGGGTTTGAGAATATTACTATTGATGGTAGTTATGCAGGAATTAAATTAGGAACAAGCAGAGATAATAATTTCAACTTTACAGTTGATTTAGGCTACGCTGGGTTTAACTATCCAGAAGATAAAGTAGAAATGTTTAAGAGTATTAAAAAAACTACTAAAAAACATTATGAAGGTGTGTTCGGGAAATCATCGAACTCAACGATTAACATAAAATCAAATTACGGAGGTGTCTCAATAAAAATTAACGATTAGTTTCTTCAATCATTGATTGACATATTAAGTAACGAGCTACATAATACATCAATGTATATGTAATTACATAAACTAACTGATACTCTAAGAATTTATTGAAAGCTATTAAAACATCAGCTATAACAATTAATAAAATACCAAATAAAAAGAATTTATTTTTTCTATTCATTTTATTTAAGTAATTAAAAAAAGACAAACTTATTGCTATAACTGAAAAAATTCCTATTAATAAAAAAGATGAAGATATTTGATATAAATAAGGCTTTAACAAAATAAAAATAACAGTAAACAATAATAAACCAGGAATCAAATAAGTTAGTAGTGCTTTAATATTTGTTTCAAACAAAGCTCTTCTTGCTAGAATTACATATAAAACTCTATTAACTAATAATAATATAGTGCCAAGAACTAAAAAATCATCTTCAAAAATTAAAAAAGTATCAGAAGCTATAGAATTCATTAATACTAATAAATAGATATAGTTAATTTTTTTGGAAGAACTTAAATACAAAAAAGATAAAAAAACTAGCGCAATTATTTTAATTATCATTTCTGTTATAGACACGTTAACATCTATAAAAAATAAAGATAACAAGCAAGCTAAAAAATAACCTGCACTATAAAAATTAATTTTTTTTATCATAGGGGATTTAAATATAACTAATTATAACACTAAAATAGAGAAAAATGAAAAAACAACTTATTACAATTATAATAATTTTATTATCAGTTACCATAAATGCTCAGAGTTGGTGGAGTTCAAAAAAAGTAAAAGGTAATGGAAACGTAATTACCAAAACTAGAACTATCGATTCTTTTGATAAAGTAAGTATTGGAGGCTCTTTTGATGTCAATTTAATTGATGGTAGAGAAGGAAAAATTACAATTGAAGGAGAAGAAAATCTACTTCCTTATATAGAAACTGAAGTTAGAAACGGAAAGCTAAAGGTGCAATTTAAAGAAAACACGAATATTCGTACCACAAGAAAATTAACTGTTACTATTCCTTTCGAAGACATAGAAGCTGTTTCTTTAGGTGGATCTGGAAATGTTACTGTAAAAAAACGTATTGAAGCTGACGATGCTGCTTTTAGCATTGGTGGTTCTGGTAATATTATTGCCAATGTCGATGCTAATACTGTAAAAGCCTCTATTGGTGGCTCTGGTAACATTAAATTAAAAGGTAAAACTGACAATTTTAAATGTTCTTTGGCTGGATCTGGTAGCATTAAAGCATACGACTTAAACGCGAACTCTTTAAAAGCGAGCATTGCTGGTTCTGGAAGTGTACAAACATCTGTAAGCTCAAAAATTAAAGCCAATGTTGTAGGTTCTGGAAGCGTTTATTATAAAGGAAATCCAAAACTTATTGATACGAATTCAATTGGTTCTGGAGATGTGATTGATCGTAATTAAATTTAAAATTTAATACACAAAAATCCGCTAAGAATACTTAGCGGATTTTTTATTTAGAAACTTATCTGTTTTAATTTAAACTAGCTAAACTTGATTTTATAGTTTCAATCTTAGCTAATGTATCAGCCTCTTTTTTACGCTCTAAAGTAATTACCTGTTCAGGTGCATTACTTACAAAACGCTCATTAGATAATTTCTTTTGAATTCCGAATAAGAAACCTTCTGCTCTTTTTAATTCTGCATTTAGCTTTTCAGTTTCAGCAGTTACATCAATACTCTCTTCAGCAACTGGAATAAAATACTCATTTGATTTTACTCTAAATGAAGCTCCATCAACCTTATCATATACATAATTAATTGCTGATGCATTTGTTAATTTTTGAACAACAACATCAAAATCTTTAGTGAAATTTTCGTTATTTACGACAGATAACTCAACTGCATCTTTAAATGAAATGTTTTTATCTTTTCTAATAGTTCTAATTCCAGAAACAATATTAGTAGCAAAATCAAATTGACTAATAATCGTTGAATCTACTTTTTTAACTTCAGGGTATCTTGCTATAATTAAAGCCTCTTCTGGAGTTCTCTCTGTTATATGTTGCCAAACTTCTTCTGATAAGAAAGGCATAAATGGATGTAATACTTTTAAATTATCTTCAAAAATTGAAATTACAGCATCAAATGTTTTTTTATCAATTGGCTGTTGATATCCTGGTTTTACAGTTTCTAATAACCATGAAGAAAAATCATCCATAATTAATTTGTAGATTGCCATTAAAGCATCTGATAAACGATATTTAGAAAAATGATCTTCAATTTCTACCAATACTTTTTGGAATTTAGCATTGTACCATTCCAATCCAATTTTTGCAGATTCTGGTTGTTCTAAACTAGCATCTACTTCCCAACCTTTTACTAAACGGAAAGCATTCCAAATTTTATTTGCAAACCCTTTTCCTTGTTGGCACAAATCTTCATCAAACATTAAATCGTTACCTGCAGCTGAACTTAATAGCAAACCTACACGAACTCCGTCCGCTCCGTATTGTTCTATTAATTTTAAAGCATCTGGTGAATTCCCTAGCGATTTAGACATTTTACGTCTTTGTTTATCACGTACCAAGCCTGTTAAATAAACGTTTTCAAACGGGCGCTCATCTTTATATTCATATCCTGCAACAATCATTCTTGCAACCCAGAAAAATAAAATATCTGGTCCTGTTACTAAATCGTTTGTTGGATAATAATATTTAATTTCCTCGTTCTCTGGATTACGAATTCCATCGAAAACAGACATTGGCCATAACCAAGAAGAAAACCAAGTATCAAGTGCGTCTTCATCTTGTCTCAGAGTTTCTAAAGTAATAGATGGATTCTTTTCTTTCGCTAAGGCTAAAGCTTCTTCTCTACTCTCTGCTACAACAAAATCTTCTTTTCCATCTCCATAGAAATATGCAGGAATTTGCTGTCCCCACCATAATTGACGAGAAATATTCCAATCACGGATATTTTCCATCCAGTGACGATACGTATTCTCAAATTTCTTCGGGTATAAAGTCACATCACTATCTTTTCCTAAAACAGCTTCAATAGCAGGTTTTGCTAAATCTTCCATTTTTAAGAACCATTGATCCGACAATCTTGGCTCAATAACAGCCTTTGTTCTTTCTGATGTTCCTACTTTATTGGTGTGAATTTCAGTTTTTACTAAAATTCCTTTTTCTTCTAATTCTTTTACAACTTCTTTACGAGCTACAAAACGATCTTTACCTTGATAATGTAATCCGAAAGAATTTAATGAAGCGTCATCATTAAAAATATCGATTACTTCTAGCTTGTGCTTATCTCCAAGAACTTTATCATTCTCATCATGCGCAGGAGTTACTTTTAAACATCCTGTACCAAACTCAACATCAACATACTCATCTTCAATAATTGGAATTACACGGTTACATAAAGGCACAATAGCTTTCTTTCCTTTCAAATGAGTAAAACGCTCATCATTTGGATTGATACAAATTGCAGTATCTCCAAAAATAGTTTCTGGACGGGTAGTTGCAATCGTTAATTTATCTTCTGAACCTTCAATTTGATATTCTAAATAATAAAGGTTTCCTTGTTTTTCAATATGAATAACTTCCTCATCAGAAAGGGTAGTTTTTGCTTCAGGGTCCCAGTTTACCATACGGTAACCACGATAAATTAATCCTTTATTATATAAATCAACAAAAACTTTAATTACTGATTCTGACAATGCTGGATCCATTGTAAAAGCTGTACGTTCCCAATCACAAGAAGCTCCTAACTTTTTTAATTGCTCTAAAATAATTCCTCCATATTCATGTTTCCATTCCCAAGCATGCGCTAAAAACTCTTCACGAGTCAAGTCATTTTTATCAATTCCTTGCTCTTTCAACTTAGCAACAACTTTTGCTTCTGTAGCAATCGATGCATGGTCAGTTCCAGGAACCCAACAAGCATTTTTCCCTTGTAAACGCGCACGACGAATTAAAACATCTTGAATCGTATTATTCAACATATGTCCCATATGTAATACTCCTGTAACGTTTGGCGGAGGGATTACAATTGTGTATGGTTCACGATCATCTACTTCAGAATGAAAATAATTATGCTTCATCCAGTAGTCGTACCATTTACCCTCTACTTCTTTAGAATCGTATTTTGATGGAATATTCATATGCTTTTATGTATCTTTATAACCTTAGTATTTATCAATACTTAACTTTGGCATTATTTTTGAAATTGAAAAAGCAAAAATACAACTATCTGTGGTGTACAGAAAATAAGATGTTGGTTTTTTTAGTACTAAAAAAATAATACTAAATTTGTATCGGATTAAACCCCTAAATTAATTTTATCAATTATGAAAACAATTTTATCATTTATCGCTGTTTTTTTTATTACATTAACAGTTAGCGCTCAAGAATTTAAATTCGAAACAGAAACTATCGATTACGGAAAAGTAGCTTTAGGATCAGAAGGTAAACGTACTTTTGAATTTACAAATGTGGGTGATGCTCCTTTAATTATTAAAGATATCAAATCTACATGTGGATGTACAGTTCCAAAAAAGCCAGAAGCACCAATTATGCCTGGACAAAAAGGACAAATTGAAGTTTCTTACGATACTAAAAGACCTGGAGGTTTTTCAAAAGCAATTACAGTAATTTCTAATGCTAAGAAATCTAGAACTATGCTTAAAATTAAAGGGTTTATTTCTAAAAAAGCAGTTCCTGCTAAAGAGAAAACTATGATGAGTGATAGTGAATAAACAACTCATTCTATTTAGATATAAAAAAATCCGCTGAATAACTTCAGTGGATTTTTTTATATTCTTTTTTCTAATCTAAATTCAAATTTTAAATCATCTACATTTCTTTTTACTTTTAGTCTTATTTTCCTATTTGGTTTTGCTTGAAATAACTCCATAATTTCACTTAACTTAAACTCATAAGCTGGTTTCTCATTTATACTTTTAATAAAATCTCCCTTTTGTATTCCTGCTTTATATGCAGGTGAACCAGGTACTACGTTGTCAACTTTATATTTTGGTTTAAAAACATAATGATATGTGTTAATAAATAATATTGTATTATTTTTTTGCCGTTGATTATCATTACTTATATCAAATGACTCAAAAACTGCCTTATTTTTAACTAACTCTTGACCATCATAAACTAAATGTAATCCAGACATATTATAATAGAAACCTTCTTTTAAAGAAGCATTCTTCTTGAAGATTATTCTTTTATTTGGATAATCAATCCAAATTTTAAAACGTTTTAAAATACCTCCGCCTATACTCCCATTCCTTTCCTTAAATTTACGTGCATTAAAGGTAGATGTAGAGTCTAAAAAAGATACTGTAGGTTTATTGATTAAGAATTTTCCAAGCAAAATAGAAGGTATTTTACTTCTATTACCATAAATAGTCCCACTAATACCTTCCCCTAAAATATCTTTAAAAGATTTTAAGGGAGTTTTTATGGCATCTTTTGTATCTTCAAACAACCACATAGCATCACTACCACCGCTATCTATCAATAATTTTACAGGTGTTGTAACATTATTAGTCGTATCTATTCTTATTTTAACATTAATGTAAGGTTTGTTTCTATAAAACTGCAATGGGAAAATTTCACATTTTCTACATTTTAAATCTTTATAATTTTTAGGATTATAAAAGACAATCTTTTTAGTGTTATAGTTTATTCTAACAATTACATCTTTTAATAAATCATACCCAATAATACCATGAATCGTCGTACCCATTTTTGCAGATAAATTAAAAGCGTCTTTTAAAATAACATACAAATTTTGATTTGAACTTGTTATATCATTAATTCTAAATCTATTCCCTTTTGACAATAAAGCTTCAATAGGCTCTCCATCTCCTAAACCTCGTATAAAAACCTTTTTTACATTATTTAAACCAATACTATCATTTTTACTAAGATTAAATAAAATTGTTTTATTAACACCTGTGTCTAATATAAATGACAACTTATGTCCGTTTATTTCTAAAGGAATAATAATCAAATTATTAATTAATTTAAAAGAAACTATTTTCTTTTCTGTGTTTCTACCAAAAAACTGAAAATTCTTTTGTGAAAATGTAGAAATACAAAAAAAGAATAAAAATATATTGAGTAATTGTTTTATCAAAAGGGAATGATTTTAAGTTATATATCAATATACGGAGTTCTTTTTATTCTTTCTTTTTTTTTAATAAATTTTTAACCTTTTATTTTTTATATCTAAGGTATCTTTTTATCGAATAAATTTTGCAAATTTGCACATCAAACAACTATAAATTACACGCTATGCCTTCTATTTCACAGAAAGGAAATTCTATGCCTCAATCACCAATTAGAAAATTGGTGCCTTTTGCTGAGGCTGCTAAAAAAAACGGAACAAAAGTTTTTCATTTAAATATTGGTCAACCAGATATTAAAACTCCTCAAGTAGCTTTAGATGCTGTAAAAAATAATGCTATTAAAGTTTTATCATACGCACGCTCTGAGGGTTCTGAAGAATATAGAGCCAAATTAGCAAATTATTATGCTAAAAACGATATTCATGTTGATGCTAATAACATAATAGCTACCACTGGAGGATCTGAAGCTTTATTATTCACGATAGGTAGTATTACCGATCCAGGAGATGAAATAATTATCCCTGAGCCTTTTTATGCTAACTATAATGGATTTTCAACTGCATCAGGGGTAAAAGTAATTCCAGTAATTTCAAAAATTGAAGATAACTTTGCGTTACCTGCTATTGAAGATTTTGAGAAATTAATCACTCCAAAAACAAAAGCAATTTTAATTTGCAACCCTGGAAATCCGACAGGATATTTATATAGTGAAGCAGAAATTGAAAAATTAAAGCAAATTGTTTTAAAACACGATTTATTTTTAATTGCTGATGAAGTATATCGTGAATTTACTTATGATGGTGAAAAACATAATTCAGTTATGGCTCTTAACGATTTGGAACAAAATGCGATTATGATCGATTCTGTTTCTAAACGCTATAGTATGTGTGGAGCAAGAATTGGGTGTATTGTTTCTAAAAATGATGAATTTATTAATACAGCTATTAAATTTGCGCAAGCTCGTTTAAGCCCACCAACTTATGCTTTATTAGCCAGTGAAGCTGCTTTAGACACTCCACAAAGTTATTTTGATGAAGTTATAGAAGAATATCAAGAAAGAAGAGATACTTTAATTTCTGAATTACAAAAAGTTGAAGGTGTAAAAGTAGCAAACCCAAAAGGTGCTTTTTATTGTATCGCTGAACTTCCTGTTAAAAATTCAGATGATTTTGCACAATGGATTTTAGAAAAGTTCAATCACAATAACGAAACTGTAATGGTTGCTCCTGCAGGCGGATTTTACTCTACTGAAGGTGAAGGAAAAAACCAAGTTCGTATTGCATACGTATTAAACAAAACAGATTTAAAACGTTGTGTAGAAATATTAAAGATTGCTTTAGAACAATACAATAGTTAATTGAATATTCAAGAGAACATATCATTAAAAAACTACAATACGTTTGGCATTGATGTAAATGCCAAACGTTTTGTTTCAATAGATTCGCTTTATAGTTTACAACAACTTTTAAAAGAAGAACAAGACATTTTTTTAATTAGTGGTGGTAGTAATATGCTATTAACTAAAGACATTGAAAAATTAGTTGTTCATATAGATTTAAAAGGAATATCTATTGATAGAGAAAATCATAATGATATTTATTTAACTGTTAATGCTGGTGAAAATTGGCATGAATTTGTACTTTGGTGTGTTTCAGAAAATTATGGCGGAATTGAAAACCTATCCTTAATTCCAGGAAATGTAGGTACCTGTCCTATACAAAATATAGGCGCTTATGGAGTTGAAGTTAAAAACACTATTACTCGTGTTCAAGCTGTTGAAATTGAATCAAGTAAACTTATAGAATTTTCTAATAAGGAATGTAAGTTTGGTTATAGGAACTCTATTTTTAAGAATGAAGCTAAAGGTAAATACATTATTACTTCTGTTAGTTTTCAACTGACAAAAAATGAACATAATCTTAATACTTCATACGGTGCTATTGAAAATGAATTAGCATCAAGAAACATTGAGAATCCTAATTTAAAAGATATCTCAGATGCAGTAATTGCAATTCGTGAAAGTAAATTACCAGATCCAAAACAGATTGGTAATAGCGGTAGTTTTTTTAAAAATCCTGTAATTTCTAAAACTCATTTTGATAAACTTCAAAAAGAGTTTCCAAACATCCCTAGCTACATAATTTCGGAAATGGAAATAAAAGTTCCTGCTGGTTGGTTAATAGAACAAAGTGGTTTTAAAGGTAAACGCTTTGGTGAATATGGCGTGCATGAAAAGCAAGCGCTTGTATTAGTAAATTATGGAAATGCTTCTGGAAAAGAAATTTACGAATTAGCCAAAACTATTCAAAATACGATTAAAGAAAAATTCTCAATTGATTTAGAAATTGAAGTGAATGTGATTTAATTTACTTCTTCTTTTAGTAAAAAGAAAAACAGATTCAAAATTAATTAAACCTGTTTTATATATTGATATTGGTAAAGAGTTTTATTCCTTATCAAATAACGCTTTGTGTATAATCCCTGCTACGACTGCTCCGGCTATAGGTGCAACCCAAAACAACCAAGACTGTGTTAAATATTCGCCACCAGCAAATAAAGCTTGACTCATAGAACGAGCTGGATTAACTGAAGTATTTGTTATTGGTATACTAATTAAGTGAATTAAAGTTAAACCTAAACCAATTGCTATTGGAGCAAATCCTTTAGGAGCTCTTTCATTTGTACTTCCTAAAATGATTAATAAAAAGAACATCGTTAATAAAAACTCTGCTATAAAAGCTGATGATAAGCTATAACCCCCTGGCGATAAATTTCCATATCCATTAGCTGCAAATCCTCCAATCGATTCGAAACCTGCTTTACCAGAAACTATTATATATAAGGCTAATGCTGCTAAAATTGCTCCCACTAATTGAGAAATTATATAAGGAACTATTTCTTTAGTGGAGAATTTACCTCCAGCCCATAACCCTAAAGATACTGCTGGGTTAAAATGTCCTCCAGAAATATGCCCTACAGCATATGCCATTGTTAATACTGTTAAACCAAAAGCTAAGGCAACACCCATAAACCCAATTCCTAAATCTGGAAATGCAGCAGCAAAAATAGCACTACCACAACCTCCAAAAACTAACCAAAATGTTCCGAATAATTCCGCTAAATATTTTTTCATATTTATAAAGTTTAAATTAATTGATTATTAGTTATGACACTTAAATTCATAAAAGTCACACGCTTATAAATGTATAATATTTTATTTTAATGAATATGGAACTTCGTATCTTTGCAGCATAAAATTTATTAAAATGAAGTTAGTTTTTGTTACAATTGGATTATTAGCTTTAGCCTTTGCTGGAATTGCAATTAAAATTTGGGCTAAAAAAGATGGTGAATTTGCAGGTACTTGTGCAAGTCAAAATCCAGTATTGAATGACAGCGGAGAAGCATGTGGGTTTTGTGGTAAAACACCTGACCAATTTGACACTTGCAGCGAGCCTCAACACAACAATTAGACCTACAAAACTAACCAACCTCTCTTTATGATTTTTACTGTGCTTTTCTACATTTTTGTAGCAGTTACGGTTATTCAAATAATTTATTACTTCTATTTTTCTGTTTTTGCTTTTGAGAAAAATAAAACTCAATTAAAAAGCAATGAAATACCTGTTTCTATAATTATATTAGTTAAAAACGAAGCAGAAAATTTAACTAATTACATTCAAACTATTCTTCAACAAAATTATTCTAATTTTGAAATTGTTTTAATAAACAATGCCTCTTCTGATAGCACTCTAGATATTATTGAAGAACTACAAAAACAACATTTAAACATAAAATTAGTAAACGTAGAAAACACTGAAGCTTTTTGGGGAAATAAAAAATACGCATTAACATTAGGTATAAAAGCTGCTTCTCATGAACATTTGTTATTTACAGAAACAAATAGCATTCCTCTTTCTAAAAACTGGATTCGTGAAATGACACTTAATTTTTCTAAAGAAAAAACAATTGTTATTGGGCATAAAAAATTAAAATCTAAAAAACATTCTTTTAGCAATTTACTTTTTCGTTTCGATAATTTCATAAACACAATTCAATCTTTTTCGTATGCCAAAACTGGCAATGCTTTCACCGCTAACTCTAGTAATATTGGATATACAAAAAATGATTTCTTTAAAGTTAACGGCTTTATAAATCATTTAAATATTTTTATCGGTGAAAGCGATTTGTTTCTAAAAGATGCATCAACAAATAAAAATACTGTAATAGCCATTAGCAATGCTAGTTTTGTTGAAAGTTCAGGTATATATTCCTTTAAAAAATGGTTTTCAAAAAAAAGAAAACAATCAATAGTAGCGTCTTTATATAAATTTAAACATAAATTCTTTTTACGTTTATTTATAATATCTAAGATTTTATTTTACCCTTTAGCTATTTATCTAGCAATTTTAAACTGGAAAATTATTACCCCTATAATATTTGTTTATTTTCTTATTCAATATATCATTATTGGAAAATCTGCCTATAAATTGCAAGAAAAACAAATACTTTTCTTTTTACCAATCCTTGATATTTGTTTAGTATTATTACAAATCACTATATTTATATCAACTAGAATTTCTAAACCTACACATTGGAAGTAAATAAAGAAAAAGTACTTAAACACATTCAAAAAGCTAAAAATGGGAATCAAATTTCTTTTAATTTTCTATTAGATACTTTTTGGGGAAGTGTGTATAATTATCAGTTATCAAAAATTAATAATGATAACGATGCTGAAGATATTACGATTAGAACTTTTTCAAAAGCTTTCGATAAAATTGATACATTCGACGAACAATATCAATTCAAAACATGGTTAATTACCATTTCTAAAAACGTTTATATCGATTTTCTTAGAAAGAAAAAATCTTCTTTACAAATAGAAACTACAAAAGAACAAGAAGAAGCTGCTTTTAAGGTTATTGACAACTCTCCTTCTCCAGAAGATAAAATTATTACAGAACAAAACCTTGCGAAGCTTTTAAGAGATATTAAAAAGCTAAAACCAAAGTACCAAGAGGTAATCAATTTACGTTTTTTTCAAGAGCTGAGTTACAAAGAAATTTCAGAAAAAATTGATGAACCAATCAACAATGTTAAAGTTAAATTACTGAGAGCTAAAAAATTATTAGCAGAAATAATAAAAAAATCATAGATTGCCATGCTTTTTAAAAAGCATATTATCAATCAATTATAACATTATTTAAATAGCCCTCAACACTTTTCTTTAATCCCCCCTTTTCATGAAAAAATCCATTTTAAATTTACTTGGACCAGGACTCTTATTTGCTGGTGCAGCCATTGGCGTTTCTCATTTAGTACAATCTACTAGAGCTGGTGCCGATTTTGGATTTGGATTACTTTGGGCGCTTTTAATTGTAAATATTTTTAAATACCCTTTTTTCCAATACGGTCCACGTTATGCTGCGGCTACAGGAGAAACGTTATTAGACGGCTATAGAAAGTTAGGTAAATGCTTCTTAGTAAGTTACTATATCTTAAATTTTGTAACCATGTTTACCATTCAGGCTGCTGTTACCATAGTTACAGCTGGTTTAGCTGCTAATCTTTTTGGAGTTACTAATAATTTAGTTCTTTGGTCTTTAATTATAATGACAATTAGCATTTTCATCTTACTTATTGGGAAGTATAAGTTGCTCGATAATCTAATGAAATACATCATTATTATATTAACAATTAGCACAATCATTGCTGTAAATGTTGCGCTATTTAGTACCAATAAAGGATTTTCTTTTCAACAAATAATACCTAGTGGTACTGCACAAGTTACTTTTCTAATTGCCTTTTTAGGTTGGATGCCAGCTCCTTTAGATATTTCTATTTGGCATTCATTATGGTCGGTTGAAAAAAGTAAAAGTACTTTTGAAAAGATTAAACCAAAACATGCTATTTTCGATTTTAACGTTGGCTATATCAGTACTTTATTTTTAGGTGTTTGCTTTGTTATGCTAGGAGCCTTAGTTATGTATAGGTCTGGAGAATCTTTTTCAAATAAAGGAACTGTGTTTGCCTCACAGTTAATTCATTTATACACAAAAAACTTAGGTGATTTTTCTTATTTATTCATAGGCATTGCTGCATTCACAACAATGTTTAGCACAACATTAACAACCTTAGATGCTTCTCCTAGAGCGATGACAAAAGCATCAAATTTAATTTTTGATAAGAAAAACAAGTTCAGTTATTGGTTTTGGATGCTACTTTTAGCTTTTGGAACTTTTATAATCTTAAATTACTTTTTATCTGATATGGGGTTCTTAGTTAAAATAGCTACTGTTTTATCATTTTTAACTGCTCCTTTTTACGCTATTTTAAATTATATATTAATCACAGGAAAACATACTCCTGAAAAACATCGCCCCAAATTAGGTTTGCGAATTTTAAGCATAACTGGCATCGTTTTTTTAGTTGGATTTAGTATTTGGTTTTTACTTAGTTTGTAACGCTTTTCTTTGTAAATTTGCTTTTCAATTTTTAGAGAATGACAAACGAAATAGTTACACTTCCTGAAAGACAAAAAAAACCAAAATGGTTACGTGTAAAATTACCTGTAGGTAAAAAATACACGGATCTTAGAGGGTTGGTAGATAAGTATAAATTAAATACAATTTGTACTAGTGGAAGTTGCCCAAATATGGGTGAGTGTTGGGGAGAAGGTACTGCAACCTTTATGATTTTAGGTAACATTTGTACTAGATCTTGTGGATTTTGCGGTGTAAAAACTGGTAGACCAGAAAATGTTGAATGGGATGAACCAGAAAAAGTAGCTCGCTCAATAAAATTAATGAGTATTAAACATGCAGTATTAACTTCGGTTGATAGAGATGATTTAAAAGATGGTGGTTCTATTATTTGGGCAGAAACTGTAAATGCTGTTCGTAGAGCAAATCCTAATACTACTTTAGAAACTTTAATTCCAGATTTTCAAGGAAACGAAAAATTATTAGATAGAATTATTGAAGTTGCTCCAGAAGTAGTTTCTCATAATATGGAAACTGTACGCCGTTTAACTCGTGAAGTTCGTATTCAAGCAAAATATGATAGAAGTTTAGGTGTTTTAAAATACTTAAAAGAAAACGGAATGCGTACTAAATCTGGAATTATGTTAGGTTTAGGAGAAACTGAAGAAGAGGTTATCCAAACTATGAAAGATTTGCGTGGTGTTGGCTTAGATGTTATTACTATTGGTCAGTATTTACAACCAAGTAAAAAACATTTACCTGTAAAAGAATTTATAACTCCAGATCAGTTTAAAAAATACGAAACACTAGGTTTAGAAATGGGCTTTATGTATGTAGAAAGCGGCGCTCTAGTCCGATCTTCTTATAAAGCACATAAACATGCTAGTTAAATAATAAATCCTCCTAAATTGGAGGATTTTTTTATGCTTTTTGTTTTTCTTAAAAAAACTACAAATTCCCTACGATTCAAAAACAAAAAGTATTAAAAAATTATCAATTCAATAATTTAGAGCTTTTAAATGTTAATTAAATGTAAAAATCATACCTTTTTAACAAATAATCGCATAAAAACACATTTTGGTACGAGGTTTGCAAATAAAAAAATGAAGACGACGTAGTAAACCGTTTTCATTGTGTAAATTATTTGAATTAGTTGATTAACAAAAGCCCACTCATATGAGTGGGCTTTTGAATTTTATATGCATAAATGTGATTTATTCGATATATCCCATCTTACGCATCCAATCGTCGTTAAACATTTTACCCACATATCTACTTCCGTGATCGTGAAATAAAACAACCACTACATCATCTTTAGTAAATTTGTCTTTAAGCTGTAATAATCCTTTCATAGCAGCTCCAGCAGAATTTCCTAAAAACATACCTTCTTTCTTTGCTAATAACTGAGTATAAACTGCAGCATCTTTATCTGTTACCTTGGTAAATCCGTCAATAATAGAAAAATCTACATTTTCTGGTAAAATATCTTCTCCGATACCTTCAGTTACATAAGGATAAATTTCTTTCTCATCAAACTCACCTGTTTCATGGTATTTCTTAAATACAGATCCGTAAGTATCGATTCCCCAAACTTTAATATTTGGATTCTTTTCTTTTAAGTATTTCCCAACACCAGAAATTGTTCCTCCCGTACCTACTCCGACTACAAAGTGTGTGATTTTACCTTCAGTTTGCTCCCAAATTTCAGGACCAGTACTTTCGTAATGTGCTTTTGCATTACTTGGATTATCGTATTGGTTTACATACCAAGAATTAGGTGTTTCTTCTCCTAAACGCTTAGAAACCGAATAGTAAGAACGAGGATCCTCTGGCTCAACATCAGTAGGACATACCACTACTTCTGCTCCAACTGCACGAAGAATATCCATCTTTTCTTTAGACTGCTTGTCAGATAAAACAAAAATACATTTGTACCCTTTTACAATCGCAGCTAAAGCTAATCCCATACCTGTGTTACCAGACGTTCCCTCAATAATAGTTCCTCCTGGTTTTAAACGACCATCTGCCTCAGCATCTTCAATCATTTTTAACGCCATTCTATCCTTAGTAGAATTTCCAGGATTAAACGTTTCGTACTTTGATAAAACTAAAGCTGGTATTTCTTTTGCTAACTCATTTATCTTAACTAATGGCGTGTTACCAATAGTTTCTAATATATTTTTTGCGTATTTCATTTTCTAAAATTATGCTGCAAATTTATGCAAATCGAATGGATTTTGATGGTTGAATTTTGGTGATAATAAAAGACGGAATTATTAGCATGATAAAACACAATGCTAAGGTTCCTAAGTTTAAGAATACTATCGACCATAAATTAATATCAACCGGTACTGTAGAAACATGATATGTTTGTGGATCTAAAGAAATTACTTTAAAATATTTTTGAATTAACAATACTGAAACCCCAATAATATTTCCCCATAAAAGTCCCTTTACTATTAGATAAGATGCATTGTACAAGAATACTTTTCTAATACTCCAATTGGTACTTCCTAACGCTTTTAATATCCCAATCATTTGCACTCGTTCTAAAATAAGTACCAATAATGCTGTAACCATATTTATACCTGCTACTAGAACCATGATTCCTATTATAAACCAAACATTGTTATCTAAAAGGTTTATCCATTCAAAAATTGCAGGATTGCTATCAACAATTGTATTACTATTTAAAGTAGTACCAATAGTGCTGTATATCTCGCTTCCTTTTTCTTGAATCTCATCAAAATCATCTAACAAAACCTCAAAGCCTCCTATTTGATTATCATCCCAACTATTAATTCGTTGTACTTCTCTAATATCCCCAATTATAATCGACTTATCATATTGTTCTAAACCTGTATTGTAAATTCCCACAATAATAGGTTTACGCATTTTTTGCTTTAATCGACTCTTCTCAGACCTAAATAATGTTTGAATGGTATCATTCAACTTAAAATTTAATCGATTTGCTATAGATTCTGATATTAAAATTTCTTTATTTCTACCTAAACTAAAATCAGGTAATCTCCCTTCTTTTAAATACTCTTTAAAGAATGTAAAATCATAATCAGTAGAAACTCCTTTAAATATAATTGCTTCAAAATCGGTAGGTGTTCTAATAATACCACCTACATTGGCAAAAACTTGTACGCTTTTAATACCATCAATATTTTTAAACTCTGGATAAAATTCTTGATTTTTATTTATTGGAACAGTTGAAACATCTGAATTATTATTATCATAATTTATAATCTGAACATGGCCTTTAAATCCGCTCATTTTATCACGAATTTTGTTTTGAAATCCAGCACCTATAGAAACTGCAATTAACATAATAGCAATCCCTAAAACAATCGCAGTAATTGCAATTTTTATTATTGGAGATGATATGCTATTTTTATATTCTCTGCCAGCAATTATTCTTTTGGCTATAAATAACTCGTAATTCAATATTTATGATTTTATACAACATCAAAAGTAAGTATTTCTTACTAAACCAATAATCATAAAGTATGTTAAAAGCCACTATTAAAGATAAAGAATTAGTTACTGAAATATTACACGAGGCTTTCGTTGATATTACAATTCCAAATTCGATAAACTTTGTAGTAAAACAAGATGAAAAAAGAAATCAACGACTTCGATTTTTAATGGAATATTTATTTTTAACTACACTAGAGTTTGGTAATGTTTTTATCTCAGATAATAAAAAATCATGTGCTTTAATTGCTTATCCACATTTACAAAAAACTACAGTTAAAAACATTTTCTGGAAACTTCAATTAGTTTTTAAAACTATCGGATTAAGTAATGTTTTAAAAGTATTAAAAAGAGAAAAACAACTAAAAAAATACCATATAAAAACACCTCATATTCATCCGGTAATTATGGGAGTTACTAAAGAACATCAAGGTAAAGGAACTGGAGTTAGATTGATTAAAGAAGTTTTTAATTTTTATAAAGACAATAAATTACCTTGCATTTTAGAAACTACGACAAAAAATAATATTAAGATGTATGAAAAGTTTGGTTTTTATATTTTTGAAAAATCAACCAATTTAAAATACCCTCTTTACTTTTTACGTAAGGATTTTTAGTTTTATGAGAAAAGCTTTAATTTCGGATAAATTACTAGTCATAGATATTTTATCAAAATCTTTTGACCAAAATAAATCTATTAACTTTGTTATTAAAAAAGACTCTAAAAGAAAAAAACGGATAGAAGCTTTAATGGAATATTCATTCTTTATGGGAATGAATTTTGGTAATGTTTTT
Organism: uncultured Tenacibaculum sp.; assembly: GCA_947504185.1. GTDB lineage: Bacteria > Bacteroidota > Bacteroidia > Flavobacteriales > Flavobacteriaceae > Polaribacter. The sequence continues at coordinate 11,429 of CANNGJ010000007.1, read as the reverse complement.
ATTTCTGACAATAATAATTCTTGTGCTATCTTACTAAATCATAAAAAAAACACTCTAAAATCTTTTTTTTGGGATGTTAAATTAGTTTTTAAAGTTATTGGAATTCAAAATGTTTTTAATGTTCTTAAAAGAGAAAAAAAAATCAAATCAAACCAACCTAAAGAACCTTTTATACATTTATGGTACTTAGGAGTGTTTCCTAAATTTCAAGGAAAAGGGGTAGGTACAGAGTTATTAATAAATATAAAAAAACATTATCAAAAAAATGTGATCTATCTAGAAACATCAACTTTAAGTAATATTCCTTTTTACAAAAAAAATGGTTTTACTATTATTAATGAAATAGATTTAGGTTATAAACTTTTTATTTTAAAAAACTAGCATAATGTTTGGAACACAAATACACTGGACTACCTTTATTATTTTATTAGTACAAGTTGTTATACTTCCCTTTCTTTATATAAACTATTTATACGACACAAAAAATGTATATAGTAGACGTTTTTTAAAACTAACACTAGCCATTATCTTATATAATTTTTTTTCTGGCCTATTCCCAGACCCTAATATTAATCTATCATTAATAATCCAGAACTTAATAGCTTATGCTGTAGGTATAATATATGTTTTATATTTTATTTATTATTTATATAATGAATTTCATATAACACCTTTTAAATATTTTTCGGTCAAGTCTATTTTTATATATCTTATCACACTCTTTATATTTCTTTTTAGCGTACCTCTTTTTCTAGGTAAAGGAGTAGATTTTTCTCGTAGATCGTTTATAATAATGCCTTTAATACTTGCTGTTGTTTTCTCTATTAAAACATCATATAGGTTATTATACCTTTACAAAAAGCAATCAAAAAACCAGCAACAAAAACATTATAAGCTTAGAATAATTTCAGCAAACATTGGTGTTTTTTCTTTACTCATGCTACCTATAGTTCTCTCTTTTGGTGATTACCAATTTATAGAACAGCCTGTAGTTAATTTTGGGTATTTTATAATGCTTAATGTATATATAAAAAATCAAATTTTCCTTCAACGAAATAATCATAAATTATTAAATGATTTAAAAGAATACAAGTTAAATTCTAAAAATAAAGATCTTTTCGAAATATATGATTTAACTACTAAAGAAAAGGAAATAGCTTCTTTTATTCTAGAAGGTTATAAATACAAAGAGATTGCTGAATCTATTTTTATAACTGAAAAAACAGTTTCAAAACACGCTTCAAATATCTTTAAAAAAGTTTCTGTAAAAAACAGACGTGATTTTGAAGAAAAAATAAAAAGCTAATTTTCAATAAAATAACTTTAATACGTACTAAAATACGTGCTAAAAATTATTCGCTTAATAAAAATATATTTAATATTACTTAGTAATCCGAATGAAGGGTAAAAGTGAATTTCACTTTAGGATTATTTTGTTAGAAAAACAAAAAGTTAAAAAAGATTGTTAGAAAAATTTTTAGCGCTAAATTTATGCTTCATAATATAAACCTATGAAATATTTATTTAGCGCTTTTTTCACTTTTATAATTTTGTTTTCCTCTTGTGCACAGCAACAAAAATCTACAATTAAAAAAGTTCAAAAAACTACTCAGAAATTAAAAACAGGCGCTGATAGAACTAACTTATACCTTTCGAAATTAAAAGGTAAAAATATTGCTATTGTAGCCAATCAAACTTCAATATTACAAACACTACAGAGAGCTGAAGTAAGCCCAATGGGTTCTAAGTTAGTTAATCAACACCTAGTTGATTACTTACACAACTATAATGGGGTTAATGTAAAAAAAGTATTTTCACCCGAACATGGTTTTCGCGGTAAAGAAGATGCTGGTGCTCACGTTAATGACGGAATTGATACCAAAACCGGATTACCTATTCTCTCATTACACGGAAAAAGTAAAAAACCTTCAGATGAACAATTAAAAGGATTAGATGCTGTTGTTTTTGATATTCAAGATGTTGGGGTTCGTTTTTACACTTATATTTCAACACTACATTATGTAATGGAAGCTTGTGCTGAGTCAAATATTCCTGTTATTGTTTTAGATCGTCCAAACCCAAATGGGCACTATATTGATGGCCCTATTTTAGAACCTAAACACAGTAGTTTTGTTGGTAAGCACCCTGTACCAGTTGTATACGGAATGACGATTGGTGAATACGGTCAAATGATTAACGGAGAGAAATGGTTAAAAAATGGAATTCAATGTGATTTAACCGTTGTTCCTTTAGAAAACTACACACATGAGTATCAATACAGTTTACCTATACGGCCTTCTCCTAACCTACCTAACGACAAATCAATTAACTTATACCCTAGTTTAGGTTTCTTTGAAGGAACCAATATTAATGCTGGTAGAGGAACCGATATTCAATTTCAAATTTATGGCGCTCCTTTTTTTAAAGAATCAAAATTTAGCTATACTCCAAAATCTAACGAAGGAGCTAAATACCCAAAACATAAAGAAAAATTATGTTATGGAAAAGATCTTAGAGAAACTAAGCATCTTAGTACAATTAATCTAGAATGGTTAATTGATGCTTATAAACAAACATCTAAAAAACAAACCTTTTTCGGAAAAACTTTTACTATTCATGCTGGTAATGAAAAATTACAACAACAAATAGAACAAGGAATTTCTAAACAAGAAATTGAAAATTCTTGGAAAGAAGGACTTAAAGAATTTAAAAAAGTTAGAGAAAAGTATTTATTGTATAAATAGTTTAACTCAGTAAATAATTGAATATTTCTATAAAACATTTTTGAGTATTATAATTTAATTAACTAATTGGTATACCCGCATAATTTATATTAGCACATTTATAAAATCAAATTACTAGCCATTAAACTTTCTGCATACAACAAAGAATGAATCAAACCATACTAGATTTTGTAGTTATTACCAGTGGAGTTTTAGGATACTTCTTATGCCTTGCATTGGTAACGACCTCTTTTTATAAGAGTCGAGCAAACAACTATCTTTCTCTATCATTATTCTTGTTAATAAGCTTGACTTTTTTAGGCAATTGGTATGATAAAAAGAGTATCGTTGTACACTTTTTAAGTCTATCAATGTCTGAATATTTGGTTGCTGCGACTTTATTTATATATTTTCTCACCCAAATTAAACATCCTTATCTAAAAGAAAAATGGCTTAAATGGTTGTATGCCCCATTTATTATCTCTGTTATTATAGAAATTATTCTTCATCTAGATTCAATTTTTCACTTATACGATTCAGCTTTTTCGACCTTTGTGGACTATACGAAGTTCTTTACTGTTTACGGATACAATTTGTTCTTGGTCTTTTTGGGAAGGCATTTGGTAAAAAAATCAAGTACCATTTCAAAAGAAAAAAAAAGATGGTTATTAAGATTAAACTTTTTCATTATATGTATAATCATATGTTGGCTTTTATCTAAAATAAAAATAAGTATTTCCGAAGCAAATTATAATTTACAGTTCTTAAAAATCCTCCCATCGCTTTTATCTTGGTGGATATTATATTACGGGGTATTCAAATTGCAATTAATAGTTCAAAAAGATGAAATACACCAATATTTAGTTTCAAAAAAGAAAAATAGCATTGGAACAAAAAGAAAAATAAACGAAATCACGGTTTCAAAAATTATCACTCAGCTATATTTGCTAATGGAAGAGGAAGAATTATTCAAAGACCCTTTATTAAGTAGATCAGATTTGGCAATTCGATTGGGAACAAATGAAGGCTATTTATCTCAAATTATAAATGAAGAAACTAACAAGAGTGTAGTTCAGTTTGTAAATGAATACCGAGTAAAAGCTGCTCAAAATTTATTACACAATCCGGTTTTTAATAAATATTCTATCGAAGCTATCGGAATGGAGGTAGGTTTTAAATCTAAAAGTGCTTTCTACAAAACATTCAATTTCAACCTAGGAATGTCTCCTGGAGCTTTTAGAAAGCTTCAAAAAAAGTCCTAATTCGTAAAATTTCTTTGTTTTAGCACTTCTTCAATCTCAAAATTAACTTTTCATTTTGTTTTGAAATCTACATTCGCAGTAATAAATCAAAATATACGAAATCATGAAAAAAGCTAATCCATTCTTATTAGTTCTATTAATGTCATTTTTTTTAATGAGTATAGTCGTTCGTCACGATGTGCCAGATGAACGATTTATTGAACTAGGAAAAAAATATTCCCAAATTTGTCATTTATCTGACGGTGAATCTACACTGATAAAAGAGAATTGGGTAGTAACAGCAGCTCATGCTGCTATTGTTTTAAATGAAGAATTGAAAAATGGGAAAACTCCTCAAGTAAGTATTGACAATAAACAATATGATGTGGAAAAAATAATTCTACATCCAGACTTTCAAATAAGTGAAACATCTATAGAAAATGATATAGCCTTAATCCAAATTAAAGGATGTATAACACATATTCCTTTTGCCAAACTATACGATAAGCAAGACGAAAAAGGAAAACAAATAACTATTGTTGGTAGAGGAGATTTTGGAACAGGTTTGACAGGTCCTCAAAAATGGGATAAGATTACACGAGCAGCGACAAATAAAATAGATGAAACTGATGGTCAATGGATAATTTTTAGTTTTGATAATCCAGAATCAAAAAACACAACAGAACTTGAAGGTATAAGTGGACCTGGAGATAGTGGAGGTCCTGCTTTTATTGATATCGATAATGTAAGATACATTATTGGGGTTAGTTCAAATCAAGCAGATAGTGATAATGGAAAACAAGGTGTTTATGGAGTAACAGAATATTATGCTCGTATTAGCTTTTATAAGAAGTGGATTGAGGAAAACATAGAATAAAAAATACTATACCAGGTAAAATTCATCTGTACTTGTAAAACTCTTATTTGTTTTGTATATGATTTAGCTGTTAAAACACACAACAAAATCATACACAAATGCATTCATAAAAATAACAAGTTATTCTTTTTTTTCATCCATATATCTCCATAAGATTATTGCCAGTACACTTCCAATAACTGGAGCTGTAACATATATCCATAATGAATAAAAATTCCCCAAAATTATTGCTGGAGCAATGCTTCGTGCTGGATTAAAAGAACCTCCTGAAATTGGACCTGAAATTAAAATTGCTCCGACAATAAATACTCCTATAATTATTCCTGCTAAATTTGAATATTCTTTTTTAGAAGTAATTCCTAAAATAGTTAACATTAAAAAGAAAGTTAACACTATTTCTAATATAATAGATGGTAAAATTCCGCCATTAGGTAAGGTTTCTCCTAATGTTTTCGTTTCAGTAAAAATGAAACATAAAAGCCCGCTTGCTAAAAAAGCGCCTAATATTTGAGCTGAAATATATCCTATCACTTCATTTTTAGGCATCAATTTACCAACTGCTAATGCAATAGTAACTGCTGGATTTATATGCATTCCTGAAATATTACCAAAAACATAAATCATAGCGGTAATAGTAATTCCGAAAACCATTGATATTCCTATTAAACCTAAACTTCCATCAGATAATGAATTCACAATTACTGCTCCTGTTCCGCAAAAAACTAATGCAAATGTTCCGATAAATTCTGTTATATATTTTTTCACAATTACTTATTTTTATTTCATAAAAAAAGGATAGCAATTGCTATCCTTTTTCAAATTGTGCTTTATTATTAAATTGCGTTTGCACCAGCTTCTGCAACTGTATGATCGTTTTCTACAGAACTTCCACTTACACCTACTGCCCCAATTACGTTTCCATTAGCGTCTTTTAAAGGTACACCACCTGGGAAAGTAATTAATCCGTTATTAGAGTGTTCGATATTATATAAAGGAGCTCCTGGTTGAGATAACTCACCAATAACACCAGTGTTCATATCAAAAAAACGAGAAGTTTTTGCTTTTTTAATAGAGATATCTAACGATCCTAACCAAGCTCCGTCCATACGAGCGAAAGCTACTAAGTTTGCTCCTGAATCAACAACAGCAATGTTCATTTTTGTATCAATTTCTATTGATTTAGCTTTTGCTGCTACTATAATTTTTTCTGCTTGTTCTAATGTAATATTCATAATATTTAGTTTTATTAATTTCTAATTATGATGCAAAATTACATGGTTAGTACTGTTTATGAATTACAAGAACAGTTCAATAGGTTATGAAAAAAGGTCAAGTTTAAATTTCTGATGGATTTACACCAAACTTACTTTTAAAAGCACTGCTAAAATTAGATAAGTTGTTATACCCTAAATCTAAATAAACATCAGAGGGAACTGTATTTTTATCTTCTAACAACTCTTTTGCTTTAAGTAAACGTTTATCTCTAAACCATTTTCCTGGAGATTCATCATATTCTCTTATAAAGTGTCTTTTAAAAGTAGATAAACTCATGTTACATAAAAAAGCAAGCTCTTCTAAACTAAGTGAAGTATAGGTGTTTTTTTCTATTACTTTTTTTAACGGAGAAACTTCTTCTGTTATTAGAGATAATAAGTAATTCTCGAACATCACTCCGTATTTATTAATTAAATACAACAGTAGCTCTTCGTACTTAACGGTTAGTAACGTATTCATGAAAGCCACAGGAGCTGTCATAATAGTAGATAAAGAATTTAAATAAGAATTGATATACGAATCGTTTTCAATTGTAAAATAAGACGGAGCATCTTGTGATTTACGTTCTTCTTTTATATGTCTTTGTAAAAACTCTTTTAATTGTTTTTCTGAAAAAAAAAGAAGTTTACAATAATAAAGTTCTTCAGTTTCTAATAATTCACTCCAAAGACAATTTCCTTTTTTAATTAATAATGATTGTGAATTATCAACTAAAACTGTGGTTTCAGCAAAATGTACTTGTTTTTTTCCGGTTTGAAGAAAGCTAAACATGTGCATATTTAAATTGACCTTAGTTTTAATACTATCTTCGGTCATTTTAAAATCATACACGAATAAATCAGGAAGACTTTCTTGATTTTTAATGTAAGACTCTGGTATGCTTTCTATTTCCATGATTTTATTCTAAAAAACCTTGCTCTTTCATCCAGTTATCAGAATATATTTTATCCATATAACGAATACCGTGATCTGGTAAAATAACTACCACAAAACTATCATTATCAAACAATCCTTTATCAGCATATTGTTGAGTTGCTTGCATTACAGCTCCAGAAGTATATCCACAAAATAACCCTTCTGCTTTTACTAACTCTCTCGATTTTAATGCTGAGGCTTTATCTGCCACCTTTTCATATACATCTACCACATCAAAATCTGTAGCTCCTGGCACTAAATTTTTACCTAAACCTTCTATTTTGTACGGAGCTATTTCACCTTCATCAAGTTCACGAGTTTCGTGATATTTTTTAATTACCGATCCGATAGCATCAACCCCTAAAATTTTAATATTTGGATTTTGTTCTTTTAAATAACGTCCAGATCCAGATATTGTTCCTCCGGTACCACTTGCCACCACCATATGTGTAACCTTACCTTGCGTTTGCTTCCAAATTTCTGGACCGGTTGTATGATAATGTGCTTCAATATTTAATTCATTAAAATATTGATTGATATAAATTGACTTCGGAGTTTCTTTATGGATTCTCTTTGCAGTTTCGTAATACGAACGAGGATCATCAGCAGGAACATTTGCAGGACAAACGTGTACCTCAGCTCCCATTGTTTTTAAAACATCAATCTTATTTTGCGATGATTTATCGCTTACCGCTAAAATACATTTGTATCCTTTTACCAATGCAATCATTGCTAAGCTAAACCCAGTGTTTCCCGAAGTGGTTTCTACAATTGTATCTCCAGGGGTTAAAATTCCTTTCTTTTCTGCATTTTCAACAATATGCAATGCTATTCTATCTTTAGCAGATTGCCCAGGGTTAAAAGCTTCTACTTTTGCGTAAAAATTACCTGGTAAATCTTTGGTAATTCTGTTTAGCTTAATCAATGGGGTTTGACCTACTAACTCTAAAATGTTATTGGATATATGTTGATTTCTGTCCATTCTTGTATAATAAAAAACGTCATTACGAGAATAAATGACGAAGTAATCTTAAATTTTGAGATTGCTTGCTACTTTACTCTTGTAATGACGCCTACACTCAATTGAGCGCAAAAATATAATTATTTTTCCAACTTATCTTCTAAACTTAATAAGAAGGTATATTCTTCTGCTGTTTCTTTTAAAGCATCAAATCTTCCTGAAGCTCCTCCATGACCTGCATCCATATTTGTATGCAGAAATAACTTGTTATTGTCTGTTTTTACATCTCTTAGTTTAGCAATCCATTTTGCTGGCTCCCAATATTGTACTTGACTATCGTGTAATCCAGTAGTAATTAACATATTTGGATATGCTTTAGCCTCTACTTGATCATACGGAGAATATGATTTGATGTAATCATAATATTCTTTGTCATTTGGATTTCCCCATTCATCATATTCACCTGTTGTTAACGGAATACTATCATCTAACATCGTAGAAATTACATCTACAAATGGTACTGCAGCAATAATACCGTTATACAATTCTGGATTCATATTAATAATTGCTCCCATTAATAAACCACCTGCTGATCCACCCATAGCATATAAATGCTCTGGAGATGTATAATTGTTATCTATTAAGTATTTAGAACAGTCTACAAAATCGTTAAATGTATTCTTCTTATTCAACATTTTTCCGTCTTCATACCAATCACGTCCTAAATATTGACTTCCACGAATGTGTGCTAAAGCGAAAATAAATCCGCGGTCTAATAAACTTAAACGAGTAGTAGAAAAACCATCGTTTACAGTATAACCATACGAACCATACGCATATTGTAAAACTGGTGTGTTCTTATCTACTTTGGTATCTTTATGGCGTACAATTGATAACGCTACTTTTTTACCATCACGAGTTGGTATCCAAATACGCTCGCTTACGTAATTATTCTTATCAAACTCACCTCCTAATACCTCTTGTTCTTTTTTAACTTCTTTAGATTGATCTTTCATATTAAAATCGATCACAGAACTAGGAGTTGTCATAGAATTGTATGAATAACGAATCATATCAGTATCAAATTCTGGATTTGCATACACACCAGCTGAGTATGTTTCCTCATCAAAAGGCAAATAATAATCTTTTGAACCATCCCAACGTTTAATACGTATTTTATTCAATCCATTATTTCTTTCTTCTAAAACTAAATAATCTTTAAAGATTGAAAAATCTTCAAATAACGTATCTTCTCTATGCGGAATTACATCTACCCAATTTTCTTTTGAAGTTTTGCTTTCTGGAGTTTTCATCAACTTAAAGTTCGTTGCTCCATCTTTATTTGTTTTAATATAAAAATGATCTCCATAATGTGCTATGTCATATTCTAAATCACGCTCTCGTGGCTGAATCATTCTAAACTCTCCATCAGGATTATCAGCTTCTAATACTTGATATTCTGTTGATACTGTGTTATACGAACCAATAACAATGTATTTCTTAGATTTTGTTTTGGTAACGAAAGTCCCGAATGTTTCATCTTTTTCTTCAAAAACTAACACGTCCTCAGAAGCATCTGTTCCTAAAACATGTTTATAAATTTTAGAGCTACGTAATGTTTGTGGATCTTGCTTGGTATAATAAATTGTTTTATTATCATTTGCCCAAACAGAACCTCCGGTAGTATTATCTATTTTATCTGTATGAATTTTACCGTTTTCTAAATTTTTAATTTGAATCGTGTATTGACGACGACTCACAGTATCAATAGCAAATGTCGTTAACTTATTATTTGGTGAAATTCCTAAACCTCCTAATTGAAAATATTCATGTCCTTTCGCATCATCGTTTACATTAAACATGATTTCTTCTTCAGCTTCTAAATTGCTTTTTTTACGACTATAAATAGGGTATTGTTGTCCTTTTTCGAAACGAGTAATATAATAGTATCCGTTCTTTTTATAAGGTACCGATTCATCATCTTCTTTAATACGACCTTTCATTTCTTGAAATAAACCTTGTTGAAAATCTTTAGTTTCAGCAGTCATTTCATCATAATATGCATTCTCAGCATTTAAATAATCGTATACTTTTTGCGTTTGTTCATCTTTAACTTCAGCATTTTTCTGAGCATCCGTTAAGCGCATCCAAAAATAATCGTCATTACGTACATCTCCATGTTTCTCTAAGGTAGTTGGTTGCTTTTCAGCAACTGGAGCTTTAATATCTTTCTTCATTTCTTGCTTTTTGCAGGAAGCAAAAATAAGACTAAAAGCCATAGCAGGTAGCATAATTTTTTTCATTTTATTAAGGTTCGTTAAATTCCTTGTGAAAATACTATTTTTGTTTTTAAATAAATCATAAATAAAAGATAGATGTTTGGAGATATTTCTGGTATGATGGGCAAGCTACAAGAAGCCCAACAAAAAGTTGAAGAAACTAAAAAACGTTTAAATACTGTTTTAATTGATGAAGCTTCAGCGAGCGGAAACATAAAAATTACAGTAACTGCTAATAGAGAAATTAAAGCTATTAATATTAATGAATCTTTATTAGAAGATAAAGAAGAATTGGAAGATTATTTAATTTTAACTTTAAACAAAGCTTTAAAAAGAGCTGGAGAAATTAACGAACAGGAGTTAGCAGTAGCTGCCAAAGCTGGAATGCCTAATATACCTGGAATGGATATGTTTAAATAAAGATAATGTATTTACAATTAGAAGATTATATGTTACCATGTTTAAATAAAAAACTCTTTGGAGTAGACTGTTTAGGTTGTGGTATGCAAAGAGCTTTAAATTTACTAATACATGGTGAATTTATAGCTGCTTTTAAAATGTATCCTGCTATATATACTTTGTTATTATTAGCGGTAGTTATCATTATAAATTTCTTTTATAAAATAAAGTTCGCTCAAAAAATAATTTCTATTTTAGCTATAATTAATGTACTTATTATTGTAATAAGTTATGTTTTAAAAATAAATCAATTAATTTAAATAAACTATGGAAAAACAAAAGTTACCAAATTCAACAGGGGTATTAGTATTAGGTATCCTTTCAATTTTAGGATGTTGTTGTTATGGTTTTATCGGGTTAGTTTTAGGTATTGTTGCTTTAGTTTTAGCAAAAAAAGCTACAGCTTTACACAATGACAACCCAGATGAATATGATGGAATTAACAATGTTAAAATTGGTAAAACTCTAGCTATTGTAGGTATTATTTTAAGCGCTATATACCTTATCTTAATAATAGGAATGGTTTCTTATTTTGGGTGGGATGCAATTCAAAACCCAGAACTAATGCAGGAACGATTAAATGAACTTCAAAATAGTTAAAAAAAAAAAGCAACCAAATTTGGTAGTCATGGTCGGAAGAAATTCCGGCCATTTTTTATGTTTCAAAATGGTCTAAATTGCCTTGACAATCAACAACAA
>CANNGJ010000006.1 GCA_947504185.1 uncultured Tenacibaculum sp. | reverse complement strand
ATCCAGTAAATGCTACTTTAGGAAGCAACACAGTACATACCTATACGATTACAGATAATGATGCAGCGCCAACGGTACAGTTTAACAGTACAGCGAGTGCAGGATTAGAGAGTGTTGCAAGTGCAGACTTACAAGTAGATGTATCACCAGTGAGTGGACAAACGGTAAGTGTCGACTATGCGGTAACAGGCGGAACAGCAACCGATGGCGGAACCGATTATGCAACGTTAGCAAGCGGAACCTTAACCTTCCCAGCTGGAACGATTGTAGATAATGTAACGATTACAGGAATCGTAGATGATTTATTAGACGAGGGTAATGAGACAGTGATTGTAACTTTAAGCAATCCAGTAAATGCTACTTTAGGAAGCAACACAGTACATACCTATACGATTACAGATAATGATGCAGCGCCAACGGTAACAGGAATCAGTTCAGAGACCGAGCCAGAAGGGACTTCATTAGTACATACAGTAACCTTAAGCAATGCGAGCGCAACTGCAGAGAGCTACCCATTAAGTATTACTGGAGGCACAGCAACAGCAGGAGTAGATTATGGAACGGCAGTGTTTAGTGACGGAGTAACTTATGACGGTACGAATATTACAGTACCAGCAGGAGTAACGAGCTTTACGATAACGATTCCAACGACAGACGATACGATAGATGAGTCTGATGAAGACTATACAATTGCTTCAGGAGCGATCAGCGGAACGGGAACAATCACAGACAACGATGCAGCGCCAACGGTAACAGGAATCAGTTCAGAGACCGAGCCAGAAGGGACTTCATTAGTACATACAGTAACCTTAAGCAATGCGAGCGCAACTGCAGAGAGCTACCCATTAAGTATTACTGGAGGCACAGCAACAGCAGGAGTAGATTATGGAACGGCAGTGTTTAGTGACGGAGTAACTTATGACGGTACGAATATTACAGTACCAGCAGGAGTAACGAGCTTTACGATAACGATTCCAACGACAGACGATACGATAGATGAGTCTGATGAAGACTATACAATTGCTTCAGGAGCGATCAGCGGAACGGGAACAATCACAGACAACGATGCAGCAGTTATTAATGTTGAAGATGACACTATAACAACAGTGGAAGACACACCTGTAAATGTAGATATCTTTGATAATGATGATAATATTCCAACAGGTGGAACATTAACAACAACAGATCCAGCTAATGGAACAGTAACAATAGATGATGGAGGAACACCAAATGATCCAAGTGATGATATCGTAACTTATACACCAGATGCTGATTTTGTAGGGCTAGATACATTTGATTACACAATTTGTGATAATGCTACACCAGCTAATTGTTCAACAGCAACAGTAACAGTAACGGTTATTGCAGATACAGATGGTGATGGAAATCCAGATGTAACAGATGTAGATGATGACAATGATGGTATTTTAGATGTAGATGAAGGAAATGGTAGTTTAGATACAGATGAAGATGGAATACCAGATAGTTTAGATTTAGACAGTGATAATGATGGTATTTTAGATGTTGATGAAGGAGGTAACGGTGACTTAGATACAAATGGAGACGGTGTTATTGATGTTAATGATTCAGGATTTAGTGATGATAATGGAGATGGACAGGATGATGATTCAGCAGATATTTCAGAGCCAGACACAGACAATGATGGAGTACCAGATTTCCAGGATTTAGATAGCGATAATGATGGAATCAATGATGTTATCGAAGATGGTAATGTAGATAATAATGGTGATGGTATTGCAGATGGAGATGATTCAGATGGCGACGGTATTGTTGATAGTGCAGATGATGTTGACGGGTTTGGAGACAATGAAGGAGATAATACAGATTCAGATGGAGATGGAGTACCAGATTATCAAGATTTAGATAGCGATGACGATGGAGTGAATGATGTAGAAGAAGGAGGTAATTCAGATACAGATGGAGATGGTCAAGTAGATAATCCATTAGATGATTCAGACGGAGATGGTATCGCAGACAGCGTTGATGGCTTAGACGGTCATGGTGATGGAAACAATCCGGATAATGATTCTGACCCAACAGATCCTACTGATGGAGGAAATGGAGTAGTATCAGATAGTGGAACAGATTCAGACGGAGATGGTATAGCAGATAGTGTTGATGGATTAAATGGATTTGGTGACGCTTTAGATACAGAAGATTGTATAAAAGATGAAAACTATTATATTAGTCCAAACGGGGATTCAATGAACAATTACTTGCATATCGAGTGTATTGAAAGTTTCCCAAAAAACACGATAGATATATTTAACCGTTGGGGGAATACTGTTTATTCTGTAAAAGGGTATTCAAATAATAATTCTGATAAGAGATTTGAAGGAATTTCGAACGGACGTGCGGTAATAGACATTCAAGATAAGCTACCAGTAGGAACTTATTTTTACAAGCTAGACTTAGGTGACGGAAGTAAAATAAGAAAAGGTTGGATTCAAATTACTAGATAATAATTAGTATTATTACAATAAAATAAATTGATATATAAAAGTTATAATCAAATGAAATTAATTTCAAGTTTAATTTTAATATGTGTAATGAGTATTTGTATGATGACAAGTACTCATGCACAACAAGACCCTCAGTATACGCAATATATGTATAATACAATGAGTGTGAACCCTGCATATGCAGGATCTAGAGACCATGCTGTTTTTACTGCGATTGGTAGAACTCAATGGGTTGGTTTTGATGGAGCTCCAAACACTCAAAATTTAAGCTATGATACGCCTTTAGGATATTCGGGCTTAGGTTTAGGAATTAATTTAATGAATGACGAAATAGGACCTTCTAGTGAAATTTATTTAGATGCTAATCTTTCTTATACAGTAGAAACAGGAGAAGAAGGTAACTTAGCATTTGGTTTACGTTTAGGAGGTAGATTATTAAATATTGATTGGACAAAAGGAACAATTCGTGATGCTGAAACTTTCCCTCCAGTAGATAAATTTTTACCTACTGTTGGTGCCGGAATTTATTATCATGAACCAGAGTGGTATGTTGGTTTATCAGTTCCAAATATTTTAAGAACAGAACACTATGATAAAGAATTAGAACCATTAGGGCAAACATCTATCGAAAGAATGCACTTCTTTTTAATAGCAGGTTATGTTTTTGATATTAATGAAGATTTAAAGTTTAAACCAGCTGCTTTGTTAAAAGGAGTATCAGGAGCACCTTTATCTTTAGATGTATCAGCAAACTTATTATTTAATGAAAAGTTTAGAGTAGGGTTAGGCTGGAGATGGGATGACTCTATTAGTGGACTTTTAGGTTTTCAAGCATCTGATAGATTACTTATAGGATATTCATACGATTTAACAACATCAAATTATAACGTAACAAATTCTGGTACTCATGAAATAATGTTACGATATGAAATGCTTAACGAAATTAAATATAGATCCCCTAGATTCTTTTAACCATATTTTCTATGAATTTAAAAAAAATAGCATTACTAGTATTTTTATTAGTAGTGAATGTAAAAGTTTTTGGGCAAAGCAAAAAAGTGGCTGATCGATATTTTGATGAGTTTTCTTATGTAGAATCCGCTAAAATTTACAAAGATTTAATTATAAAAAAAGGAGATAGTTCTAAACATGTACTAAGTCGTTTGGCAGATTCATATTATAATAATGCTGATACTGAAGAGGCTGAGTTATGGTATAAAAAGCTAATATCTAATTATAATAAAGAAATAGATAATAGGTATTTGTTTAAATATGCACAGGTATTAAGAAGTAATGGTAAGTATAAAAAATCAGATTCTATTTTTTCAGTTTTAGCATTACAAGATGATACTAATAATAGAGATATAGAATTAAAGAACGAAAACTACCTTCTAGATTATTCTTCAAAAAACGAAGAAAGAATTGGAATAAGAAATCTTGCGATAAATACTGAATACTCAGATTTTGGAGGATTTTTACTTAACGGTAAAGTATATTACACTTCCTCAACACCTACTAGTTTAAAAAAGGAAAAATTATATAAGTGGAATAATCAACCATTTTTAAATCTATTCAAAGCGGATGAAGAAATTCAAACACTTGAAGAGAGTGTACTTGATACTGTATTAACATTAGTAAATCCACGTGTACTTAAGGCTGCTCTTAATTCAGAGTATCATGAGTCTACACCAGTTTTTACAAAAGATGGTAAAACTATTTATTTTACTAGAAACAATTCTGATGGTAAAAAGGCAAAAAAGAGTAAAAAGAATACATCAAATTTAAAAATTTATAAAGCCAGTTTTGTAAATGGATATTGGGTAAATGTTAAAGAATTACCATTTAATAGTGATGAATATTCAGTAGGTCATCCAGCATTGAGTCCAGATGAAAAAACATTATATTTTGTTTCAAATATGCCTGGAGGTATCGGAAGTACCGATATTTATAAAGTAGATATTAAGGGAAAAAATGATTATGGTACTCCAGTAAATTTAGGAGAAACGATTAATACTTCAGATAAAGAAATGTTCCCTTATATAGGAAAAGATAGTACTTTATATTTTTCTTCAAATGGTCACTTAGGCTTAGGTCTTTTAGATATTTTTCAATCTAAAATTAAAGAAGATTCTATTTATTCGAAGCCTAAAAATTTAGGGTATCCGTTTAATAGTAGAAGAGATGATTTCTCATTTTTTATAGATGAAAAAGGTAAAAAAGGATTCTTTTCATCAAACAGGTTAAAAGGAAAAGGAGATGATGATATTTATAGTTTCTTTATGTATACCGACCCTCCCATTTGTACTCAAACCATTGCTGGTATTATTACAAATAAAGTAACTAAAGAGCCAATTGATGTAGCAATAGTACGTTTAGTAGATATAAATAATGAAGTTATTCAAGAAGCTGTAACAGATGAATCTGGAGGTTATAAATTTGAAAATGTACCATGCGATAGTAAATTTACAGTCTCAGCGTCAAAATTAGATCATAGACCAGATAAGAAGTTAACAAGAACATCTTTAAAGAGTAAAGAAACTAAAAGAACTGACTTAGCTCTAGTACCTTTAATTATAGGTAACCAAATAGTTATTAAGCCTATTTATTTCGATTACGATAAATCTTTTATAAGGGATGATGCTCAATATGAATTAGAAAATATAGTTACTGTAATGAGTAACCATCCTGAGTTAGTCATAAAGATAGAATCTCATACTGATAGTAGAGGACCTAATGATTATAATAGAGCTTTATCAGACAAGAGAGCAAAATCTACAAGAGATTTTATTTTATCAAGAGGTATCGCTGCTGATAGAATTGAGAGTGCAGTAGGATATGGTGAATCTCAATTATTAAATGACTGTAATGATGCTAATCAGAAAAAGTGTACAGAAGAAGAACATCAACTTAACAGGCGTTCATATTTCTATATAGTAAAAGGAAGTGAAAACATTAGAATAAGACAAGAACTAGAAAAGAAAAAAGTAAAGAGAAGAGTTTCTAAAAGAAATAATTTTTTAGATTATTTAAGAAAGAACTTTAAAAAATCTAGAACGGCAAGTACTAAGTGTATAGAAGGAGAGGAAGATTGTAATAAAGACTCTAAGAAATTTAAAATAGATTATAAGAATTAATATTGTTCCCCTTAAGTTCAATTAGCGTTATAAACGCGTTTAAAAGCTCCAATTTTGGAGCTTTTTTATTTATTAAATACAATAAGTATAGCTTTATTTAGTTTAAAGGCTAAATAAACTATATTAATTATATCATGAAAAAACTAATAGTCCCCGTTGCAATAGCAATTTTTACATTAAACTCTTGTGTTTCTAAAAAGAAGTATGTTGAGCTCGAACAAAAGTATAATGATACTAGAGGAAACCTTCAAAAAACAACTTTAGAAAAAGAGAAATTAGAAACAAATTTTGCGAAAATTGAAAAAAGAGTTGATAATTATAACAAAAAAATTAACTCGCTAAGAAATGTAAATGAATCGTTACAAGAAGAGAATAATGTAAAATTAGATATGGTTGGTAATACAACTGTAATATCTAATTCATTGAAAGAAAAAATGAGAGAAACCTTAAGCAAGGTAGATCCAGCTGAATTAGTAAATGCAAAGACATTAAAAGATTCTATGAATGTTGCAGTAGCTCATAACCTTAAAAAATCAATTAACAGTTCTGATTTAGAAAATTCTGACGATATTAATATTGATATAGATAAAACTGTAGTAATGATTTCTGTTTCAGATAAAATGTTATTTAATACTGCAAGTTATAGAGTTAAAAAAGATGCTTATAAGCTAATTAAAAAGTTAGCTGATGTAATTAATTCTGAACCAAGTATGGATGTAATGATAGAAGGTCATACAGACTCAAGATCAATTAATACAACTACTTTACAAGATAATTGGGATTTGAGTGTAAAAAGAGCAACTTCAATTGTTAGGATTCTTGAAAAAAAGTTTAACGTAGCCCCAAGTAGGTTAATAGCATCAGGAAGAGGAAGCTCTGTTCCTCTAGTTGAGAATAATTCAAATGAAAATAGAGCAAGAAACCGAAGAACAAGAATTGTAATATTACCAAATCTTGATAAATTCTTTGGTTTATTAGCAAAAGAAGAAACAATAAGACCATAATAGTTTTAACGAGTTATATGTCAACTTAAAACAGTACAGAATCAATAAGCCAGTGAAGTTAACTTCGCTGGTTTTTTAGTTTAGATATAAGCTCTAGGGATTTAATTGAATAAACAGATAATTATTTTATTTTCTCTCTATATAAGAAAGAGAAAGGGCTAGAACTTTTAAGTAAGGTATTGCTTATAGGAAGCAATTAAAAGGTATTATCTGAATGTATTTAATAAAGGGATGGTGGAAATAAAAATTATTTTTGTTATTTAAATTTTTATAAAAAAAATGAGAAACACGTAATGTTTCTCATTTCTTATATTTTTTTAGATAAATTCTATTCTTGTAGCTTAAAATTAATAGGAATGAAATATTCTACATTCGCATTATCTCCATCGTGCTTACCAGGAATAAATTTAGGTAATTTAGAAACCATTCTTTTAGCTTCTTGTTCTAATAAATGACCATCTTTAGGACCTTTCATTTTAATGTTTGTAACTTCACCTTGTTTACCAATAATAAAACGAACCCAAACTTTTCCTTGAATATTATCTTGAGCAGCAGCCTGAGGGTAGTTGAAATTTCTTTGAATATGACTAATCATTCTTTCATTAAAACAGTTTATTTTTTGAGTATCAGAAGCTTTTAAACAAGCTTTAAATTGAGGTATACTCTGTACTTCAGAAAATTTAACAAAATCAGTTATTAGAGTTTCTTTTATAACAGAGTTTTTTATAACTGTTTTCTTCTTCTTAATAGTTTTTTTAGCAACCTTCTTACTCGGTGTACTAGCACCATTAGGATGCCTAAATGATATTGGAATACCATACTTAACTTTTACAGTTTTTCCGTTATGTTTACCTGGAATGAATTTTGGTAATTTGTTTACAATTCGACTAGCTTCTTTTTCTAAAGATTCTCCATTTTTTGGACCTCTCATTTGAATGCTTTCAACATCACCAGATTGATTAATTGTAAACTGTACTAGAACTCTACCTTGAATTCCTTTATTGAATGCATCTTGAGGATATTTAAAGTTGCTTATAATATGTTTAGCCATCTGAGATTCAAAACATTTTGATTGCTTTATTAGAGGCACATTATTACATTTTTTAAATAAAGGAATTTCTTCCACCAAATTAAAAGGAAGTTTTTCAATAGTTGAAGAATTATCCTCTAACTCAAGTTTACCAATTAATAAAGAATTCTTTTTTATATTGGTTACTTTTTGAGAAGAATTTGCTCCTCCAATAGCAGAAACAACTTCGTTTTTTTTACGAACAACACGTCTTCTGGTAGATACTTCTATAGATAATTGCTTTTTTCCGCCATCTTTGGTGTCTTCAATAGCACATTTAGTAATACTGTTTGGGTCAGCAATTGATTCATCAGCAGTTTCACATACTTCTTGTTGTGCAACAGCCATAATAGACACTAGCATAGCTGCTACTAGTAGGGGGAATTTCTTCATAATCGCACTCTGTTTAAGGGGTTAACAAATAAGTTAACGAGTTATTAAGTCCCAAATTTAGAAAAAAAAATAACAAAGACAAATTTATTTACACTTTTTTTGTTTTGTAAATAACTGTAATTGATATTGTTAAGAGAATAAAGTAATTAGAATTTAATTAAAATATAATTTTAACTTTTTTTTGGAGCTTTAAATATTATAGGCAATGCATATTTTACATTAACAAAGTTGTTGTTATGTTTACCAGGGATAAACTTTGGAAGTTTAGCAATTAGTCTATCAGCTTCTTTTTCTAATAGTTCACCATTTTCTGGCCCTCTTTTTTTTATGTCAATAACTTTACCTTCTTTATTAATAGTAAATTGAACTAACACTTTACCTTCAATGCCATTTATAAGAGCTGCTTTTGGATATGAAAAATTATTAATAATATGTTTTATCATTTGTTGCTCAAAACATTTGGATTGTTTTAAAAGAGGTGTTTTTTCACATTTATTAAACAAAGGAATCTGTTCAACTAAATGGAAAGGTATTTTTTTTAATGAAGAGACGACATCATTTTTAATGCTCAGCTTTTGAAGTAATAAGTTTTTACTTTTTATTTCTTTAACTTCACTTTTTGAGCTAATAGAAATACTATTCTGTTTAGATTTTCTAACATGTTTTCTTACCGATACCTCTTTGTTTTCAGTGGCTTCTAATGCATTTTTAACATCATCAATAGAGCATTTTGTAATGCTTATTGAATTAAGGTCTTCTACAGTGTTCTCAATAGGTGTATCGCATTTTTCTTGTGCTATAGCTATACTAGACATAAGTAAAGCTAGAACTATGTTGAAGGGAAATTTCATAGTTTAGATAATTAGGGGGTTAATTTCGAGGCGTGAAAATAATATTTATCTGTATATGGTATATTAATTTAACGTTAAGTTAAGAGGGAAAGAATAGGTAACTATAACAGGTATTCCTTTTACTTTTCCAGCATTAAAAACAGGTAGTTTTTGTAGTACTCTTTGTAATTCTTTGGTTATTAGTTTGTCTCTGCTTCTTATTTCCTGGTTAATAACTTTACCATAGATATCAATACTAAACTTAATAAATATTTTTTCGTTAAAAGTTTCATCAATAAAATTTTCTATTTTAAAATTTTTAGAAAAATGTTTGTTTATTTTAGCTTTAAAACATTTAATATTTTCTTTTTTAGTAGAGTTTGGACAAGATTCAAACATTGGAGTTTCTTCAACTAAATCAAATAAAACCTCTTTTGTAGAGTTTGGTAACTTTATTTTATCTTTTTTGTTAGTAAGTTTTAAACTTATATTATTACCGTTTATATTAAGATGATTTGAGCTTTTTCTTAGTACTCTTTTCCTTACAATATTTGTTCTTTTTTTTGATATTGGCTTACTGACTTTCTCTATAATTTCACATTTATTAATCGAAATAGTATTCTGGTCAATAGAGCTTTCGTTTTTGGTTTCGCAAACAGAAGATTGGCTGTAAATAGAATAAAGGGATAAATATAGTAATAAGAAAAGAGGAATTATTTTTTTCATTTTTATGGGGTTTATTACAGAGTAAAAATGAAAAAACAGTGTGAATTTTGTTTTACGAGAAGATGATATGTGTTTTAAGTAATAGTGTTGTAAAAGTTAAGGGAGTTAGGTTAATGTAAATAAAAAACTCCCCATTTTTAGTGGGGAGTTTTTATGTAATTTTATTAGATGATTACTTCACATCCATCAATTCAACATCAAAAATTAATGTAGCATCTGGTGGTATAACACCTCCAGCACCAGCTGAACCATATGCTAAGTTAGATGGAATTACCATACGAGCTTTGTCACCAACCTTTAATAACTGAATTCCTTCATCCCAACCAGCAATTACTTGACCAACTCCAATAGCAAAGTCAATTGGTTGTTTACGTTTATATGAAGAATCAAATACAGTACCGTCTAATAGCTGACCTTTATAGTGTACAGATACTGTAGCACCTTTTGTAGCTTGTTTTCCGTCACCATTTTGTAAAACTTTATAACGTAATCCTGATGCTGTTTCATCATAACCAGCAGCTACAGAATCTAACAATTCTTTTTGCTTTGCTAATTCTTCAGCTTCACGTTTTTCACGTGACCCTTCAAAAGTTCTAAAAGCTTCAACAGCGTTAAAAGCCTCAGCAGCATCACCAACACGGATAATTTCTACGTCCATATTATCACCTTGTTCAATAGCGTCAACAACATCTTGTCCTTCAACAACGCTACCAAAAACAGTATGCTTTCCGTCTAACCAAGGAGTAGCAACGTGTGTAATGAAAAATTGAGATCCATTAGTTCCTGGTCCTGCATTAGCCATAGATAATTTACCTGGAGCATCGTGTTTTAAATCTGCATGAATTTCATCATCAAATTTATAACCTGGGTTACCAGTTCCAGTTCCTTGTGGGCATCCACCTTGCACCATAAAATCTGCAATTACACGGTGAAATTTTAATCCATTATAATAAGGAGTTCCTTGTGGTTTAGCATCATTTTCTAAATTACCTTCTGCTAAAGCAACAAAGTTACCAACAGTTCCAGGTGTTTTTTCGTATTCTAAGTTAACTAAAACATCACCTTTAGATGTTTTGAACTTTGCGTAAATTCCGTTATTCATTTTTATTAGATTATCTTATTTATATTGAAAATACCTTTTTTAAAAAGGCAAAATTAATTCTTTACTGATAAAGTTGAAAGATTAAAACTTAAACCTATGTTAATATTATTTGAGTTTACGTTACCAAAAGGAGAGTAGTACCTACCTCCAGATGCTATAATTGATACACTGTTTGTTACATCATAATTCAGTCCTAATGTTGGACGAACAATAATTCCTTCATCTGTATCTACACCGGCACCTCCACCAGCACCAGCCATAAACTCTATAAATCCTCTAACTTTATTATTTAAAAATCTTGGTGAAGATACTCCTCCACCAACTAATCCATGGGCATAGCCACCTGAACGACCATCGTAAGCAAAACCTGCTTCACCAGCAATGTATAACCATTTGTTAAGGTCGTAATTTACTTTTAAGCCGATTAACTGTAAATCAATTTCTTTAGCATTAAAAGTGTCATCGGTTTTAGCTACATCAAAATAGGATTGGTTTTGAATTTCAATTCGTATTCCTTGCGTATAAAAATTGTTGTACTTTTTTTCTTCGGATGAAGTTCCTCCATTCAAGCCAAAATACTTTAAGCCAAAACCTACAGTGTAAGCTTCCAAGTCACCATCAATAGCTCGATAATAACCACCGTGACCACTCAAGGCTAATTTATTGGATAGTTTTAAATCAATTCCAGCAGAAGGATAAATCATCAAGCCACCTTCTGGAGCTACACGACCACCTGCTGCACCAATTCCTAATTTACCAAAAATATTAATATATTTTGATTGATACGGATGATAACCAGCACCAACAAATAGATCCATAAAACCTGCTCGAATTCCTTTGTATATAGCATCTGTATGTGCGAATAAAAAAGTATTGTTGTTTAAGTATTTCTGATATTCAAACCCAACAACATATAAAGTTTCGGTTAAAGGTGTACCATTATCTTTTTTTGAATCCCCGATAGGTTTAAAGAAATCAAAACGAATTTGTTGCACATTTTTCACAACAGGTTTGCTCCAGAAATCATCAGTAGAAAGATTATCTGCTACAAATTCTTGATGTGCTTTATCATAATCGGTAAAACGTAAAACACTAGGTATTTCTATAAAGAAAGAAACGGAATTGCTTTTTATCTCTCCAGAAAGAAAATTTACATGACTGTATTGAAGTCCAAATGAGTAATTGTTTTTCTTGTATTGTAAACCAATATTTGGGTTGATAAAACCACCATCATTTATCAAATAACGATAACCACCACCACCTCCAAAGTGAAAATTAGCATCTAAATATAAATTTTTATACAATTGTTTATTAATTCCTAATTCAGCTCCTAATGTGAATAATCCACCTTGATCTCCTGTAACTGCAAAATGAAATCCTGCACCTCCATATAACCAATCATTAATTGGAATTTGATAATGCAATCCTGTTAAACCCATCGTTGGTTTTAAACCAGGAAATTTATCAGAAGGCATTTCAACAGGGATAAAATTCAAACGAACTTTATTATGTAACTCTTTTCCTTTTAGTGCAGTTAAATTCTCTTGGCTTAATGCAAGAAAAGAGAGGAGAGAAAAGAGAGAAAAGAAAATTTTATTCTTCATGTTACATAAATATTTACAGCCAATTATTAGCT
Source organism: uncultured Tenacibaculum sp. (assembly GCA_947504185.1). Lineage (GTDB taxonomy): Bacteria > Bacteroidota > Bacteroidia > Flavobacteriales > Flavobacteriaceae > Polaribacter. The sequence continues at coordinate 99,440 of CANNGJ010000006.1, read as the reverse complement.
ATTCAAATTCACTTGTGAAATGTAATTTTACAGATGGGTATTTACTCTGAGTCATTTGCATAGTAAAAGCAGAATCAGCTAAAAACACTAATTTACCTTCTTTATCTTTTGCTAAATAACGTTGTTTAACACGTTTAAACTCTTTAAACTCGTCATTCTTTTCATCTTCTGGTTGTACCCAACAAGCTTTGTGTACAGAAATATTTTCATATGTACATTTAGCTCCGTATTCATGTTCTAAACGATATTGAATTACTTCGTATTGTAAGGCTCCAACGGTACCTACAATTCTACGGCCATTCATTTCCATTGTAAATAATTGAGCAACACCTTCATCCATTAATTGATCTAAACCTTTATACAATTGTTTAGATTTCATCGGATCTGCATTGTTTACATATCGGAAATGCTCTGGAGAGAAACTAGGAATTCCTTTAAAGTTTAGTTTTTCACCTTCTGTAAGTGTATCACCAATTTTAAAGTTTCCTGTATCATGTACACCAACAATGTCACCAGGGAAAGATTCATCTACAATTTGTTTCTTTTCAGCAAAAAATGCATTCGGGCTCGAGAATTTCATTTTCTTACCATTACGAACATGTAGGTAAGGAGAGTTTCTTTTAAAAGTTCCTGAAACAATTTTTATAAAAGCTAAACGGTCTCTGTGCTTAGGATCCATATTTGCATGAATTTTAAATACAAATCCAGTAAGTTTATCCTCTTTAGAATCTACTAAACGTTCTTCTGCTTTTTTAGGTTGTGGTTGTGGTGCTATTTCAATAAAAGCATCTAATAGTTCTTTTACTCCAAAGTTATTTAACGCTGACCCAAAAAATACAGGTTGTAAATCTCCTACTAAATATTCATCGTGATTAAATTCAGGATATACTTCATAAACTAATTCAGATTCTTCACGTAAAGTTTCAGCTGCAGTTTCACCAATAATTTTATCTAATTCAGGATTAGAAAGATCATCAAACTGAACACCTTCTGAAATCGTAGTTTTATTATCCCCCGAAAAAAGATTTAATTTCTTTTCCCAAATATTATAAATTCCTTTAAAATCGTATCCCATTCCGATAGGAAAACTCATTGGAGTTACACGTAATCCTAATTTTTGCTCAACTTCATCTAATAAATCGAAAGCATCTTTACCTTCTCGATCTAATTTGTTGATAAAAACTAGCATTGGTATTTTGCGCATACGACAAACCTCTACTAATTTTTCAGTTTGTGGTTCCACACCTTTTGCAACATCAATTACAACAATAACACTATCTACAGCCGTTAAAGTTCTAAAAGTATCTTCAGCAAAATCTTTGTGCCCAGGTGTATCAAGAATATTAATTTTTTTGTCTTTATAAATGAAAGCTAATACAGAAGTAGCAACGGAAATTCCTCTTTGACGCTCAATTTCCATAAAATCGGAAGTTGCACCCTTTTTAATCTTGTTATTTTTAACGGCTCCAGCTTCTTGAATCGCTCCACCAAATAATAACAGTTTCTCTGTTAAAGTAGTTTTACCAGCATCGGGGTGTGATATAATTCCGAATGTACGTCTTTTCTGTATTTCTTCTAAAAAACTCATCTATAAATTTTAAGGCTGCAAAGATACGTTTTAAAGCTTAATGATTCAAAGGTTTAATTGTTGAACTGGTATCATTTTTGTAAGTTTGCTTTTCGTATATTTTTAGGATGAAAGAACAAGTAATTTTAGTAGATGAACTAGACAATCCTATTGGGTTGATGGAAAAAATAGAGGCACATGAAAAGGCATTGTTACACAGAGCTTTTTCAGTTTTTGTTTTTAATGATAAAGGTGAGTTAATGTTGCAACAGCGAGCAGCTGAAAAATATCATTCTCCATTATTGTGGACAAATACTTGTTGTTCTCATCAACGTGATGGAGAAACTAATTTAGAGGCAGGAAAAAGAAGACTTCAAGAAGAAATGGGTTTTACCTGTGAATTAAAAGAAGTGTTTTCGTTTATTTACAAAGCTCCTTTTGATAATGGTTTAACCGAACATGAATTAGATCATGTAATGGTTGGGCAGTTTAACGACCAACCTAGTATCAATAAAGAAGAGGTTGGAGCATATAAATTTATGTCTTTAGAAGATGTGAAAAAAGATATAGAAAATCAACCTGAAATTTATACAGAATGGTTTAAAATTATATTTAAAGAATCTTATTCGAAAATTTCGAATTATAAATTTTAGTTTTTAATCTTTCAACAATATAAAATGCCTAAAGTAACAGTACATAGAAAAGCACATTTTAACGCAGCTCATCGTTTATTTAATCCAAAGTGGAATGACGAAAAAAACTATGAGGTTTTTGGTAAATGTAGCAATCCTAATTATCATGGTCATAATTACGAACTAATTGTGTCTTTAACTGGAGAAATTGATAAAGAAACAGGATATGTGTATGATTTAGGTAAGCTAAAAGATTTAATAAAAATTGAGGTTGAAGATAAATTAGATCATAAAAACTTAAATATTGAGGTTGAGGAGTTTAAACAACAAAACCCTACTGTAGAAAATATTGCTGTTGTAATTTATGATAAGTTACGTGTAAAGATTCAAGAAAAATACGACTTACAAATTACGTTATACGAAACACCAAGAAACTACGTAACCTACAGCGGAAATTAATTTATGATAAACCAACTATTACGATTTACTCCTATATTAAAACAAAAAATATGGGGAGGAGAAAAACTTAAAACAGTACTCAATAAAAAATCTAATGATGATAAAATTGGAGAAAGTTGGGAGGTTTCTGATGTTGATGGAGACGAATCGATAGTTAGTAATGGTGAACTTAAAGGTAAAACACTAAGAGATTTAATTTCAATTTATAGAGATGATTTAGTAGGTAAACATGTTTATGAAAACTTTAAAAACGAATTCCCACTACTTATAAAGTATATTGATGCTAAAGAGGTGTTAAGTATCCAATTACACCCAAATGACGATTTGTCAAAAAAGCAACATGATTCTTATGGTAAAACAGAAATGTGGTATGTAATGCAATCCGATGAAGAATCAAATATTATTATTGGTTTTAAAGAGGATTCTAATGAAGAAGAATATTTACACCATCTTAGAAATAAATCGTTATTAGAAATTTTAAATTCTGATCAAGTAAACAAAGGTGATGCTTATTTTATTCCACCAGGTAGAGTACATGCAATTGGAGGTGGATTATTGTTAGCTGAAATTCAACAAACTTCAGATGTTACGTATCGTATTTATGATTGGGATAGAGAGGATATAGATGGTAATTACAGAGAGCTTCATACAGATAAAGCTTTAAAAGCAATAGATTTTAAATCAAAAAAAACGTACAAGAGTGATTATTTTAAAGAAAGTAATAAAGCTTCCGAAGTAGTTTCATGTCCTTATTTTACTACTAATGTTTTACCAATCACATCTAATTTATCAGTTAAACATCATGATAAAGATAGCTTTGTTATTTATATGTGTGTAGAAGGTAAAGTAGATTTTATTTACGGAAGTCAAACAGAAACGATTCAAATGGGAGAGACTTTATTAGTTCCTGCTTGTATTAAAGAGTTTGAGATTCAACCAAATATAGACTCAGAATTGTTAGAGATTTATATAAAATAAAAACAGACCCAAAGTAAAAACTCTGAGTCTGCAAACTAACCAAATCAACTTAACGAATTAAGAAGCTTTTTGTAATGCATAGCCAAATGTAGCTGTACAAATAATATCTTGCTTTTTTTCTTGTTTCTTTGCTACTGTAATGCTTAAAACTATTTCAGTAGCACTTAATTTTTTTATATTATTCTTAATAATAAGCTTATCGTTTAAATAAGCGTTTTTAATAATATCAAAATCGATACTTTTAAAACTTAAGGATGAAGAATCCTTGTGTAAAATTAGTGAAGAGTTTACACTTGATTCAATTTTATTATATAAAACCGAAGTCTTAAGCGTTTTGTTTTTGCTAACTTGTTTTTTGTTAACAGTAAATTGTTGTGAATTGTTTTGTGATGCGATATAAGTGTTCATAATTTTATGGATTAAATGGTGGGAATTTTGGTTCTTTAAAAAACGGATTTTGTACAGTGTACATATTCGTTTTTAAATGCATGCCAATTCGTTTAGTGTTCTTTACTGTGTTCATAATTGTTAAAATTTAAAATATTAGTGAATAAAAAAAAGGTGCTTTTTGTAAAAAGCACCTTTTGTAGTTTATATTAAATATCGATTTTTAAAATCGTTGTTTAAATCTATCTTTATAAGTACTTTTTTTTACATATACATACTGTTTATGCATGCGTGTATTACACAAAATCATGCCGACAGTGTTTAAAATAATGGTATATGTGCGTAAAAGTGCTTTCATAATGAGTCAAATGTAATGAAAGTTTTTAGAAAACCAAGAGAAATCACAAAAACATGAATGTTAAAGTTATGTAAACCATTATTTCTGTGCTTTCTTTTAAGCTATATAAATATGTATCTTTGATATGTATAAATGAATAGATTTTTATGAAGATAATTGCAATGATTCCTGCACGTTATAGTGCTTCTCGCTTTCCAGGGAAATTAATGAAAGATTTAGGAGGAAAGCCAGTAATTGTAAGAACATATGAAGCAGCAGTTCAAGCTAACTTATTTGATGAAGTATATGTAGTAACAGATTCTGATATAATTTACAATGCAATTGAAGAAGCAGGAGGAAAGGTTATTAAGAGCGTTAAAGAGCATGAATGCGGATCTGATAGAATAGCAGAAGCAGTTGAAAATTTAGACGTTGATATTGTAGTAAACGTACAAGGAGATGAACCATTTATAGATACAGTTTCTTTATCAAAATTAATTCAAGCTTTTAAGGAAGATAAAAATGAAGAAATTGATTTAGCTTCTTTAAAAGTAGTTATGTCAGATGTTGAGGATGTTAAAAATCCGAATAATGTGAAAGTAATGACGGATACAAATGATTTTGCTATTTACTTTTCAAGAAGTGTAATCCCGTATCATAGAGATCAAGAAATAAACGTAACTTATTATAAACATAAAGGGATCTATGCATTTAGAAAAAAAGCATTGATAGATTTTTATCATACTCCTATGACACCTATTGAAGCCGCTGAAAAAATTGAATGTATCCGTTATTTAGAAGTAGGTAAAAAAATTAAGATGATAGAAACATCCGTAGAAAGCATTGGTATTGATACTCCAGAAGATTTAGAAAAAGCCAAAAAATTGTTAGAAAATGAATAATATAAAGGTAATAGCATTTGATGCAGATGATACACTTTGGGTAAACGAGACGTATTTTAGAGATGCTGAAAATGAGTTTGCTAAATTATTATCAGATTACGAAACTGAAAATAAAATTCACCAAGAACTTTTTAAAAAAGAGATAGAAAATCTTAAAATCTATGGTTATGGAGTAAAAGGTTTTATGTTATCTATGGTTGAGTGTGCTTTAGAATTATCTAACTATAAAATAAATCAAAAAACCATAAATCAGATTTTAGATTTAGGAAAGGACATGCTCGAAAAACCTATTGAGTTGCTAGATGGAGTAGAAGAGGTTTTACAGCAATTACAAGGAAAGTATAAATTAATTGTAGCTACTAAAGGAGATTTATTAGATCAAGAACGCAAATTAGAAAAATCAGGTATTCTAAAACATTTTCACCATACAGAAGTGATGAGCGAAAAGAAAAAAATAGATTACGAAAAACTTACGAAACGTTTAGATATTAATCCTTCAGAGTTTTTAATGATAGGAAATTCATTAAAGTCAGACATTTTACCTTTGATTGAGATTGGGGCTTCAGCTATACATGTTCCATTTCATACCACTTGGGCACACGAAGAAGTAAGTGAAGAACAAAAATCTGATGATTATAAGACTGTTGCTAAAATTACAGATGTGTTAAAGTTTTTATAGATGAAGTATTGAGATATTGAAAATTGGAAAAGAAAACAACACTTTGAACATTTTAGAACTTTAGCCGACCCAACATTTGGTATTGTAGTAGATGTTGAGGTTTCTAAATGTTATAAATCAGCAAAAGAAAATAAACAGTCGTTTTTTGTATTGTATTTATATGCTTGTATGAAAGCGATTAATGAAGTTGAAAGTTTTAAGTACAGAATAGAAGGAGGAGATAAGGTAGCAATATATAATGTCATTAACGCATCTGCAACAATTGCGAGAAAAGATAACACCTTTGGTTTTTCATACATTCATTATTCAGAAGATTTTGAAGTTTTTTATAATAATTTTTCAAAAGAAAAAGAGCGGATAGTAAATTCTACAGAATTATTTCCGCCAGTTTATAGTCCAAACTGTATTCACTGTTCAGCGATTCCTTGGGTGAGTTTTTCAAGTCATAAAGAACCTTTTTCTGGTGATAAAGACGCAAGTGTACCACAGCTAGCTTTTGGTAAAATTAAAGAAGAAAATAATAAAATGTTGATGCCTGTTGCGGTAAATGTAAACCATGCTTTAGTAGATGGATATGATGTTGGACAGTTTTTTCAAATATTTCAAGCTCAATTAGATAAAATCAATTAATTTTGCGTCAAAATTATAATTATGGCAAGCATAAAAAATTTAAAGAAAGATATCAATTATACTTTAGGTGATATTATTGAAGAGTGTTACGTATGGGAATTATTAAACCCTAAAGAAGATGCAGCGAAGTCTGAAGCTGTTATTGATGAAGCTATTACTGTTTTTGATGGATTATTAGATAAAGTTCATGCTAAAAATGTAGAAAATAAAAAAGCTCATTTTAAAGCAATAAGCACTGAATTAGAAGCTAAAGCTACTGATTTAATAGCAAAAGTAAACAGTTTATAATAGTATAAACTAGATTGTTAAAAAGCGAGATTTAATTAAATCTCGCTTTTTTTATGAAATTTTAACATACAAGAAGGAATAAAAATTTGTAAATTACGTTCAGTAATAAACAACTTTAAATCCCCAATAAAGTATGGCAAGAGCAATGTTTGAGTACACCAAAACTGTATTAAAAAAAGTAAGTTTTAACACAGATTTGTTTTGTAGAGAATTAGAAAAAGCATTAGATAGATTATTACCTTATGAAGTTAATGAATTAACAATTTGGTTAAAACAATTCACAGCTAATAAACCAGATTTATATGTTTGTTTAGCTTTGGTAGATAATAAATAAAAAAAGGAAGCAATATTATTGCTTCCTTTTTTTATTTACTTAATTCTTTTCTTCTTTTGCCTTTATATTTTTTAAATAGACTACGATGAAAGTCATGTTCGGCAATTTCTAAAGCTAAAATTTTCTTATAAGGAAGAACTTTTGAAATTTGGTCATGAAACTTAGTTTTTATTTCATAACGTTGTTTACTAATGGTTCTAATGTTTTTTAAAATCTCTTTAGAATCTTTTTCTGAAAGTTTTTCAATACCACCACTTTCTTTAATTTTCTTTTTGATAGTAAATTTTTCTTCACGATGAAGGTTCATTATTTTTTTGTCATATTTATTATAAATAGGCCAAAATTTCTCAGCTTCTTCAGGTGTAAAATCTAATTTCTCTGTAATAAAAGAAACTTTATAAGCTCGAATTTTTTCTCGTCCTTTTTTAAATTGTGCATTTGCAGTAGTTGCAAAAATGCTAAAAACTATAAATGTTAGTATTAATTTTTTCATGCTATTGTATTTCGTTTAAGTATGTAGAACTATCTATCTCGCTCAAATATTCTTCTAGATTTTCATCAGTTATTAATGATAAAGAATCATCTTCTAAAGTAGAATCGTTAAAAGCTAATGCTAATTCATCACTATTAGTATCTCCATATCCATTTTCGTACCAAGATTCAATATCAGCAATAGTAATATCATCAAATGTAATAGGCGAAGAAGTGGTGTTAAAATAATTAAGGCCTAAAAAAAGTAAAACAGATGCAGCAGCAGCTAACGGAACAAAACGCAATATCCTTTTACGTATTGATATAACTTTAATTTCTTTTTCCTCGTTTAAGTTTAGTTTATTAAAGATGTCACCTTCAACAGAATCAAAATAGTCTGAAGGTACTTTAAAGGCATTTGCTTTTGGTAAGCCTACAGAAAATAAATTTGTAGAAAGGTTCTTTTCTATATCACTAAAATAATTTTTAGGGATATCAAAACCAGTTTTTTTACCAACTTGTTGGTTTATAAAATCTACGCTATTTTTTAATTCTTTATTCATCTTACTCTTAAGACTTTACTTTTTGTAAAAGGTTTAATTATAGGTTTTAATAAATTGTTCAATTTTCTTTGCTGCGATATGATATGAGGCTTTTAATGCTCCTACCGATGTTTCTAAAACATCAGACATTTCACTGTATTTCATTTCATCAAAATACTTCATGTTAAATACTAATTGCTGTTTTTGTGGTAGAGTTGCAATAGCTTTTTGAAGTATAAGTTGAATTTCATCGCCAGAAAACCAATTGTCACTATCTAAAGTTGAAATGAGTTGATGTTGATACTCAGTGATATCAATATTTTTTTCTTTGGCTCTTTTATTAATAAAGGTAATCGATTCGTTAGTTGCAATTCGATACATCCAAGAGTATAGTTTACTATCTCTTTTAAAACTATTGATACTTCTAAATATTTTGATAAAAGTATTTTGTAATACATCGTCTGCATCGTCATGAGAAATAACAATCTTTCGAATATGCCAATATAGTCGCTCTTTGTATTGCGACACTAAATGTTTAAAGGCTACTTCTTTTGTTTTCGATTCTTGTAGCTGTTCAATAAGTATAATTTCGTCAGTCAACTAAAACAGTTTAGCTGTTAGACTTTAAAGATAGTAAAAGGTTTAATAGAAAAGTGAAAATTTTATACTCGTTTTCTTGAGCAACCAAATAAACGTTTTTCTTTAATAGTTTCAGAAACTCCTTCTGGTAGCATTTCTTCCCAACCTTCTTCACCTTCTTTGATCATCTTTAACACTCTTCGAGAGAAAATATGTAAAATATTTGGATCAAAATCTTTTATATCTTTAAGTTTACCATTGTGCTTAAAGAATTTGTATAATTCTTTCATTCTTGGATGTACCTTTAAGTTGTCACTAGTAATATATTCACCAGTTTCATCATCTTTATAAGGATACATATATACTTTTAAATCACGATAAAATAATTTACCAAAAGCTTCTAAGATACCACCACTTAAATCACGGTAATATTTCTCATCAAAAATTTGAATAAGATTATATACGCCCATAGCAAGTCCCATACGTTCTTTTGTAAACTCACTAAAGTATTCAACTAATCTAAAATATTCTTGATAGTTGGTAATCATTACGTTTTGTCCTAAAGCACAAAGTAATTCAGCTCTATCTAAGAAATCACGCTCGTTAATTTCTCCTTCTGCTCTTAAGTTACTTAAAGTAATTTCAAAAATAACTTGTGTTTTTTCAGGATTTACTTTCTTTTCTGCCAAGAATAATTGCTTAGACCTTTCAAACATGTCCATATTAACTTTAGTAACCGGTCGGTAACTACCGCGTAAAGCCAAAATGTTTTTCTTGTAAAGTACTTGAGCTGGTAATAAGTTATTTCCGTCAGGACCGAACATTACTGCGTTGGTCATTCCGTTTTTAACTAATTGTAAGCTCATTAAACGGTTGTCAACGTACATAAAACGTGGGCCTGAGAAATTAATCATGTCAATTTCTAAGCGATCACTATCAATATTATCGTAAAATGATTTTAGTAATTCTTTTGGGCTGTCATTTAAGTAATAAGCCCCATATACTAAATTTACTCCTAAAACACCTAGTGTTTCTTGCTGTAAACGAGCATCCGTTTCTTTAAAACGGAGGTGTAAAATAATTTCATTATAGTCTTCAAGTGGGTCTAATTGAAAACGAATTCCAACCCAACCATGACCTTTAAACTTTTTAGAAAAGTTAATCGTTGCTACTGTATTGGCGTAACTAAAAAATAATTTATCAGGATGTTTTTCACGATCAAGACGTTCTTCGATTAAGTCCATTTCATGCTTCAACATTTTCTTTAATCGAGGTTCGGTAACATAACGATTGTCTTCTTCTATTCCATAAATTGCATCAGAGAAATCTTTGTCATAAGCACTCATGGCTTTTGCAATAGTACCTGAAGCACCACCAGCTCTAAAAAAATTACGAACAGTTTCTTGCCCAGCTCCAATCTCAGCAAATGTTCCATAAATATGAGCATTTAGGTTGATTTTTAAAGCTTTGGTTCTTGTAGTTGGTACAGTACTTATTTTTTGATCTCCTTTAAGCGTAATTGCCATTTTGTTATATTTTCTTACGTTATAACAAATGTACTGAAAATAGAAAATATCAGACGATTTTTGTCGTATTTTTGTATTGAAAATGAAGAAAAAAAAAGAATTAAAAGTAACTTTTTTAGGTACAGGGACTTCTACAGGGGTTCCAATGGTTACGAGTAAGCATCCAGTAGCACTTTCTAACGATTTTAGAGACAAAAGATTACGATCTTCAATATTAATTTCATGGGATGATATTAATTATGTGATTGATTGCGGTCCTGATTTTCGTCAGCAAATGATGCGTGAAGAAGTAGCTTCTATAAACGGAATATTATTTACACACGAACATGCGGATCATATAGCTGGTTTAGATGAAATTAGACCGTACTGTTTTCAAATGGGGGCTGTGCCAATTTACGTTTCTGAAAAGGTTTTAGGAGTACTTAAAAAAAGATATGATTATATTTTTGCTACTGAAAATAGATACCCAAGTGCACCAAAAGTAGCGTCTACAGTTATTTCTCATAAAAATAATTTTATTTTAAATGGGGTAGAGGTAACCCCAATCGAGGTAATGCATGGTAAATTGCCTATTTTAGGATATCGTTTTAATGATATTGCATACCTCACAGATATCAAAACAATAACAGAAGAAGAGAAGGATAAATTAACTAATTTAGATACTTTAATTGTTACTGGTTTAAGAATAGAACCACATTCAACTCATTTCAATTTAAAAGAAGCGTTAGATTTTATTAAAGAAGTAAAACCTAAAAAAGCTTACTTAACACATATTAGTGAGTTGTTAGGTTTGCATGCAGAGGTAGAAAAGGAGTTGCCTGAGAATGTGTATTTATCTTACGATGGATTAAAAATATAATTGGTATTAAATTTATTGATACCATTATTAATATTAAATTTTGAAAGAATTTGAAAATGATGAAACCCCTTTTTATCTTTCGGACAAATAACAGCAAATGAAAATTATTATATCTCCAGCAAAGTCTTTAGATTTTGAAAATAAAGCAACGACTAGTTTATATACACAACCAAGGTTTTTAGAGCAATCTGTAAAATTGAACAAGAAATTAAAAACGATATCTAGAAAAAAGTTATCTGAGTTAATGAAAATTTCTAATGATTTAGCAGTTTTAAATTATGATAGAAATCAAAGTTGGCAACCAGATTTTACTATTGATAATGCTAAGCAAGCCGTTTTTGCATTTACAGGAGAGGTTTTTAGAGGGATTGATGTAAACTCACTTTCGGAAGAAAAGATACCTGAATTACAAGACAAATTAAGAATTTTATCAGGATTGTATGGTTTGTTAAAACCTTTGGATTTAATTCAACCGTATCGTTTAGAGATGGGAACAAAATTAAAGGTGGGTAGAACAGAAAACTTATATAAGTTTTGGGATACTAAACTAGCAGATTCTTTAAATGAAGAATTAGAAGAAGAAGAGTTGTTAATAAACCTAGCTAGTTCAGAATATTTTAAGGCTTTACCTAAAAAGGTTTTAAAAGTACCAATGATTACACCAGTATTTAAAGATTTTAAAAACGGACAGTATAAAACAATTATGACGTTTGCTAAAAAGGCTCGTGGATTAATGGTGCGTTATATTATCGATAATAATATTGAGACGTTAGAAGATTTAAAGGGCTTTGATATTGATGGTTATGGTTTTTCTCAAGAAATGTCTACTGAAACAGAATTAGTTTTTACACGATAAATGAGTTTTAAAAAGTTATTTAAGTTTTTTCTATTAGGTTGTTTATTTATTATTGCTGTAGTTTATTTTTCTAATAAGGCTGTTGTAAATAATGCGGAAGAAAAGTTATACACATCAGTTAGAGATATTCCTAAAAACAAAGCGGGATTACTTTTAGGCACTGTAAAATATCTTTCTAACGGAAGAGTAAATTTATATTATCAATTTAGGGTTAAGGCAGCAGTTGAGTTATATAAATCAGGAAAAATAGATTTTATAATTATCAGTGGAGATAATGGTTCAAAAGGATATGATGAACCTACCGATTTTAAAAATGACTTAATAAAATCGGGAATCCCAGAAAATAAGATTTTTTTAGATTATGCTGGTTTTAGGACTTTAGATTCTGTGGTTAGAGCTAAAGAAATCTTTGGTCAAAATTCAATTACCATCATATCTCAACAATTTCATAACGAAAGAACGATATACTTAGCAGAGCATTTTGGAATAAAAGCTATAGGGTTTAATGCCAGAGGTATTTCTGGAAAATATGGAATAAAAGTCCAGTTGAGAGAATACTTAGCAAGAGTTAAAGTATTTGTTGATATCTTATTTAATGTACAACCTAAATTTTTAGGAAAACCTATTGAAATAAAATAATCTAACAATCGGCTAAACCTACTGTAATAGCTAAACCTCCTTCAGAAGTTTCTTTGTAGTTACGATTCATGTCTTTTGCTGTTTCCCACATAGTGTCTATCACTTTATCTAGTGGAACTAATGAATCTTCAGGGTTTGTTTCTAAAGCTAATTCTGCAGCATTAATAGCTTTGATAGCTCCCATGGCATTACGTTCAATACAAGGTACTTGAACTAAACCTCCAATAGGGTCACAGGTTAAACCTAAATGATGCTCCATTGCAATTTCAGCAGCAACTAAACATTGCTCAGGAGTTCCACCTAAAAGTTCAGTTAAGGCAGCAGCAGCCATTGCTGATGATACGCCGATTTCAGCTTGACATCCACCCATAGCAGCAGAGATAGTTGCATTTTTCTTAAAAATACTTCCAACCTCTCCAGCAACTAATAAGAATTTTTTAATCTGTTCAAAATCTGCTTTGTGATTTTCAATTACTAAATAGTACATTAAAACCGCAGGAATAACACCGGCACTTCCGTTTGTTGGTGCAGTAACAACTCTACCTAACGATGCATTTACTTCATTTACAGATAAGGCTAAACAGCTTACCCATTTTAATATTTCGCGAAACTTAACTTCTGTACCTCTAATTGCAGTGATCCATTCTTGCTCATTGTTGTAAGAGGAATCTTTAATTAACTTTTTGTGAGTTTCAAAAGCTCTACGTTTAACATTTAATCCGCCAGGTAAAATACCTTCGGTATGGCAACCAATATACATGCATTCTAACATGGTACCCCAAACACGTTGTAGTTCAGTGTCAATTTCATCAGCAGTCTTTAAAACTAATTCGTTTTGAAAAACAATTTCTGAAATTGTCTTATTTTCTTTTTCGCAATAAGCCTCTAATTCAGTAGCTCTATTTATTGGATACGGAAAGTTTTGTTTGTTAATTTGAGTGCTTGAAGAAGTTTCAACTGTTTCTTGAATTACAAAACCACCACCAATAGAGTAGTAGGTTTCTGTTGATATTTCTTTTCCTTTTGAAAAACCTCTAAAGGTCATTCCATTAGAATGAAATGGCAAAAAGTCTTTATTGAAAACTACATTTTCAACAGAAAATATAATTGATTTTTCAGCATTGAAATTTAATGTTTTTGTTTCTTTTATTTGATTAATAATAGCCTCGATATCACCAACAGGAATATATTCAGGATCTGTACCACTTAAACCTAGTAGAACAGCTAAATCTGTCGCATGCCCTTTTCCAGTAAGAGATAAAGAGCCATAAAGATCAATTTTAATCCCGTCAATAGTAGAAAAAAGAGAAGTCTTTTTTAATTTTTCTATCCATTGTTGAGCAGCTCTCCAAGGACCTAAAGTGTGTGAGCTTGAAGGCCCCACACCAATTTTTAGCATATCAAAAACACTAATAAATTGCGACATATTAAATTGTTGTTTGTTGATGGCTAAAATAGAAAAATCCTGTATTAAATGTAATACAGGATTTAGTTTTTATAAAGATAAGAAAGATTACATTCCGTAAACTCCTTCTTTGTCAAATTTCTTAGCTAACATATAGTAAACAACTGCACGGTATTTATTTCTTTCAGATCTACCTATTCTTTCCATTACTTCGTCAATTGCCTTGTCTAATTCAGGACTATCAGCTAAACCTAATTTTTTCATTAAGAAATTTTTCTTAACAGTTTCTAATTCTTTAGGATCAGAACCAGATACAGTTTCAGCATCTTTTTTATAAATAGATGGACCTAAACCTTTAGTAACTGCTTTTAATAAATCAGTGTTAGAACGAATATCTCTATCGTCCATGAATTTTTTATACAATTCTACTTTTTCGTCAAATTTACTCATGATTTTTTGTTTAAAATTAGATGTTAATCTTGTTTGAATTTTTTAATCATTCCAAATATAGAAAAATAATTTGTTCTTTCAAATAGCAAGAAAATAAATATACTGAATGGGTTGTTATTGTTAATTAAATTGTTGAAAACAAAAAGGATTGTAAGTAAAAAGGCATCGTTCTTGTAGTAATTTTATATAAATTCAAATCTTTAGCCTATGTCTTTATCAAAATTTGAATCAATGTTGAAAACCAACGATGTATATTTTTTTGATGCTGTTGAATTTGAAACAATCATAGAGCATTATTTAAATATAGGTAAACATTCGTTGGCAAAAAAAGCTGTACAACTAGGTTTGGAACAGCATCCTTCTTCAATTCAGTTAAAATTAATGCGAGTTGAACTCTTAATTTTCGAGAATGAATTGCAAGAAGCAATTAAAATGCTTACAAAAATTGAAGCTCTAGAACCTCATAATGATGAGGTGTTTATTCAGAAAGCTGTTATTCTTTCTAAAAAGAATAAGCATGCTGAAGCTATTTCAATTTTAAAGGAGTCTTTGCAATATATTGAAGACCCATCAGATGTTTGGTCAATGATGGGGATGGAGTATCTGTATTTAGATGATTTCGAAAATGCTCGTTTAAACTTTGCAAAATGTATTGAGGTTGATTTTGAAGATTATTCTTCGCTGTATAACCTTGTATATTGTTTTGATATGGAAGGAAGCCATGAAGATGCAATACGATATTTAAACGCTTATGTAGATAAGAACCCGTATTGTGAAGTTGCATGGCATCAATTAGGAAAACAATATTTTGAACTTGGTAGGTTTAAAGAAGCGTTAACATCTTTTGATTACGCTGTATTAATTGACGAAAGTTTTATTGGTGGTTACCTAGAAAAAGCAAAAACCTTAGAAGAGTTAAAGGATTATGAGGAGGCGATAAAAAATTATTTAATCACTTTAGAATTAGATGACCCAACAGCTTTTGCATATGTAAGAATAGGGCAGTGTTATGAGAAACTTAATAATGCTCATACTGCGATACATTTTTATAAAAAAGCAGTACATGAAGATCCTTTGTTAGATAGAGCATGGATTTTGTTAACTAACGTTTGTTATAACGAAAAGAACTATCAGAAAGCATTATACTATATAAATAAAGCGATTCAAATTGATGAAACTAATGGATTGTATTGGAGAAGATATGGTGATATTAACTTAAAACTTAATTTTTACGAAGAGGCTGTTAAGGCGTTTTCTACCTGTATAGATTTAGGAGATCAAGAAATTGAAATTTATGTTGCTTTATCGGATATATTATTATTTTTAGGAGAATTTAATGAGGCTTTAAGAAGGTTGATTCAAGCTAAGAAAATTTATAAAGAATTCGCAGAAGTGGAATATCGTTTATGTGGTTTGTTTATGATTCTTGATAAGGAAGATTATAGTTTAACACATTTAAAAAATGCATTAGCTATTGATTATGAGTATCATTCAATAGTTAAGGAATTATATCCTACGGTGTATGAAAATGAAAGAGTTCAAAAAATAATATCTAACTACAATAAAGCGATTAGATAAAAAAAGCCCCTTAAAATAAAGTTATTTTAAGGGGCTTTTTTTATGATATTCGTTTCCAAATTTTAAGAAGAATAAACATACAGATTAACGTTAATATTGATAACCCCAAGGCTAAGAGTGTTTTACCGTAAATCCAGTTTCCAGTGGCAAATAAGAAACTGTAAACACCAATTGTACCGGTAATAAAACCAACTATTTTTACTCCAATGTTTTTAAACTTATCTTCTCCTTCAAAAATTAAGGTTTCAAATTTATTGATAGTTTCTTTATCTGTAGGTTGTGTTAAAAGTGTAACAAGAATCCATCCGATAGTTGTTACAAAAACACCAATGATTAATTGCCAATAGCCAGCAATTTCAATAATAGGATTTTCTAGTTTTCCGTTTACAAAAAAGAATACAGCTATAATGAATGAAATTGCCATTGCTGCTATTTCACTATAAGGATTTATTCTGCTCCAAAACCAACGTAAAATGAATAATAAACCTGTACCTGCACCTATTTGCAATAATAAGTCAAATACATCTTTGGCAGACTGAAGGTAAAAAGAAAATAACGCAGCACATAGCATTAATAATACAGTTGATATTCTACCAACAACTACTTTTTGTTTTTCTGAAGCATCTTTATTTATAAATCTACTATAAAAATCATTTACTAAATATGAACTTCCCCAGTTTAATTGTGTAGAAATTGTACTCATAAAAGCAGCAATTAATGATGTTAACACAATACCTATAAGTCCAGCAGGGAGATATGTCATCATAGCAGCATAACCTACGTCATGTCCTTGCATATCGATTGTTAAACTTGGAAATGCTTGATTCATGCTTTCTAAACTTGGAAAAATGATTAAAGAAGCTAATCCGACTATAATCCATGGCCAAGGGCGCAATGCGTAATGCGCAAAATTGAAAAATAAAGTAGCCCAAGTTGCGTTTTTTTCATCCTTAGCAGCTAACATACGTTGCGCGATATATCCGCCTCCACCAGGTTCTGCACCTGGATACCAAGTACTCCACCACTGTACTGCAAATGGAATTATAAATAATGTAATTAAAGCTTCGGTATTCGAAAAATCTGGTAGCATCGCTAATTTACCACTGACATTAGGGTGAGATAATAAATTTGATAAACCATTTATTTCAGGAAGATTTACAATATAAACAGTTGCCCAAACTGAACCAATCATTGCAATTAAAAATTGAACAAAATCGGTAAGTAAAACGCCTTTTAATCCACCTAAAGAAGAATAAATAACAACAATTATTGATGAGTATAAAAGCATTTCCCCTTGTGAGATTCCTAATAAGATGTTTGCAATTTTAGCACCTGCTAAACAAACACCTGCCATGGTAATGATATTAAAAATAACTCCCAAATAAATAGCTCTAAATCCTCTTAAGAAACCTGCTGTTTTACCAGAGTAACGTAATTCGTAAAACTCTAAATCAGTTGTAATTCCTGATTTACGCCATAATTTTGCATAAAAAAATACGGTAAGCATACCTGTAAGTAGCATCGCCCACCAAACCCAGTTACCAGAAACCCCATTCTTACGAACTAATTCAGTGACTAATCCTGGGGTATCTGCTGCAAACGTAGTAGCTACCATCGAAACTCCTAATAACCACCAAGGCATATTTCTTCCTGATAAAAAGAACTCAGCACTGTTTTTTCCAGCGGATTTAGAAGCCCAAATACCGATTGCTAATGAAAGGATAAAAAATCCTATGATGATTGAATAATCAAGAGAGGTTAAAGTCATGTTTTTTAGTTTGATTGGCTAAAAGTAGTCAAATATTATGAAAAGTTAAATTTGAATTAAAACAAGAAATGATTTTATCTTTTTTATTGAAAAACAACTTAAAATGAGTAAATTTGATGTTCGTTTTATGGGAAAAATAAAGAAAATAGCAGTAATGACATCTGGAGGAGATTCTCCAGGAATGAATGCAGCAATTAGATCGGTAGTTAGAACCTGTGCATATTATCGTACTGAGTGTATGGGAATATATAGAGGTTATCAAGGGTTGATAGAAGGAGATTTAGTTCCTTTAACCGCTCGTAGTGTGAATAATATTATTCATAAAGGAGGTACAATCTTAAAATCAGCAAGATCTAAAGATTTTAGAACTAAAGAAGGTAGAAAAAAAGCATATCAACATTTAAAAGAAAACAATGTAGATGCTTTAGTAGTAATTGGTGGTGATGGTTCTTTTACAGGAGGAGTAGTGTTTAATCAAGAATTCAGCTTTCCTATAATTGGTATACCTGGAACTATTGATAATGATATTTCTGGAACTACACATACTTTAGGTTATGATACTGCTTTAAATACCGCTGTAGAAGCTATTGATAAAATTAGAGATACCGCATCTTCGCATAATAGATTGTTTTTTGTTGAAGTTATGGGGCGTGATGCAGGTTTTATTGCGTTAAATGCTGGAGTAGGGGCTGGTGCAGAAGAA
This sequence comes from uncultured Tenacibaculum sp., assembly GCA_947504185.1. GTDB lineage: Bacteria > Bacteroidota > Bacteroidia > Flavobacteriales > Flavobacteriaceae > Polaribacter. Next base: position 80,871 of record CANNGJ010000006.1, on the reverse strand, counting down.
ATTTTAATTCCTGAAGAAGATTTAGGTCTAGAACGAATGCTTGAGTCTTTAAAAAAGAGTAGAAGAACAGGAAAGTCTTCTAGTATAGTTGTAGTTTCAGAAGGTGATAAAACAGGTAAGAACGTTTTTGAATTGGCTGATTATGTAGAGAAAAATCTGAAAGAATATGAAGTAAGAGTTTCTGTATTAGGGCATATGCAAAGAGGAGGTTCACCAACTTGTTTTGATAGAGTATTGGCAAGTAGATTAGGAGTAAAAGCTGTAGAACTATTGTTAGATGGTCAAACCAATTTAATGGTAGGTTTGCAAAATAATAAGGTGGTTGCTACCGATTTAGAAAAAGCAATTAAAGGTCAAGATAGTATAGATACTGAGTTGTTAAGAGTATCTGATATTATGACGACATAAAGTAAAATAAGAATATTAAAATTAAGTAAATGATAAAAATAGGAATTAACGGATTTGGAAGGATAGGTAGATTAGCATTCCGTTCAGCAATGAAAAGAGATAATGTGCAAGTAGTTGCCATTAATGATTTATTAGATGTAGATTATTTAGCCTATTTATTAAAGTATGATTCTGTTCATGGTCGTTTTGATGGTGATGTTGAGGTGAAGGATGGAAACTTAGTTGTAAACGGACAAGTAGTTAGAATTACAGCAGATAGAAATCCTGAGAATTTAAAATGGAATGAAGTAGGAGCAGAATATGTAATTGAATCAACAGGTTTTTTCACGACAAAAGAAAAAGCAGAATTACATATTAAAGGAGGAGCTAAGAAGGTAATTATTTCAGCACCATCAAAAGATGCTAAGATGTATGTGATGGGTGTGAACCATAAAGAAATGACAGCTGATGAAACTATTGTTTCTAATGCATCATGTACTACAAATTGTTTAGCCCCATTAGCAAAAGTGCTTAACGAAAACTTTGGTTTAGAAGAAGGTTTAATGACTACGGTTCACGCAGCAACTTCAACACAAAATTTAGTTGACGGACCAAATTCTAAACGTACCCGAGGGCGTTCAGCATTACATAACATTATACCAACTTCTACAGGAGCAGCAAAGGCTGTTACGAAAGTGATTCCTGAATTGGAAGGGAAGTTAACTGGTATGGCAGTTCGTGTACCAACAATGGACGTGTCTTTAGTAGATTTAACTTTTAAAACTAAAAATTCAACTTCGTTAAAAGAAATTTTAAACGCATTAGAAGAGGCGTCAAAAGGTGATTTAAAAGGAATTTTAGATGTTACTTATGATGAAGTAGTATCTCAGGATTTTGTTTCAGAAACGAGAACTTCTGTAGTAGATGCTGGTGCTTCTTTAGAACTGAATGAAAACTTTTTTAAAGTAATTTCTTGGTACGATAACGAGTATGGTTATGCAACTAAGATTGTTGATTTATTAGAATATTCAGCATCTTTATAAAAGCACAAAATATTTTGTAAATTGTATTCCCGCTTTTATGCGGGAATTTTTATTAGAAGAAAAATATATGGAAATAGCAATTATTGCACATGATGGTAAAAAAGCAGAAATGGTTCAGTTTTTAAATGAGCATAAGGCAATTTTACATCAAAAAGAAATAGAATTAATATCTACAGGTACTACCGGGGCAAAAGCTGAAAAAGCAGGTTTTAAAGTCACAAAATTTTTATCTGGACCTTATGGAGGAGATGCACAAATAGCAAGTAGAGTAGCGGAAGGAAAATGTAATATGGTATTATTTTTTAGAGACCCGCATGAAAAGCATCCACATGAACCGGATATTTCTATGTTACTGCGTTTGTGTGATGTACATGATGTACCACTAGCAACAAATCCAGCTACAGCAGAGTTGTTAATGAAAGCGATATAAAAGAAAACCGAAGCTAATTAATTAGCTTCGGTTTTCTTTTAGTATTTTTTAAAAATTTCGCTAATGGATTTTCGGCTATGACGTCGTTTTAATGTAATGACTTATAGCCACCGTTAGCGAAGTTAATTTTTTTAACTTTTAGAATCAAGCTAAATTTAAAAACTACTTAATAGCAATCATACTAATTTCTACGTTTACAAACTTTGGTAGGTTGGCAACTTCAACAGTTTCTCTTGCTGGTGCTGTAGCTTCATCAAAATATGTAGCATAGACAGTATTGATCTGATTGAAATTATGCATGTCTGAAATAAAAATAGAAGTTTTAACTACATTTTTAAAAGTCATTTCAGCAGCAGTTAATACCTCTTTCATGTTTTCCATAACTTGTTTGGTTTCTAACTCTATAGAATCCATAACTAATTCTCCAGTTTCAGGATTTATAGCAATTTGACCAGAAGTATAAAGTGTATTACCGCTTAATACTGCTTGGTTATATGGGCCAATAGGCGCAGGAGCTTTATCAGTAGTTATTATTTTTTTCATTATAGTTATATGTTTTTTGATTTAGAATAACACCCTATCTGGCGGCTTATTTTTATCCCATTTTAAATCACTTAACACAGCAGATTTAACTCCTATAAAAAATGAATAAGAAGAGTTGGTTCCGAAAGGAGTCCAACTAAAATTAAAGCGCCAACTATCTAGGTCTCTAGCAAAATTTAATCGAGTATAGGTAAAGGCATTATCCTTTATATCATAACCAGACGAGAAACCTACTTTCCATTTAGGAGATAACTCTACATCACCACTAAACATTAATGTATTACTACCAATACTACTTGTAAGTCCGTTATTGGTATAATTCATGGCATAGGCTAAGTTTAATGTCCATGGAATTTTTAACTTGTAAAGCTCGGTTTCTTTAGTTTCATCTTCTTTGTTTTGCCTGTTGTTAGGGTTACTAGCAAAACCATTTGTAGGAGGTGTGTTTTGTCCAAATACATCTGGAGTATCTTGTGCACCGTTACCATTATCTTTAGAAGAGTCATCTTCCCCTTCTTTTTTCTTTTGAAAATCTTTACTTGAAAGAGAATAGTTCGCTGTAACTCCAAGGTTTGTTAGTCTAAAAACATTGGAGTTAAATTCATTAATTCTTTGTCCTTTATCATTTACTTGATAAGGGTCTAATGTTGCGTTAACGTTAAGAGCTAGCTTATCTTTAAAAAGACGAGTTCCTGCATTAGCACTTACAGGACTCCAGCGTAAACTATCTGCAGCAATATTATAACTGGAGCTGAAGTTTAAATTATTAAGAATAGTTACTTTCTTGTCTTCTTCATCGCTATCAGGATCTTTTGGAGCAACTTTGGCTTCTAAAACATTATTTAAAGAAATTCCTATAGAGTTAGATAAACCGCTTCCAGGTGTACCATATATACCCCCTTCGAAAGGAGAATACGTTAGTAAATCATTTGGGTCACTACTTTGCTGAACTTGTAAATCATGGTTTTGAGCAAAATTAGGTCTATATCCATACGAAATAGAAGGCCTAAAAGTATGTCGAATAGCTTTTAATCTTCCTTTTTTAAAATTAAAGGTTCCGTAAATATTTGTTGATAAAGATACTCCGAAGTTATATTCATTAAAACGATTAAATCCACTTATAGTATCGTTAATAACAGCCCCTAAATTACCATTAGAATTTGTAGCTGTAGGATCATAATGTTTGTTTATTTTATCAAAATACCATACATCTTTATAACTAACACTTGGTGATAGTGTAAAATATTTAAATGCTTTTATATTTGTATTGGTACTTAAATTATGTTGAATTCCTTTCTTCGCTGTTTTAAACATTTTGCTAGTAAAGAATTCGTCATCAGTAGTATTAATTCTATATTCACCTTGCATACTATAAGTTAATCCCATTTTTTGAATCGGATTTTTCTTAATACCATCTTTTGCAAACGGATAAATACGATCCATGTTTAATTGCAATGAAGGAAGTGTCATAGTTATTTGCTCAGTATTCGTGTTTTGTGAGTGCGTCGCTGTAACATTCATGTTAAACGGAGTACCCACAAAATTTTTATAATATGAAATAGAAGAACTTAAGGTGTTTGTTAAAAATTGGGAGCTATTAAATTCATTAAGAGACTGGCGATAATAGGTGCTACTTCCTAAATTAACAGAGGCAGAAAAACGAGAGTTTGGGCTAGATTTAGTATCTTGACTATGACTCCAACGAATATTAAAATTCGAAGATTTACTATAATCACTTAAACCTCGAATACCTTGAATAATATTTTCAAATCGAAGGCTAAAGTTACCGCTGAATTTATAACGAACATAATAGTTTGAATCTCCTCTTAATCCCCAACTACCATTGGTGTATAAATCCCCTAAAACGGTTAAATCAAAATAATCACTTAAGGCAAAATAATACCCACCGTTTTGCATAAAGAAACCTTGACTATTACTTTCTCCCCATGATGGAATAATAAAACCAGAAGTTCTTTTATCTGTTAAAGGGAAAAAAGCAAATGGTAAATAAACAGGAGTAGGTACATCGGCCAAAACCAAATTACTTCCTCCGACAATAATTTTTTTACCAGGTACTAATTTTGCTTTGTTTGTTTGAATATAATAATCTGGTATTTTCTTTTTAGAAGTTGTAAAGCGCAAACGACGCATATAAATAGTAGAGTCGTTTACTCGTTTTGTTTTTTCACCATAAGTTATGATTCCTCCTTGCACAGTTTTTACACCATAAACTAAAGCCTTTTTAGTTTTAAAGTTGAATAAAATAGAGTCTTGTTCAGATTCCTGATTCCCTTGTTTAAAAACTGGTCGTTGATGATAACCTAAACTATCCTTAATCCCTTTAGCATATACTGTATTGTTTTTATAATCAAGAATAATGATTCCAGCTTTTAAATCAATATCAGTATAAGTTACTTGTGCTTTATTGTATAAAGTAACTGTTTTGTCTTTTGCATTTTGAATAGTATAATCTTTAGCATCGTGCGTAATGATTCCGTCAATAACTTCTTTAGGTTTAATAGAATCATTAACTATAGTGTCCTTCTTTAAATTTAATAAATCATCTTTTTTTAAATCAATTAAAGAATCATTTTCAATATTTAAAACAGGCTTCTTAGCAGTTTTTTGAGGTGGTACACTAGTCTTGCCAAATTCTTGAGCAGTACTTATTTGAAAACAAAAAAGATAGAATGCTAAAAGTATGTAAGTTAGATTTGTTCGCAATGTTATAAATACTATTTTTGTGTTATATTTAAAAACTTTGGCGTGCTATTTGAATGCCTTAAATTAAAAATCAAAAATAGTTAAATTTTATTGATGCAATTCTTAAAATTCCTTAAATATAATCTCTCGAAAATATCTTTTATTTTTTTAATAACATTCTGTGTTTTTTTTAGCTTTCCTACTCAGGTATCAGCACAAAAAAAATACACAGTAGTTTTGGATGCTGGTCATGGAGGAAAAGATCACGGTGCATCTAGAGGAAGTTATAAAGAGAAAGCAATAGCGTTAAGAGTAGTGTTGGATATTGGTAAGGAATTATTAACATCAAAAGATATAAAAGTAGTTTACACTCGAAAGACAGATAACTTTATAGAACTACATAACAGGGCAAAAATAGCAAACTCAAAGAAAGCCGATTTGTTTGTTTCTGTGCATTGTAACGCGAATAATTCAGAGAAACCTCATGGAGCTGAGACATATGTGTTGGGCTTGAGTGGAAATAAAACAAACTTAGAGATTTCACGAAAAGAAAATGCTGTTATTTTATTAGAAGATAATTATAAGCAGAACTATGATTATGATCCTAATTCTCCTGAGTCATTAATTGGTTTGTCAGTTCTTCAAGAAGAAAATTTAGATTTAAGCTTAGGTTTTGGAGGATTGGTTCAGAAAAATTTTAAAAATTTAAAACGCTATAATCGTAAGGTAAAGCAAGCTAATTTTTTGGTGTTAAGAGAAACTGTAATGCCTAGTGTTTTGATTGAGTTAGGGTTTTTATCAAATAAAACAGAAGGACGGTTTTTAAATTCAAGGTCTGGTCAAATAAAAATGGCTAAAGCAATAGCACAGGCAATTAAAAATTACATACGAGGAATAAAATTAAATGCTGTAAATAACACAGTTGTTGTGACTGAAAAGAAAAAAACTACGAATCCAATTGTGAAAAAAGTACAGCCTAAAAAGGTTACTACTAAAAAAACAGTAAAGAAAACTCCTAAAAAGGTTGTAGTTAAGGCTCCAGTAAAGAAATCACCAAAGGTTAAAAAGAATGCGAATTCAATAGTTGAATTTAAAATACAGATAGCTGCATCAAAAAAATATTTAGATGAAACCAATTTTAATTTTAAAGGTTTACAAAATGTAGAGTCAATGTTTATAGATGATTACTATAAGTATTACTATGGTAATACCTCTGATTTTCTTGAAATTAAGAAAATTCTATCTAAGGTTAGAAAAACAGGTTATAAAGATGCTTGGGTAGTTGCTTTTAAAAATGGGCAACGAATTACGATAAAAGAAGCCTTGAAAAACCGTTAATTTAGAGAAATTCTATATTTATACTCTCAAAATTATTAGTATTTTCGCTGGTATAAATTATATTTATGTCTAAAGAACTTAAAACGGGAATTGTCGCTGTAGTAATTATAGCTTTATTTATATGGGGATATAATTTCTTAAAAGGACAAGACTTATTTAGCGCAAACAGCCGACATTTTTTTGTAGAATACAACAATATTAATGGACTTAACGAAGCTAGTCAGGTAACTATTAATGGATTAAAGGTTGGGAAAGTAGATCAAATAGTTTTTAACAACTCTGCAGAAAAAAAAGGAAATTTAATTGTAAAGATTTCTTTAGCTACTGATTTTAATTTTTCAAAAAACAGTATTGCTAAAATTTATTCTGCAAGTTTAATGGGAGGACAAAATTTGGCGATTGTACCAAAATATGATGGGGAAACTGCTGTTTCAGGAGATTTCTTAAAAGGAGAGGTAGAATCGGATATTTTTTCTTCTGTAGGTGAGAAACTAAATCCTATTCAGGCGAAACTTGAAAATGTGTTGGTAGGTGCAGATTCTTTATTAATAGGATTAAATCAAATTTTAGACGAAAAATCTCGTAAAAGCTTAAATAGAAGTATTGTAGGTTTAGAAGGAACGGTTAACGGTGTCCGTAAAACCTTATCTTCTGTAAACTCTTTATTAGTTGACAATAAAACAAATTTAGATTCAACTTTAAAAAACACAAAGAAAATCACTGATAATTTTTCGAAAGTTTCAGAAGATTTAGTAAAAGCTAATTTAGGTGAAACAGTTAAGAAGCTTGAATCAACTTTAGCTAATGTAAATGGTTTGTTAGCAAATATGAAAGCTGGTAAAGGTACTTTAGGTAAGTTAATGACAGACGACAAGATGTATACGAATTTAACAAACGCATCTAAAGAGATGGAGGAGTTACTTCGCGAAATGAAATTAAACCCAAAACGATTTGTACATTTTTCATTATTTGGTAAAAAAGCAAAACCTTTTAATGAAGATAATAATACCAAAAACGTAAGTAATAAATAGACTTACGCTAATCAACTAACAAAATTTAATAATTAAAGAACGATGGAGAAATACGTACCAAACATCTTTTTTGCACTTATTTTAATTGCAGGAATTGGATATTTTGTAATGAATGTTCGTAAGCTTATTAGAAATATTAAGCTAGGAAAAGATATTGATAGAACTGATAGGAAACCTGAGCGTTGGAAAAACATGGCTAAAATTGCTTTAGGTCAGTACAAAATGGTGCGTAGACCAGTTTCAGGAATTCTACATGTAGTAGTTTATGTAGGATTTATTTTAATCAATATCGAAATGTTAGAGATCGTTATTGATGGATTATTTGGTACACATCGTGTTTTTCAACCAATTTTAGGAGATGCCATTTACGGTTTCTTAATAGGTAATTTCGAAGTGTTAGCAGCTTTAGTTTTCGTAGCAGTAGTAATTTTTTGGTTGCGTAGAAACATCCAACGAGTTAAACGTTTTTGGAGTAAAGAAATGACAGGTTGGCCAAAGAATGATGGAAACATCATTTTGTATTTTGAAATGGTATTAATGTCATTATTTTTAATAATGAATGCTACCGATGTTAATTTTCAAGAAGCTGGTGCAGGAAATGTAGTTTCACAATTTATAGCTCCTTGGTTTAATGGATTTTCTCATGAAGAGTTACATACAATCGAAAAAACTGCTTGGTGGTTGCATATTGTAGGAATCTTAATTTTCTTAAATTACTTATATTATTCTAAGCACTTACATATTTTATTAGCTTTCCCAAATACTTTCTTTGCGAAGTTAGATCCAAAGGGGCAGTTGGACAACTTAGAAGCAGTAACCAATGAAGTAAAAATGATGATGGATCCAGATGCTGATCCATATGCAATGCCAGAAGAAGGGGCAGAGGATGAAGTGCCTGCAAAGTTTGGAGCATCAGATGTTACCGATTTAAACTGGGTTCAATTAATGAATGCATATACGTGTACAGAATGTGGACGTTGTACTTCTTCATGTCCTGCAAACTTAACAGGTAAAGAGTTATCGCCTCGTAAGATAATGATGGATACTCGTGATCGTTTAGAAGAAGTAGGTAAGAATATTGATGCTAACGGAGGAGAGTTTAAAGATGATGGTAAGCAATTATTAAACGATTATATTTCTCCAGAAGAATTATGGGCATGTACAAGTTGTAATGCATGTGTACAAGAATGCCCAATTGGTATCGATCCGTTATCGATTATTATGGAAATGCGTCGTTATTTAGTAATGGAAGAATCTGCAGCTCCACAAGAGTTAAATATGATGATGACAAATATCGAGAATAACGGAGCGCCTTGGCAATACAGTCAGATGGATAGGTTAAACTGGAAAGACGAATAGTTTTATTTATCAATTAAAAGAGTAAAAAAGAAGCATATCAACAATTAAACAATATAAGATTATGAACGTACCAACAATGGCAGATATGATGGCTCAAGGAAAACAACCAGAAGTGTTGTTTTGGGTGGGAGCAGCAGGAAGTTATGATGATAGAGCGAAAAAAATTACCAAGGCGTTTGTGAAAATATTAGATATGGCAGGAGTTGATTTTGCTGTGTTAGGTACAGAAGAAAGTTCAACAGGTGATGCCGCTAAACGTGCTGGAAACGAGTTTTTGTTTCAAATGCAAGCAATGACCAATATTGAGGTTTTAAATGCTTACGAAGTAAAAACAATTGTTACTTGCGATCCACATTCATTTAATACTTTAAAAAATGAATATCCAGGATTAGGAGGTAAGTATAAAGTATATCACCATACACAATACATTAGTAAGTTAATTCAAGACGGTCGTTTATCTATTGATGATACAAACTTAAAAGGAAAACGTGTTACCTACCACGACCCTTGTTATTTAGGTAGAGCGAATGATGTATATGAAACTCCACGTCAGTTAATTAATCGTTTAGGTGTTAAAATGACAGAAATGAAGCGTAATAAATCTACAGCTTTGTGTTGTGGAGCAGGAGGTGCGCAGATGTTTAAAGAGCCAGAAAAAGGCGATATGGATATTAATGTATTACGTACTGAGGATGCTTTAGAAACCAATCCACAAATTATTGCAACAGGATGCCCATATTGTAATACAATGATGACAGACGGTGTGAAGTTCAAATTAAAAGAAGACCAAGTTGTTGTAAAAGATATTGCTGAGTTAATAGCAGAAGCAAATAATTTATAGGAGTATGTAACTTAAAAATAAAAGGAAGAATTACTCTTCCTTTTTTTATGGAATAAAAATGATTAAAAACTTTATAAAAGCCGCTCGTTTAAGAACTTTACCATTATCAGTTTCAGGAATTATTACAGGGAGTTTTTTGGCTGATTTTTCTGTGCCCATAAATAGAGATGTTAAATTTGATGGACTTCTTGACATTGGCCCACTTAATGAAAAAAACTATTTAATATTCATTTTAGCAATTTTAGCTACAATAGGTTTTCAAGTATTATCAAACTTTGCAAACGATTATGGCGATGGTATAAAAGGAACAGATGATAATAGAGAGGGAGAAGCACGTATGGTGTCTTCAGGAGCTATTACTCCAGAACAAATGAAATCTGCAATGATTATAACTGGAGTGATAACTTTAGTGATAGCTTTATTTCTTATTTATGTAGCTTTCGGAAAAGATGATTTTTTATACTCAGCAATTTTCTTCGGATTAGGAATAGCTTCTATTATAGCAGCAATAAAATATACTGTAGGTAAATCGGCTTATGGTTATAGTGGGTTTGGAGATGTATTTGTATTTGTATTCTTTGGTTTACTCGCAGTTGTAGGAACTTATTTCCTCTACACAAAACAATTAAATGTTACTGTTTTTTTACCAGCTTTTACAATCGGATTATTAAGTACCGCTGTATTGAATTTAAACAATATGCGAGATCGTGTAAATGATGCGAAATCTGGTAAAAATACTTTAGTAGTAAAAATGGGAGCAGTATTTGGAAAAGTATACCAGTATAATTTAATTATCGCTTCATTTTTATTTGCGATGTTGTATGTGGTGATTAACTATAAATCACCATATCAATTTTTATTTATAATCGCTTATTTACCTCTACTAAAACATTTGATCTTCGTCTATAAAAATAAAGAGGACGCTTTATTAGATGGTGAATTAAAAAAGGTAGCGTTAAGTACTTTTTTGTTTGCTATTCTTTTCGGACTAGGTCAAGTTTTGTAAATTGCATAGAAACAACTTTAAATAATATGAACATTACATTTTACGGTCACGCTTGTTTTGGTATCGAAATAAATGGAACAAATTTATTGGTTGATCCATTTATTACAGGAAACTCGTTAGCATCTCACATCAATATTAATGATGTTAAAGCTGATTATATATTATTAACACACGCACATCAAGATCATGTGTTGGATGTTGAGGTAATTGCTGAACGTACTGGAGCAACCATAATTTCGAATTATGAAATCGTAATGTACTACGGAGCTAAAAACTTAAAAGGACATCCAGTAAATCATGGAGGAACTTTTAAAACAGATACTTTTTCTGCTAAATATGTAAATGCAATTCATACTTCATCTTTTGCTGATGGAAGTTATGGAGGGCAACCAGGAGGTTTTGTAATATCTAGCGGAGAAAAATCATTATATATTGCTGGTGATACTGCAGTGACAATGGATATGAAATTGATTCCGATGAGCACAAAATTAACAGCATCTATTTTCCCTATTGGAGATAATTTTACCATGGGAGTTGATGATGCAATTATTGCAAGTAATTTGGTAGAGTGTGAAAAAGTAATCGGTTGTCATTTTAATACATTTCCTCCAATTGAAATAGTTGTAGAAGAAGCAAAAAGTAAATTTTCAAAAGCAAATAAAGAATTAATTATTCTAGAGATAGGAAAATCAGTGAGTATATGAGAAATATGAAAGCGGTAAAAATAGTTTTAGGAGTTGTAACCGCATTAGTTGTAATATTTTTGATAACAGGAATAATTGTTACAGATGTAAAATATACAGCCGAAGTTGAAATTGATAAGCCAATAGAAAAGGTTTTTAAAGATTTTCAGAATGTTGAGTTAATGAAAAAATGGTTGCCAGAAGTTAAGTCTATCGAACCAATTGAGGAGAAAGAAGGGATTATCGGTAGTACTTATAAAATGGTCGTTACAAATCAAGGGCAAGAAATTGTGATGATGGAGAAGATTATCGATTATATACCAAATAAGAAAATGACTTTCCGTTTTGATTCAGATCAAATGGTGAAAATTGATGACTATAATTTTATTGCCAATGGTAACGGTACAAAAATGGTGCAACATTGTTCAGTAAATAGTAAGTCGTATTTAATGGGATGTTTACTTCCTTATTTTAAAGGTTCACTTAAGGATTTAAGTTTAAGCTATATGAATCGATTTAAAACTGAAGTTGAGAAAAATTGATTAGAGCTACCTACCACAAATATATATTAAACTTTAAGCAAGCTAGCGGAACATCTCGCGGAATTTTGCGAACTAAAGAAACATGGTTTATAGTTCTTAATAAAGATGGTAAGCAAGGATATGGAGAATGCGGTTTGTTTAGAGGTTTAAGCGCAGATGATATACCAAACTATGAAGAAAAACTAAAATGGTTTTGTGAAAATATTAATTTAGGTTTAGAAGTTTTATTATCCGAAGCGATTCGCTTCCCGTCTATACAATTTGGCTTAGAACAAGCTTTTTTATCATTGAGATCAGATAATCCATTTGAGTTATTTCCTTCTGATTTTACTAGAAGTAAAGAAAGTGTTTTTATCAACGGATTAATTTGGATGGGGGATAAGGACTTCATGAAAAACCAAATTAGAGAAAAATTAACAGCAGGGTTTACTTGTATAAAAATGAAAATAGGCGCGATTGATTTTGAGACTGAAATCAATTTATTAAAATCCATTAGAAAAGAATTTTCATCTAAAGAAATAGAACTAAGGGTAGATGCTAATGGAGCGTTTACCCCGAACAATGCATTAGAAAAATTAGAAAAATTATCAGAATTAGAAATGCATTCTATCGAGCAGCCGATAAAACAAGGACAGTGGCAAGAGATGGCAAGTTTATGTGAAAAGACTCCGTTACCAATAGCTTTAGATGAAGAGTTAATAGGTGTATTTTCATCAGAAGACAAAGAGAAATGTATTGATACGATTAAACCACAATACATTATCTTAAAGCCAAGTTTGGTAGGAGGATTTAAAGGAAGTCAAGAATGGATTCAGATAGCAAAAAAATACGGAGCTGATAATTGGATAACTTCTGCTTTAGAAAGCAATATTGGTTTAAATGCAATAGCTCAATGGACATACACTTTAAATAACTCGTTGCCACAAGGTTTAGGAACAGGTAGTTTGTTTACTAATAATTTTGAAAGCCCGTTAGAAGTGTCAAATGGAAGTTTAGGCTATAACAATAATAAAAAGTGGAATTTTAAATTATAAGATATGAATTTTATACAGCAAGCATATAAAGGAAATAATGAATTTTGGCGTTGGTTAATTACCATTCTTGTTGTAATGTCTCCATTTATTTTAAACTTCATGCTTTATTTTCTAATGCCAGAAGCATATGATGAATTGATAAATGAAACGGAGGATTTTAATGGAGATAAGAACATTTTCTTAATAGAGAGCCTAATTCTTTTTGCTGTATTATTAGTTATGTTATTAGTCTTTGTTAAGTTTTTACATCAACGTTCAATTAAGTCGCTTATAACAAGTAGAAACAAAGTAGATTGGAAACGATTTTTTTATGGTTTCTTTTCATGGGGACTTATATCTATAGCATTTTTGTCTATAGGTTATTTTTTAACTCCTGAAGATTATGTTTGGAATTTTAAAGCTGGTCCTTTTTTCTTTTTATTGGCTGTTTCATTAATATTACTTCCTTTACAAACATCATTAGAAGAATTATTATTTAGAGGGTACTTAATGCAAGGAATAGGAATTTTAGCTAAAAACAGATGGGTTCCTTTAATTATTACTTCAGTACTTTTTGGAGTAATGCATATTTTAAATCCAGAAGTTACGAAATTAGGATCTAGTATTATGGTATTTTACATAGGTACCGGTTTCTTATTTGGTATTATTACTTTAATGGATGAAGGAACTGAGTTGGCTTTAGGTATTCATGCGATTAATAATATTATTGCTGCAACTTTAGTAGCTTCTAATTGGGCAGTTTTTCAAACAGATGCTTTGTTTATCGATCATTCTGAGCCTAGTTTATTGTTGTTAATGATGCTTCCAGTTTTTGTTGTATATCCACTATACCTTTTGTTATTATCAAAAAAATATGGTTGGAAAAACTGGAAAGAAAAACTATTCGGAAAAATAGAAAAACCGATTATTGTTGAAGAATAATAATATTCATAGAAGTTTTAAGTTAAACTCAACATCGTTTACTACAAAAGAGGACCTTTTAAGTTTTTCTAAAGAAATTAATGATTCCATATTTTCATTTCTATCTGATTGGTTTAACGAAGGTGATTATGTAATTGTACAAACTTCTGGGTCTACAGGTAAACCAAAGTCGATTCAATTGAAAAAAGAGTTTATGATAAACTCAGCCTTAGCTACAGGAGATTTTTTTAATTTGAAAGAAAATACTACTACTTTACTGTGTTTATCTACCGATTATATTGCGGGTAAAATGATATTGGTAAGAGCATTAATTTTAGGTTGGGAACTTGATATTGTTGATCCTGTTTCAAGTCCATTAAAAGGCTTGAAAAAAGAATACGATTTTTCAGCAATGGTTCCGTTACAATTAAGAAATTCATTAAGTGAATTATATAAATTGAAGCAATTAATTGTAGGTGGAGGTGTGGTTTCTAATGATTTAATATCGGCTATTCAAAACGTTTCTACAAAAGTGTATGCTACTTATGGTATGACAGAAACAATTACGCATATAGCTGTAAAAAAGCTGAATCAATTTGTTATTTCAGATGAAAAATCTATTTATCAGACATTGCCAAATATAAAACTCTCACAAGACGTTCGTAATTGTTTGGTAATTGAAGCGTCTAAACTATCAGAAGAAAGAATTGTAACAAACGATGTAGTGAATTTAATTTCAGATACTCAGTTTGAATGGCTTGGACGTTTTGATAATGTTATAAATTCTGGAGGTGTAAAATTACACCCTGAAAAAATTGAAGAAAAACTATCTGCTATTATCTCTAGTCGTTTTTTTGTGATTGCTGAACAAGATAGGGCTTTAGGAGAGCGTTTAGTTTTAGTTGTAGAAGGCAAGAAACAGCTAATAAATTTTAGTAAAGCAGAAAGCTTAACTAAATATGAAACCCCTAAGCAAACTTATTTTATTAAAGATTTTGTAGAAACTGAAACAAAAAAAATTCAGCGAATAGAGACATTAAAAAAGTATTATGATTCTTGATAATACCTTTGTTTATCTAACCATGTTTCTATACTCCCTACTTCTCTAGCTTTATAAAAATTATGCTCTTTAAATACATAACTCCCTTTAGGTGATTTATCCTTAATGCTAATAAACTTATATAGTACAAGTTTTATTAAAGATTCTTTTACTTGGTTGTGAGCATCTTCAATATTTGAATTCTCCTCAGCGATTTCATTAATAAAATTATTTACTTCAATATACTTAGTCTTAAATATTAAAGCTTTAAAAACAGTTTCAATCATAACTCTATTTATTAATAATAGCAAAAGTATAATTGTATTGGCTTATTTAAAAGGGGATATCCGCAGTAATTAATGTGGTTTACCGATAGATTAAAAAACGAGCGAACTCTAAGTTCGCTCGTTTTTTAATCTATTTAATTGTTTAACTAAATAATGTAATTCTGTATCTATGATTGTAATTCCTTCTACTATTCCAAATTATTTTTTTAGAATGCATCGTTAAATCTTTCAATCTTCTTATTGTTCTGTTGCTTATCATAATAAATAGTTTTAGGTGGTTATGCTTAATAGACTGTTTTTCATATATCTATGTTACATGTTTACAGTCGGTTTAACTAAAAATTACAACTTAATTAACTGATTTTAAGATTTGTAAAAACTAAAACTCTCTATAAATGGAAGGCTTTAGTTTTATTAAAGATTACTTGTTTGTAGAATTAAGTGAATGAACAAACCAAAATGGAGAAGAACTAGAAGTAGAAAAAGATATAGCTTAAGGATAGGAGATAGATTACGGTAAATATTGAATGTTATTGTTTGGAAAGAGAAAGTTTTAATAGGAGGTTAATTCAGATTTCACAAAACAATATCAAATAATTAAAAATAAAAGAGAGGTTTTTATGACAACTAATAATGTTAAAAAAAAGCGAACCGAAGTTCGCTGATAATTTGTTTAATGCTGATCCATTGGTACACAAACTCCTGAATTATTAGGAATCATACTTGGAGGGCAAATACCATGACCTCCGAGAATAGATTGTTGTTCTGTAATGTTTAGAGCTGTGCCTAAGCTTGAAATGTTCTTTAACATAATTTGAGTTTTAAGTTTCTCAAATCTAAATAGTATGAAATAAGATTGATGATAAAAAAACGTAAAAAAAGTAAGGTAAAACCGTAAAATGAATATTAATCAAACAGTAGATTTTTAATGTGCTATTTTAGTGTGTTTACGAACGAGAAATATGCTTCTTTAACTGATGATAGTAGAGCTGGTAAGCTATATTAAAGCCACTGATAATATGTTTAAGGTAGAGGAATTTAACGACTTTAATTGTTCAGTTAATTGAAAAAGATGCTGGAGTGTAAAATAAGAACCAACAAGCTAATTTGTTGGTTCTTTATTAATACTAGCTTTTATTGTTTTACCTATCAATATCTAAGAATGTTTTGTCATCAAACATTTTTTGAAATTCTTTTTTAGAAATACTAAATGGTTCGGTTGTATAGTTTTTATCCTTATCAATTTTATACAACTTACTTTGTCTTTCTATTTCGTAATTATTTTGAATAACAAAAATAGAATCGGCAGTAATATTTTCTATTCTCAGAGTAGAGTAAAATTCACTAGGCTTATATTCAATTACGTCTCCTTTTTGTGGATTAGCTATATAATTTATTGCATCTTTTTCGTGCTGTTTTATAGAATAAAAAGCAAATAATATAATTGCAATTAAAATTAACGAACCAACCCAGTAGGTTATTGGAGTCTTGGTATTTCGCATTACGTTGTCAAACTTTAAACGTAGCTGTTCGCTCATTTCTTTAGGTTCTACAGTTGCTTTGCAATTATTACATTCTGCTACTCCTTTTTTTGTTAAAGGGAATACAGGAATCCAATACAGGTATGCATACCTTCCAAAAATACTTACGGTATGTGAAGTTTGCTCACCACAATGTGTACATTTCGCACCACTAATCTTTTCGCTCTTCAAATGAGCGCCTTTAGTTCCATAGAATATCATAACAATTGATTAATTAGTTAGAGTTAAATATATAGAAAAGAATAAGAACGAAAAAATCCAACAAGAACATCGTTGGATTTTTAAGGATTATAATTCAAATAATTATCTATCTATATACACAATTCCAAATGGATTAGCACCAGATTCATCTGTAGATAAGTACTTTATTTTTTTACCATTTGCTCTAAAGAAATCAACTGTATTACTTCCTGAAAGTGTAAGTGCCAAAATCTTTTTATCAGGGTTATATGCTAAATTATGAGCAACTCCACTACTAGAACCAGCATTAGTAATTGAACTAGTAACTTGGGTATTAATTTTATATGAACCAACTTTTCTGCCAGAAATATCAGTAACAAATAAATTTCGATTTTTTCCTGGAGTAACTCCATGTACATTTTGCATTGTACCACTACGACCTGTCGAGTTTAAATTATGAAAATGATATTCAGTAATGCTAGAATCATCTTGTGATAATATATATAATCGACGATTGGTTGCTGTTAAGTGTGGGTCGCCACCAACTTCAATAGACTTCATTAAATTAAAATTGTAAGTACTGTATTGTAAAACATAATTTTGTCCTGTTTGTGAAAAAACACTGACGTAAGCAAAGTATCCGTAAGGAGAAATAATTACATCGTGTTGTGCAGTATCTGAAGCTAAATTTAAATTATTTGGAAGTGATAAGGTAGCTAAGGTATTTCCGTTGTTTAAATTGATAACTGAAGTAGTTTTATCTACAATATTATTTACCCAAAGTTGATTAGCATAATCGTTTAACCACATATGAAATGAACCATTGCCTGTGGGAAATTCATTAACTTTTGAAAAATTTTCGGTTTCAAATACTACTACTTTTTGATTATTAAAATCTGCCACATAAAGTAAATCTCTATAACGACTATATACCACATAGGTTGGGGCTGAATTTTCATCAGGCATTGTAATTGTAGTTTCTTTAACTTGTGTATCAGCATTGTATATACTTACGGTTCCATCACCACGATTAGCTACTGCAAAGTAATCTGTTTTTTTATTTTGATAATGACGTTGTTGAATTAAATCTTGCTTTTCAGCGTTTGGTTCGGTTAAAATTTCTTCGTTAGTTGTACACGAAAAAATCATCGCAAAAGTTGCGAATAGAAGCATTGTTTTTTTCATAATGTAAAGGTATTTAGTTAGTTGGGGTTCTTTTGATAGTCTTAAAAAATAAAAAAACTTACATTATTAAATAAAAAAAATAGCCAAAAACAAATGTTTCGGCTATTATATATTGTTAAGCATTAAAGTAATTACTCCTCCATAGAATGGTAAACGGTATTAACGTCATCATCTTCTTCTAATTTTTCTAAAAGCTTATCAACGTCAGCTTTTTGCTCTTCAGAAAGTTTTGTGGTTGTAGTAGGAATTCTTTCAAATTCAGAAGATAAAATATCAATATTATTATCTTCTAAATATTTTTGAATAGAACCATTTTGCTCAAAAGGAGCGTAAATTAAAATACCATCTTCGTCTTTAAAAACTTCTTCTACTTCAAACTCAATCATTTCTAACTCAAACTCTTCTATGTCCATTTTTAGAGTTTCTTCATTAATTCTAAAGTTACAAACATGGTCGAACATAAATACTACTGAACCCGAAGTTCCTAAATTCCCATCACATTTGTTAAAGGCTGCACGAATATTAGCAACGGTTCTGTTGTTGTTATCAGTTGCAGTTTCTACAACGACTGCAATTCCATGAGGTGCATATCCTTCAAATAAAGTTTCTTTATAGTTGGCAGTGTCCTTGTCGGTTGCTTTTTTAATAGCACGTGCAACATTATCTTTAGGCATATTTGCTGCCTTAGCATTCTGTATTACAGCTCTTAAACGAGAGTTTGTTTCTGGATTAGGTCCGCCTTCTTTAACCGCCATAACAATGTCTTTACCAATTCTGGTAAATGTTTTTGCCATTGCCGACCAACGCTTCATTTTTCTTGCTTTCCTAAATTCGAATGCTCTACCCATTTTTTGTTTTAATTTTGATATGGAGCAAATGTAAAACTTCCCGAGTGGATTTGCAATTTTTCAATTATTCAAAAATAAAATACTTATTAGGTTTGATGTATTTTTTTAATTCATAAAAATGTGCACCAATTTCTAAAGAATTACTTCTGTCCATGTCATATTTCTGCATTTCATAACAGTTTTCTACTTCATTGCTTATTAGGTTGATTCCCCCAGACCAAAGATCTATTTCTGTAGTATTTGTAGCATTATTAACTTTCGCAGATATATTGGTTAATTACTCTACCATCTTCTTCTAAAAAAGGGAAGCGCTTACGAATTCTTTCAATTAAAACGTTCTTAAACCCTTCATAGAAAAGGTTTTTTTCATAGCAAGTTATTTGTAACAAGGAATTAAAAACTCTTTTGTAGTACCATTTCTTAACAGGACTTTAAACTTTTCGTAGTTTGGAACTTTATTTATTTTTTGACCTCTATAAAAATATTTTTTTATCAATTTTTTATCACCAAATCTATACCGAAATTCAGTGTAGGTTGAATCCATTTTTCTAACTTTTACACTCCCGTAAACTGTATCAATAACAAAGCCTCTGTAACCATCTTTAAATTGTTTTTGACAAGAATGTGCGTTTCGCTGATATTCTAACCGCTCTTTTTTATCTTGAAAATGTAAATATGTATAAGTACATATTAAAGCGACTGTCATTAACCCAAAAACACTTGTAATAATCTTAAAATAGTTTTTACCCTTTTTAAATAATAGATGAATAATGAGCCATCCTAATAATAATCCAATAATAACTACTGGTAAACCATACATATATGCATAGCCTCGAGTACCTTCAAAATTTGTTACGTTCATTGTTAGCAAAAAAGTAATTGAAGGTGTTAGTAAAACGACTGTTAAAAACCCTAGTGGAAAATACAATGCTTTACTTAAAAAAGAAGTCCTTTTTTCTTTTTTTGAAATAAATAATCCGTAGATAAGTAATAGTAAACTTATAATTATAATACTCCAAAAAACAGGTTTGTAAAATTCCATTAAGGTTGTTTTTTATATGTATCATAACCTAATAAGCGATAGTGGTAACTAGTTAGATTTTGATCAATCTTTACTTTTGATGATAAAGATAAAAAAGAGTAAACACCATAATCGCCAACTTTAAACTGTTTGGTTTTGCCAAAATGTACATTTAATTTTAAAGCATATTTAAATTTTTCCTGTAAACTATCGGTTAAAAAAATGGCATCCGGGGGACAAGGTTTACAAAGTGCTCCTTTAGGACATGGAGGGCAAACTTGCATAGCGCTAATAAATCCTTTTATATTATAGCAGTTTTCATTTAACTCTTTTAGTTGCCATAGCTCTTTAACTGTAATATTTTTACATTCAGGTAAATAATTGGAATAAGTTTTAATAGTTTGGGTTTTACATAAAGCGCAAAACCCAAACAGAAGGATCCCCCCGATCCAAATAATTATATAATATTTATTTTTTAACAAAAGCTACACGACGATTGTTTGCTTTTTCTTCTGAGTTCGCATTCGTGTTTAAAGGTTCACTTTCACCTTTTCCTACAACAGTAAGCCTTTCTGATTTTATACCTTGAGCAACAATAGCTTTTTTAACGGCTTCAGCTCTATCTGAGGATAATTTTAAGTTGCTTTCATTGGTACCGTCATTATCTGTATGACCAATAATATCAAATTTCCAATCAGAATTATCTTTTAAAATTTTTACAATTTTATTAATAATCCCTAATGATGGCTTTTTAATTTCTGTTTTTCCGCTATCGAAAATAATTCCGTTAGTGACATATTCTCCATCAGCAATAATTCTATCATACGGACTTCCACCTCCATGTGCAATCCTTATATTTTTTACTGCCATATGTGGGTGTGTTCCTTTACCGTTGTAATAACATAATAAGTTTAAGGCAAAGGCTTGAGGGTTACCATCAAACCTAGGTATGTTTGCAATTCGTTTTGCATCATAATATACTTTTAACTTTCCTTTGTAGTAAGAGATAGCAACGTGATGCCATGCGTTTTGAGCACCTATGTTTATGCTCTCTATTTTAAACTTACTACTTGAAGCCCAGCCACTAATTTTATCACTTTGTTTACTAAATTCCATATGAATATCTTTTTGTAGTCTTGAATTTAGGTAAACATCACTTTTTATATGCCATATTTTTTCTTGCCTAAAATTAGGAATTAGAATATCATATTCAATAGTAAACTCATCACCAAGATAATCAGTAGTTTTAAAAAGAGGTGTAATTATATTATTGTACTCTGCACTTAGAATAATTACTTTTTCATTATCTAGTTGAGCGATTTCTGCTTTTCCTTTGATTAAATCCCATCGAGATGGAAACTCTCCAACTTCTTCGTTTTTTAAGTCATCAAAAAATATTACATTTTCACCTGGTATAAATTTAAAGTTACGCCATAAGTTTGATGAGTTAGTATTTATTTTTTCATCTATATCTTCATCAGAGTTTGTACCTCCAATAGTTTTTTCTATTTCTTTTTTTGTTTCTTTTACTACGGCATCTTCAGCAGCTTTTTTTATTTTTTTCCAAAATTGAGCTTGAATGTTTGGAGTAAAAGCAAATAGAAATCCAATTAAAATAAATAAGTTTTTAGCTAATTTCATAACTGTAAATATTAAGTTCTGATTATTAAATATACTCCAAAAAAACTACCATGTTTTAAGAAATTAGGTGGTTATGATGAATTTAAGGAGGCTTTTAATGAATTACAAAGAGTAAATTCTTGAATTTAATTATTTTCTATCTCCTTTCCAGGTGCCATTATAGTTTAAACTAGTGTTTTCCATGTGCCTTCACCCTGATTTCCTGTTAATTTACCGACAAATTCAGCTCCTCCTGACGTTGCTCCAGCTGTAGCTGAAAAATCTCCGCTAGCACTAACACTTCCTATTACTGTATAGCTACTGGTAAAAGCAGTAGAATACATTGTGCCATTTTTAGTACCTGTTTCTGAAACAGTAACATTCCATGTTCCACTATCGTCATTACCAGAAAATGTTCCTACCCATGTTCCTTGAAATTGATTTGAGGTTGGTGCTTCATTATCATCGCTTGAACAAGAAATGATTGAAACTGTGAATAAAATTATACATAAAATTAGATTTACTTTTTTCATAATTTTTTATTTTTAAGATTAATACACTTAAAAATAAGGGTATTAATCATTAGAAAATTCCAAAAAATGAGTATGATTATTATTTCTTTGAGTTTTATTGTTTCTTTTTAGAGATTGAAAGAAATTACTCTTTTAAGACTTGAAGTAATTGCCTTTTCTTTCCTTGTGACACGGGTAAGGAAACATCGTTTAATAATACAATTTTATCATTACGTTTATCGTACTTTTTTATCTGATGTAGGTTTATGAGATATTTTTGATGTATTCTAAAGAAAAAATATGGAGAAAGCTTATCGTCAAATGACTTTAAAGATTTTGATACTAAAATTTCTCTTCCGTCTGTTATGTAGAAAGTAGTGTAGCTATTGTCTGATTTAGCGTATAAAATGTTTTCTATTAAGACTAAATGAATGCTATCTACATTTGATAAAACGATTTTCTTTTGCGAAGAAGTATAGTTGTGAAAAAAGGTGGTTATTTTTTGATTATAATCTTCATGATTTTGTTGTTCTATTACTTTATTGATAGCATTAGTAATTTCAGAAGGAGTAAATGGTTTTAATACAAAATCTAAAGCACTGAATTTAAAAGCTTCAATAGCATATTTACTGTATGAGGTGATAAAAATAATCTTAAAAGTAGGGTTAGGAAGTTTTTCTAAAATTTCAAAGCTTTTACCATCTTCAAGATTTACATCTAAAAAAATAAAGTCAGGGTTTGTAGTTTGAATTAAATCTATTCCTTCTTTAATAGAGGAAGCATTTCCGAGATTAGAAAGTGAGCTGAAATTTTCACTAATAATACTTTCCAACATCGATACGGTGTTTTTATCGTCTTCTATAATGGCGTAAGAAATCATAAATCGTGTATTTTTTTTGGAAAAGTAAGAGTTACTTGTGTACCATTTTTATTGGTTGTAACAATTCTATTAATATTAAATTGATGTGTTTTTTCAATATTTTGAATTCGCTGTTCAATTACTTCAGAACTAGAGATTTTATGTAGTTTGTTATTAGAAGTATTGTTGTAATATCCCATTCCATTATCAAAAATAGTTACTGAAATTTGTTCATTTTTATCAGAATAGTTTATTTTTATTTCACCGTGTTTTATATTTTTTATACCATGTTGAATAGCATTTTCAACGTAAGGTTGAACTAGCATAGGGGGGATTTGATATTGTGAAATTTGATCATCAGACTTCACAGAAAAATCTACTGATTTTTCGAAATTTAGTTTTTGTAAATTAAGATACTCTCTAATGGTTTGAACGTCTTGTTGAATACTAATAAAATCTTCAGAAGCACTTTCAAAAATAGAACGCATTAATTTAATATAGCTTGATAAATACTCAATAGATTCCTCTTTTTTATTTTGATAAATATAAGATTGAATACTATTTAAAGAATGAAATAAAAAATGAGGATTTAATTGTATTTGCAATAGTTTATGTTTAAGAGATGCTTGTTGTAATTCTTGTTTAGTTTTTTGATTTAGATACCATAAATACAAAACTAGACTTAAAAATAAAATGGTTAGCCCGCCGCCAATTAGAAGGTTGTCTTTGTTTTTTATTCTACTTTTTTGTAGTGAGTTTTTAATGTTTAATAAGTTTATTTGTTGCTGTTTTTTAGCTGATTCATGTTTTACTATAATTTCTGCAACTTTTTCTTCTTGTTTTCTTTTTGCTAATGAATCAGTTAAATTCACGTATTCATCAGTAAAGTATAAGGCTTTTTTAGTATTGTTATTAATTGTATAAGCTTTTTGTAAAAGAATTAGAATACTTTTTTTTATGGCTCCTTTTGCGTGCACAAGCCCTTCTTCAAGATAAAAAATAGCTTTATCGTAATTTTTGTTTTCATAATAAGCATTTGCTAATGTTGCATAGCTGTAAGGTAACTTGGCTTTATTTCCAAACTCTTTTTTTAGTTTTAATGATCGTTTACCATATTCTATGGCTTTGTTTAAATCTTTACCTTTATAATCGTCACGACCAAATAAATTACTAAGATTTGTATAGATAACAGATAGATGTTTTTTAGAACCAATTTTTTTAGCTAGTAATTCAGCTTTTTTTGAATAATTAAGGCTCTTATTATAGTTTTTAGTGTCTAGGTTTAAACTAGATAAATTCATGTTTAAAGACATTTCTAATCCTATATTGTTTTGTACATTGAGTAATGCTTTGTTAAAATATAGTTCTGCATTTTTATAGTTTCTAGTTTGAGCATTGGTTATTGCTATATTTGTGTATACCATAGCTAATTTCTCTTTTCTATCTAACTTTTCATAGATATAAATTGCCTTTAAGTAGTTTTCAATAGCTTTGTCGAACTTTTTTTGAATTTTATTTGATGTACCTATGTACATGTAGTTTAAAGCTAAAGAGATAGAGTCTATAGGTCTTGTTAAGTTATTGTTTAAAATAGCTTGACTTTTTTCTAGGTCTCCTTTGTAGGCAGCGTATAAACCTTTACGCATGAGAGCTTTGGTTAGTAAGGTGTCTTTTTTGTGTTTTTTAGAAAGTGTGATTGCTTTTTCGGAGTAAAATAAAGCGCTGTCGATATTTTTTTTCGAAAAATAATCAACAATCTCAATTAGGGCATCTACCTTTTCTTCTATATTTTGTGAGTGATCTGCCTTTTTTTTAAACTGATCTAAAGTTTGAGAGGAACTGTAGGTAGATATAAGAAGTAAGAAAATAAGAACAAGTTTTCTCTTCATTTTTTTTAGTAGAATATACTCAAATATAATTTAAAATAAAATAAAGGGCATGGAAAGTAAGGTTTACTTATGTGATTATTGAGTTTAATATTATTTTATTTGAATTCAATTAAAATTCGCTAGAATTAATTAAAAACGTTTTTTGAAAATAACTTTACCTTTTTTATAAGCACGCCAAGTACCCGACTGTTTTCCTTTTTTAAACTGTCCTTTTATTTTTAGTATGCCTGTAGGGTAATACAGTTTAAAATCACCATCTAAAGTGCCGTCGTCTAATTCTACTTCAAATTTCAGTAGCTTGTTGTTGTAAAATTCTTTGTATTCTTTAGCACTTAAATCTGATGGGTGAATAGGTTCGATTTTAAAAACCGTTTCCGAAGTTTCTTTAATAATAGTATCTTTTTCTGGAATCAGTTTTTTGTATAACTCTTCTTTTAATTCCATTTCTTTTTCTTGATAAATCGATAATTCTTCAGGAGATTGATAAGATAGTGTAAGGTTACTTTTAAATAAATCTCCAGTTGAAATAAGTTGAACTCCTACTTGAGAAAAAGAATTGAAATAGCTTTTATTACTTCTTAACTGTTGTTTTGTTTTTGTGTCTAACAAGCTTAATAAATCATTGTATGAATTAGCTGTCTCGGCATACGCAAAAACACTTGATTTAGTTTCAAAATAATAATTAAATTCTTCGAATCTTTCAGATTTTGATAATGTATAGCCAGCTAAATGATTGTTAATAATTTCTTTTAAACTGTTTGGGCTTGTACTGAATACCACAAAATCATCAATAATCGTGAAATATGGTTTTTCCATTTTGGCAAAAGTGTTGCCAGCTAACATTTTAAAAAATCCTTTTAAATCAAAAAAATGAATTGGATAACCTTGATAATTAATTTGCTTAAATTTTAAAGGAGTATTTTCTTTAATTTTTGAAAGAATAAAATCAAGGTTTTTTTTAGCATCCTCAATATCATCTGCTTTTATTACAGCAGCGACGTCTTTTTTATTTTTTGAAAGATCGGAATTAAAATGTAGTAATCCTATCTCGTTACCAACCCAGCTATAAATATGTTTTTGAATATTAATATCTAACTGATCCTCTATACTCTTAATTTGATTAGTATATATTTTAAAAGTACTTGGATTTTTTTTTCTAAAGTTTCTAAATTGTTGTGGAATTCTTCAAAATTTTCAAAAGCAAAACTCAGATATAAAGAAGTGTTTCTTGGTGCAATTTTAGCAATGTTACGTTTTCCTTTTCCTGATTTTTGAATAGCATTTAAAAAACTTTGCGATGTTTGGTTCACGTTCGTGTAGCCAATAGCTTGCAAGCTTACTCCTTCTATAATTGAGATGTCAAAACCAGAATAGAATAATGCTTTCTTAGCTTCGCTAAAATTTTTAAGATTACTCGAATTTGTAAAGCAAGCCAAATACTTATCGAGATATTTATATTGTACATATACATTAAAAAAGCCATCAGTATCTGTTTCTTTTTTAATCTCAACAAAATTAAGGTCTCTGCCAATAACAGGTGTTGTGTATTGATCTATAGATTGTTCAACTAATATATGAGTATAAGAAGCAACTAGTTGATTTTTTATAAAAGATAAATAGAGTGTTTCACGATTCTTTTTATTGTAAAGCTCTATAATTTCATGATTATTATATTGCCTTTGGGTAACTTTAAAGCTATCATCGGTCAATTTTTGGATAGCACTTTTTAAAAAGCGAAGTTTTGATAGTTTTTGAAGATCGGCGATGTAGAGTAAACCGTATTTTTTAGGTTTATAAGAGTGAATAGAGATTAATAAATCACGTTCACCAATAAAATCAATAACATCTTTTTGATCTTTAAAAAGTTTATTGAAGCCATCAAGATTTTTAGTAACCTCTTTAAAGTACAAATTTGTTTGAAAATGTTTCCAAATAGGACTAGAACTTACTTCATCCCAAGTGTCAATGGGTCTTTCAGTTTCTAAAACAATAGCAGCATCTTTAGGTATGAGGTAAATAGGATTGATATTGTCTTCATCCGCTAATGTAAAAATATAGGCTTGGTAAAGAATAAATCCTAAAAGGGCGATAACTACTGCCCATATAATTTTTTTATTCATTGCTAAAGATGCTGTTGTTGTATTTATACTTGAATAACACCTAGATTAAATTTCTTTTCAATAGGAGCATGATTCGCAGCTTCAATTCCCATAGAAATCCAAGTTCGTGTATCTAGTGGATTGATAACTCCATCAGTCCAAATTCTTGCTGCTGCATAATAAGGCGAAATTTGATTATCGTAACGTGATTTTATCTTGTGGAATAACTCAGCTTCTTTTTCAGGAGTAATTTCTTCTCCTCGTTTTTTAAGTGATGCAGTTTCTATTTGTAATAATACTTTTGCTGCTGAGTTTCCACTCATTACTGCTAATTCTGCACTTGGCCATGCAGCAATTAGTCTAGGGTCGTAAGCTTTACCACACATAGCATAGTTTCCAGCGCCGTAAGAGTTACCAATAACGATGGTAAATTTTGGTACAACAGAGTTAGAAACAGCGTTTACCATTTTTGCTCCGTCTTTTATAATCCCTCCGTGTTCAGATTTAGATCCAACCATAAAACCAGTAACATCTTGTAAGAAAACTAATGGAATTTTTTTCTGATTGCAATTGGCGATAAAACGAGTTGCTTTATCAGCAGAATCGTTATAGATAACTCCACCAAATTGCATTTCTCCTTTTTTTGTTTTTACTAATTTTCGTTGATTAGCAACAATACCTACAGCCCATCCATCTATACGTCCGTAACCAGTAATAATGGTTTTTCCGTAGCCATCTTTGTATTGTTCGAAGTCAGAATTATCAACCAAACGATTAATAATTTCTAACATATCATATTGAGCATTTCTTTCTTTTGGAAGAATGCCAAAAATATCCTGTTCATTTTCTTTTGGAGGAAAAGCTTCTTTACGGCTATAACCGGCCTTGTCGTAGTCCCCAATTTTATCCATTAAATTTTTAATGGTATCTAAAGCGTCTTTATCATCTTTAGATTTATAATCTGTAACCCCAGAAATTTCACAATGGGTGGTTGCGCCACCTAAAGTTTCGTTATCGATAGATTCTCCAATAGCAGCTTTTACTAAATAGCTTCCAGCTAAGAAAATACTTCCTGTTTTATCAACAATTAAAGCTTCATCGCTCATAATAGGTAAATAAGCACCTCCAGCAACACAGCTACCCATAACTGCTGAAATTTGAGTGATACCCATACTGCTCATTACCGCATTATTTCTGAAAATTCGGCCGAAGTGTTCTTTGTCAGGAAAAATTTCATCTTGCATAGGAAGATATACTCCAGCAGAATCAACCAAATAAATAATTGGTAATCTATTTTCTATAGAAATTTCTTGAGCTCTTAAGTTCTTTTTTCCTGTAATAGGAAACCAAGCACCAGCTTTTACTGTTGCATCATTAGCAACAACAATACATTGCTTTCCGCTAACATACCCGATTTTCACGACTACACCACCAGAAGGACAACCGCCATGTTCTTTATACATATCTTCACCGGCAAAAGCACCAATTTCAATTGATTTAGAATTGTCATCTAAAAGATAGTCAATACGTTCTCTAGCAGTAAGTTTTCCTTTTTCGTGATGTTTGTCTATACGTTTTTGTCCTCCACCTAATTTTACTTTGGCGAAGCGTCTGCGTAAATCCGAAGCTAAAAGTTTATTGTGGTCTTCGTTTTTGTTGAAGTTAAGATCCATTGTGAGTTATTTGTTTGCGATTGCTAAAGTAAGAAAAGGGAGTATATAATACAAGGTGTTTAGTTGTAGGATTGTATGATGTTTTCTACTGTTTTTTCAATTTCAGCATTTCTTAATTGTTTGATTAAAATACGAGGGTCTGCGACACGTTCTTTGCAGTTTTGTACACTACAAGATTCGCAGGTAACTCCTACGGTTTTTTTCTCAAAAGTATCCTCCTTAAAGAACTTAATTTTCTTCTTTAAATGAGGAGAGAGTAACATACCAATACTAATACTTCGATTGTTTTTTTCTTTAAAAGGATCTGAGGTAGCTGCTGAAAATACCAAATATTCATTTTTAGAATTTTCATATGAAGATATCTGGATACCATAAGTAGATTTTTTATCTTCTCTTTTTTCTAAGTCCTGAATTGTTTTTAAAGAAATCCATCGTCTACAATAATGTTCGTTATTTCTATTGGCGTGCGGAGTTTGTTGCTGTGTGATATGTAACTCTTTCGTGAGTTTAAATACAGGAGCATTTTCTTTATGGGTAAAACGTAAAAAGAATAAGTTTTTGATGTTGAAAAACTTAGGTAATATGTTAGTTAAACGCTGGTAAAAAGTTTCATCAGAGCAATTAAAACTCTTTATGATTTTATGTAACTGTATAGGTTGCCAGTTTTCTAAAGAAAATAAATGAGTTAGTTTTTGAACAAGATTGTCTTTTGGAATAATGAGGGCTCCAGCAAAGTAAGAAGCAATAAAATTGTTTAAGACTTGATCAAAACTTTCAAATTTAATCCATGGAAAAGTATATAAACGATTCTCAATTTTTAGATAGTTGTAGGCTATTTCCTTAGCGTAAATAAAGGTTCTTTGTGCTTCATTAATATCATCGTAAATAAGTAATGTTTTATTTTTTGGTATGTAAATATTTCTTAATTCTGATAATTTTTGATGATGTTTAGAAAGTTCTTCTTTGTTAATAGTATATCCATATTCTTCAATCAAAATATCCTCTAGGTCTTTTGATTTAATTGGTGCTTCTAAATTAATGTGATAGGCTTTGGCAAAAGCAACGGCATTATTTTCAATCTCTTCAAAATAATTATTGTGAGCTTCTTGGTAAGAACGTAAAGAAGCCAAGAAAAAACTCTCTCTAGTTAGGTTGTAGTTTTGAGATATCTTTATAATTGTGCTTATAAAGGCATTTACTTTGGCAGGAGCATTCGCTACAATATCAATTAAGTTGTTTTCTTTAATTCCAAAAAGCTCTAAAGGAATTTCTTTTAAAATTTTAGATTGTAAAATCTCGCCAATAGGAGCTAGGTTTTTGTCTAGCTTAAGAGAAACTAAATGATCATATGGAACTTCTAGCTTTTCAGATAAAGTTACAATTTTATCGGTTTTTGGATATTTTTTACCCTTTTCTATTTCATTTAAATACGATTTAGATAGGCCTGTTAATTTAGCTAACCCAAAGAGAGATAGGTTTTTGTCGGTTCGTATTTGTTTCAGTTTTAATCCGAAAACAAGTCTAATGTATTCTTCTTCCAAAGTGTTTTTATTAAAAGATTCGTAATTCAAAGGTATTAAAATTAGCGAATTAATAAAAATTAGCAAACAATATAAATTTAGCGAACGTTCGTTTTTTGTTTCGAATTCTTTTTTTTAGTTTTGAATTGTCAATAATTAAAAATAAGTTATTATGAATCAAGATGTTTTAGTTAAAGAAATTCAATTCAAAGGTTTTGATGTTGATCAATATAAAAGTGTTTTAACTGAAGAAGCTAAAATGTTTTTAATTCAGCTTCATGAAAAATTTGATGCAAAAAGACTTCAATTATTAGAAGAAAGGGAGGTTGAGCAAGCTTACTTTGATGCAGGGAATTATCCAAATTTTCCTGAAGAAACAAAAGAAATTAGAGAAGGAGACTGGGTGTGTGCAGCATTACCAAAAGATTTGTTAGATCGTAGAGTAGAAATCACAGGTCCAGTAGAAAGAAAAATGATTATCAACGCTTTAAATTCTGGGGCCAAAACATTTATGGCAGATTTTGAAGATAGTAATTCGCCAACTTTAGCAAATGTTTTAGACGGACAAGTAAATTTAAGAGATGCAGTAAGTAAAACAATATCTTTTTATAATGAGAAGAAAGATAAAACCTATCAATTAAATGAAAAGGTAGCTACCTTATTAGTAAGACCTAGAGGTTTACATTTAAATGAAAAGCATTTTGTAATTGAAGGAAAAGAAATGTCTGGTTCTTTAGTAGATTTTGGATTGTTCTTTTTTCATAACATCAAAACTTTATTAGCGCAAGGAAGCGGAACTTATTTTTACTTACCAAAGCTAGAACATTATAAAGAAGCTCGTTGGTGGAATGATGTTTTTGTATTTGCACAAGACTATTTAAATATTCCACAAAAAACAATAAAGGCTACTGTGTTAGTTGAGACAATTACGGCTAGTTTTCAATTAGATGAAATTCTTTATGAGTTAAGAAATCATATGGCAGGATTAAACTGTGGTCGTTGGGATTATATCTTCTCTTACATTAAAAAGTTTAGAAATCATACAGGTTTTATTGTACCTAACAGAGCTCAAGTTACCATGAGTAGTCCTTTTATGAAAGCCTATTCGTTACGTGTAATACAATCATGTCATAAAAGAAATGTACATGCTATGGGGGGAATGGCAGCGCAAATTCCTGTAAAAAATAATGATGAAGCAAATAAATTAGCTTTTAAAAAAGTATATAATGATAAGTTGCAAGAAGCTAAAAACGGTCATGATGGTACTTGGGTAGCGCATCCAGGATTGGTAAAAGTAGCAATAGATGTATTTAATGAAGCGATGCCTAATGTAAATCAGATAGATAAAAAACTAGAGGATTTAGTAATTAGTGAGCAAGAATTAGTGGAGTTACCAGATGGTACCATTACTGAGCAAGGAATAAGAGATAACATCAATGTTGGAATTTTATACATAGAATCATGGTTAATGGGACAGGGAGCCGCTGCTTTATATAATTTAATGGAAGATGCTGCTACTGCAGAAATCTCTAGATCGCAATTATGGCAATGGTTACATAAAGAAGTTTTATTAGAAGATGGTAAAACTTTTACAAAAGAGATGTATGAGCAATACAAGAAAGAAGAAATAAACAAGATTAAAGAATATGTAGGAGATGAAAGATATCAAACAGGAAAGTTTGAAAAGGCAATTCAACTTTTTGATGATTTAATTTTAAATAAAGAGTTTATAGAATTCTTAACCTTACCAGCATATAAATACATATAAAAAAAAGCCCCCAAAAATGCGGCAACATTTTAAGGGGTAAGCTATTAATAAATCAACAACTTATTTAACAATACAAATTTATGAAAAATTTAGCTCAAGGAAGTTATAGTTCAGCTTTAGAAACTGTAAAAACTTTAAAGAAAAAGTATGGAGCTGCATGGGGTGGTGTGAATCCACAAAATGCGGCAAGAATGGTAACACAAAACCGTTTTAAAACAGGATTAGATATTGCTAAATATACGGCTGCCATTATGAGAGAAGACATGGCTGAGTATGATGCAGATAGCTCTAAATACACGCAGTCGTTAGGTTGCTGGCATGGGTTTGTAGCACAGCAAAAAATGATCTCAGTAAAAAAACACCACAAAACAACCAGTAAAAGATATTTATACTTATCTGGTTGGATGGTAGCTGCGTTACGTTCAGAATTTGGACCATTACCAGATCAATCAATGCACGAAAAAACTGCCGTATCATCTCTTATTGAAGAGATTTATGATTTCTTACGTCAAGCTGATGCGGTTGAATTAAATGATTTATTTAAGAGATTAGAGAATGGAGAAGATGTGCAAGATCAAATAGATAATTTCGAATCACATATTGTACCTATTATTGCAGATATTGATGCTGGATTTGGTAATGAAGAAGCTACTTACTTATTAGCAAAAAAAATGATTCAAGCTGGAGCTTGTGCAATTCAGATAGAGAATCAAGTTTCTGATGCAAAACAATGTGGACATCAAGACGGAAAAGTAACGGTACCACATGAGGATTTTATAGCAAAATTAAATGCAATTCGTTATGCTTTTTTAGAGTTAGGTGTTGAAGATGGAATTATAGTAGCAAGAACAGATTCAGAAGGAGCTGGATTAACACAAAAACTACCTGTGAGTCAAGAACCAGGAGATTTAGCATCACAATATTTAGCCTTTGTAGAAGCAGAAGAAATAGCTATTGAAGAAGCTAAGGAGGATGATGTATTGTTAAAAAGAGATGGAAAGTTAGTTCGTCCAGTACGTTTGCCAAATGGATTATATAAATTTAAAGAAGGATCAAATATTGATAGAGTAGTTTTAGATTGTGTTGTAAGTCTTAAAAACGGTGCAGATTTATTATGGATAGAAACTCCAACTCCAAATGTGAAGCAAATAGCACACATGGTGAACAGAGTTAGAACTGTAATACCAAATGCTAAATTGGTATATAACAATTCACCATCGTTTAATTGGACATTGAATTTCCGTAATCAAGCTTACGATGAAATGTTAGAAGCTGGTGAGAATATGACAGCTTATGATAGAAATAATTTAATGGACGCTGAATATGACGGATCAGAATTATGCCATCTTGCTGATGAAAAAATTCGCACATTTCAAATGGATGGAGCAAGAGAAGCAGGAATTTTCCATCATTTAATTACATTACCTACTTATCATACAACGGCATTGCATATAAATGATTTAACTGAAGGTTATTTTGGAGAAGAAGGAATGTTATCATACGTAAAAGGTGTTCAACGTCAAGAAATACGAAAAGGAGTATCGTGTGTAAAGCATCAAAGAATGGCAGGATCTGATTTAGGAGATGATCATAAAACATTCTTTGCGGGTGATAAAGCATTAAAAGCTGGAGGAGAAAAGAATACCTCGAATCAGTTTGAGACTTCTAAAAAATTAGAAAAAATGGAACTAGAAGTAGCAGAAGTATAAAACTTAATTATTTGTATGTAAGTTTCTCGTTTATGTTAGTTTGTAAAAGTTGTTTGTTTGCATAACGAGAAACTTTACATAAGAATTAAAGTAGCATAGAATTTATAATTAGCAGTTTATAAATTTTATATTTTGAAGTGAACTCCAGCACAAAGCTGGAGTTTTTTCTATGAATTAATTGGTAGATAACTCCATTTTAATATCACTTCTAACATAAGGACAATTTTCTTCAACTGGAATTTCTATAAAACCGTATTTTCTATAAATGTAAATAGCATTTTCAAGCTTTGTACTCGAATACAAAACAAGCTTGTCAAAACGATTATTTTTTGCAAAGTCAATACATTTTTGCATTAATTGCTGTCCAATTTTATAACCTCTATGTTTAGGGGAAACGGCCATTTTAGTTAGTTCGTAAACATTCTTTTCTTTCATAGGCATCAATGCTACTGTACCCACAATTTCGTTATTTAGCTTTGCAAAAAAAATATGTCCACCTTTATCTACAATGTATTTGTCGGGATTACTTAAAACTTCTTCATCGTAAGGTTCAACATAAAAAAAGGTTTTTAACCATTCTATATTTAAATCATAAAAATGAGAAGCATACTCATTTTTAAAATCGATAACTTCTAAACTGTGTTTTTTTATATTATTCATTTGTATATGTTCTATGATAGCTTTGCTAAAAGCTTTGGTATTAAATTTTTCTTCTAAAATGTTTAAGTGTTCAACTAAAGAATTTGATGTGATGTTGGTGTAGTCTTTTATAATTTGTTCTATACTATCCCAAATAGGGGTTACATTTTGTATAAGCTTTTTACCTTTTTCTGAAAGGAATATTATTTTTTTACGTTTGTCAATTTCATCTTCCTTAAAAAGAATCAGTTCTTTCTTTAAAAGTTTGTTGATAGCTTGTGTAGTTGCAGGTTGAGAAATATGTAAGCTATTTGTAATTTCGGTATTGGTAACCCCATTTTTATTTTTAATGATCTTAAAAGTAGGGAAGAGGTATGGGTCAAAATCAATGTTAAATTCATTATATACTAGTTGAGTTTCTCTCATCATATATTCACTAACTCTCTTTAATCGAGAGCCCATTCCTATTTCTCCAAAACCTTTTAATGCATCCATTTAATATCTATATATGTATTTATATAAGCGCTTATGCAAATATATAATATTTTCTATATCTTTAAAAATAGAAAAATGATAAATTTATATACCTAGAAAATATATTCCATGGTATGTAAAAATATTTTTTATATCTTTGATCCGAATTTAAAAACTAATTAAGAATGAAACGAGACAAAATTATTTATTATGTAGCAACAGGTTTGCTTACTTTATTTATGCTATTTTCAGCTGGAATGTATTTTTTTAATAATTCAGAAGTTGCAAAAATGTTTGAGGGGTTTGGGTATCCGACCTATATAATTTACCCATATGGTTTAGCTAAAATATTAGGTTTAATAGCTATTTGGTTTTTAAAAGATACTTTTTTGAAAGAATGGGCGTATGCAGGTTTTGTCTTTGCATTTATACTAGCTTTTTTTGCGCATTTTATGATAGGAGATGGAGAGCAATACCCAGCATTAGTAGCTTTAATATTGGCGATTGTTTCTTATATTTATAGTAAAAAAATATAAATGGCTAAGAACCCAACTTCAGAAGTTAAACTCACCGACCGAAATTATTTGGCAGAAGCTAAAATGAGAAATCATTTTGCGGTAATAGACGAACCTTTAGATAAAGGAGGAGATGATAATGCACCTACTCCAGTAGAGTATTTATTAACTGCGATTGGTGGTTGTGTATCTATTACATTACGTATGTATGCGGAAAGAAAAGGTTGGGATCTTGGTGAGATAACTGTTAACGTGATTCAGAAACAAGAATTAACTTCTGAAGGAATTAAAAAATCGTTAGTAGAAGAAATATCTTTTGAAAAGGAGGTATCCGAAGAACAAAAAGCAAAACTGTTAGAGATTGCAGGAAAATGTCCGGTAGCCAAAATGGTAAAAGGAGAAACAGAAATTGAAACGAATATTAATTAGTTAATATAGTTTTGAAAGATGAAAAGTGAAAAAAAGATTGCTATAATAGGAGGAGGAATTGGAGGTTTAACAATGGCGTTGACCTTGAAAAGGAATGATGTGCCATTTAAACTTTTTGAAAAATCAACTGAATTTAAAGAAGTAGGCGCAGGAATTGGAATTTCATCGAATGCTTTAAAAATATTTGATAAACTAAACATAGGAAATAAAATAAGAGAAAAAGGGTATTTAATAAAAAGAACAATATTAGCCACAAATACCCTTAAAACTCTTAAAGAAATTCCTTTTCCTGAAGAAGTTTATTGTATTCATAGAGCTTCATTAATAGATGTATTATCAAGCCAATTAAAAAAAGATGATTACGAATTAAATAAAGAAGTAAAGAACGTAGAAAATTTAGAACGTGTTAAAATTGAGTTTCAAGATAAAACACAAGAAGAGTTTGAAACTTTAATTGCTTCTGATGGAATTAATTCTGTCATTAGAAAATGGATTTTCCCAAAAATTAAAATAAGAAGAGCACAACAAATTATTTGGAGAGGAATAATAGATTATAAAGTTGATGCAACTTTAGCACATTCATATTATGAATTATTTGGAGGAGACTCACGCTTTTTATTCCTTCCATTAAGTTCCGATAAAATATTTTGGTTAGCAGTTCAGGAAGAGAAAAATTATACAAAATTTCCATCAAAATCTTTAAAAAGTTATTTGTTAAATACTTTTAAAGAGTACGATGAAATTGTATTAAACATGATAAGGAAAACTAGTGAGGAAAAAATAATTCAAAATGAATTATCTGATTTAAAGCCAAATAAAGAAAAATGGTTTAACAATAATACCGTCTTTATTGGTGATTCAATTCATGCCACCACGCCAAATTTAGGACAAGGGGCTTGCCAAGCAGTAGAAAGTGCATATACATTAGGGATGTGTTTAAAAAAGTATCCTAAGAAAAAAGTTTTTGCAGCATATCAAAAAAAGAGAATCGGTAAAGTTAAGTATATAGTAAGATCTTCTTTAAAAATAGGAAAAATGTCGCTTACAAATAATAAGTATCAAACGAGGTTCTTACATATAATGTTAAAGTTTTTACCTCAATCATATTACCAAAAAAGATTTAAACGAATACTAGATATTAAGTATTTAGCAGATTTATAAAATAAATAATTAGACAATAAAATGAAAAAAATAATAGCTTTCGCAGGAAGTAATAGTAAGAACTCGATAAATAAAGTATTAGCAACACATACAGCAAATTTAGTAACGAATGTTGAAGTGTCAATATTAGATTTAAACGATTTTCCATTGCCAGTTTATGGTATTGATGAAGAAACTGAAAATGGAATTCCAGAAAACGCAAAAAGATTTTTTGAAGAAATTAAAACAGCAGATGGAATTGTTTTATCGTTAGCAGAACATAATGGTAATTTTTCAGTAGCGTTTAAAAATGTTTTTGATTGGATGTCTCGTATTGAGCAAAAATTATGGAGTAATACGCCAATGTTATTATTATCTACTTCACCAGGAGGAAGAGGAGGCGCATCAGCTTTAGGTATTGCTAAAAATGGATTTCCACATATGGGAGGAAATATAGTTGCTGATTTTTCATTACCGAAATTTTATGATAACTTTAAAGATGGAAATATAGTAGATGATGCTTTAAACTCAGAGTTAAAAGAAGCAGTAATGACTTTCGAAAAATCAATTTAATTAAAAAATAAATTATGTCAGACGGAAAAAAAGAAATAATCAAAGAGTATAGTAATGATGATCTTACTGTAGTGTGGAAACCCAATACTTGTATCCATGCGAAGAAATGTTGGAAAGAATTATTGCAAGTATTCAATCCACAAAACAGGCCTTGGGTAAATATGAAGGGTGCAACAACTGCTTGTATAAAAAAACAAGTAGAAGCTTGTCCGTCTGGCGCATTATCTTATGTATCTAAAGGAGATAATCAAGAGTCAATGCATACTGTAACTGAAGTAGAAGCTTTAGAAAATGGTCCATTGTTAATATACGGAACCCTGCATATAAAGAATTCTGACGGAACCGAGGAAAAGAAAAATAAAACCACAGCATTTTGTAGATGTGGAGCTTCGCAAAATAAACCTTACTGCGATGGTGCGCATGTAAAAGCAGAATTTAAAGGATAGGAAAATGCAAGTACAACAAGAAGACAACGGAAATAAAGGAGAATTTTACGTTGAAGTTAACGGAAGCAAAAATGCATTAATGACTTATACTTGGGCTGGAAATGATAAAATTATTATAGACCATACAGAAGTAGGAGATAGTTTACGCGGACAAGGAGTTGGTTATGAATTAGTAGCAGCTTCGGTAAACTTTATGCGAGAAAAAGGCATTAAAGCCATTCCGTTGTGTCCGTTTGCAAAATCAGTTTTTGACAAGAGGTCAGAATATTCAGATGTTTTAGCCTAATCAACTTTAAATAATATTTTCTTAATTCTTTATATATTTACTATTAAAATAGTTTCCTTGGAAAATAAAAATATTTTTCGTAAATTTGTACTCAGAAAGGAGATAAAAAATGAAGATAACTATATATGGTAGAAAAGGGCACGCACATACAGTAGCCTTTAAAAATTATTTAAGAATGGCAGAAATTCCATTTAATTATAAAGATATATCTGTAGATGTAGAAGCCAAAGAGCACTCCAAAGAGCTGTATGGAGGCCTTTTAAAATACCCAACATTATTTGTTGATGATGAAGTGTATTTAACACCAACTACAGATGAGTTTAACAAAATAATGAAAGACTTAAATTAATAAGATGGGAGACATTTCTAAAGATATTAATTCAACATTCCCAAACAGTAAAGTGAAAGCTTTTATCAACATAAAATATACGGCAAATTGGATTATTAGTAAGGAAAATGATTTTTTTAAGCCTTATGGAATATCACCACAACAGTATAATATCCTTAGAATTTTAAGAGGAGCTAAAGAACCAATAAAAGTTCAAGTTATTAAAGATCGGATGGTTGAAAGAGCCCCAAATGCTACGCGTTTGATGGATAAACTATGTGATAAAAAACTAATTGAACGAGTACGATGTGATCATGATAGGAGGGTGGTATATATAAGTATAACAAATCAAGGCTTAGAATTGTTAAAAATAATTGATGGAAATATTGACTTTGATTTTATTCACAATCTTTCAGAAGAAGAAGCGAATCAATTAAGTGATTTATTAGATAAGATAAGATGATTTTTTTGATTCCTATAAAAATATAGGAGTCAAAAAAATTTGCAAAAATATTTTCCATGGAAAATGTTTAAAATAAAAATAATTATGAAATATAAACGACAAAAAATACCCAGCATATATCTTTCTCAGAAAAAAGAATGATAGGTAAGACTAGAGTATTAATATTAAAACATCATTGCGAACGTAAACAGAGCGTAATCAAAATATAAAGATTGATTTGATGCCATCGCAATGACAAAATTTAAACAAAATGAAAACATTAAAAACCATAAAAAATAAAGTAGGAAGCCCATTAGTAAATATGGGACCGATAAGATTACGTCAACCATTACCAACAGAAGGTATAGAGCAAGTTGATCCGTTCTTATTATTACATCATTACGGACCGTATGCAATTAGCGCATTTAACAATCCGTTTGATTTAGGGCCGCACCCACATCGTGGGTTTGAACCAATAACATTATTGTTTAAAGGCGAGCAGTTGCATCGTGACTCTTTAGGAAATGAAATGCTCGTAAAAGCAGGCGATGTACAATGGACAACCGCAGGACGTGGAATTATTCACGCAGAAGGACCAAGTAAAGAGTTCGTAGAAAGAGGAGGGGAGTTAGAAGGAATTCAATTGTGGCTAAATCTTCCAGCAGCAAAAAAGATGATGCCTGCAAATTATCAACATTTAAAGAGTGAGGATATTCCTGTAGTACAAAACGATGATAAAACGATAGATTTAAAAGTAATTGCAGGTAAACAAGCTAATAAAAAAGGATTGATTCAAACGCAAACAGAAGTCAATGTATTTACGGTAAAAACGCAAACAGAAGGCAATATGAAAATCGACATTCCGCAAACGCACGAGTCGTTGATTTATTTATTAGATGGCGAAGTATTGGTAAACGATAAAGCTACTTTGAAGAAAGGAGCAACACAAATGATAACCTTCAATCAAGATGGAGATTTTGTTGAAATTGAAGCCAAAAAAGAGAGTACTTTATTAGTACTTTCAGGCGAACCAATTAAAGAAAAGGTTTCTCAATACGGGCCATACGTAATGAATACTCAAACTGAAATTATGGAAGCAATGCGCGATTTTCAGCAAGGTAAAATGGGCTATTTATACTAGACCTGAATATAATAGTCGAAGGGGTTAACATAGTCGTCATCCTATATTTACAACAGGGATGACGATTTAATACAAAACATAAAATAAAAATGAAAACAATAATTCATAAAGCAAACACAAGAGGGCATGCAAATCATGGTTGGTTAGAAAGTTACCATTCATTCAGTTTTGCCAATTACTATAATCCAGAAAGAATGAGTTTTGGAGCACTTCGTGTGTTTAATGACGATTATGTTGAACCAAAAATGGGTTTTGGAACGCATCCACATAATAATATGGAGATCATTTCTATTCCGTTATCAGGAGCATTGTCTCACAAAGATAGCATGGATAATAAGAAAGCAATTACTACAGGAGAAGTGCAAGCAATGTCGGCAGGAAGTGGTTTAACACATTCAGAATTTAACGATAGTAAAACGGAGAAAGCAAACTTTTTTCAGTTATGGATTGTACCTAATGAATTAAATGTAAGCCCACAATATGAGCAGAAGTATTTTGAAGAAGCTGATAGAAAAGATACGTTACAAGTGTTGGTAAGTCCTGTTGATTCAAAAGAGAATGGAAGTCTAAAAATTCATCAAGACGCACAGATTTCCAGAATAATCTTAACAGAAGGAAACACTTTTAAATATACTTTGAAATCGGAAAATCATGGACTGTATACAATGAATATAGATGGAAACATTAGTATTGATAAGCATATACTTGATAAGAGAGATGCTTTAGGTGTTTGGGAGACTTCTGAAGTTAAGCTAACAGCAAACACAACTTCCGATGTTTTATTAGTAGAAGTTCCAATGACTTTGTAATAATTTAATAA
Organism: uncultured Tenacibaculum sp.; assembly: GCA_947504185.1. Lineage (GTDB taxonomy): Bacteria > Bacteroidota > Bacteroidia > Flavobacteriales > Flavobacteriaceae > Polaribacter. The sequence continues at coordinate 40,048 of CANNGJ010000006.1, read as the reverse complement.
ATATGTATCTTTAAAGGAGAATACTCCCCATCCTTTTCAGATATTCTAAAAAAGAATATAGATGAAAGCAATAACAGATATTTCAATAAGGCAAGGTAATAGACCAGTAACAGGTGATGCATTACCTCATTTACAATTTTCTGACAATGCAACAAAAGAAATGTATGCTGAATTAGCAAAATGGTTATTTTCATTAGAAAATGTAGAAGAAAGACCAACCATTATTTCAGTTAGAGGAGCAAGAGCGGCGTGGATTAAAGATAATTATAGTAACATAAATGAAGAGGTATTACAATTTGGTAGAGAGTTTACACACATCCATCCACCAATGGATAATGAACATGGAGGAAGTTTACATTTATCTTTAAGAAGAGAAGATGCTGAAAGAGTAATAGCAAAAGGCTGGGGAGAGTATCATCCCTTAGATAGTAGAATTTTTTCAGATAAAAAATTTGGACATGTACTGATTTATGCTCCTAGAAGCGAAGAGGAGTTAGACAATATAAAAACAATCATTGAAAGCTCTTATAAGTTAGTAACTAATCAAAATTAAAAAATTATGAAATCTTATGATACACTTTCCGAAGCGCTAAATGATTTAGAAAAAAGAGGATATATCTTCGATTTTAATTTACAAGAGCACCAAATAGAATGTAAACCTATAAATAAAGTATTTGGTCCAGAAGTGTTTGAAATTGTAGAGATGTATCGATTTGAAGGTATGAGTAGTGCCGACGATAATTCTGTAGTATATGTGATTGAAACCAATTCAGGTGAAAAGGGAACATTAGTAGATGCTTATGGAGTATATGCAGACTCGCTTTCGTCTGAAATGATTCAAAAATTACGATTTAAACGATAACTAATGAAAACAAATAGATTAGAAGCCTTTAGTGATGGTGTACTTGCTATCATTATCACAATTATGGTATTAGAATTAGAAGCTCCCGATGAAGTAACATTAGAAGCATTGATTCCTCTATTTCCAGTATTTATAAGTTATCTAATAAGTTTTATTTTTCTGGGTATTTATTGGAATAATCATCATCATTTATTTCAAATAACTGAAAGGGTAAACGGGAAAATTTTGTGGGCTAATCTACATTTATTGTTTTGGTTGTCGTTAATACCATTTGCGACCTCATGGATTGGAGAACATCATATAGAAACGGCACCTGTTGCTTTATATGGTTTTGTGTTACTCATGTCAGCTTTAGCTTATTATATTTTACAATCTAGAATTATAAAATATCATGATGAGGGTTTTGTGTTGCGTAAAGCAATAGGAAAAGATCGTAAAGGAAAACTATCTATGTTGTTTTATATAATTGGATTAATACTAAGTTTTATATCACCAATATTAGCAATTATTTGTTATGTACTTGTAGCTGTTATATGGGTAGTACCAGATAAACGAATAGAAAAAAATATCAATTAGAAAATTAAACATATGAGAAAATCAATAATCAAACTAATATTAGTTTTCTTAGTTGTTCAAGGAGCATATGCTCAAGAACAAGAAACAAAAAAAGAGCCTCCCAAATACAAATTACTAAGGTCTTTAGAAAACTATGAATATTTAAAGTCTAAAGAGAATAATCCATATAGAGAAGATGTTTTCGATGTTATTAAGTTTATTCCTTTAAATTCAAAGAAAGATATATATATATGTCTTTTGGTGGGCAAATTAGGCCACGATTTGAACATTATTCTAATCGTTTATGGCAAGGTAATGTAGATCAAGATTTTTATTCGCAACGTATAGCATTGCACACAGATTTAGTGTTAGGAAAATATGTACGAGTTTTTGGAGAATTATATCATGGTTATACCAGTCATGAAAAAGAGTTTGCAGAATATGATGAGGTTGGTTTTCATCAAGCATTTATAGATTTTAAGATTCCATTACAGGAAAGTTCGAGCCTAGTATTTAGATTAGGAAGACAAGAAATGGCTTTTGGTGCAGCACGTTTAGTAGGTTTTAGAGAAGGTCCAAATATTCGTAGAACTTTTGATGCCACCAGAGCAACATATAAGGTTGGAAAAACCAATATTCAGGCATTTTATGGAAAAGAAGTACGTCCCTTATTTGAAGCTTTTGATAATAAATTCACGTTGTTTGATGGTGATGCAACCAACCCTCAATTATGGGGTTTGTATTCAAAATTTAAGATTAAAAATTTCACAGGACTAAACGAACTCTATTATTTTGGATTTCAATCTGACCAATCAAGATTTAATGATGTTTCGGGAGAGGAAACACGACATAGTATTGGATTGCGGAGATTTGGAAAACTAGGAAAGCGTTGGAATTACAATACCGAATTAATTTATCAATTTGGAGAGATTGGAAACAGCGACATCAGTGCTTTTAATATTGAGATGGATTGGCATTATGAACTCATCAATACAATCTGGAGAATAAATCCTGGATTAAAGCTAGAATATACCAGTGGTGATAAGCATTTAGGGGACGGAAAGGTAAATACATTTAATCCAATGTTTGTAAATCCTGCCTACTATAGTTTAGCAGCTACCATTACACCAGTGAATATGATATCGGTTCATCCGTCAGTTTCTGTACAACCTACTGAAAAATTAAACTTGTATGCAGAATGGGGCTTCTTTTGGAGAGCCTCTAAAAATGATGGTCTCTACAGTCCACCTCGATTTGTAGCAAGACCTGCTAATGGAATTACCGATAAAAGTTTAGGGAATCAATTAGGTTTTAAAGCTGAATACGAGTTTAACAGACATTTGTCACTAGAACTAGATATAAGCTATTTCATAGCTGGTGATTTTTTAAAAGAAAGTGGAGAATCTGAAAACATATTTCATTTTGCTCCAACATTAAGTTATAAATTTTAAATACTAATTAAATATTATATGAATAAAGCAACCACAATAATTAGTGCGATACTAGGTATTATGCTAATAACATTCGGATTAAACAATTTTTTACAATTTATGCCCATGGGAGAACTTGCGCAACCAGCAGGAGAATTTATGGGGGCATTATTAAAAACAGGGTATATAATGACTATTGTAGCGGTCGTTGAAATAATTACAGGAGCATTGATTCTTTTTAATAAGTACAGGGCTTTAGCATTGGTGATTTTATTTCCTATTCTCTTGAATGCTTTATTATTTCACTTGTTTTTAGATATAGGAAATATTCTTTTTGCGCTTATGGCAATCGCTATGAACATCTTTTTAATGTATGCTAATAAAGAAAAATACTCGGCACTTTTTAAAGCCTAATACAATTTAATATAAAACAACTAAAAATAAATATCATGAAAACAAATATGAAAATATCAGTCGGTAAATTAACATTGCTATTGCTCGCTTTTTTTACAATCACTACGGCAGTTGCACAAGAACCAATTTGGGATGCGAATAAAATAATTTTGGTAAAAAAAGAACTCTCTCCAGGAGTGTTTGGAGTATTTCCACAAGAAAGTTTTGAAGCACCAGCAGAAGCTCCAAAACCAACTAGTGGTGGATTTATAGTCGGTAAAAAAGGCGTATTGGTAATCGAATCATTTTTAAATGCAGATTTAGCAGGCCAATTAATTGCTTTAATCCGCCAAGAAACAGACTTACCAATTAAATATTTGGTAAATACAAGTTATCATGGAGACCATAGTTATGGAAACTATGTTTTTCCATCATCTACTACTGTCATTCAACATCAAGGCACAGCAGATTATATTGCTAATTATTTTGAAAAAGATAAAGAATGGATGATGGGTAGCTTCGGTAAAGGAAGAGGTATCGAAAAAGTAATTGCTCGTGAAGCTGATGTCCTTATTCAAAATGAAGACATCATGAAAATTAATTTAGGAGGAAAAACAGTAGAAATACACACCTTCGGATTCGGGCAAACTTCAGGAGATTTATTTATTTGGGAACCAGAAAGTAAAGTGCTTTGGACGGGAAATGTATGGGTGTCTGGAAAACCAGGACTTCCATGGCTATTAGATGGAAAACATATGGAAGTAAAAACAACAATGGAGAAAATTAAAAACTTCATTCCTGAGGATGCTATTATTGTGCCTGGTCATCATACTGCCATGAAAAAATCAGATTTAAACTTTGCCATTAATTATTTAGATGAACTAGATAAGCAAGTAAGTAAAGCAGTAAAGAAAGGTTGGTCTTTAGAAAAAACAGTTGAAAAAGTAACTATGGATGACTACAAAGGATATCCTATTTTTGGTTGGGTACATTCTCAAATAAATGTGCCTAATACATACAAAGAACTTTCAGGTAAAAAAGAATAATTATGATAGATTCTAAAACAAAAAAACTAGTAATCGGTGTGTTGTCTTTACTACTCTTCTTAGGGTGTAAAGACAATCAAACACCAAAAGAAGTGGCAGATATGATTGTGCATAATGCAACTATCACCACTTTAGATGAGAATCAGCCTAATGCAGAGGCATTGGCTATAAAGGACGGTGAAATTTTAGCAGTAGGTAATTCGAAAGAATTATTAAAGTTAAAAGGAGATAGTACTGAGGTTATTGATGCAGAGGGAAAAAGAATCATTCCAGGTTTGATTGATTCACACTCTCATTTCTTAAGAAGCGGATTGACCTATACACGTGAATTACGTTGGGATGGTGTTCCAACCTTAAAGGAAGGATTGGAAATGATAAAAAAAGCAGCAGAGATTACCCCAGAAGGTGAATGGGTTCGTGTCATTGGTGGATGGACTCCTTGGCAGTTTAAAGAACAACGTTTACCAACACCTGCTGAATTAACTGAAGCATCACCAAATAGACCTGTATATATGCAATATTTTTATAGTGCAGGAATCGTAAATAAAAAAGGACTGGAAGCTTTAGGAATTACCAAAGACACACCAGACCCATACCAAGGGCGTTTTGAACGTGACGCAAACGGAAATCCTACAGGATTAATGTTAGCAGAACCACATCCGGGAATTTTCTACGGAAAAATTGCAGCCTTACCAGGAACAAGTAAGGACGTTGAAGCAAATTCTACCATCCATATGTTTAGAGAATTGGCACGTTTTGGATTAACAGGTGTGATTGATGCTGGAGGTGGTGGATTCAACTATCCACAAGAATACAATACAGCAGAGCAATTGGCAGCAGATGGAAAATTGGCGATTAGAACTTCATTTTACTTATTTGCTCAAAAACCCAAAAGAGAATTACAAGACTTTACGGCTTGGAGTGATGCCAACAAAGCAGGAAAAAACACAGATCCTCATAAAGAACATGGTTTCGAATTGGATGGAGCTGGAGAATATATTTTATGGGAAGCTGCCGATTATGAGAATTTTAGATGGGAACGTCCTGAATTACCAGAAACAATGGGAGAAAATTTAGCCCCTGTTTTAAAACTATTAATTGAAAGACGTTGGCCATTCAAGGTACATTCCACTTATAATGAATCTATCCAAAAAATTTTAGATGTACTTGAAAAAGTAAACAAAGAAACACCATTAAACGGATTACGTTGGTCAATAGAACATGGCGAAACGATTACGCCAGAAACGGTAGATAGAATAGTCGCTTTAGGTGGTGGATTGGCTCTGCAAGATAGAATGGTGTTTTTAGGAGATGATTATGTAGAGCGTTATGGTGCTGAAGCAGGAAAATACAGTCCACCATTACGCTATATCTATGATAAAGGTATTCCTGTTGGTATGGGAACTGATGGTACTCGAGGTGGTAGTTTCAATCCTTTTGTGTCATTACACTATATGGTATCTGGTAAAACTGCAAGTGGTAGACAACTATATGACAAAGACAATGTATTGACCAGAGAAGAAGCCTTACGCGTACATACCATCGGTAGTGCTTGGTTTTCGCAAGAAGAAGATGTTAAAGGACGCATTAAAAAAGGGCAATTTGCAGACTTTGTAATCTTATCTAAAGATTATATGGCAGTTGCCGAAGATGATATTAAAACCATAGAATCAGTACTAACAGTAGTAAATGGAAAACCAGTATACGGAGCAGGAGATTTTGAGAGTTTAGCACCAAAAGCACCTGAAATGCTTCCAGATTGGTCACCAGTAAAACTATTTGGTTCATATTATAAACAATAAAAAGATGTCTGAAATAAACCAGCTTCCTGAAAATATGCCCTTGACAACTATTGTCAGGCACACTATAAAATTGGGAGCAGAAAAAGACTTCGAACAATGGAGTCAAAACATTGGTAATATAGTAAGTGCGTTCAAAGGGTTTAGAGGAAAATATGTAGTGCCTCCAAAAATAGGCACTACTTCAAACGAATATACTGTTGCTTTTCAGTTTGAAAATTTAGAAACTTTAACCGCTTGGATGGATTCAGAAGAAAGAATAACCGAGGTTAAAAAGCTCAAGTCATTTTCTGAAAAAGAAATGCAATTGGAATATCAAGAAGGTATTGATTTTTGGTTTACCACTCCAGGTGAAACCAAAAGACCTCCAAAATGGAAAATGGCAATCTTAACTTGGGTTGCCGTATTCCCTATGGTATTAATACTGCTTGAATTATATGGAAGATTATTCCCTACCTTTTCTCTAACATTAAAAGTACTTTTTGTGACTGTCACATTAGTCGCATTGTTAACATGGGTACTAATGCCAAACTTAACTAAGCTATTTAAAAGGTGGTTGTATTAAAAATGAAATCGAAAATTAAGATTTTTGTAAGCAGATATATAACATTTGTTCAGGTTTTTCTTTGAATAAATAAGATAAAGAATAATGAAAAACATCCTATACATACTAATAATTGTTTTTATTTGGAGCTGTTCTTCAACAACTAAGGACATAGAATTAACGGTACGAAAAGATAAAGTTATTTTTCATAACTGGTATCCAAAAGAGTTGAACAATAAGAAATCAGCTATTTATATTTTGAATAAAAGAGAAGGTAAATTAAATGAAACTCCCATAGCAGGACAGTTTAAATATGAAATTGGAAACAAACTTACCTTTATTCCTAGTTTTCCATTATTAGAAAATACCAATTATGTTCTGATAAGAACTATTGATGGTAAAAAGGAAGAACAACAATTTTCACTTCCTAAAAAGAAAAGAATGCCTTTAACAGTTTCAAAAGTGTATCCTTCGGGTAATAATTTAAATGGATTATTTGATCATAAAGTTGGGAGTTTAAAGAATGATAAAGAAGGAGAGACCGTAACCATACCATTACAAGTAAACGAATAATGATAATAGGATTTAAAAAATTAGAACATATAAAAATTACGATTATCTATTGAATTGATAGAGAGGTAACCTAAAATCTATTTTATCATCAAGTTTTTTGTTTTCTAAAAAATTGTATCTTGCAATTTATTATGCATGCATAATAAAATAAACTCTGCAAAATAATTATTCGAGCTAATTAGTGAAATTAGTGTCTAAAAAATAAGAAATGACAAAATACAAACATATTTTCGAACCGTTAGATTTAGGTTTTACTACGTTAAAAAATAGAATTTTAATGGGGTCGATGCATACTGGTTTAGAAGAGGAAAAAAATGGCATTGAAAAAATAGCAGCCTATTATGCAGAGCGAGCAAAAGGTGGAGTAGGATTGATAGTTACTGGAGGAATTTCGCCAAATATTCAAGGTTGGACAGCTCCTTTTTCTGCGAGAATGAGCACTAAGAAACATGCTCGTGAGCATAAAAAAATTACAGATGCAGTACATGAAGCAGGAGGGAAAATATGTATGCAGATATTGCATTCTGGACGTTATGGTTATCATCCAATAAGTGTAGCACCGTCTAAAATTCAAGCACCTATAAATCCGTTTAAGCCTTTTGCATTAAAACAATCCGGAATTAGAAGAACACTAAAAGACTTTGTAAACTGTGCAAAATTATCACAAGAAGCAGGCTATGATGGTGTAGAAATTATGGGTTCAGAGGGGTATTTGATTAATCAGTTCATCGTAAAAAGAACCAATAAAAGAACAGATGATTATGGAGGAAGTTATGAGAACAGAATTCGCCTAGCTGTTGAGATAGTTCGTAAAACACGTGAAGCAGTAGGAGAGAACTTTATTATTATTTACCGATTATCAATGTTAGATTTGGTAGAACAAGGAAGCTCGTGGGAAGAAGTAGTACAATTAGGAAAAGAAATAGAAAAAGCAGGAGCTACGATTATTAATACAGGAATTGGTTGGCACGAAGCCCGTATTCCAACGATTGCTACCTCGGTACCCAGAGCAGCATTCACATGGGTAACTCAAAAAATGAAAGAAGAGTTATCAATTCCATTGGTAACTTCGAATAGAATTAATATGCCAGAAACAGCTGAGAATGTTTTAGCTGAAGGTCATGCAGATATGATTTCTATGGCACGACCGTTTTTAGCAGATTCAGAATGGGTAAACAAAGCCAAAGAAGAACGTGATGATGAAATTAATACTTGCATAGCTTGTAATCAAGCTTGTTTAGATCATGCATTTCAAAAGAAAGTAGCGAGTTGTTTGGTAAATCCAAGAGCTTGTCACGAAACAGAATTAAATTACAACCCAACTGATAATAAAAAGAAAATAGCAGTAGTAGGAGCTGGACCTGCAGGTTTAGCAGCGGCTACAGTAGCAGCTCAAAGAGGTCATGAAGTAACTTTATTTGATGCAGATAAAGAAACTGGAGGGCAATTTAATATTGCAAAACAAATTCCAGGAAAAGAAGAGTTTTATGAAACCATTCGTTATTTCAATAAACAAATAGAATTACATAATGTAAATCTACAATTAAACACACGCGTTACAGCAGATGATTTAGCAAGAGGTAACTTTGATGAGATAATTTTGGCAACTGGAATTTCACCAAGAACACCTCGTATTGAAGGAATTGAACATGAAAAAGTGTTGAATTATATTGATGTGGTTAAATTGAAAAAACCAGTAGGCAAGCGTGTAGCAGTAATTGGAGCTGGTGGTATTGGCTTTGATGTATCAGAATACTTAGCGCATGAAGGAGAAAGTACATCTCAAAATATCGACGCTTGGTTACAAGAATGGGGAATCGATAAAACCTTAGAAGCAAGAGCAGGAATAGAAGGTGTTCAACCAGAAATTCACCCATCTCCAAGAGAAATCTTTATGTTTAAACGTAGTAAAGGTAAGTTTGGAGGTAAATTAGGAAAAACCACAGGTTGGATTCACAGAGCAGTTCTAAAAAAGAAAAAAGTACAATTTATTAATGAAGTACAGTACACTAAAATTGATAATAAAGGGTTACATTATATTCAAAATGAAGAACAAAAAGTATTACCAGTGGATAATGTAATTATTTGTGCTGGACAGCTACCTTTTAAAGAATTATTAGAACCATTACAGGCAAAAGGAATTACCACACATGTAATTGGAGGAGCTGACGTAGCTGCCGAACTAGATGCTAAAAGAGCCATTAACCAAGGAAGTAGATTGGCAGCGAAGATTTAAGCGAAATATAATAGAGGAAAATTAAACCCTGTATAGTTTAACTATGCAGGGTTTTCTATTATTTGATATATTTACAATATGAGTCGTGAAAAAGTTCCAGAATATTTTTTTAGAAAAGAATACGAACAATTAGGTTTTGAAGCCATAAATTTAAAATACTTCTATACGAAGCATTCAATAGATGAAAGAACAAAACCTCACAGGTTAAAATTCTATGCACTTATATACATAACTAAAGGAAGAGATACTCACATAATAGATTTTACTCCACATACTTTTAAGGAGGGAAGTTTAATATTTGTAAGTAAAAATCAAGTACATGCTTGGGGAAAAAAGAATGAAATTGAAGGTTATATCATTTTCTTTACCGAAGCTTTTTTGTATAAAAATCAAATTCAATTTAACGATTTGTCTTACTCATATCCGTATAATTACAACTTATATAGCCCAATTCTTCAAATTAAAGGAGAAGCCCTTAAGGCTTTTAATCAATTTTTTGAGCTTATATATAATGAGTATAACCATTCTATTAAAGTTAATCAAGAAGAATTATTACAATGTTTACTTCGTGTATTGATTCTTAAAATACAAGATTCTATTCCCTCACTTTTAAACAACGCTTCAAAAGAAGTAGAGACATTATTTGTTGAGTTTCAAAAGCAGTTAGACCAAAATATATCACTAACAAGAAACGCACAAGATTACTGCGACATGCTTAATGTATCTTATCATGAGCTAAATAAAACGGTTAAAATATTAACCAATAAAACGATAAAAGCATTTATAGACGGTTTTATAATACTTCAAGCAAAAAGATTATTAGCAGATCCTACTAATAATGCTAGTGAAGTGTCATACTCTCTTGGTTTTAAGGAGCCTACGAATTTTTCGAAATTTTTTAAAAAACACACAGGAATTTCTCCAAAGCTGTTTTCTGAGCGGCTGATTTCTGTATAAATTAAAAGATTTACCATAATTAGTTTTTTTTTAAAAGGATTGACCTTTTGTAAAAATCTATATGATAAGATATTTGTACTAAACAAAAACAAATATTTTATTATGAAAAAATCAAAACTAATTTTAACAGGGTTTTTCATCTCATTTTCAATATTATTTACAGCTTGTAATGATGATGATAACGAAACACCAGAACCAACTAACATAGAAAAATCAATAGCTGTTTTACAAGCCATACAAAGTGGTGATGTAACTGCAATGCAAAAAAATATAAGCTCAACAACGTATATTCAACACAATTTATCATATCCAGATGGAGCAGCAGCAGTAATTGGAGCAACACAATCTGGAGCATTTAACGGAACAACAATCAATACAGTTCGTTCTTTTGAAGATGACGATATAGTTGTTTTACATTCGGAATATGGAGGAACATGGAATAATGGTACACCTCAAGTAGTATTTGATGTATTTCGTTTTGAAAACGGACTTATTGTTGAACATTGGGATAATTTAGATAATATATCTAATGATGGAGATAGTACAACACAATTAAATGGTACATTAACTCCAGTAACCGATTTGAATCAAACAACAGCTAACAGAACATTAATAACAGCTTTTGGGCAAGACTTTTTCTTAAAAGGAGAATATAGCGATAGTAGTTTTACTAGGTTTTTTAACGAAGCAGAATTTGTTCAGCATAGTGTAAATGCTGGAACAGATATAGCAGGTTTAAAAGGATTTGTACAAAATGTTTTAGGGGAAGGAACACCTTTTTATCAATCAATTAAATTTATACATGTAAAAGGCGATTTTGCATTAATGATGTCACAAGGTTTCCCAGATACCATTTCTGGTTTATCATCTGCTTATTATGATTTGTTTCGATTAAAAAACGGAAAAATTGTAGAGCATTGGGATGTAGTTCAAACGATTCCAGCAGAAGCAGATTGGGCAAACTCAAACGGCAAGTGGTAATATAATATTATAGTCAAGGGTTGATTTTGTTTAATAGCAAAAAGATTAAGGCTTAAGCTAATCTATAAACACCCCTTATATCAATCCTTGATTTTCATTAACAAATAAAAATAATAAAAATGTTAGTATTAAAATTAGTTTTAGCAATTGCGTTTGTACTTGCAGGAGGAGTAAAAATATTTAAAGCAAAACCTATGGTAGATCAATTTAAAGAATTCGGGCTGCCAGATTTCGGAGTACAATTAGTTGGTGTTTTGGAAGTAGTATGTGCTATAGGATTGTTAATTCCTCCAATAACAATATATGCAGCAATTCTGCTTATTATTTTAATGATAGGCGCTGTGTTTAATCATGTAAAAACAAAACACAATATACCAACAATAGCCCCTGCTTTTGTATTAGGCATTTTATCATCTGTTTTAGTTTTTCTATTGATGAGATAATGAAAAAAGTAGCAGTTACTTTAGCGAATGGGCAGTTAGGATGTCGAGTTATTCAACAACTTATTAAAAGAATAGGAAAAGAAAATGTAGTTGGAATTGTCCGAAATCCTGAAAAAACTAATTTTTTAAATATTGAAGTTAGAAAAGGAGATTATAATAATCCAATCGATTTTAAGAGTGCTTTACAAGATATTGATACACTCTTACTTATTTCAGGGTTAGACGCTCCAAAAGTAAGAATAAAACAACATCAAAATATAATTAATGCAGCCAAAAGAAATAAGGTAAGTAAAATAGTATTTACCAGTGTAATTGGAGCTATTGAAAACACTTCATTTAAACCCATATTAGAAAGTAATCGGCAGACTGAATCCGATATTATAAATACCAATATAAATTGGAGTATTGGAAGAAATAGCCTTTATATCGAACCAGATTTAGAGTATATAGAGACTTATAAAAATATTGGGGTAATTATAAATAGTGCTGGTACAGGTAAATGTGGATATACAAATAGAAATGAATTGGCAAAAGCATATACAGAGATGCTTCTTGATGATAAACATAATAGTAAGGTGTACAGTTTACTAGGAAAACCCATTACACAACAAGAATTAGCTGATTGTATAAATAAAGTATATGCTACGAACCTTACATATAAATCAATAGCTATAGAAGAATATTTAAAGGATAGAAAATCAGTTTTAGGAAAACACTTAGGGACAATAGTTGGTAGTATTTATGAAAACATTAATAAAGGAAGTTTTGATGTGAAATCTGATTTTGAGAAGGTAGCAAGAATGCCGCATAAAAGTCCTTTAGAGATGATAGAAGAATTTAAAAAAGGAATTAGATGAGACTTAAAGTTAAAGAAATAAAAGCAAAATCTATCATAGGAACTACTCAAGTTCCTAGTGCCGATTATGTAATAAATCCATATACAGGTTGCCAATTTGCTTGTATGTATTGTTTTGCAAGTTTTATGGGACGTTTTGTAGGCGAATCCAACAATAATTGGGGAAACTATGTATATATTAAAACCAATGCTGTAGAGTTGATAAAAAAGGATATTAAACGATTGATGAAAAAAAATCCCCATCCACGAGTGGTGTTAAGTACAGTAACAGATCCCTATCAAGGAGCAGAAAGAAATTATAGGCTCACTCGTGGTATTTTAGAAGTATTTGCTAAAAATAACTATCAAGGTAGAGTAGGTATTTTAACAAAGTCGCCCATGGTTTTAGATGATTTAGAGCTATTAAAAAAAATCCCTAACTTAGAAGTTGGATTGTCAATTACTACAACAGATGATAAATTAAGTCGTTTTTTGGAAGTGCAAGCCCCTCTAGCAAGTGCCAGATTACGAACTTTAAAAAAGCTAAATGATGCAGGTATAAAAACCTATGTTTTTGTAGGACCTTTTTTACCACATATGAAATTAAAACCAGAATTAATAGATAAATTATTTTCTGAAATTCGTAAGGCTGGAACAAAAGATATTAAGATAGAGTATCTTAATCTTCCTAAATATGTACGCCCAAAAATGAATAAATTATTAAAAGAAGAAAGCAAAGAAATTCAAGAAGTATATACTTCATCTCAACTTAAAAAATATAGAGAAGAAATGGAACCAATTTTAAGAGATTCCCTTGAAAAATATGGTTTAAAATTAAAATTTGATGAAATTGTTCACCATGTTGGTAAGCAAGAATTAATAGAAACTTAAAATAATATACAATGAAAAAATTAACAATTGTTTTAGTGTTAATGACTTCCTTTTTAGGCTCATTAACTGCACAAGAAAAGCAAGCAGAATCTTCATTAGAAAAGGTAAGAAAAGAGGCAGAGGCAAAACAACCAGAGCATCTATTGGATGGTACCTCAATGAAGTATTATTATCAAAATGGAGGAGGAATTCACATTGAATTTTATAAAGGAGTGCTAAAGTACAAATGGATCGTTGGTCCAAGAAAAGGACATAAAAATCAAGACTTACCCTACAGTTCCCGAAAAATTGGAGACAAAATGTATATCGTGAGTTGGTTAGAAGCATCGCATCCAGATTATACAACTTTAATATTCAATTTCAACAATAATGTCATGTATTCTTCTGGTATTTTTCGCTTCGGAACAAAAAAACAATTTACACGATTTGATGGAGGGATAATAGAAGATTTAACATTAGTAGAAAAATAAAATTAACCAATAAAATAAGAATTATGAGTCAGAAATTAGAAAATGCAAAAAGCCTTTATTTAAAAGGTATTAAAGAAGGTCATATTAATGTAGTTGATACATTAACAGGAGACCGTTATACACAGCACAGTACTGGAGTTCCTGATGGATCAAAAGGATTTAAAGAATTTTTTGCTGATTTCTTGAATAGAACAAACGATCGTGATATTCGAGTAATTAGGGCAATAGAAGATGGAAATAATGTATTCGTTCATGTATATCAAGATATAGACAATGGTAAAGCAAAATGGGTAACCACTGATATGTTTGATACCGATGAAAATAATAGAATGATTGAACATTGGGATGTCATAGCAGCATATACCGAAGTAAAAGACACTGTCTCGGGTAATGATGTAGTATTAGGAGATTTTGAATTAAAAGATTTAGATAAAACCGCAGAGAATAAAATATTGGTGCGCAATTTTATTACAGATGTATTTCAAAATGGAAATCATAATGCAGTAGAGAAATATGTTTCTACTGAAAAATACATACAACACAATCCGCAAGTTCCAAATGGTATTGATGCAGTGAAAGGTTTTTTAGCTACCCAAGATTTTAACTACGATTTTATTTTTAAAATCATAGGACAAGGAGACCATGTAGTATCCTATTCAAAAGCAACATTTAACGGAACAGAATTAGCTGTATTTGATATTTTCAGAATAGAAAATGGAAAAATTGTAGAACATTGGGATAATATGGAGCCAATTCCTCCTAGAGATGAATGGGCAAATACAGGAAAATTTTAAATTCCCTTTTTTGTCAAGATTTCGCAAGTTGTAAAACTTGTGGAATCTTTTTTATACATTAGTAAGGCCTATGACTCAATCCAACATACTAGAACAATATAATTCTGTTAGAACTTATACAGAAAAGATATGTAAACCTCTACAAATAGAAGATTATGTGGTACAATCAGCAGTATTTGCAAGTCCAGCAAAATGGCATTTGGCACATACAACATGGTTTTTTGAAGAGTTTGTATTAAAAAAGTATTTCAATAATTATAAAGTATTTCATCAAGATTTTAGTTTCCTATTCAATAGTTATTATAACAATATAGGCGATAGAGTTTTTAGAGCAAATAGAGGAAATATTACAAGACCTAACGTAGAAGAAGTTTATCAATATAGAAAGTATGTAAATGAGTATATTAATATGTTACTTTCTCAAAATAATTCTTCAGAATTAAAAGGAGTTATTGAATTGGGGATTCATCATGAACAACAACACCAAGAATTATTAATAACTGATATTAAGTATATGTTGGGTACTAACCCTACGTTTCCTAAATATGATGGAAATAAGTGCTTAGTGAGTTCAATAAATGAATCATCTGGGTTTATAGAAATTAAAGAGGGAGTTTATGAAATTGGGCATAAAACCACTGATTTTTCTTACGACAATGAATTAGGAACTCATAAAAGGTATATAAACGAATTTCAAATAAGCAAAGCCTTAATAACAAATAAAGAGTTTATTGAATTTATAGAAGATGGTGGATATACCAACTTTAATTTATGGTTAGATGAAGGTTGGAGCTGGGTACAGGAGAATAAAATAAAAGCACCATTGTATTGGCATAAGATAAATAATGAGTGGCATCATTATACATTGGCAGGATTGCAAAAAGTAGAGATAGAGTCAATAGTATGCCATGTTAGTTTTTATGAAGCGTATGCATATGCGCAATGGAAACAAATGCGATTACCTACCGAATTTGAATGGGAAGTTGCTTCAAGTCAGTTGCAATGGGGAAGTCGATGGGAATGGACGTATTCTTCTTATTTACCATATCCTAATTTTAAAAAAGCAGCAGGAGCTATTGGAGAATACAATGGTAAATTTATGATAAATCAAATGGTATTACGCGGAGCTTCTGTAGCTACATCGCCAAACCACAGTCGATATACGTATCGTAATTTTTTTCACCCGAATGAGCGTTGGCAATTTACAGGAATTCGATTAGTAAAATAAGATGTTAGAACAATTTAAAAAAGATGTAGATACTGGGTTGTCAGCATCACCAAAATATTTGTCGTCAAAATATTTTTATGACGATATTGGAAGTCAAATTTTTCAAGAAATTATGGCTATGCCAGAATACTATTTAACAGATTCTGAATTTGAAATTTTGTCATTACAAGCTAAACAGATAGCAGAAAAAGTAAATTTTAAAAAACCTTTTAATATTATTGAACTAGGAGCTGGTGATGGGTATAAAACAATAAAATTATTAAAAAACTTTAAAGAGCTCGGTTTAGAGTTTACCTATATTCCTGTTGATATTTCAAAGAAAGCTATTGATATCTTGTCAGAAAAAGTAACAAAAGAAATTCCAGAAATAAAATTAAAATCACATGTAGGAGATTATTTTAATTTATTAAATAACCTACCTAATAATATACCAAGTTTAGTGTTGTTTTTAGGAAGTAATATTGGTAATTTTAAAAAAGAAGATGCGCAAAGTTTTTTAAACTTAGTTCAAAGTCATTTAAACCCCAATGATAAACTACTAATTGGTTTCGACTTACAAAAGAACCCAATTATTATTAAGAATGCTTATGACGACCTACATGGCATCACCAAAGCATTTAACATGAATTTGTTACATCGAATTAATAAAGAATTAGGAGCAGATTTTAGATTAGATAAATTTGATTTTTATTGTCATTATAATCCAATTTCAGGCGAAGTAAAAAGTTACTTAGTTAGTCTTAAAAAGCAAGATGTACATATAACTTCTTTAAACAAAACATTTTCTTTTGATTTTAATGAATTGATATGGACTGAGCTTTCAAAAAAATATAGCTTCAACCAAATTGAAGAACTATCAATGAATACTGGGTTTAAATTAGATTATAACTTTTTAGATTGTAAACACTATTTTACAGATAGTTTGTGGAGTAAATAATTCAATGTAAAATTGTTTAATAAATAGTTATCTTTAGTTGCTTATAATTAATCAACTATGTACACAAAAAGAAATTATTCTATTAAAGATATGTTGTCGTGGACACGTCGCTATATCTATATCTTTATTATTTTATCATTAATCCCGGTATTGCTATACACAGGTTTACGATGGTATTGGTTGCATTTGCCTTGGTTGCCAATTGGTTTGGTAGGTACTGCATTAGCGTTCATTATTTCATTTAAAAATAACGCCACTTATGGTCGTTTATGGGAAGCGCGCAAAATTTGGGGAGGTATTGTAAATGCATCTCGTTCGTTTGCGATGATGACGAATGACTTTATTACGAACGAAAGAGTTACTGAAAAGCTTTCGGAAAAAGAATTGTTTAAAATCCGTAAACAATTAATTATGCGTCACGTAGGTTGGATGGCATCGTTGCGTCATGCATTGCGAGCGCCAAAACCATGGGAAATTTCTAACTACAATAAATCAGATAGAGAATATATAGATACACGACTAAATGTAAAAGAACGCATTTCTAGTTTAGATGAAGAACTTACAGAGTATGTGTCAGAAGAAGAGAAACAATTTATTTTAAGTCAGCGAAATAAACAAGGCGCTTGTTTAAATTTACAATCTAAGCAATTACGTGAACTAAAAGAGAAAGGTTATATATGGGAATTTGCATTTTTGGAAATGGAAAAAATGCAAGTTGAATTTTTTGCTTTACAAGGAAAAGCAGAGCGGATTAAAAACTTCCCGTATCCACGTCAATTTGCTACGTTAAATCGTTTCTTTATCTGGATTTTTGTGTTCTTATTACCGTATGGAATGATGCATGAATTTAATAAGATAGGAAAACAAGTGTTAAAGTTAACCGATAGTTGGAAAGTTAATGGAGCACTTCCAGAAGGAGGTTATCATCATTTAATAGAATTAATTGGAGAAAATTTTGTTTGGTTTACTATTCCGTTTAGTATTGTAATTTCTTGGATATTCCATACAATGGAACGTATTGGCGAGGTTTCTGAAAACCCGTTTGAAGGAACTCCGAATGATGTACCTATCACTACAATGTCAAGAGGAATAGAAATAGATATTCGTCAAATAATTGGTGATGATCCTAATGAAATTCCTGAAGGAATCCCTATGGTACACGATACACAGATGTAATTTAACTATAAATAAAATCCTGCTTTGGCAGGATTATTTTATACTATTTTTAGTACTTTGGTGCTTATGAATAAAATAGATATTCGCACTGTAAATGTTGTTCAATATATACAGCCTTTAAGAGAAGGAGGTTCACTTCCTGCAATAGTAAAGGGAGATGATGGTTTTTTATATGTATTAAAATTTCGAGGAGCAGGACAAGGAAAAAATGCGTTAATTTCAGAATTTATTGGAGGAGAATTAGCACATGTTTTGGGATTAAATGTACCAGAGATAGTACTAATGAATTTAGATGATTCTTTTAGTAAGACAGAACCAGATGAAGAAATTCAAGACTTACTTAAATTCAGTGTAGGCTTAAATCTAGGCTTACATTTTTTATCTAGTGCCATTACCTTTGACCCTATTGTAACAACAATAAATTCTGAGATTGCTTCAAAAGTTGTGTTATTAGATAGTATTATTAGTAATATTGATCGTACAGTTAAAAACACGAATTTATTACAATGGAATAATGAATTGTGGATTATTGATAATGGAGCAAGCTTCTATTTTCATCATAATTGGCCAACATGGAAAGATCATTTAACCCGAACCTTTCCGTTAGTTAAGAACCATGTTCTTTTACCACAAGCTCATAATTTAGAAGAAGCAGCTAAAGAAATTAAAAAATTAATGACACCAGATGTTATTAACAATATTATATTAAAAATTCCTGAAGATTGGCTGTTAAGTAACTCAGACACATTATCGCCAACAGAAAAAAGAGATGCTTATATACAGTTTGTAAATACTAAGCTCGCAATGATAGATTCACTTGTAAAAGAAGCGGAAGATGCAAGATAAAGAAACATTCGAATATGCTATTATAAGAATTATTCCTAAAGTAGAACGTGAAGAATTTTTTAATGTTGGTGTAATACTTTTTTCTAAACGGAATAAATTTCTTGGGATAAAATATCATATAGATAAAAATAAGTTAAAAGCATTTTCAGAAGAGTTAGATATTGAAGCTTTAAATAGGTATTTAAATGCTTGGAAACTAGTTTGTGAAGGTGCACGAGAAGCTGGAGCTATTGGTGAATTTGAAATCTCAGATAGATTTAGATGGTTAGCAGCATCTAGAAGTACAATTATTCAAAGTTCTAAAACACATCCAGGTTTATGTAATGACCCTAAAAAATCATTAGAAGATATTTTTAAAAAGTATGTATTATAATATTTTGTTTCAGAATGATTTCTATTTATCGATAAATCTTACTTTGATAAAATTTTATTAGTCACTAAAAAATTAAATAGTACTTTTAGCGGATTAACCCCTAAATTTTAAAATGAAATCATTTACTGTACAAGAAATTAGTTCGCTTGTAAATGGCGAATTAGTAGGAAGCTGTATGAACAAAATAGTAGCTCCAGAACAAATAGAAAAAGCATTAACTTCTCACATTACTTTTATTGGAAATTCTAAATACGCTCGTTTATGGCAAGACTCAAATGCAAGTGCGGCCATTATTGATGAAAAAATAGATTTAAAGCCTGGTGAAGGAAAAGCATTTATAAAAGTGAAAAATGCAGATTTAGCTATGGCAATGCTACTTGAAGCTTTTGAACCAGAGCTGCCATGTTTTGAAACTGATATACATCCAACAGCTGTTCTTGATAAAACTGTAAAGTTAGGTAAAGGTTGTAAAATCGGTGCAAACTCATATATAGGTAAGAACGTTATTTTAGATGATAATGTAACAATATATCCAAATGTTTCTATTTTCGCTGATTCTACAATTGGAAAGAGTACTACAGTTTGGTCTGGTACCGTAATTCGTGAGCGAAGTATAATAGGAAGTCACTGTATTTTTCATGCAAATGTGAGCATTGGAGCAGATGGATTTGGTTATAGACCAAGTGAGCAAGGTTTAACAAAAATACCTCATATAGGAAATGTAGTTATAGGAAACAATGTAGAGATTGGTGCGAACTCTTGTGTAGACCGTGGTAAATTTAGTTCGACTATTTTAGGAGATGGCTGTAAGATTGATAATTTAGTGCAAATAGCTCATAATTCAGTTTTAGGTAAGTTTTGTATTATGGCAGGAAATAGTGGGTTAGCAGGGTCAGTTACTTTAGGTGATGGTGTAATTATAGGAGGTAGTGCTTCTATAAAAGATCATGTAACAATACATTCAGGTGCAAAAGTAGGTGCAGGTTCTGGCGTAATAGCAGATGTGCCAGCAGGTAAAACAGTTCTTGGTTATCCAGCCTGTGATTCTAGAGAAATGATGAAACAATGGGTTGCATTACGAAAATTAGCTAGAAAATAGAGATACATAACATATATTATATTAATAAATTAATCCTACTTCGGTAGGATTTTAATTTAGTAACTTTCGATATTTTATGAATCAGAAGCAGCAAAGCATACCAAATATTCAATTTAAATCTGATCATTCAAATATTGAAGGAATAGAGATTTTTACATTAGAAAATTTAATAAATAGAGCTAATAGTAATAAAGGGTTTGATCATGACCCAGAAAAGGCACATCAATTAGAGTTTTATATGTTGGTGTTTTATACCGAAGGAAAAACAAAACAGTTAGTTGATTTTATGTGGCATGAAGTACAAAAAAATACGATTATCTATTTAGTTAAAGGGCAAATTAATGCCTTTCAATTTAATGAAGAAGTAAAAGGGTTTGTTATACTATTTACCGAAGAATATTTTAAAGAGCGACTAAGTAAATTGCCAAAAGATACTGTAATACGATTATTTACCTCACATTTATTTTCTCCTAAGGTTAAAATTACAGAAAGCTCACGTGTAATAGATTATATTAAACTCTTTTATGATGAGTTTTATAGAGAAGAAAATACTTTCAATAAAAAAAACATCATTAATTACTTATACAATATTGTTTTTTCAAAATTAGAAACCTTAAAGAAAGATCAAACTTTTTATTTACAAGATTCAAGTAAACTAGAAGTGTTTTTAAAATTTAAATCATTGGTAGAAGAAAACTTTTCTAAAAGTAGAAATGCAGAATTTTATGCAAAAAAGTTAAATATTACCTATAAACATTTAAATGTAATAAGTAAAGCAGTTATAAATAGTACAGCAAAGCAATTTATTGATGAGGTAGTTATTTTAGAAGCCAAACGACAACTGATAAATTCTTCGATAAAAAGTACAGAATTAGCGTATTTAATGGGATTTGATGATCCAACCAATTTTGTAAAATATTTCAAAAAACACACGAAATTAACCCCTAATAGTTTTAAAAATAACTACAAATAATTTTTTAGGTTTGATATTAACCATTTTTCTCATCGTATTCACCAAAGGATAAGGAATTATTGAATATACCTTTGTATTTAATTAGTAGACTTAAGTGATTTTGGTTTATGATTGATAATAAGCTATCTTTAAAACTATATAAAGGTAGCTTTTCAATAAACAAAACCTTAAGGTTATTAAAACAAAAATCAATTATAACTTAAATAATCACAAAAATGAAAAAAGTAATTTTAATGTTATCAGTTGCTATGCTTTTAACAAGTTGTAAAAATGATAGCAAAAAAACAGAACACAAAGAAGAAATTAAAAAAGAAAGCAAAGTGGAAGTATCAAACAAAGACAAAGGAGTTGCTTTAATAGCAAGTCTTCAAACAGGAGATCCAGAAGGAGCTAGTTACATTAATCCAAACAAGTATATTCAACATAATTTAGCTGTAGCCGATGGTTTAGCAGGATTTGGAGAAGTACTGAAGCATGCTCCAGAAGGCGGTTTTAAATCGAAAGTTGTTAGAGCTTATCAAGATGGTGATTATGTGTTTTTACATACTATTTATGATTTTTTTGGGCCAAAAATTGGGTTTGATGTATTGCGTTTTGAGAATGGACAAATAGTTGAACATTGGGATAATTTAATTGATGTTGCTCCTCCAAACCCAAGTGGACATACACAAACGGATGGTCCTACCAAAGCAACTGATTTAGATAAAACCGAAGCGAACAAAGAAGTTGTTAAAGATTTTATTTCTACTATTTTGATGAAAGGTGAAATGGATAAAATCGGAAATTTTATCGATACAGGTAAAGAAAATTACATACAACACAATCCTGCTATTCCTGATGGCTTATCTGGTTTAGGGAAAGCTTTAGAGGGAATGGCAAAACAAGGTATTTCAATGGTGTATAATACAACACATAAAATATTAGGAGAAGGAAATTTTGTGTTAGCAATTAGCGAGGGTACTTTTGCAGATAAACCAATGTCATACTATGATTTATTTAGAGTAGAGAATGGAAAAATTGTTGAGCATTGGGATGTAATGGAAAATATTCTTCCAAAATCTGAATGGAAAAATACCAATGGGAAATTTAACTTTCCAAACTAAAAATGAAACGATTACTAATTATTATAATTTGTGTAATTTTTTTTAGTTGTCAATCTAAATCTGAAATTATGAAGCCTTATGTAGTTGAAATAGTTACTTTTAAGTATAAATCAACGGTAGAAGCTGATTCTTTTTGGAAGGAAGATGCAAAAATACAAGCCGATTATACAAGTAAGCAACCAGGGTTTATCAATAGAGAAAGTGGTTATTCTAATGATGGAAATGAAGTTTTGGTTGTGGTTCGTTGGAAAACAGAAGCAGATGCTGAAGCCTCAATGCAAAAGTTTATGAATGATAAATCTGTTGTAGACTTTGTAGAAATGATAGATGCTTCTACAATGAAAATGAAACGCTATAACGTAAAATAATAGCTAATACTTTAAAACAAAGAGGTTGTATCATAAACTATGAAACAACCTCTTTTTTATTATTAAAACATGAATATCCATTACAAAAATTATAATCATTTAATTGGTTCTTGGCAATGGGAAAAAACAAAATTCCTACAAAAGTCAGTTTCTAAAATTAAGGCTAAATACAAATCTCCTAAAACTGAAAATTCTAAATTTTCGATAGAAATTAATGAGAAGGGAGAACTACGAACATATATAAACTCAATGCTTCAAAAAAAAATATAAGATTGTAGACTATCATTGTTATACTGATGATGCTAATACGTTTGTTGTGCATAATTATATCACATTAAAACGATTTTGGAGAAGTATTCAAGTCGATTTTCAGCAAAGTGAAGAAATAAACAAATTTTCAGCAATGCATTTTTTTCCTTTTAATAAAAAATCGGGAGCATCTTATAATTGGTTTAATAAAGTTGTGTAATTATTAAACTTAATTAAAAGTATATATTTCTCTTTAACTTAAATTTCTATATTAATTACAGAAGTAAGCACTTTATATTTGGAATACAGTTTTTATACGCCATACTTCTATGGTTAAATCTAAATAAATACCGATATTTGTAGCTCACATTTTTTGTAAATAGTAGATTATGGCAATGAATAAAAACACAGTCCTAGGATGGGCAACACTTATAATGGTTTTAATGGGAATCTTACTAGTAGCACTAGCTGTATTTAAATATGATGAAATTGCAGGATATGGTTTTGGAGCAGTAGGTTTAGGTTTTTTTGCCAACGCGTGGGTTTTCAATGCTTTAAAAGGTAGAGTTTAATTAAAGAAAATATAAGAAAATGAGCGACGATAAAAAAGTCATTTTTTCAATGAATAAGGTCTCTAAGACCTATCAAAGTACAGGAAAACAAGTTTTAAAAGACATTTATTTAAGTTTCTTTTATGGAGCTAAAATTGGTATTTTAGGTTTAAACGGATCAGGTAAATCTACCTTATTAAAAATTATTGCAGGAGTAGAAAAAAACTTCCAAGGAGATGTTACTTTTTCTCCAGGATATAAAGTTGGATATTTAGAGCAAGAACCAAAATTAGATGACGATAAAACAGTTATCGAAATAGTAAAAGAAGGTGTTGCTGAAACTGTAGCTATCTTAGATGAATACAATAAAATCAACGATATGTTTGGTTTAGAAGAGGTGTATTCTGATGCAGATAAGATGGATAAGTTAATGGCGCAACAAGCAGAATTACAAGATAAAATTGATGCTTCTAACGCTTGGGAACTAGATACCAAGTTAGAGATTGCTATGGATGCTTTACGTACTCCAGATGGTGATACGCCAATTAAAAATTTATCAGGAGGAGAGAGAAGAAGAGTTGCTTTATGCAGATTATTATTGCAAGAGCCAGAAATTTTATTATTAGATGAGCCAACTAACCACTTAGACGCAGAATCTGTACACTGGTTAGAGCATCATTTAGCACAATATAAAGGAACTGTAATTGCAGTAACACACGATAGATATTTCTTAGATAACGTAGCAGGTTGGATTTTAGAATTAGATAGAGGAGAAGGTATTCCTTGGAAAGGAAACTATTCTTCTTGGTTAGATCAAAAATCTACAAGAATGGCGCAAGAAAGCAAAACAGCTTCTAAGCGTCAAAAAACTTTAGAACGAGAGTTGGAATGGGTTCGTCAAGGAGCAAAAGGTCGTCAAACAAAGCAAAAAGCGCGTTTGAAGAACTATGAAAAATTGATGAGTCAAGATCAGAAACAAACTGATGAGAAGTTAGAAATTTATATTCCTAATGGCCCACGTTTAGGAACTAATGTTATTGAAGCAACTGGTGTTTCTAAAGCATTTGGAGAGAAATTATTATATGATAATTTAGAATTTAATCTTCCGCAGGCAGGAATTGTTGGTATTATTGGACCAAACGGTGCTGGTAAGACCACCATTTTTAAAATGATTATGGGAGAAGAAACTCCAGATAGTGGAAGTTTTAAAGTAGGTGAAACTGCAAAAATTGCCTATGTAGATCAGTCGCATTCTAATATAGATCCTGAGAAATCTATTTGGGAAAACTTTTCTGAGGGACAAGATTTAGTAATGATGGGAGGAAAGCAAGTAAACTCTCGAGCTTATTTAAGTCGTTTTAACTTTGGTGGAAGCGAGCAAAACAAAAAAGTAAATACACTGTCTGGTGGTGAGCGTAACCGTTTACACTTAGCGATGACTTTAAAAGAAGAAGGAAACGTTTTACTTTTAGATGAGCCTACCAATGATTTAGATGTAAATACATTAAGAGCATTAGAAGAAGGTTTAGAAAACTTTGCAGGTTGTGCAGTAGTTATTAGTCACGATAGATGGTTTTTAGATAGAATTTGTACGCATATTTTAGCTTTTGAAGGAAATAGTGAAGTATATTTCTTTGAAGGAGGTTTCTCTGATTATGAAGAAAATAAGAAAAAACGTTTAGGTGGTGATTTAATGCCAAAACGAATTAAATATAGAAAATTAATTAGATAAATTAATTTTAATATGATATATAGAAGCATCTAATTTATTTATGATTAGATGCTTTTTTTATTTTTAGGAGTAAAGTTTTATAAAAAAAACGGTATATTTATAAGTAATTAACTAGTATAATTGTGCCCCCCTAATTTGTATAAATTATTTTACTTATAGCTAGTTTAAGAGAGATTAACTATAAATTACAACTTATGAAGGGGCAAAAAAAAATCTTTATTAAGAAGAGTGTTTTTTACGTATTGATTATTTTATTATTATCATTTCAAAACACTTTTGGACAACAGTTACATACAATTCCCACTGGAGCGAATGGTGTATTTAACTGGTCTGAAACACCGAATAACATAAATGCTTTTGATTGGGTTGATAGTAGTCTTAGTCAAACATATACTGATGTCAATGGTACCGGTGTAGATATGGTTTTTACTTTTACAGGAAGAACTGATACCTTTGGTAACTGGACAACTAATATGCCTTTAAGCTTCAATCAATCTCCAGAAGTTACAGATTTACCTGTAACAAGTACATATCCATCAGAAGCCTTAACTTTTTTTACAGATGGAATAGGAAGTGCAGATGATATAACGTTAACAATTACGTTTAGCCGTCCTATAGATGCCATTGGGTTTGATTTATTACATATAAACAAATCTAGTGGAAATAACGGAGGAGATAGATATTTTGTTACAGGGGAAGATGGAATAGGAAATACTATATATCCAACATTTACAAACTCAAGCCTATCATCATATACAAGTAATAATGCAACAGGGGAAATAAATTCAGTAGGAAGTCTTGGGAGTGGTCAAAAACCTCAAATAGGAGTTAATTTTTCTGATTCAGATAAAATTACTTCAATTACTATTGTATGGCAAAATTGTACTAGCTGTAGTAGTTTTGCAATGCATGGAGGTGGGTTAAGTGGTTTTAATTTTTTAGCCCCTATAGCAGATTTAAGCTTAATAAAGACAGTAGATAATGCCTTGCCAAAAGTAGGAGATAACATTACTTATACCTTAACGATTGAAAATTCTGGGCCATTTCCGGCTACAAACGTTCAGGTTACTGATATCATTCCTACAGAATTAAATAATGTTTTAGTTAATGCGCCACCTACAACCTCTTATAGCGGAAATATATGGGATGTAGGTACTTTAGCAATAGGGAGTAAATTAGAATTAAAAATTACTGGAGAGGTTGGAAGCCCTGGAGTTATAGTAAATACAGGGAAAATAACTAGGGCAAATGAATTCGATCCAGATTCAGATCCTAATAATTAAAACAAAAACTCGAAGCTAGCATACTTCGAGTTTTTTCTTTCTTTTTCATTTAACAATTCTCCCACCAATTAAAACTGTTTAGTAGATAGTTTTTCATAGTTTGTGATTTGTGTTAAAGCTTTGTTAAAAGCAATAAGCGTGCCGAAAATGTAAATTTTATTATTTTTTGTTGTTAAAATGATAAATATTTAACTTTTTTCTTATTGATTTATGTTTAATCTATTGATATATCGAGGTTTACTAAATAAAAACCTCACCAATATAAGTGAGGTTATAAATATTATAAAGTTTGTAAATGTTTAGCTATGAAAAGCAGCATTATGTTCCAGTTCTGACGTACAAGTATTACATTTCCCAGCTGCGTCTCCACCTCCAGCGCAACCATTTTTACAGGTGTAATGATATATACCTTTTGCGTTTGGCCCAGAAGCTGGTGTTGCTATGGGTGTTGATATTGGTGTACTAGTAGTTGGAGTAGGTGTATTGTGAAAAGCTTGATTGTGAGCAAGTGCAGTTTTACATACAGGACAAGCTCCTTGAGCACTAGAAGTTCCTCCTTCACATTTTTTAGGACATATATAATGTGCTCCGCCTACGACTCCAGTTGCCAAATTATTTGAGTTAGGAAGTGTAGGAATTGGACGCTCGTTTAAAGGTATGTTTAAAGGATGTACAGGCGCTTTTTTTTCTTCTTCTTTTTTGCAAGAAGAGAAACATACGATTAACAATGCGAATAATGGAATTAATTTTTTCATGCTTAAATATAAAAAAAACTCACGATCAATGAGATTTTTAATGCATTCAATTATCAAAGTTTAAAATATTTTAGAATTATCACTTATTATTCATGTAAAAAAATATATAAAAATGTTTCTATTTATTAAAAAAAGGTGTTTATCTACAAAATAAATATGATTTTAACTTACTGCTAATCAGTTTTTTAGATTGATTTATTGTTGTTTATTGTTTTATTTTTGAATTAATTATTAACCTAAATTTTAGTATTATGGCCTTAAAGGATTCAACTAAATCAGTAAAACTAGCAAGAGATGTTAAATTTCAATTACAAGCAGACAGCTTGAAAGATTTTGAAAGAGAGATTGCTAAAGTAAAAATTTTAGAAGCAGCTTATAATCATATTAAGCTAGTAAATCCGGTTGATTCGGTATCATTTAGTTTAGATTTTGGACTAGATTGGTAAAACAAAAGAGAGGGAATATTTTCCCTCTCTATTTTTTAATTAAAATTTAAAATAAATGTTTAATTCAACAATATTAAAGCTTACTAATGTTTGTAATTTAAATTGTAGTTATTGCTATATGTTTAATTTAGAAGATGAAACACATAAAAAGATAAGTAAATTTTTGCCTGTTAATATAGCTGTTCAATTTCTTGATAGAGTAGAAGATTATATGAAAAAAAATAAACTTAAAAGCTATAGTATTATATTACATGGAGGAGAGCCATCGTTATGGCCTATAAAATCATTTAAAGTTTTTTTTAATAAAGTAGAAACAATTAGAAAGAGAGGATATAAAATTAAGTTGAGCATGCAAACTAATGGTTTTGTTATAAAACGAGAATTATTAGATATGTGTGTAGAGTATAAAGTTAGTTTGGGTATAAGTTTAGATGGGCCAAAAAATGTTAATGACACCTATAGAGTAGATTTTAAAGGTAAAGGAAGTTATAATAAAATAATTAAAAATATTAATAACTTAATTAGCTTGGGATACGGGAAAATTATAGGAGGTATATTAATTGTAGTAAATCCACTTTCAGACCCTATAAAAATATTAAATTGGATAGAGAGATTACCTGTACAAAAAGTAGATTTATTATGGCCTATAGAATATAGTTATAATAATTTACCTTGGGTTAAATTTAAAAGAAACGAAAAATCATATATGAATCAACCTCTTTATGGAGTTTGGTTTTTTAAAGTGTTTGAAGAGTGGTTAAAAAGAGATAACCCAGAAGTTTACATTCGATATTTTAATGAAATATTACATTATTATTTTGGTGGTAAAAGGCATACAGACAATATTGTTAATGATACTTTAAATATGTTTGTTGTAAATACAGATGGAAATTATGAATATCATGATTATTTTAGAGCTTTCTCTAATGGAAAAACTAGAACAAGGTTTTATATAGAAGAGTCAAGTATTTCAGATTTTGAATCTGATGAATTAGTGCAAAAGTTTTTTAACTTATCAAGCTATAAACCTAAAGAATGTGAGAATTGTGATTTTTCAGGAATTTGTGGAGGAGGTTTTTTACCTGGAAGAATGGATGATCATATTTCTATAAATAAAAAATCAGTGTTATGCTATGATCATTTTTATTTTTATAGAAAAGTGAATGAGTTATTATTAAGTAAATTATCGTTAACAGCATAAAAAAACCTCACTAGTAGCGAGGTTTTTAAATATGCAATAATTTTTTTATAAGTGAATTACTTCATCATAAGCATCAGCCACAGCTTCCATAACTGCTTCACTCATTGTTGGGTGAGGGTGAATAGCCTTTAATACTTCATGACCAGTAGTTTCTAATTTACGACCTAAAACAGCTTCAGCAATCATATCAGTAACTCCAGCACCAATCATATGACATCCTAACCATTCACCATATTTAGCATCGAAAATTACTTTTACAAATCCATCAGGAGTTCCAGCAGCTTTTGCTTTTCCTGATGCAGAGAAAGGAAATTTTCCAACTTTTAATTCGTAACCAGCTTCTTTCGCTTTTTCTTCTGTTAAACCAACAGAAGCAATTTCTGGAGTAGCATAAGTACAACCAGGAATATTTCCGTAGTCTATTACTTCTGTATGAACGCCAGCTAATTTTTCAACACATGTAATTCCTTCAGCAGAAGCAACATGTGCTAAAGCTGGGCCTGGAGTAACATCACCAATAGCATAATATCCAGGGATATTAGTTTGGTACCAATCGTTTACTAAAATTTTATCTCTATCTGTAATAATTCCAACATCTTCTAATCCGATGTTTTCAATATTTGTTTTAATTCCAACTGCAGATAAAACGATATCAGCTTCTAAAATTTGTTCTCCTTTTTTAGTTTTAACGGTAGCTTTTACTCCGTCACCAGAAGTATCAACAGACTCTACAGAAGAATTCGTCATTACTTTAATTCCAGCTTTTTTGAAAGAACGTTCCATTTGTTTAGAAACATCTTTGTCTTCTACCGGAACAATATTTGGCATAAACTCAACAACAGTTACATCTGTTCCCATTGAGTTATAGAAATGAGCAAATTCAACACCAATAGCCCCAGAACCTACAACAATCATAGATTTGGGCTGACTTGGTAAACTCATTGCTTCTCTATAACCGATTACTTTTTTACCATCTTGTGGTAAGTTTGGTAATTGACGAGAACGAGCACCAGTTGCGATAATAATGTTATCAGCAGAATACTCAGTTACTTTTCCGTCAGTATCAGTTACATCAACTTTTTTTCCAGGCTTTACCTTTCCAAAACCGTTGATGATATCAATTTTATTCTTCTTCATTAAGAACTGAACACCTTTACTCATTCCTTCTGCAACACCACGACTACGCTTAATAACAGCATCAAAATCTTTATCGATAGCTTCCGCTTTTAAACCGTACTCATCAACGTGCTTTAAATAATCATATACTTGTGCAGATTTTAATAATGCTTTAGTAGGAATACATCCCCAGTTTAAGCAAATTCCACCTAGTTCACTTTTCTCTACAATGGCAACTTTAAAACCTAATTGAGAAGCTCTAATTCCTGTTACATAACCTCCAGGACCACTTCCTATTATTAATACGTCGTATTTCATGTCGTTTATTTTTTACTTGTTGTTTGTTTATTATTTGGGCGTTCGAGCGGGCTTTCCGTTATATCTTTTTTTTCATTCTTCAAAAAAGGATGCCACTTCAATCCCTAACGCGTGTACTTATTAACTTAATTACATTCTTTCAGGAACCTGAATTCCTAATAACGAGAATGCTGATTTTATAGTATCTGCTACCTTTTTAGATAACTGAACTCTAAATACTTTTTTATCTTGATTTTCTTCTCCTAAAATATGTACGTTTTGATAGAATGAGTTAAACTCTTTAACCAAGTCGTATGTGTAATTTGCAATTACAGCAGGAGAATAATTCTTAGCTGCTTGCTGAATTACTTCAGGATATAATTCTAATTGTTTTAATAACTCCTTTTCTTTTGCATGTAATTCAACCGAAACTGGATTTGAATAATCAAAATCAGCTTTTCTTAAAATTGATTGAATTCTAGCATAAGTATATTGAATAAAAGGACCGGTGTTTCCTTGAAAATCTACTGATGCTTGTGGATCGAATAAAATTCTCTTTTTAGGATCTACTTTTAAAATGAAATATTTTAAAGCTCCTAAACCAATAACTCTATATAACTCTTCTTTTTCTTCGTTAGAATATCCTTCTAATTTCCCTAATTCTTCTGAAATTTCACGAGCTGTATTCGTCATTTCATCCATTAAATCATCAGCATCTACAACAGTTCCTTCACGAGATTTCATTTTTCCAGATGGTAAATCTACCATTCCGTAACTTAAATGATATAAGCTTTCAGCCCAAGAATATCCTAGTTTTTTAAGTATTAAGAATAATACTTTAAAGTGATAATCTTGTTCGTTACCAACCGTATACACCATTCCGCCTAAATCTGTAAAATCTTTAGCACGTTGAATCGCAGTACCAATATCTTGCGTCATATAAACTGCTGTTCCGTCTGAACGCAACACTAGTTTTTCATCCAAACCATCTTCAGTTAAATCGCACCAAACCGAACCGTCTTCTTTTTTATAAAAAACACCTGATTTTAATCCATCTTCGATAACATCTTTTCCTAATAAATACGTGTTGCTTTCGTAGTATAGTTTATCAAAATCAACGCCGATGTTTTTATAAGTAACATCAAAACCTTTGTAAACCCATCCATTCATAGTTTCCCAAAGTGAAACTATTGCTGTATCTCCAGCTTCCCATTTACGTAACATTTCCTGAGCTTCAACAAACAAAGGAGCTTGTTTTTTTGCATCATCTTCAGAAATACCTGAAGCAACTAAAGTTGCAATCTCTTTTTTATATTCTTGGTCAAATTTTACGTAATAATTTCCAACTAATTTATCTCCTTTCAAACCTGTTGATTCTGGAGTTTCTCCGTTTCCGAATTTTTCCCAAGCCAACATCGATTTACAAATGTGTATTCCACGATCGTTAATAATCTGCGTCTTGTAAACTTTTTTACCAGAAGCTTTTAAAATCTCCGCAACCGAATATCCTAATAAGACATTACGAACATGCCCAAGGTGCAAAGGTTTGTTTGTGTTTGGTGATGAATACTCAACCATACGAGAAGAGTTATTCGCTGAAGGCGAAACAAATCCGTACGTAGTATCTGTAGCTATTTGATTAAAGAAATTTGTGTAAAAACTATCATCAATTATTAAGTTTAAAAAACCTTTTACCACATTGTAATTGGTAACTTCTTTAATGTTTTCAACTAAGTATTTACCTAAGTCTTCACCAATTTGTACAGGGTTTCCTTTTTTGTATCTTAAAAGTGGGAATATCACTACAGTGATATCTCCTTCGAAATCTTTACGGGTTGCTTGGAATTCTACCGAAGGAATTTCAGTTTCGTATAAACTTAAAAATGCTTCTTTTACTTTGGTTTCGATTAGGTTTTGAATACTCATTCTGCTATTGAAAATTGAAGTGCAAAATTACATAAATTATTTGATTTTATTCGGTTGATATTTAAACTGATTCTTATGAATTATATAGGTATTTTTGTACTATGGATAAAGACTTAGAGAACCTAGAGAAGTTAGCGAAAGACGTTGAGAAAGAGAATAAGAAATATTTTTCGATGTTGAAAAGGCGAACGCCTAAAAACTTAGATGTTGTAGTTCAAAAAATACATGATGAAGAGTTTGAAAAAACTGACTGTTTAGATTGTGGAAATTGCTGTAAAACAACGAGTCCTATATTTACAGATAAGGATACTGAGCGTATTGCGAAGCACTTAAAAATGAAAGTACGCGATTTTACGGAGCAATATTTAGAGAGAGATGCTGATGATTTTATGGTGCTTAAAACTGCTCCATGTTCTTTTTTAGATGAAAGTGACAATAGTTGTTTTATCTATGATGTGCGCCCAAAGGCATGTGCCGAATATCCACATACTAATAGAAGAAAATTTATTCAAATAGCTGATTTAACTATTAATAATACTGCAATATGTCCAGCAACTTATAGAATTGTAGAAGAATTAAAAAAACGTTTACCTGTTAGATATAACGAGAAGGTTAAAAGGTTTTAAGTAATAGCTAGAGTAGAGTTTTGTCTTGTATGAAAAGTCCAACTATTATAATTAAACAAATTCCTCCTTCAGAAACTTTACCAATTCGACATAAAGTTATGTGGCCAGATAAACCATTAACTTATGTTAAGTTACCAAATGATGAGTTAGGTAGACATTATGGTTTATTTGTAAACGAAAAAATGACCGCTATTATATCTTTATTTATCAATAATAATGAAGCGCAATTTAGAAAGTTTGCAACATTAAATGAATTTCAAGGGTTAGGTTATGGAACCAAACTACTACAAAGTATTATTGATTTACTTAAAGAAGAAGGAGTAAAGAAATTGTGGTGTAATGCTCGTGTAGAAAAGACAAAATTTTATGAGAAATTCAATTTAAGAACAACGAACAAAGTATATCAAAAAGGAGGGATTGAATTTGTAATTATGGAAAGGTATTTTAAATAAAGTAATATCAAACCCTATAAAGCACTCTTCACTTTAAATAGAAATTCAAAATATTTATTTTACTAAGTTTTCTGTATTTTAGTCAAAAAATAAAATACATTGGAAACCCTTATTCATTATTTCGAAACCATCCCATCAGCACATAGAGCAGCTATTGTTGTTGGAGGAATCACTTTTTTTTGGCTACTAGAAAGCGCTGTTCCTTTATTTAGTTTTAAATATAATAAGTGGAAACACGCATGGCCAAATTTGTTTTTTACAGGAACTACAATTGTAATAAATTTTATATTGGCCTTTTTATTATTAAAAACTGCTGATTGGGTACAAGCAAATGATTTCGGAATCATAAATTGGTTGCCAGAAATGCCATTATGGTTATACGTTGTTTTAGGTGTATTGTTTTTAGATTTCTTCGGAGCTTATTTAGCACATTATACAGAACATAAAGTAAAACCGTTGTGGATGGTGCACTTGGTACATCATACCGATCATAAAGTTGATACTACTACAGCAAATAGACATCACCCTTTAGAAAGCGTCATCCGTTTTACATTTACTTTATTAGGTGTATTTTTAGTAGGTACTCCGATTGCAATTGTAATGTTATATCAATCAATGTCATTAATCTTCACTCAGTTAACGCATGCAAATATTAAAATGCCTAGACAACTAGATAAAATATTAAGTTATATTATCGTTTCACCAGATATGCATAAAGTACATCATCATAATTTATTGCCTTATACAGATTCTAATTACGGAAACATTTTTTCTGTTTGGGATCGATTATTAGGAACGTATATGGAACTTGATAGAGAAAAAATAGTATACGGAGTTGACACTTTTCCTGATGAAGCTAAGAATTCTAGCTTAAAAGAATTATTAAAACAACCTTTTGCAGGATATCGTAAACCTACTAATTTAGAAGAATTGAATTAATCTTTTTTCAGAAAAATATTTTCCAAAGACTTAATATAATTTCTCATTTTAACTCTAGATAAGTTTGTAAGAATGGCGATTGTAATTTCTTCTTCAGGATAAATTAAAAGCATTGAAGAGGCTCCGATTCCACCTCCTGAATGACTAAGCTTTAAAGTGTTATTTTTAGTTTTAGATATACTGATTCCAATTCCATAATTTGTTTTTTTATTATCACTAATTATGTTAGATGTAGTAATTTCTGATAAAGAATTATTACTAATTATTTGAGGTTTAATAAATTCATTTCCGAATAACACTAAGTCTTCAGTCGTGGATAAAAAACCACCTCCAGCAGCTTTGAATTCATTATTTACTTGAGGCCCAGTAGTAATTTTACCTTTTCTTATCAT
Organism: uncultured Tenacibaculum sp.; assembly: GCA_947504185.1. Lineage (GTDB taxonomy): Bacteria > Bacteroidota > Bacteroidia > Flavobacteriales > Flavobacteriaceae > Polaribacter. The sequence goes on along the minus strand of CANNGJ010000006.1, from coordinate 5,171 downwards.
ATAGAATTTTGTTCTATTTGCATTTTGTTCATCAGCTATATCTAGTTTAGTATGATTCATTTTTAAAGGACTAAAAACTTCATTATCCATAAACTCAAAAAAATCTTTATTGGCAGCGTTTTGAATAACAACACTTAATAAGTTCCAACCATATGTACTGTATTTAAACCTTGTTCCTGGTTTAAATAAAAGGTCAGAATCTTTAAAAATATCTAATCCTTTTACAATTGACATTTTATTATTGATTAAAAATTCACGCCCATTATAGTGTCTAATTCCAGCTGTGTGTCCTGCGATTTGTCTAATTGTAAAATCATATTTTTTTTGAGGGAAGTCAGGTGCATATTTGTATAAGCTATCATCAAAACCTAATTGTTTATTGTCAACAAGTTTTGCTAAGCCCAATGCAGTTAAAGTTTTAGAGATACTAGCAATTCTAAATTGCGTAGAACTTGGTAATATTTCTTTTTTATTTTCAATATCTGAATATCCGAAACCTTCTGACCAAATATTCTTTCCTTTATGAGATACCGTAACAGAAAGACCAGGTATGTTTTGTTCTTTAATAAAATTTTGAGTTGCTTTTATAGCTTCTTTCTTATTAAATTGAGCATGTATTAAAGCAGTAGAAAAAAGAGCTAATGCTATTAGTTTGTTATATAGTTTCATGGCTATTGTTTTTTTGTTTTTCAATCATTTTTAAAATATGTTTTCCTCGAGCTTTACAACCTTTACTTTCATGAATAATCTTAGTAGAAATTAAATGTTTTAGTTCTGGGTGTATCCAATTTTTTTCTAAGCCGAACAGATATAAACTTGTCATAGTATAAGCTCTAACTGCAATTTTCTGATCACTAATTAACCAATCAAATCCAGTTTCAATAATCAAACCAATATGATCTTGGGTGAGCTTGTGTTTAACTGCATTATCGCTTTTAGAAGTATAGGCTTTAGCGAGATGCTCACAAATTTTAGCGCAAGGTCTTATAACACTATCAAAACGGACTTTAGAAATATTTTGAGTAAAGATATCTAAGTAAGGTAAAATATGAGAAATTCCTTGATGTGTACACATCCATTCCAATACCCAAGCAGCTTTGATAGAAAGTTTGTTATCAATATCAAAAGTTAAATCAACTAAGTTTTTTACCAACTCAGGTTGGTTTAATACAATATTTGCAGCTTTATCTCTGTTTACTCTAGCAGCATTGTCCATGTCGTTAAGTACAGAAGTTAAAAAAGAAATACTCATATTGGTATGGTTTATGTATTTTTGAAATTGTAAGTAATAAAATATTTATACATGTTAAATATAAAAAGGATATTTTCATTAACCATTGTATTGTCGGTAATTTTTGTCGGATCATTAAACGCACAAAAATTAAATAAGTTTGATGCCAATGGAAAAAGAACTGGAGTATGGAAAAAATACTACGAGAATAACAAAATAAGGTATTCAGGTCAGTTTAAAAATGGAAAAGAAATAGGTGTTTTTAAGTTTTATTCTAGAACATCATCTTCGCAACCAACAATTATTAAAACATATAAAGCAGATACAGCTTCAGTTAAATTCTACAATGAGTTAGGGAAATTGAAGAGTGAAGGTAAAATGGTAGGTAAAAATCGAGTAGGTAAATGGGGATACTATTACACGAACGGAAAGATTTTTTCTGAAGAAGAATATGTAGATGGGAAGTTGGATGGAGTTCTTAAAAATTATTACCCAAATGGAAAGATTACAGTAGAATCTCTATATAAAAATGGTAAGAAAAACGGATTGTCTAAAACTTTTACCGATGCAGGAATTTTAATAGAAGAAGTGTATTATGCAAACGGAAAATTAGACGGAGAAGGTAAATACTATGATTTAAAAGGAGGTTTGAAAGAAAAAGGAATGTATAAGAATGGAAAGCGAGATGGAAAGTGGGAATTTTACATGGATGGTGAATTAGTTACTAAGAAAAAAAGAACGAGACTTTCTGAACTTAAAAACAAATAATACAGACTTATTTAAGTAATCAATTTATTTAATAGTAGCATCAATTCTTTCCATATTAAAAACGTTTAATATTTCGTAAATTTGCAGCTTCAAAAGTAAAAAATGAAAAGAGTAGTAGTAGGACTTTCTGGAGGTGTAGATAGTAGTGTAACCGCACATTTATTAAAAGAACAAGGTTATGAAGTAATCGGTCTGTTTATGAAAAACTGGCACGATGATTCAGTAACAATATCGGATGAATGTCCGTGGTTAGAAGATAGTAATGATGCTATGATTGTTGCTGATAAATTAGGAATCCCTTTTCAAACTGTAGATTTAAGCGAACAATACAAAGAACGTATTGTTGATTATATGTTTAACGAGTACGAAAAAGGACGTACTCCGAATCCAGATGTTTTATGTAATCGTGAAATTAAATTTGATGTGTTTATGGATATCGCATTAAGCCTAGGAGCAGATTATGTAGCTACTGGTCATTATTGTAGAAAAGGAGAGGAGATTATTGATGGTAAGCCTGTATATAAATTATTAGCAGGTAAAGACGGAAATAAAGATCAATCGTATTTTTTATGTCAATTATCACAAGAGCAACTTTCTAAAGCATTGTTTCCAATTGGTGAATTAACAAAACCAGAGGTAAGAGAAATTGCTAAAGAAGCCGATTTAATTACAGCTGATAAAAAAGATTCGCAAGGATTATGTTTTATAGGTAAAGTTCGCTTACCAGATTTCTTACAACAAAAATTACAACCAAAAGAAGGAGTAATTGTTCAAATACCTAGTAGTTTTGAGCAGTACAATCGTTCAACTCCAAGGTTTGAAAATAAAGAAGCGGAGTTGAAATATTTTTCAACTAAGTATTCATATAAAAAAGAAGACGGAAAGGTAGTAGCGAAACATCAAGGAGCACATTATTTTACAAAGGGACAACGAAAAGGATTAGCAGTTGGAGGTACAAAAGAACCTTTGTTTGTTATTGAAACCGATGTTGATGAGAATGTAATTTATACTGGTGAAGGTAAAAACCACGCAGGGTTATATAGAAAAGTGTTGTTTGTTTCTAATGAAGAGTTGCATTGGGTTCGTGAAGATTTAGCTTTGCAAACTGGTGAATCAATTGAAGTAGAAGCGCGTATCCGTTACCGTCAAAAATTAGAAAAAGCAAGCTTATACAAAGTTGACAACGGATTATACGTAGCGTTTGAAAATGCGCAATCAGCCATACAAGAAGGACAATTTGTAGCTTGGTATAAAAATGAAGAGTTGTTAGGTTCCGGGGTGATTTCTTAGAAAATAAGACAAAAGTGAAAAAGAAAAAGATATGAAAAAAGTATTGCTATTATGTGTTTTATTTATAGCCTTTCAAGGGTATTCTCAAAAAGATTCTATTGTTAATTTTTTAGATAAAAAAGGGAAAGTTACAGAGAATAAGAGTAAAGCTAGATCTTTTGAGATTATAACAAAAAAAGGAGATTCTCTTTGGCTGGTTAGAAAATTTCGAAGAAATGGAAAATTACATAACTATTCGTATTTTAAATCAAAAGATAGAAAAAGTAAGATTGGCGAATCAGTTTGTTATAATAAACATGAAAAAGTGACTTCTTTATTGTTATATAATAATAAAGGAGAAAAACATGGAAAAGAAACACGTTGGTTTGATAATGGAAATAAAAATATTGAAGCTACATATTTAAATGGAAAAAAAGAAGGTGTTTGGAAACTATATCATTACAACGGAGTAATTGCAAGTAGAGGTATTTTTAAAAATGACTCACTATTAAAATCTACTTTCTATAATCTTTTAGGAAATAAAATTGAGTTTAAGTATGATAATTTTAAAATTAAAAAACCAACATTTAAAGGCGGAAAAAAAAACTATGTAAATAGTATAAGAAAATTAATAAGTAATATTGATTATAAGGTTAAAGGTAAAGTATATGTTTACTATGTGATAGATGTAAAAGGAAATGTTAGAGATGTTACTGTAGATGAGGAACTTCCTAATGAATTAAAAAAACAGATAATCACTTTTTTTGAAAATATCAAAGGATGGACTCCTGCTACACATTTAAATAGAATAGTCCCATTTAATTTTTCTCAACCATTAAACTTTAGAGGGTAATGCAAAATAAAATAACCAAACTATTTAATATACAATATCCAATTGTTCAAGGAGGGATGATTTGGGTGAGTGGATGGAAATTAGCATCTGCAGTTTCTAATGCTGGTGGATTGGGTTTAATCGGTGCTGGTTCTATGTATCCAGATGTACTTCGTGAACACATTCAAAAATGTAAAAAAGCAACAGATAAACCTTTCGGAGTTAATGTACCGATGTTGTATCCTGATATCGAAAAAATCATGGATATTATTGTGGAAGAAGGCGTGAAGATTGTATTTACATCAGCAGGAAATCCAAAAACTTGGACGAGCTTTTTAAAAGAAAAAGGAATCACAGTAGTGCATGTAGTAAGTTCTGTAAAGTTTGCATTAAAATCAGAAGCTGCTGGAGTAGATGCTGTAGTTTGCGAAGGTTTTGAAGCAGGTGGACATAACGGTCGTGAAGAAACAACAACTTTTACGTTGATTCCAATGGTGAAAGAACAGCTTAAGATCCCTGTAATTGCTGCAGGAGGAATAGGATCGGGTAGAGGTATGTTAGCAGCGATGGTTTTAGGTGCTGATGGCATACAAATAGGAAGTCGTTTTGCAGCTACTTTAGAGTCTTCTGCACACGATAATTTTAAACAAACAATCGTTGATGTTAAAGACGGAGGAACACATTTAACATTAAAAGAATTAGCGCCTGTACGTTTGGTGAAGAATAAGTTTTACCAGGAAGTACAAGAATTATATCAGCAAAACCCAACGGTAGATCAGATTAAAGAGTTGTTAGGACGTGCTAGAGCTAAAAAAGGAATGTTTGAAGGTGATTTAGAGGATGGAGAACTAGAAATAGGACAAGTAGCAGGTTTGATACATGAAATTAAATCAGCGAAAGAAGTTTTAGAATCTATTGTTGATGAATATCAAAAAGTAAAAAATGAAAAGCTGTTTTAAAATAGTTGAATAAATAAAAAAGAGAAGCAAATTGCTAGTCATGGTCGGAAGAAAAAATCTTCCGACTTTTTTATTTTCCGTCGGTTATAATTTTGGCTTTAATTATTTGATT
>CANNGJ010000005.1 GCA_947504185.1 uncultured Tenacibaculum sp. | reverse complement strand
ATCAAATAATTAAAGCCAAAATTATAACCGACGGAAAATAAAAAAGTCGGAAGATTTTTTCTTCCGACCATGACTAGTATTGCTCCTCTTTTTTTGCATCTTTTTAGTAATTTAAAAGTCTTAATTCAAAAACATGGGGCATAATCATAATCACCATTCTCATCACAGTACAACAAAAAACATTCGTACAGCGTTTTTTTTAAATTTAACTTTTACTATTATCGAACTTATTGGTGGTGTTTTAACTAATAGTTTGGCAATTATGTCTGATGCTTTGCATGATTTAGGTGATAGTTTAACTTTGGGCTTGTCATGGTATTTTCAAAAACTATCAGGAAAAGGTTCAACCCCTAAGTTTTCGTATGGTTATCGCAGGTTTTCATTAATGGGAGCTATTGTAAATTCAATAGTGTTAATTATAGGTTCAATTTTCATTATTAAAGAGGCTATTCCAAGAATTATCAATCCTGAGCAAGCAGATGCTAAAGGAATGATGTGGATAGCAATTTTAGGAGTCATTGTAAATGGCGCTGCAGTTTTAAACTTAAAAAAAGGAAAAACAATCAATGAGCGTGTAGTAATGCTTCATTTGTTAGAAGATGTGTTAGGTTGGGTAGCTGTGCTTGTAGCAAGTATAATAATGCAGTTTTGGGATGTACCAGTTTTAGACCCAATTCTCTCTTTATTAATAGCAGGTTTTGTGCTGTTTAACGTGTATAAAAATGTAAGTGAGAGCTTGCGAATTCTATTACAAGGAACACCTAAAGAAATAGATATAGAAGAGATTGAAAAAAGGTTGTTGTCGTTTAATGAAATTAATAATGTTCACGATTGTCATTTATGGTCTATGGACGGAGAGTATAACATATTAACGGTACATATAGTTTTAAATGATAAAGAGTTGAATGTGCTATCTACTTTAGATTTGAAGAAATCTATTAGAAAAATATTACATGACGAATTTCATTTAGAACATGTTACTCTAGAGTTTGAACATATAGATGAAGATTGTGAGTATCTTGATTGTGATTAATTGTATATTTGAAAAAGAAAAATTAAAATTAAAAATGAATAATAATAGACAACAATTAGATTTTCAATTACCTAAGGGTGGAATTTTACTAGGTATTATTGCAGTATTAGTAATTATAATGTTTGCAAAATCAACTGTAACAATCAAATCTGGTGAAGCAGGTGTTTTATATAAAACATTTGGAGGAGGAGTTGTAACTGATGAACCGCCAATGGGAGAGGGCTTCCAAATAGTAGCACCTTGGAATAAAGTATTTGTATACGAAGTACGTCAGCAAGAGATATTTGAAAAAATGCAAGTATTATCTTCTAACGGATTAGAAATTCAATTAGAAGCATCAGCATGGTTTCAACCTCAAGCAGAAAACTTAGGGTTGTTACATCAAGAAAAAGGAGAAAATTATGTGTCGAGAGTAATTCAACCAGCTATTCGTTCTGCAGCGCGTAGTGTTGTTGGTCGTTATACTCCAGAACAATTATATTCTAGTAAAAGAGACGTAATTCAAACTGAAATTTTTGAAGAGACTAAAAAGATTTTAGATAAGCAACACATTCAGTTAAATGAAGTGTTAGTTAGAGATGTTACTTTACCTGTAACTATTAAGTCGGCAATTGAGCGTAAGTTAAAGCAAGAGCAAGAGTCTTTAGAGTATGAGTTTAGATTAGTTACTGCCCAAAAAGAAGCTGAAAAGCAAATTATTGAAGCAAAAGGTAAAGCTGATGCAAATAAGATTTTAAGTGCTTCTTTAACAGATAAAATTTTACAAGACAAAGGTATTGAAGCTACTTTAAAACTATCAGAATCTCCAAATAGCAAAGTAGTATTGATAGGTGCTGGAAAAAGCGGAATGCCAATTATTTTAGGTAATCAATAAAAAAAGGTTATTTTTAAAACTTTATAACATAAAAAAACAGCTCATTATGAGCTGTTTTTTTATTTATATAAGATTGTTTGTTTTAATCTCTTTTACGCTTTCTACCGAATCCAGCAGAAGCATTACTATCTCCACTGCTTCTTCTTGGAGAAGAAGATCTGTTGTCGCTACGTCTTCTAGAATCTCCTCTGTTAGAATCTCTAGATCCTCCTCTAGGACCTCTATCATTTCCACCATTTCTTCTTCTTCCGCCGAAGCCACCTCCACCACGAGACTTTCTTCCGCCACCGCCACCACGGTTAGATTTAGTAATTTCAATATTTACAGAACGTCCATTAAAATCAGGATCATTAGCGCCAAAAGCATCTAATGTTTCTTTTTCAAAGTTCTTGTCAATTTCGAAGAAAGAGAATGTATCTAAAATATCAATTGCTCCGATTTCAATTTTATCAGCAATTTTCTGATCGTTTATTAAACCGATTAAAGAAGCTGGATTTAATTTATCTTTTCTACCTAAGTTGATGAAGAAACGAGTCATGTTTTCATCATTAGATCTTCCTCTAGAACTATCTCTATTAGATATGTCGTTTAAATCGTCAGATTTATTATAGTAAGATAAAAATTTGTTAAACTCTAATGAAACGAATTTTTGTACTAATTCTTCTCTAGTTAAATCTTCTAATTTCTCATAGATACTTGGTAAGAATTCAGAAATTTGTTCAGTATTAACCTCTGTAGCTTTTACTTTATCAATTAAATGCATTAATTGATTTTGGCAAATTTCTTTACCAGTAGGTACTTTAGTTGCTATAAACTTCTTTTTAATGATACGCTCAATAGCACGTAACCTACCTTTTTCTTTATTATTTACTAATACTGCAGAAATACCTTTATTACCAGCTCTACCAGTTCTACCACTACGGTGATTGTAGTTTTCAATTTGGTCTGGTAATTTATGGTTAATAACATGTGTTAAATCAGTAACGTCAATACCACGTGCAGCAACATCAGTAGCTACTAGAATTTGGATGGTTCTTTTACGAAATTTACCCATAACACTATCTCTTTGTTGTTGAGATAAGTCTCCATGTAATGCATCAGCACTATAACCATCTTTTATAAGGTTATTAGCAACTTCTTGTGTTTCTCTTCTTGTTCTACAGAAAATAATTGCGTAAATATCAGTATTTACATCAGCAATTCTTTTTAAGGCTTGGTAACGTGTTCTTTCGTTTACTACATAGTATTCGTGAGTTACGTTATCTGATCCTTGATTTTTTTCTCCTGAAGTAATTTCAACAGGTTTTGTCATATAGTTTCTCGCAATTGCTTCTACCTCTCTAGGGAAGGTTGCCGAGAATAATAATGTTTGTTTGGTTTCTGGAGTAGCGTCTAATACTTTATCAAGCTCGTCTTTGAACCCCATATTAAGCATTTCGTCAGCTTCATCTAAAACTAACCATTTTACGTTTCCTAATTTTAAAGCTCTACGGTTTATTAAATCTACAGTTCTACCTGGAGTTCCAACTACTATTTGTGCGCCTCTTTTTAACCCTCTTATTTGTTCTTCAATATTAGAACCACCATATACTGTTACCACTTTTAAGTTTGGTATGTATTTAGAGAATTCTTTAATGTTGTTTCCTATCTGAACAGCAAGTTCACGAGTAGGAGATAAGATAATAGCTTGAGTGTTTTTGTCAGAAGAATTAATTTGCTCGATAATTGGCAAACTAAATGCAGCTGTTTTTCCAGTTCCTGTTTGAGCGAATGCTTTTAAATCTTCAGTTGAAGAAATAATTTGAGGAATTGCTTTTTCTTGAATTACAGTAGGCTTTTCATAACCTAAATCTGTTAATGCTTTGTTGATAGGCTCTTTTAAGCCTAAATCTAAAAATGTTGACATATGTAACGTCTGTGTTCATTTAGATTCACAGACGCCAGTATCTGTAAACCTGATTCTTATTTGGACAATAGATTATGTTACTAATAATCTGGTAGTTATAATCTATAACTTTATTTATTTCGAAAATAAAATCGGGCAAAGATACATTAAATTAAATAAAGAAGATTATTTATTTTTTAAATCATTGATTTGCAAGCCTATATCTTTAGCGGACAAGCTAGTGTATCCATTTTGAATTATTCCTTTTTTGTTTACTAAGACCATTCTAGGAAATTTACTTGAAGAAAAATCACAAATGTTACTTTGTTTAGTGAGTTTGTATTGATATTTAATATCAATATTTTTAGTATATCTTTTTGATGAATCACATAAGTTAACAACTACAAACTCTACCTGTGGATTATTTTTTATTAGATGATTTATTCTAGAAGACACCCATTCATCAGAAGCGTGTTTATAATTTTTGAAAAGAATAACAGAGTTTTTTCCTTTTGTAATTTGAGCAATACTTTTTAATTCACCAGTGGCATCTATTAAATTAAAAGAAGATAATTTTTCTCCTGTTTTTAATAATTTAAGGTCGTTAATCAACCTTTGAACATTTTTCTTCTGATCAATACTAGTATTCAGTTTAAAAAAAGTATAAAATGCTTTACTTTCACTTGTACTTTTAGGTTCTTTAAAGAAATGACGGATTAGCGTATTGTATAATAACTTATTCTTTATTTCTTCTGATGATATTTTAGAATCAATATTATTTAATAAATCAATGGTAAAGTTATCAGAATTACCATTTTCAATATTTTTCTGATATACTTCGTTGTATAACTTTTCAATCATAAAACGATAGTAAGGACCAAAAAACATTAAAGAATCTCTATTAGAATTTGTTTTGGCTCTGTAATTAAAATAAGAGTCTACTAATTTCTCAGATTCTTTTTTAGAAAAATTATGTGAAGCATACTTTTCTAATTTACTGTAAATAGGATAAAGTAAGGCAACATCTAAGATTTTCAAAAACTCTTCCGATCCTTCATCAACTCTATTTTTATAGTTTTCAATAGCGTTCTGTTTAATTTTCGTTATAGAATCTATTTTATTTAAAAACTCGCTTTGTGAAAGCTTATAAAAGCCAGAAATTTTTTTGTCATCATATTCTGATTGTAAAAAAGACTCAATTAATATATTGTTTCGAGCAGCATTAGTACCGCTAAATACTAATGATTCGTCAAAATCCCATGTATTTAAACGAAAAAGAAGACTATCGTTTGGTTCAAGATATACATATTGATGTTCTGGGCCATGCTCGAAAAGATATAATCCTTCTTTAAATTCTTTATATGAGCCAAGAAAAGTATTGTCTTTATTTAAATGAATTGTATCATTAAAATTATAATTATCAGACAGCGTAACATAACTACATTTTGGATTAATAATCTTACCTCCAAAATAAGTAGATTTTGGCTTATCGGAATTATTACATCCGATAAATATTATAATAATAAGGGGTACTAAAAATCTCGTCATGTGCTTGTTGTTACCTTAATAAAGATATAGTGTTCAAAAATAGCCATCTCTTTATAATATGCTTGTTAATTCGTTGTTAAAAGAATTAAAAGCGTCAAATGTAAGATGTTAAATATTTTCTTGCAAATTCTTTTTAAGCCAGTATATTTTATACTTTTGCACGAAATTTAAAAAATTATAAATGTTATCAGTTTCTAATTTATCAGTTCAGTTTGGAAAACGTGTTTTGTTTGATGAAGTAAACACGAAGTTTACACAAGGAAATTGCTACGGTATTATCGGGGCAAATGGAGCAGGGAAATCTACTTTTTTAAAGATTTTATCAGGAAAACAAGACCCAACCTCTGGTCAAGTACATTTAGAACCAGGAAAGAGAATGTCGGTTTTAACTCAAGATCATTATGCTTTTGATGAGTATACTGCTTTAGAGGCTGTATTAATGGGAAATAAAGAACTACATAAAATAAAATCGGAAATAGATGCTTTATATGCCGATTATACTGATGAAAATGCTGAAAAAATAGGGGAGCTACAAGTTCGTTTCGAAGAAATGGATGGTTGGAATGCTGATTCTTCAGCAGCTACAATGCTATCAAATTTAGGTATTAAAGAAGAAGATCATTACACTTTATTAGCAGATTTAGATTCTAAGAAAAAAGTACGTGTTTTATTAGCACAATGTTTATTTGGTAATCCTGATGTGTTAATTATGGATGAGCCTACCAATGACTTGGATTTTGAAACAATTGCTTGGTTAGAAAATTTTTTAGCAAATTATGATAATACAGTAATCGTTGTATCGCATGACCGTCACTTTTTAGACGCGGTTTGTACGCATATTTCTGATATCGATTTTAGTAAGATTAACCATTTCTCAGGAAATTATACTTTTTGGTATGAATCTTCGCAATTAGCAGCGAAACAACGTGCGCAACAAAACAAAAAAGCAGAAGATAAAAAGAAAGAGTTAGAAGAATTTATCCGTCGTTTTTCTGCGAATGTAGCAAAATCAAAACAAGCTACTTCTCGTAAAAAAATGATTGAAAAACTAAACGTAGATGAAATTAAGCCATCATCACGTCGTTATCCTGCAATTATTTTTGAAAGAGATAGAGAAGCAGGAGATCAAATTTTAAATATAGAAGGTTTGTCTAAGTCTTTCGAGGGAGAAGCTTTATTTGCAAATGTTGATATTAACTTAAACAGAGGAGATAAAGTTGCTATTATTTCAAAGAGTTCTAAAGCGGTATCTGAATTTTATCAAATAATTTCAGGCAATGTAGAAGCAGATTCAGGAAAATATTCTTGGGGTGTAACTACAACACAATCATATTTGCCAGCAGATAATTCTTCGTTTTTCCAGAATGGAGAATTAAATTTAGTAGATTGGTTACGCCAATATGCTCAAACAGAAGAAGAGAGAGAAGAAGTGTTTTTAAGAGGTTTCTTAGGAAAGATGATTTTCTCAGGAGAAGAAGCTTTAAAGAAAAGTAATGTATTATCAGGAGGAGAGAAGGTTCGTTGTATGCTATCTCGCATGATGATGACTCGTGCTAACGTTGTAATGTTAGATGAACCAACGAATCACTTAGATTTAGAATCTATTCAAGCATTAAACAACTCGTTAATTAATTTTAAAGGTACTGTGTTATTCTCAACACATGATCATGAGTTTGCACAAACGGTTGCGAATAGAATTATAGAAATTACCCCAAAAGGGGCGATTGATAAATATTCAACTTTCGAAGATTACTTAAGTGACCCTAAAATAAAAGAGTTAAGACAAAAAATGTATTCTTAGAATACTTAGAATATAAATAAAAAGGAAGCAATTTTGCTTCCTTTTTTGTTACTCAATATTTATGTAATAAGTTTCATGTAAATAGGATGTTTAGTTTTTCTATTTAAAAATAAAAAAGGATATAGGTTTGAGATTATTCTTTGTTTTAGTAAAATTTTAAAAAAAAAATTATATTTACTTTTTACTAAAAAATCAATTTGAAAAAACTTTTTCTTTTTTGTCTTTTATTTTCAATTGGCAGTTATTCTTTTTGTCAGAAGAAAACTGATATTGAAAAGCTAAATGATTTTTATCTTTTAGTAGAAAATGATTCTTTGCAAGAGTCAAAAAACTATGAGCAAAGGTTAATAGCACATTTAACATTAGCTAATAAGCATGAAAACTGGGATTATGCTTTACGTTTTACTAATAAACTAGCTAACTATTATATCTATAAAAATATAGCTCATAAAAAAGCGGATTCAATCTTAAAGATATTTACAACTAGTTTAAAAAAATGCACTGATAAAAAAGAGATTGGTGATTTTTATATCAACTATATTGAAAGTTTAATTTATAATCACCAACAAAAGAAGGCATTTACCTTTTTAACAGGAGTTGCTATTCCTTATTTTGAAAAAGAACAAGATTCTAGTTCATATAATTTTGCGTATTCTTACTTAAAAGCAGGTGAGGTTTCAACCGCTTTAAGTAAAGTTTCCGAAAGTGTAAATTATTTTAAAAAAGCAGAGAAATTATTTACAAAGCAAAAGGACACCTTGTTTTTATTATGGACTAAAAACGGGCTAAGTACTCTTTTTAGTGATAATGGTTTATATGATGAAGCTGCTCAAGAACGAGAAACCATCTATCTATTAGCTCCAAAAATAAATAAAGAACAAGTTGCTGCAATGGCAAGGATAAGGGCTACAATGGATGCTCAGTTTTTAGGAAACACAGAATTAGCATTACATCATACAAGAGAAGGTTTAAAGAATAAGTATAATGATTCTAGTCTGAAAGAAATTGTAAACTTTTTAACTTTATCTTTTGCAGTATCTACCTATGCCCAAGAGCAAAAAATCGATTCTTCTAATTACTATAAAAAAAGATTAGATGTATTAGCTAAAAAACATACTGAGAACCCTTTTTTATTGGGGTATTATCAAACAGCATCTGCCTATAATTCATTTGCTAATAAAGACTATGTTTCAGCCCAAAAAAAATTATTGAATTTATATGAATCTAAAGAAAGTGGCAGATTACTAGAAGTAGAGTATTTATTGGCAAAAACGTATGAAAACCTAGAGAATACTGATAAATCTTTATTCCATTACAAAAAATACACTGCATTAAAAGATTCTATTAATAGATCTAATTCTAAAAGACGATTTGCGTATGCAAAAACAGTTTATGAAACTGAGAAAAAAGATTTACAAATTAAGAATCAAAAATCTGAAATTTTACTTCTTGATGTGACCAATAAACAAAAAAATAGATTTATTGTATTTGGAACAATTACCTTATTAGGACTCTTTTTAACTATTTACCTGTTTCGTTCAAGGAAATTTGCTGTTGAGAGACAAAAAAAGCAAGCTCAGCTTACACAAAATTTATTAATAGGGCAAGAAGAAGAGAGAACTCGCTTATCTAGAGAATTACATGATGGTATAGGACAAAAGCTCATTTTACTAAAAATAAAATCACAAAATAATAAACAGTCAGAAATATCAGAGCTAACAGGTACTGTTTTAAATGATATTAGAAATATTAGTAGAGCTTTACATCCAGCAGTCCTAGAAAATTTAGGATTAACCGAAGCTATAAAAGCAATGATTAACAATGTAGATGAAAAAACTGAATTATTTTTTACGGTAGATGTAGAAAATATCGATGCTATTTTATCTAAAGAGAATGAATTAAATTTATATAGATTTGTACAAGAAAGTATTAATAATACAGTAAAACATTCACAAGCAACTGCGGTTTTAGTAGAAATTAATAAAACCAATAAGAATATTCTTATTAAAATAGAAGATAACGGAAAAGGCTTTGACGTGGCTAAAAAATTACGAACGAGTAAGAGTTTAGGACTAAAAACGATGAGCGAACGTATAAAAATGCTAAAAGGCGAGCTATTTATTGATAGTGAGAAAAATAGCCCAACAAAATTAAATGTAAAAATACCAATTTAAATGCCCAATAATATTTCTATAATCATTGCCGATGACCATCCAATTTTACTTAATGGATTATATCAAGAATTAAAAGCTTATGGATATAATATTGTAGCAAAAGCAGAAAATGGTGCAATAGCATTGGATGCTATTATAAAACACAATCCAAAAATAGCTATTTTAGATTTAGAAATGCCAATGCTTTCCGGTTTCGAAATTATTAAGAAAGCTTATGAAGCCAATGTACAAACTAAATTTATTGCACTTACCTATCATAAAGAAAAAAGTTTTATTATTCAAGCTAGTAATTTGAATATTAATGGATACTTATTAAAAGACGAACCTTTTTCAGAAGTACATATAGCGATACAAAGAGTGCTAAGAGGAGAAACATATTTCAGTAAAACTTTTACTTCAATTTTTAATAATTCAGTATCTGCTGAGTTAAAAAAAATAAACTTACTTACCCCATCTGAAAGGACTATTTTACGTTTAATAGCTCAAGAAAAAACATCAAAAGAGATTGCCGAAAACTTACATATTTCGTTACGTACAGTTCAAAAACATCGCTCTAATATTATTTCAAAATTAGACATTAATTCCTCATCTGACCCACTTTCTTATTGGGTAAAAGAATACCGTGAAGTAATACTTTTAATGTAAATAGTT
The DNA here is from genome assembly GCA_947504185.1 of uncultured Tenacibaculum sp. Classification (GTDB taxonomy): domain Bacteria; phylum Bacteroidota; class Bacteroidia; order Flavobacteriales; family Flavobacteriaceae; genus Polaribacter. The sequence goes on along the minus strand of CANNGJ010000005.1, from coordinate 104,660 downwards.
TCCTATAACATATTTTTACTTTAAACTTTACAGAAAGTTACGTACCCCTACGTAATATTTGACATTGATACGTATTCTTTTGCTTTTTCATTTAGAGTAGTTTTACTTTAAAATATTTAAACCAAACAATTATGTACACACTACACATTACAAACAATTATCGGTATAACTGCTTAATTCATATTGATGGAAAAGGAGACGGGCCTGTTAATAGAGGAGTTACTGCAACTTTTAATAATATGGGCAGCGGTTATTTAAAAGTTCCAGGAATGGGAGTTCTTAATTTTATTGACTTAGCCGCCAACAAAATTCCTGGCTATGATTATCCTAAAGAGCATTGGGGAATATTAGTAAGAACTCATACTGTAGAAGCATATTATCGCTACGAAGGAGGAGGAGAGCTTACCCTTGTAATTGATGAATATGGAAGCTATACACTTTCTACTCAAAATGGAACAATGGTAATGATAAGCTTACCAGAATTAACAATAAAAAAATAACTATTAACTAACTAAAAAAACAATTAATTATGGACCCATTTATAGGACAAATACAAGCATTCGGTTTTAATTTTGCCCCAAGAGGTTGGGCAAAATGCGAAGGACAATTATTACAAATTTCATCAAATACAGCACTTTTCTCTCTTTTAGGAACAACGTATGGAGGCGATGGAAGAACAACTTTTGCATTGCCCGATTTACGAGGAAGAGTGCCAATTTCTCCAGGGCAAGGACCTGGACTTAGTAACTATAAACTAGGGGCTAAAGGAGGAGTAGAAGAAGTAGTTTTAACTGAAGGCCAACTACCTCCACACAAACATCCAGCCGTAGCACATGCAGCTAATCCAGTAGGAAGAGGTGGAGAATCTGATAATCCAGACAATCACTATTGGGCAGTAGAAGGTAAATACGCTACGAATAAAAATACTGATATGGCAGCTGATGCTGTTGAAACCTTAAGTATAGGAAATGGTCTAGGACATGAAAATAGACCGCCATACTTAGTTGTTAATTATTGTATAGCATTGTTTGGTATTTTTCCTTCAAGAAGCTAGGGGTTTTACCTTATGAAAGGTAGATGATTTCATCTATCTTTCTTGTTATATTTTAACCAAACCAAAAAACATGAGAAATTATTACTTTAGTATATTATTGCTGTTCTTGTGCTCTTTTAATATAAACTCTCAAGGGCTTGAAACTTTTGAAATTTTAGGTACAGGGGCAACTAGTTTTACAAATAATGGGTACACATTTACCGTTCCAGCTACATTTGATACTGAATTTTTAAATGATGCAGGGGCAGGAGATTCAGACTATTTTTTAGATAATTTAGATGATATTGGTATAAATAAAACATATACAATAAGTCTCACGGGCGGAGCAACTTTGTTTACCATGAAAACGATGGAAGTATATGTTTCTTCTCATGCAGATGCAAGTTTTCCTACAGATGATGGTACCATGACATTTACAGGTAAAATAGGGTCTACTATTGTTTTTACCTATACAAAGAGCTCGGGTTTTCCCACAACGTTAGCAGATCCTGCCAACGGGTATTTCAAGCTTAATTTTGCAGCATTACCAGGAGTAGGAGATGTAAGTAGTATGAATATTGATAGATTAGAAATATCTCATGCAGGAGCTTTTCAGTATACATCTATAGATAATTTTGAGTTTGGTGCTGAGGTCTTAAATACGGATCCTCCAGTGGTAAATTCTATAACATTAAACAGCACACCGCCAACCACAGCTACATCCATCAGCTACACAGTAATTTTTAATGAAAATGCCAATAATGTAACTACAGATGATTTTTTAATTGATGCCTTTGGAACTTCTGGAAATATAGCTTCAGTATCAGGTTCTGGCACAACTTACACAGTAACCATTAACAATATTTCTGGAGAAGGAACTATTAGCTTAGATTTAGAAGCCAATACCAATATTGCAGATGATTTAGGTAATTCACCACCTCCACCATTTACCAACGGAACTATACATACAGTTTCTCGATGCTTTATAGAAACTTTTGAAAGTGTTTCAGCAGGGAGTACTTTTTTTGCCAGTAATGGAGTAAATTTTACAACCGCCACTTCAAATTTTAGTGTCGAATTTTTAAACGATGCTGGAGCAGCTGATTCCGATCATTTTCTATCCAATAAAAATGACCAAGGAACAGGAAAAAAATATAGTATAAAAACCTCTGGAGGAGAATTATTTACTGTGGATGATATGGAGATGTATCTTTCTTCTATAACAGATGGAACTACACCTACCAATGATGGTTCTTTAATTGTTAGGGGAAAACTAACAGGAAGTACATTGTTTACAATTACTAAAAGTTCCGGGTTTCCAACAACACATACAGGAGCTGATAATGGATTTTTTATTTTAGATTTTGCTACTGCAGGTAGTAGTGATTATAGTTTAACAAATATTGATGAACTAGAAATAGAGTTAGGTGGTGCATTCAAATATATAGGTCTAGATAATTTTGATCATTGTGAAGCATCCTCAGCAGCCAACCCGCCAATAGTACAAAACATTAAGCTGATAGGAAATCCAGTAGCAAATGCTACTACTGTTGATTATCAAGTAGTGTTTAATGAAAGCGCTGTAAATGTTACTACGGACGATTTTTTAGTAACTACTACAGGAACGGCTATGGGAACTGTCAACAGTATTTCTGGTTCAGGTAATACATATACAGTTAATATTAATGGTATTTCAGGAGAAGGAAGTATTCGATTAGATTTAAAATCAGGAACTAATATTGCTGATACTGATGGTAATACACCACCAGATCCTTATATCTCAGGACAAGTACATCTCGTTACCAGCTGTAAAGTAGAAACCTTTGAAGCTTTGGCTAATGATAGTTTCTCTTGGACAACTGGATTTATTCCATTTACGACTGGAACTTCAAATTTTAAAGTAAAACAATTTGATAATGCAGGTGCTGGAGGTTCTGACCGTTTTTTAGATAATACACCAGATCAAGGAACAGGAAAAACATACAGCATTTCTATAACTAATACCGATATTGTTAATATGGGTAGTATGGAAGTATATGTATCTTCAGAAACAAACGGAACAACACCAACAAATGATGGAACCTTAACTGTAAAAGGAAAACTGGATGGAGTAGAACAATTTTCTGTTACTAAATCTTCAGGATTTCCAAATTTATTAGGAAGTACACAAGGTTTTTTTACATGGAATTTTGTCACTGAAGGAGGAACAGATTATTCTACTACAGATGTAGATGAAATAGAAGTAACGCTTGGTGGAGCATTTAGATATATTGCTATAGATAATTTTAAATACTGCGAGTATGCTTATGACTGTAGTGATAATAGGCTATATGTACACGCTTCAGCAACAGGAAATAATAATGGTAGTGATTGGACAAATGCTTATATCAGTTTACAATCGGCATTAACACATACTCAGTATTGTTCTAATATTAATGAAATTTGGGTAGCTTCTGGCGTATATAAACCAATGAGTGAAACCACACCTATTAGTATACCTGCAGATATGCAGGTTTATGGAGGGTTTGATGGAACTGAAACAACATTAGATGAACGTAAAACAGGTTTTAATGGAAACATTACCTACTTAAGCGGAGATATAAGTAATATTGGAAGTGTAGGTGCTGGTGATACTCATACTATTGTGAAAACAATAGGAGATAATATTGTTATCGATGGTTTTTTTATAGAAAGCTCTTATGCTGACGATAATACGGTTTTAGATGATCGTGCAGGAGGTGGAATATTTGTAAACAGTAATAATGTTACTTTAAGTAATAATGTTTTTAGGTTTAATAATGCTCCTGGATCAGGAGCAGATGGTGTTGGTGGAGCTTTGATAGTGTATGGTACAGATTTAAAATTAATTAATAATATATTTTATAATAATACAGCTTCAAATGCTGGAGGAGCAATATCTCCGCAAACAGGAACAGCTAGTATTATAAACAATACTTTTGTAGCTAATACAGCGCCAATAGGTGGAGCAATACATATTTATAATGTAAATTCAGAAATAGTAAACTGTATTTTTGCGGATAATACAGCGGCTACATCAAATCCAGATATTAATAACTACCAAGCAACTACAGTTAACCTTTCATATAGTATTTTAAAAAATACAAGCCTACCAACTGCAGGAGGAAATGGTGGTGGTGTTACTGAAGGTACAGCAGTTTCTATAAATACAGATCCAAGTTTTTTAAATGGAGCTTATGAACTTGATATAGTTTCATTAGCAATAAATGCAGGGAACTCAGCATCAAACACCAATTCAAAAGATATTATTGGAAATCCGAGAAAAGTAGGCATAATTGATATTGGTGCTTATGAATATAAAGATGAAACTACAAGATGGACAGGTGCTACAGATACTAATTGGGTAACAAATATAAATTGGAGTAATGGAGAGCCAACAGAAACTAAAATAGCTGTAATACCTAATGGAGTAACCAATATGCCAGTTATTACAACTGGAAGTAAGAAAGTATTGGGTTTATATATAGACACCAATGCTAATTTAGAATTGCAAACACAAACAGGCTTAACGGTAGAAGAAAATATCACAACAAATAATAAGCTTACATTAAACGCTGATGCATCTTTAATAGCTAAAGGAAGCGTTATTGGTACCATCACATATAAACGTTCGGTAAGTGATACATGGCATTTGGTTGGAGCACCAGTAGAGAATCAAGGGATAGAATCTTTTGTGCAAAATGTTGAAAACAAAATAAAAACCAATACAGCTGGAGATAAATATGGAATTGCACCGTATAATAATAACAAACCATCAGATCAAGTGGGTTGGGATTATGTTTTAGTAGCAGACCTTGCCAGTTCTGGTAATTTTATAAATGGAAAAGGCTATTCAATGTTGAGAGCAGAAACAGGAGATTATATCTTTAGAGGGAATTATAAAACGACTAATGCTTCTATAAATATAGTAGAAGGAACAAAAAATAGTTGGAATTTAATAGCAAATCCATACCCAGCGTTTTTACCAATAAGTAACTCAGCAGCAGTAAGTAATTTTCTTACTGAAAACCAAGGAGTATTATCATCAAATTTAGCGGTATATCTATGGGATGGAACGCAATATAAACCCTATAATCACTTAAACACAAGTACAGCATATTTGGCTCCAGGTCAAGGATTCTTCGTAGAATCAAATGCAGGAGGAGGAACAATATCTATTCCAAAGAGTTTTATGGAGCATCAAACAACAGATGTTTTTCATAGAAATACAAATAGTCGTTTTGAAATAGAATTAATACTTGAGTATGAAGAGAAAAATAAAAAAGTAACTAAATCTACAGATATTATCTATATGGAAGATACCACTACGGATTTAGATATAGGCTATGATGCTGAGGTATTTAGTGCAGAATCTAAAAAAGTAGATATATATACTCATTTAGTAAATAGTAATGGAAAAGCGTATGCATTGCAGGGCTTACCTTCGAAAGGCTATGAGAAAATGGTTGTACCAATAGGAATCGTATCTGATGAGAATAAAAACTTAAAGTTTAAGTTAAATTCCAAAAATATCCCTGAAGGTATAAATATCTTTTTAGAAGATAAATTAGAAGAAACGTTTACGCGTTTACAAGAAAGAGATGATGAATATACAATTACAACTGCTGAACCTTTTTTAGGAACAGGTAGGTTTTATTTACATACTTCTACTAAAGACTTAACAATTAAAGATCTTGAGCCTATTGATGAAAAGTTAAAAATATATTTATCAGATAAGCGTAGGCTAGAAATAAAAGGAGTTGAGGGAGAGAAGGCTGTATTACATTTATATGATTTATTAGGTAAAGAAGTATTTAAATATACTTTTACAATTCAGGATAATAATAGTATAAACTTACCAAAATCATTAGTACGAACTGTGTACATAGCAAATTTAAAAACGGAAAGCAGTTTTAAAACGACAAAATTAATTTTAGAGTAACATATTTATTATGAAAAAAAAGAACGAAATAACTAGAAAAGAAGCTCTTAAAAAAATAGGATCCTATAGTAAATACGCTGCATTAACAGCTTTAGGTACTTATATGATATTAAATCCGCAAAAAGCACAAGCACAAAGTCCTCCAGGCGGCGGTTTTGATTAAGATTAAACGAAAAATTAAAAAATAGAATTGTATTCGGGGAGAATTCTATACTAGACGTGAAAGAGATTTACATAATTGTAAATCTCTTTTTGTATTAAAATTAGTAATCGTTTTAGGTAAGGTGACTAATGGAAATGTAAGAGTTTTTTTATAATTCAAAAAAACTAAACACATTTCCGCCATAACGCTTATCGTAGCTGTGTTTTGGGTGTTGCGTTAAATCGGTATGTTTAGAATGTTCTATAATTAAAATTCCATCTTCGTTTAAAAGTTCTCTTTCAAATACAAGATCAGCAATTTTTAAAAACTGAGCTTCTTCAAAATCGTAAGGAGGGTCAGCAAAGATAATGTCACTTTTAAGCGCAGTTTTTTCTAAAAACTTATATACATCACTTTTATATGCATTAATATCTAATTCAAGCTCATCAGAGGTTTGATTGATAAATTTCACACATCCAAAATGCCCATCTACCGAATGAATTGTTTTTGTACCACGTGATGCAAACTCATAACTAATGTTTCCTGTACCAGCAAATAAATCTAATACAGAGATATTATCAAAATAATATAGATTGTTTATAATATTAAATAAGGATTCTTTCGCCATATCTGTTGTTGGACGGACAGGTAATTTTTTTGGAGCAGAAATTCGTTTGCTTTTATGTTTTCCAGAAATAATTCTCATTAGGATACTAAGATAAAATTAGAATGATTAGAAAAATCTTCACTACTCGCAAAGAAATTAGAAATAGGGCTTATAAAATGAATGTTTCGAACGTAATTATAAGTAATGGTATATAATTCTGATTCTTTTTCAATAGCACCAATAAAAGTTAAATGAAATATATTTGGATCCACTTGTAACTGTTCAGCAGTAAAAAGAATATAATAAATAAAGTCTTCTTTCGAATTAAATGAGAATGAATTATGAAAAATTAATTGATCGTTTTTACAAACAACAATATCAAGTTGATTTTCTAAAACATGAACAAAAAATTGACGATCAGCATTCTCTTTTGAGTACTCTAAAACTTTATCAATTAAAATAGTTGAATGATGTTTATACTCAAACTCTCCAAAATTTTGAAACAAATAATTATTAATGTTTACATACGGAATGTAAACTGTATGTGCATTTACAGTAGTTAAAGAATCGTAAGTAATAAAATCGGTAGTTAATGTTTTAACTGAATATTTTAAATACGGCACTAAGTTATTTCGATCAAAATATTCATCAGGAACTAGTGTAGATAAATTGTTTTGATGGACAGCAAAAACTGAAACAAAATCTTGTTGTAAATCTTTATCAATCGCAAAAATGTGAATGATTTTTTCTAATAATAGCTCAGGTGAGTTTACAGATTTATCAAAAGAATACTGTGTAAGCAATATCTTTTCGGTTGTTTCTGAATTAGAAATACAAAAAGAAAAACCATCCAAACTAAATTGGATGGATAGATTTTTATGCTGCGAAAAAGCGTTAGTTTTATTTGTCTTCTTTTGCAATTGCTTCACCTTTATCGTAATATGGAGGCCAGTTACCACCAGTAGTTACTTCAGTTAAAGAACCAACAGAAACAAATTCACCTTTAATTTGGTCAGTTTCAATTGCTTCTAATTCTTGTTTAACTAGAGAGTTATTCATACCTTTTAAAATAGAAGCTTTGTCTATTTTAGCTTCAAAAGCAGGAACGATTAAGCCTGCAACTTTTTCAACTTGATCTGTAGCTAATTTAAATTGTTTGTCAGTACCAGGAACATTAAACATGTTTTGGTAATCTTTTCCTTCGAAATACTTCATTACTGGTTCGTAACCAATAGTATCAACTTTCTTTTTAGATATAGTAACGAAAATTCCACCGCCTCTATCAACTTTTTCTTCAACGTTTGTAGTTTCAGTTAAAGCTAATTTACCAGTTTGAATAAAGTTTAATAAAGAATCTTTGCTATTTGTATATGTTCCGTGTACATCTTTATACTTTACTTCCGCATCACGAATTAATTTTAAATTCTTAATAACCTTAGCATAACGTACTTTTTTATCTTTGGCAAAATTAATAGGCTCCATAATACCGCCCCAAATTTTATAACCTAAAAATACTGTAGCAACTAATAATAAAATAGAAACTAACCATCTCATTTTTAAAGGAACAAATTTAACAATAAGTACTGCTAAAAGAATTGCAACAACAACAGCTGCTAAAATCATTAATAATAAATTCATTTTTTTATATTTTTAATATATGATATTCGCAAATCTACAATTTTTTTTGAATGATAAAAACAATTATCTATAAATAGATATATCTTTGAGCATTATTTGAAACATGATAGATTCTGCACCCCAATTTTATAAAGAAATATTACAAAAGTTTCCTTACACGCCTACACATAAGCAAAATGAGTTATTAGATGCATTAACTAATTTTATTTTTGAGGATAATAATCGCGCTTTATTTTTATTAAAAGGATACGCTGGTACAGGTAAAACAACTATTGTAAGTACGGTAGTTCATAATTTATGGAAAGCTGGTAAGAAGGCAGTATTATTAGCGCCTACAGGTCGTGCAGCTAAAGTTATTTCAGGATATTCAAACCGACAAGCATTTACAATTCATAAAAAAATATACTTTCCTAAAAAACAAAGTAGCGGAGCTGTAAATTTTGTAATGCAGCCAAATAAGCACTCAAATACGCTTTTTATAGTTGATGAAGCTTCTATGATTTCTGATGAAAAACAAAATGCAAAATTATTTGAAAACGGTTCTTTACTAGATGATTTAATATCATATGTATATTCAGGTAAAAATTGCAAAATAGTTTTTATTGGAGATACAGCGCAGTTGCCACCTGTTAAGTTAACAATGAGTCCTGCTTTAGAAGCAGATAGACTTTCTTTTGATTTTAATAAAGAAGTAACAGAGATTGAGTTAGACGAAGTGGTGCGTCAACAACAAAACTCAGGAATCTTAGCAAATGCTACCGATTTACGTTTGTTAATTGAAAACAGTGCTACTGATTTTCAATTTGATGTTAGTTTTCCTGATATTATAAGATTGGAAGACGGTTATGATATTCAAGATGCGATTACAACCGCTTACGACGGTGAAATAGGAGTAGAAGATACTGCTATTATTGTACGTTCTAATAAAAGAGCAAACCAATATAACGAGCAAATTAGAACTAAAATTCGTGGACAAGAAAATGAAATTTCTACTGGAGATTATGTAATGGTAGTTAAAAACAACTATTACTGGTTAAAAGATTCTTCATCTGCTGGTTTTATCGCCAATGGAGATATTTGTGAAGTGATGCGAATAAATAAGATTAAAGATTTATACGGATTCAAATTCGCTGAAGTAGAAGTTCGTATGATTGACTATCCTGATATGAAACCTTTTGAAACCGTTTTATTATTAGATACACTATCTAGTGAGAGCCCCTCATTGACTTATGAGGAATCAAACAAATTGTACGAAGCTGTAAAAGAAGATTTCGCAAACGAAACAAAGTACAAGCAGTTTATGGGCGTAAAGAAAAATAGATACTTTAATGCTTTACAAGTAAAGTTTTCTTACGCGATGACTTGTCATAAATCTCAAGGAGGGCAGTGGCAAACGGTATTTATAGAGCAACCTTATTTAGCAGACGGACCCAATGTCGAGTATTTACGTTGGTTATATACAGCAGTTACTCGTGCACAAGAAAAATTGTATTTGATTGGTTTTAAGGAAGAGTATTTTTTAGAATAAAAAATGTTAGCATTTTGTTAATTTAAAAAAAGCCAGCACTAAAAAAAGTACATTTGTTTATCAATCAAAACACTTAAAATGTACAAAAAGACGCTTTTTTGCTTTTCTTTTCTATTGATTTCTGTATCAATAATTGCACAAAAACCTCAAAAATTAACTTCTAATCAGATTTACGAAAAAGTACAAAAGCTTAACTTTTTAGGTTCAGCTTTGTATATAGCTGCGCATCCTGATGATGAAAATACACGTTTAATCGCTTATTTAGCGAATCACGAAAAAGCAAGAACAGGCTATTTGTCATTAACTCGTGGCGATGGAGGTCAGAACTTAATAGGACCTGAAATTCGTGAATTATTAGGCGTAATTCGTACACAAGAATTACTAGCAGCTCGTAGAGTTGATGGAGGTGAACAACGTTTTTCTAGAGCCAATGATTTTGGGTATTCAAAGCATCCAGATGAAACTTTAAAAATTTGGGATAAAGAAAAGGTGCTTGCCGATGTTGTTTGGGCAATTCGTACGTTTAAACCAGATGTAATAATCAATCGTTTTAATCACAGAACTCCAGGTACAACACACGGACATCACACTTCTTCGGCAATGTTAAGTATGGAAGCTTTTGATTTAGCTGGAGATAAAACGAAGTATTCTTCACAATTAAAAAATACAAATACATGGCAACCAAATCGTTTATTTTTTAATACTTCTTGGTGGTTTTACGGTAGTAGAGATAAATTTGCAGAGGCAGATAAAAGCAAGATGTTAAGTTTTGATATTGGTACGTATTATCCGTTAAAAGGGTTGTCTAATAACGAATTAGCCTCTATAGCAAGTAGCCAACATTTATGTCAAGGATTCGGTAGATTAACTACTCGTGGAAATCAGACAGAATGGGTTGAGTTTTTAAAAGGAGATTTTCCAAAGGATAAGAAAGATATTTTTTCAGGTATTAATACTACTTGGAACCGTGTAAAAGGAGGTGGTGAAATCGGAGATATTTTATATGAAGTAGAAAAGAATTTCGATTTTGTAAATCCGTCAAAACACTTACATGCTTTAATGAATGCTTATGGTTTAATAGAGAAGATAGAAGATAAGCACTGGAGAAATATAAAAACTAAAGAGATTAAAGAAATTATTAAAGCTTGTGCAGGGTTGTATTTAGAGGCTTCTGCGAATTCTTCAAGCGCCACACCTAATTCAACTGTCGATGTAAATTTTGAAGTATTAAATCGAAGTAATATTTCAATGGAATTAACATCTATAAAGTTTAATTCTGAAGATAAATTGATTTCTAAGAATTTAGATTTAGTACCTAATTCTAAACAAAATTTTAAAGGGAATATCACTGTAGGGAATATGGAATATTCTTCTCCTTATTGGTTAAGCAAACCTTGGGATTTAGGAATGTATAAAGTAGATGATAAAACAATTATTGGTAACCCAGAATCTACTAGACCTATTCAAGTTGAATATAATTTGATGATTGAGAATAAACCAATATCATTTACAATTCCTGTAGTTCGTCGTTATTCTAAAAGAGATAAAGGAGAAATTTACGAACCTTTTGAAATTTTACCTAAAGTAACTACAAAATTAAATAGCAAAGTAATTATTTTTTCTGATAATACTTCACAACAAGTATCATTAGAAGTGAGATCTGGAGCTAAAAATGTTTCAGGAACAGTTTCTTTACAAGTACCTACAGGTTGGAAAGTAGCTCCAAAAAATGCTAATTTTTCTATTGAGCAGAAAAACGATGTTCAAATAGTTGATTTTACAGTAACTCCATCAGAAAATCAATCAGAAGGCGTTTTAAAAGCTATAGCAACTGTTGACAACAAGCAATATGATAAAGAGTTAGTTGAAATTAATTACAATCATATTCCAAAGCAATCAGTTTTATTATCATCACAAGCAAAAGTTGTTCGCCTAGATATTGAGAAAATAGGAAAAACGATTGGTTATATTCAAGGTTCTGGTGATGCTGTCCCTGAAAGTTTACGTCAAATTGGGTATAATGTTATTGAGATTGATCCTAAAAACATTAACGAAGAAAATTTAAAGGATTTTGATGCTGTTGTTGTTGGAATAAGAGCTTATAATACATTACCAGAATTACAATTTAAACAAAAGTATTTGTTAGAGTATGTAAAGAATGGAGGTAATATGATTGTGCAGTATAACACTAGTAGAAGAGTAGATGTAAAAGCTCCTTATGACTTACAATTGTCTAGAGATAGAGTAACTGATGAAAAAGCTAAAGTTACTATGTTAGCAAAGGACCATTCGATATTAAACTATCCAAACAAAGTTTCAAATAGCGATTTTAATGGATGGGTTCAAGAACGTGGATTGTATTTTCCAAATAAATGGAGTAGTGAATACACTCCTGTTTTATCAATGAATGACAAAGGAGAGTCTGTTAAAAAAGGAAGTTTATTAATCGCTAAATACGGAAAAGGAAATTATATGTACACAGGTTTAAGTTTCTTTAGAGAATTACCAGCAGGAGTTTCTGGAGCATATAAATTGTTCGCAAATATGTTATCTGTTGGAAAAGAGAAAGAGGTTAAAAAGAAGAAAGTAAAGCTTTAGCATAAATTAATCTCTCGAAATAAAATAAAACTCAGTAAACAAATTGTTTACTGAGTTTTATTTTTAGGTTTAAAAAGGTTTACTGAAACCGTAGCTAGCTCTGAATTAGGAAATTTTTTAAAGGTATTACCATCAGAAATCAAACCAATTTCTTCCATGGTTTTCATATACTCATCCAATTCAATAATATATTGATCTGAGTATCCATGAGTTGCATCATAAGCAGTTGCTGCTGTTTTTCCTAGATTTTTAGCTACTAATTCTGGTTTTGACGTATGTAGTTCTATTAATAACAATCCAAATTTATTGATGTAGGGAATCCATTTGTTAAAGTGTTGTTTTAAAGATTCAATAACTAAGTTGTTATTTAAGCGTTTTCCTTTATAGGCGTAAGCTCCAGTAGACGAAGTAACTTTAATATCTGTATTACTCATTGGTTCTTGCCAAATTCTATTATGATCTAAAAATGTACGAACGTTTAATAAGTCTGATAAATTGATACCATATTTTTGGTTTAAATCGTTAGACATTGCTTCTGGGTTTCCAATATCTCCCCAAATTACTTTTGCCCAAATATCTGCTTGCACTAAGTTTTTTCTTGTGATTTTTAATGCAGCTTCGTTATAATCTACCCCAATAAGTAATAACGGATAATCTTCTAAAACCTTTCCGCGATTGGTTTGGTTTTCAATTACGTTAAATAAATGTTTTAAAAATGCCCCATTACCACAACCTACATCTAAAATACCTTTAGGTTGCTCATCAATAGGTTTATTAAATAAGTTGATAATAATTTCATCAATCACTCTAAAGTAAGCAGCATGAGCACCTCCGCTTCCCCAAACATTCATTTCTCTATCTACGTGAATTTCTTCGTTATGAATGCTAGCAGTATCAAACATTGTTGGATCTCCAAAAATAAACTTGTCTAACTTTCTAAGTGTAGGGATATACGATACGGTTACACCATAAGCACTTGCTCTTCTTGCAAAAAAGAGTCCTTTATCGGTAAACTCATACGATTCATTGGTTTTGTCAAACCAGTTTAAATCGGTAAGAATGTTCAGTAAACGACTAAAGTTTTCTGAATTTTTATGAAATTCATCAGCTGTAAATTTTGTTTGCATAAAATATTTATGAAACATGCCACTCATACCTAATAAAACTATGGTAGGTCCTACAATAATTCCTTCGATATGTGCTAAGATCTGCTCAAAAATCTCTTTTTCTTTGGGGTTAGAAGGAACTAATATGCCAAATTTGTTTTTAAAGTTATGATATAGCTTTTCAAGCTTTAGAAAAGGTTCAGTTTCAAACTTTCTGATACTATATGCTTCTGTAAACTTAAGTAGTAAGAAAGCTTCTTTATATAAATGAAAATAAGAAAAAGCTATGGCAGAATCTTCGTTGATTTCAAACTTCACAGTGTTAGTGTTATTATCAACATGCTGTATAAGCCATCCTTGTGAACACAAAGTTCTTAAGGCAACATTTAAATAACCATCGTTGGCTTTAAATAGACTAGAAAGGTCAGTTAAACTAACAGATTTGCTTTCTAATAAATAATTTGTAATTCCTTTTTCATGTATAACATGAGCAGCAGGACAGGTAACTATACCATCTAAGTGTCGGAACAACTTACTTCTAAGTATAGATTTTTCTTGTTTTGATAGCATCGCTTGGTAGTTATTCAATAAAGATAACTAATTGATTTTTAATCGCTGGGCGATGCCCGAGGTTTTAATTCCCTTTGATGGTTGATTTTAAAAAATAAAGAAAAACTAGTTTGAAAGAATAGAGTTAAAATATTTAGTTTAATAGTTTGGATATCTCATTATAAACAAAACAATAATAATCATGAAATCTCGGTAGCAATATGTTTTCTAGATTTTTGGTATTTTTAAGTGTTTCTAAGTTGAATAGTTGGAGTGCGTCAACTTCTTCTTTTTGAATAGATAAATCTTTAATAGGGACGGTTAATTCGGCAATATAAACATGATGGAATTCATTGTCTATAATTCCGTTAGGATGATTCACTTGGTGTTTTCTTGTTCCAATTTTATGAAGCTGATCTGGAGTAATATCAAAATTAATTTCTTCTTTAATCTCTCTTATGGCAGCAGTTTCTATTTTCTCATTAGCAGCTACATGACCCGCAACAGAAATATCCCACAAACCAGGAAATACTTTTTTAGTGTTAGCGCGTTTTTGTAGTAGTATTTTTTTATTAGAAGTAAAAATCCAAATATGTACTGTAGGATGAAAGTATCCAAATTTATGAGCTTCTGATTTTAAACAGGTTTTACCTGTGTAATTTCCATTTTCGTCTAGAATATCAATTAGTTCATCCATATAAAAAAGAATCCCGCACAAGGCGGGATTTATATTATTTAAAATAAGAGAAATCTTCTCCGTCTTCTATTTTTAATAAACTTTCGTAAATCATTTTAATTACGTTTTCAACATCTTCTCTGTGTACCATCTCTACAGTGGTATGCATATAACGTAATGGTAAAGAAATTAATGCAGAAGCTACACCACCGTTGCTATACGCAAAAGCATCAGTATCTGTACCAGTAGCTCTAGATAAAGCAGAACGTTGGAAAGGAATGTTCTTTTCTTCTGCAGTATCAGTAATTAAATCACGTAATTTTTGTTGTACAGCAGGAGCGTAAGCTACTACAGGACCTTTACCCATTTCTAAATGACCTTCTTTTTTCTTGTCGATCATTGGAGTCGTAGTATCGTGAGTTACATCAGTAACAATGGCTACATTAGGTTTTATGGTTTGCGTAATCATCTCAGCACCACGTAAACCAATTTCTTCTTGAACAGAGTTTGTCACATATAAACCGAAAGGTAATTTTTTACCGTTTTCTTTTAATAAACGCGCTACTTCGGCAATCATAAATCCACCCATACGGTTATCTAACGCACGACATACAAATTTATCTCCGTTTAAAATATGAAACTCATCTGGATACGTAATAACACATCCTACATGAATTCCTAATTTTTCTACTTCTTCTTTGGTAGCACAACCAGTATCAATAAAAATATTATCTGGTTTTGGTGCTTCTTCTTTTGCTTTGTTACGTGTATGAATTGCTGGCCAACCAAAAACACCTTTTACAATACCGTTTTTAGTATGGATGTTTACAATTTTACTAGGTGCAATTTGATGATCACTACCACCGTTACGAATTACGTAGATTAATCCGTTGTCAGAAATATAATTTACATACCAAGAAATTTCATCAGCATGCCCTTCGATAACAACTTTGTATTTTGCATCTGGATTGATAACTCCAACAGCAGACCCATAAGTGTCGGTGATAAACTGATCAACATATGGTTTTAAATAGTCCATCCAAATTTTTTGTCCTTCCCATTCATATCCGGTAGGAGCAGCGTTATTTAAATATTTCTCTAAAAAGTCAATTGACTTTTGGTTTAAGATTGATTTATTTTTAGCCATAATATTTTCTATTAGTTATTCTTCTTCGTCTGTTTTAGATTCTGGTCCCCAAAAACGTCGTTTTTCACGATATTCTTGTTCTTCTTTTATCTGTTCAGGTGTTAATACTTTTAAAAATGATGGATGTTGTTCAATAGCATATTCAATTTTTTCAACAATACTTGCTACATCTTCGTTTTCGTAATCAATCTCTAACGGATCTTTAATCACCATAGATTGTAATACATTACGCTTCTTAATCATCAGTCCTTTTTTGTCAAAAGAACGTCTAAAACCATCAATTACTATTGGAACAACAATAGGTTTAAAAGTTTTTATAATATGAGCAGTTCCTCTTCGAATAGGTTTAAATGGAGTAGTAGTTCCTTGCGGAAAAGTGATTACCCAACCATCATCTAAAGCTTTACCAATATTAGAAATGTCAGACATTTTTACTTGTCTTTTTACATCTTTACCTTTATTTCTCCAAGTTCTTTCAACAGAAACAGAACCTACATAGGCAAATATTTTTGGTAATAAACCTGATCGCATAGTTTCTCCTGCAGCAACATAATATATGTTTAACTTTGGATTCCATAAGTAACCAACGTTTTTAATATTATCGTCACGTCCTTTTAAAGCGGCGTTAAATACATGAAACATAGAAGCTACATCAGCAAAATATGTTTGATGATTAGAAATGAATAATACTTTTTCATTAGGTAGGTTACGTAAAACTTCCATTCCTTCTATTTGAAGATCATTAAACTTACGATAACGACTGTGAGAAATAATCCCTAAAACTTGAATAAGAAAACGTTTTATGAATAAAATATGTCCGAAAGGATTCCTTTTAAATAAAGGCATTTACTTGGTGTTTTTATTAGTGGAAAGGCTAAATTACGAAAGATATAGAAAAGATTAAGATTTTAATAAATCTTTAATTTCTGAAAGTATCATGGCAGTAGCTCCCCAAACAATATAACCATTTAGTTTAAAGCATGGTACCTCAATATTTTTCATATATGAAGTTTCCATTTCTATCGATGTTAAATTGTTGTCATTTAATAAGTCGCTAACTAAAACTTCTATAAGATTAGCAACTTCACTATTTGTTTTAAATACAGGGTTATTTTGAGAAAGCCCAATAAAAGATGCGACTAAAAAATTACTAGGGGGTATGTATGACTCGGAAAGTTGACGAATTATCTTAATATCTTCTGATAGTACTCCAACTTCTTCAAAAGTTTCTCTTAACGCAGTAGCTTGTACGTTTTTATCTGTTCGATCTATTTTTCCTCCTGGAAAACTAATCTGAGCAGAATGTGTTCCGTTATAGCTTGCTCTCTCAGTTAATAAAAAACGAGTTTGATTATTTTCATCAGGATAAAATAATGCTAAAACTGCTGCTTGTTTTGGGTTTTTATTTTTGATTGATTCCTCTGAAAACTGCATTCTTAATTTAGGTGCTAATTTAAGTTGTGAGGGTAATCCTCCTAAAGGTTTGCTTTGTAACTCATTTATTTGATTCGTAAAATCAGAAAAAATCATTCGTTTTTAGTATTTTTAAGCAAACATATCAATTTACCGAGTTAAAACTCAAATAATTTGGCTTGAATTTTGATTTGCAGTACATAGAATTAATATTATATAAATGAATACAGAAAATAAATACCAAAAATTAGCTTTAAGTTTATTATTTGATGCTGTTGGATATGTGTCTTATGTTATTCCTGGTTTAGGAGAACTTTTTGACGTTGTATGGGCACCCGCTTCTGCTTACTTAATGACAAAAATGTACAAAGGAAATAAAGGTAAAATAGCAGCAGCTGTTACTTTTATTGAAGAAGCTATGCCTGGGTTAGATATTATTCCAACTTTTACATTAATGTGGTTATATACCTATGTTTTTAGCAGTTCTAAAAAAGTGAAAAGAACAATAAAAGTTTAAAATAATAAATACTAATAAAAAAGGGAATCAATTAATTGATTCCCTTTTTTATTTAAGTAAACTAAAGAAATTACTTTTTAATAAATTTCTGAACCATCTTTTCTTCACCGTCATTAATTTCTAATAAATAGATTCCAGTGTTAAGGTTGTTAACGTTGATATAATCATCGGTTAAATTACCTCTAGTAATAATTTTCCCTAACATAGAAGAGATTGTATAAGTTACATTTTCTGCCTCAGTATCATTTAATTGAATATTTAAAATATCGCCTGCTACCGGGTTAGGGTACGCTTTAAAATCTCCTTCAATTAATTCTAATCCAGAATCGAAGTAACGAATATGTGTAGTTTTACTACTAGCTACAATATCCTTTGCACTTGTGGTACCAATTTTACCTGTAATAGTTACTTGATCTATAAATATTTGATCTGCATTTCCTGAAGCATCATTTTGAAAACGGAATTGAGCATTGCTTGCAAAATTATAATTAGTTTTATTTAAAGTTACAGTTGCTGAATAGAAGTTAGTATTTTCAAAGTCAGTACCGCTAACATAAGTTTCAACGGTTTGCCAAGAATTTCCATCGTAATAACGTAACCAGAAATCTTCTCCGGGTTCCATGCTATAAGAATAAAAGTAAAATTCTACTTCTACAGTATCGTAAGAAGATAAATCATATGCTTGTGATGTCATAGATGAATTTACGCCCGAGTTATCTCTAATACGAATCGAATAGTTTCCTTCATAAGAAAGAGATCCTTTATAACGAGCACAATCATTACCACCATCTGTCCAATTATCCCATCCACTTTCAAAATAAGATTCAGAAAGTATAGTGTTTGTAGGAATAGCATTTGTAGTAATATTTACATTATTACTAGCTAATGAAGTGTTCCCAGCTTCATCTTTCGCTTTAATAAAGAAAGTATAAGTAGTGTTAGTAGTTAATCCAGTAATATTATAGTTAGTAGAAGTAACCGTAGCAATTACTGTATTTTCTTGGTATATATCATATCCAGTAACTGCAATATTATCTGTTGAAGCTGACCATGCTATATTTGCAGATGTTTCAGTAACATTAGAAACTATTAAGTTAATTGGAACAGTTGGAGCTTCTGAGTCAACAAAACCATCGATTAAATGTGTTCCTAGGCCAGAGAAAGTATCATTCGCTAATACATTCCATTCACTAGAAGTATATGTAGTATTTGGAGTTGAAATAGAAGATTTTCTTTGTAATGTTACATCTTGACCAAATGTAGTACTGATATTAGGGTTTCCAACAACATCAATTAAAGTACTTCCTTTAAATAATGCTACTGCATCATTTCCATTGAAAGACATTACGCTACTTGTAGAGTTTAAATTAGCTTTAGCCTTTAATGCTGTTGAGGCACTGTTGTTAACTATAACATATACTTGTCCGTTGGCTAAAGTTCCACTTAAAGCTAAAGTGCTATCCCATGCTCCACCACCATTTGTAGCTTTTTGAATTGAGTAATTCGCTAAGTTAACAGATGCACCAGTAAAGTTAGCAATTTCTATAGCTTTGTTGTAAGAAGTTCCTTCTACGTATTCTGAAATTAATAATTCATTCGTTGATCCAGTACCACTAATGGTAGTTACATTTACATTATTACTAGCTATAGAAACATTTCCAGCTTCATCTTTCGCTTTTACAGAGAATGTATAATTTGTAGCAGCAGTTAATCCAGTAACATTATAGTTAGTAGAAGTAACCGTAGCAATTACAGTATTTCCTTGGTATACATCATATCCAGTAACAGCAATATTATCAGTTGAAGCAGTCCAAGCTAAATCAGCAGTAGTTTGAGTTACATTCGAAACCGCTAAGCTAGTCGGAGCAGTTGGAGCTTCAGTATCAGGAACTGTAGCTGTAGTAACTCCGATAGTATTACTCGCAGCAGAAACATTTCCAGCCTCATCTTTTGCTTTTACAGAGAATGTGTAATTTGTAGCAGCAGTTAATCCAGTAACATTATAGTTAGTAGAAGTAACCGTAGCAATTACAGTATTTCCTTGGTATACATCATATCCAGTAACAGCAATATTATCAGTTGAAGCAGTCCAAGCTAAATCAACAGTAGTTTGTGTTACATTTGAAACCGCTAAGCTAGTAGGAGCAGTTGGTGCTTCAGTATCAGGAGCTGTAGTTGTAGTAACTCCGATAGTATTACTTGCACTAGAAATATTACCAGCTTCGTCTTTTGCTTTTACAGAGAAAGTATAGTTTGTACTAGCTGTTAACCCTGTAACATTATAATTCGTAGAAGTAACTGTAGCAATTACAGTATTTCCTTGATATACATCATATCCAGTAACAGCAACATTATCAGTAGAAGCAGTCCAAGCTAAATCAGCAGTAGTTTGAGTTACATTCGAAACTACTAAGCTAGAAGGAGCAGAAGGTGCTTCAGTATCAGGAGCTGTAGTTGTAGTAACTCCGATAGTATTACTTGCAGTAGAAACATTTCCTGCTTCGTCTTTTGCCTTTACAGAGAATGTATAGTTTGTAGCAGCGGTTAGTCCAGTAACATTATAGTTAGTAGTAGTAACCGTAGCAATTACAGTGCTTCCTTGGTATACATCATATCCAGTAACAGCAACATTGTCAGTTGAAGCAGTCCAAGCTAAATCAGCAGTAGTTTGAGTTACATTCGAAACAGCTAAGCTAGTCGGAGAAGTTGGCGCTTCAGTATCAGGAGCAGCCAAAGTAGTAATGAATACTTTATTACTTAGAGTTGAAATATTTCCAGCTGCATCAATTGCTTTAATTGAATAATTATAAGCTGTTTCAACATCTAAACCAGTTACGTTATGACTAGTAGTAGTAACTGTTGTTACTTTTACATCATTTTGATAGACCTCATAACCAGTAACTCCAACGTTATCGGTTGAAGCTGTCCAAGCTAAATCTACACTTGTTTGAGTAAGATTAGAACTAATTAAATTACTTGGTGCCGTTGGAGCCTCAGTATCAGAATTTCCTCCATCAACAGAATGCGTACCTAAACCAGAAAAAGTATCTTTTGAAAGAACATCCCATTCAGCAGCTAAATAAGTAGTATTTGGAGCTGTTATTGAAGATTTTCTTTGTAATGTTTTGTCTTGAGCAAATGCAGTACTGCTATTAGGATCACCAATAACATCAACCAAGGTACTACCTTTGAAAATAGCGACTGCATCATTACCGTTAAATGACATTACGCTACTTGTTGTATTCAAATTTGCTTTACTTTTTAACTCTGTTGAAGCGCTATTGTTAACAATTACATAAACATCACCATGATTCAATGTACCAGTTAAAGCTAAAGTATTTGACCAAGAACCACCTCCATTTGTCGCTTTTTGAATTGAGTAGTCAGCTAAGTTAACAGGTGTTCCTGTAAAGTTTGCAATTTCAATAGCTTTATTATAGGATGAACCTTCAACATATTCAGAGATTAATAAATCAGCAGTATTTCCACCTGATCCACCTGGTATAGTAGTAATATTAACGATATTACTAGATTGAGATAAGTTACCTGCTAAATCATAAGCTTTTACAGTTAAATTGTATGAAGTACCAGGTGTTAAATCTGTAACAGTAAAGTTAGTATTAAAAGTATCTTCTATTTGGGCATTGTCTTTAAAAACTCTATAGCGATAAACTGCAACATTATCAGTAGCTGCTGTCCAGTTTAAGTCAATAGTAGTTTGAGTGATATTTGAAGCGACTAAATCAGTAGGAGCGGTAGGAGCTTCTGTATCAGATGATCCACTACCATTACCAAATAAATTTTCTGCTTGTGGACCTCCCCAAATTTGAGTGGCAAAAGCAGGGTTGTCTACAAAAGGATTACGATTTCCTTGCATTTGTTCTAATACAGGGTTACGTTGTTTTTCGATATCTGAAATAGGGTCTTCAGCATTCCATTGTAAGAATAAATCAATCATATTCATGTCAGTAGGAACTGTATTACCAACACCAACACCAGTTGGTAAAGATTGATTTCCGTAACGTAAATACATATACATCATCATACGTGCTACATCACCTTTCCATTCGTCTCCAGGGTACCAGTTTCCTTGAGCTGTAATACCAGAGTTTCCAGAGCCAGCTGCAAACTTACGGTTACTACGAGAAGAGTTTCTTTGTGCGTCACAAGGTCTTAGATTATGAGCATCTGCTCCAGGACCTGTTGTTCCTAAATTAGGATCTGCTAGTGATTTTGAATACACATGTTCTCGGTTCCATACTCCAGAACCACTTCCGTGATTGTCTTTTCCACGAGTACGATCGTTTGTAATATCAGCATCTGAATCATTCCAACCGTAAATTAATACGACTCTTGTATTATCTGTTGGGTCAATATCTGTTTGTTTTAAAGCATTCCATACATCAGGAGTATATGTTAAAACTGAAGTATGTGAACCAATAATTTTAATAGCAAGCGCATCTTTTAACGCTGTACCTGTTAAATTCATGTTTACATCGTTGTAATAATCAGGAACTTGTTGAGAGAAAATTGATAGAGAAGCTATCAATAAAAAAAAGGGTAGTAGTTTTTTCATAAAAAAAAGGGTTAAATTTTATAAAATCGTTGCAAAATAGAACTTTTTGCTAATGTATAGTAAGTGTATTTCAGTAAGTTATCAACAATTAAGCGTTATAAGTAAGCCTCATTATAAGATAATGAGGCTTTGGGATTAAAGAAAAAGTAAATTTTACTTTTTAATAAACTTTTTAGTGAATGAACGTTGACCATCAGTAACTTTAAGAATGTAAATTCCATTATTTAAGTTAGAAACATCAATGTTTGCATGATTGACTTTACCTGATACTATTTTTTGACCGATAGTGTTAGTTACCGTAAAGTAAGCTTCTCTATCATCAGCCATTTGAATTTTTATAAAATCAGCAGTAGGGTTAGGAGAAATATTAGCACTAAATACAGGTGCTTCATTTCCTAACTTACCGTCAACAATTACAGTGGTATTGTTGTTACCTTTAGAGCTTGTACCTATATTAACTGAGTAATCTTCTACTTCTCCATAAGAAAATGTTTCACAAGCAGTTGGAGCTCCATTCCACTTCATAGAAACACGCATTCTTGTTTTTCCTGATAAAGCAGAAGAAGGAACTGAGAATGTATAAGATAAGTTTCCTGAGCTTGATGAAGATCCGCTAACAACTTCTTCACTACTTTCAAAAGTTCCGTTTTTGTTAAAATCAATCCAAACTCTCCAGTTTTCAGTGTAAGATGAACCAGAGAAACCAGCACTTACAATAATCGTGTTATTTCCATAAGAAAGGTTACCTGTTTGAGCTGTGAAATCACCATAACCACCATTTGCAGATGTGTTATTTGAGATACCACCTATAACAACATTATCAATATATTCATAACTAGAGTTGTTTCCTTTAGAAGAACAGTAAGTTAGAGCAACAGATTTTGTAGTTACTCCAATAGTATTGCTAGAAGTAGAAATGTTATTAGCAGCATCTTTCGCCTTAACAGAGAAAGTATAGTTTGTTGAAGCAGTTAAACCTGTTACTGAATAACTTGTTGAAGTAACTGTTGCTATTTTTGTACTACCATTAAATACATCATACCCTGTAATAGCAACATTATCAGTAGCAGCAGTCCACGCTAAATTAGCCGAAGTTTGTGTTACGTTAGAAACGGTTAGGTTTGTAGGTGCATTTGGAGCTGTAGTATCAGCATTAGATTTTGTAGTAATTCCTAAAGTATTACTAGCTGATGAAATATTTCCTGCAGCATCTTTAGCTTTAACTGAAAAAGTATAGTTAGTTGCAGCTGTTAATCCTGTTACTGAATAACTTGTTGAAGTAACAGTTGCTATTTTTGTATTACCATTAAATACATCATATCCTGTTACAGCAACATTGTCAGTAGCAGCAGTCCAAGCTAAATCAACAGAAGTTTGTGTTACGTTTGTTCCAGCTAAGTTAGTCGGAGCAGTTGGAGCTTGCGTATCTGGAGTAGCCCCATCAATAACATGATTTCCTAAACCACTAAATGTATCTTTTGAAAGCACATTCCATTCAGAAGATGTGTATGATGAATTTGGTGATTTAACAGAAGACTTTCTTTGTAAAGTTTTGTCTTGTGCAAATGTTGAAGAACTATTAGGGTTTCCAATTAAATCGATAAGTGTACTACCTTTAAATAAACCAACAGCATCATTTCCATTAAAAGAACAAACGCTAGTTTCAGTTTTTTGAGCTTTATTTTTTATTGTTGTAGAAGCACTACTATTAGCAACAACATAAGTTTTTCCATTTTCTAAAGAACCACTTAAATTTAATGTATTAGACCATCCACCTCCGTTAGAAGCTTTTTTTAATGAATATCCAGATAAATTAATTGTACCTCCTGTAAAATTAGCAATCTCCAAAGCTTTGTTATTTGAAGAACCTTCAACATATTCAGAAATTAATAAATCTGTAGCAGTTCCTGAAGTAGGAGCAGCAGCAGTAGTTATATTAACAGTATTACTAGAAGCAGATATGTTATTAGCAGCATCTTTAGCTTTTACTGAAAATGTATAAGCAGTAGAAGTTGTTAATCCAGTTACAGAATAAGTAGTTGCATTAATTGTGGTTATCTTAGTAGCTCCGTTATAAACATCATAACCTGTTACTCCTGTGTTATCTGTAGAAGCAGACCAGTTTAAGTTTACTGAGTTTTCAGTAATGCTTGAAGCAACTAAGTTTGTTGGTGCAGTTGGAGCTTGAGTATCGTTGTTACCGCCACCACCATTACCAAATAAATCTTCCGCTTGGGGACCTCCCCAAATTTGAGTAGCAAATGCAGGATTGTCAATAAAAGGATTACGGTTACCTTGTAAACCTTGTATAATAGGGTTACGTTGTTTTTCAAAATCAGAAACAGGATCTTCTGCATTCCATTGCAATAATAAATCAATCATATTACTGTCAGAAGAACTAGGAGTACCTAGAGTTACATTACTAGGTAAACATTGGTTACCATAACGTAAATAAACATACATCATCATTCTGGCAACATCTCCTTTCCATTCATCACCAGGATACCATCCTCCAGAAACGTCACCAGCATTACCAGAACCAGCAGCAAATTTTTTACTACTTCTTTGATTATTAAAATCAACATCAGCTGGCCTTATATGATGAGCATCAGCACCAGGACCTGAAGTACCTAAATTAGGGTTTCCTAAAGATTTAGGGTACACATGTTCTCTATTCCAATCAGAACCACCAGTAGCACCGCCATTTTCATCTTTACCGCGAGTTCTGTCTGTAAGATAGTTACCATCAGAATCACTGTATCCATATATTAAAATAACTTTAGAGTTATCAGTAGGGTTAAGATCTGACTGCTTTAAAGCATCCCATACATCAGGAGTGTAAGATAAATTAGTAGCATGTGTACTAATAATTTTTGTAGCTAAAGCATCTTTTAAAGCTGTACTTGTTTGATTTAAATTTACATCGTTATAATAAGATGGAATTTGTGAAAATACGGATAAAGAAGTTATCAGTAATACGAAGGGTAAAAGTTTTTTCATATAAATGAAAGTTGTGTTATATTAAAATTAAAGGGATTGCAAAAAAACAAAAATAGAAACTGAACAATGTTATCAAATAGTTAACAGTCAGTAAACTAAACGCTATTAAAAGAGAATGCGTTTTTTTTCCTTTATTTTCCGTAAATTTGCGGGCTAAAATTAGAGATTGATTATGAAGATATCATACAATTGGTTAAGACAATTTTTACAAACCGACTGGGAAGCTGAAAAGACAGGAGAATTATTGACAGACTTAGGTCTTGAGGTAGAGGGAATTGAGAAGGTAGAAAGCATTAAAGGTAGCTTAAATGGTGTAGTTGTAGGTGAAGTAAAAACATGCGAAAAACATCCTAATGCAGATAAGTTAAAAGTAACTACTGTTGATTTAGGTGATGGAAATACTGTACAAATTGTTTGTGGAGCACCAAATGTTGATGCTGGACAAAAAGTGCCAGTTGCTACAGTAGGTACTTTACTGTATGATGAAAAAGGTGAGAGCTTTAAAATTAAAAAAGGAAAGATAAGAGGAGAGGAGAGTCATGGAATGATTTGTGCCGAAGACGAATTAGGTTTAGGTAAAGGTCATGACGGTATTATGGTTTTAGACGAAAGTTTAACTCCTGGTACTCCTTGTTCTGAGGTTTTTAATATCGAGACTGATTATGTTTTCGAAATTGGATTAACACCTAACCGTGCTGACGGTATGAGTCACTTCGGAGTTGCTCGTGATTTACGTGCAGGATTAATTCAGCAAGGAACAAATATCGAATTAATTTCTCCTTCAGTTTCTGATTTCCATGTTGATGAGCGTACGCTAAAGATTGACATTGAAGTTGAAAATAAAGATTTAGTTCCTCGTTATTGTGGAATTACAATGACGGATGTTGAAGTTAAAGACTCTCCAGAATGGATTCAAAATAGATTAAAAGCTATTGGGATTGCTCCTAAAAATAATATTGTTGATATCACTAATTATGTTTTACATGAATTAGGGCAACCGTTACATGCTTTTGATGCTGCTAAAATTAGAGGAGGAAAAGTAGTTGTAAAAACTTTAGATAAAGGAACAAAATTTACAACTTTAGATGAAGTAGAAAGAGAACTATCTTCAGAGGATATTATGATTTGTGATGCAGATAATAATCCATTATGTATTGGCGGGGTTTTTGGAGGAATCAAATCAGGAGTTACTGAACATACAACAACTATTTTCTTAGAAAGTGCTTATTTTAATCCAGTATCTGTTCGTAAAACAGCGAAACGTCATGCGTTAAATACGGATGCTTCTTTCCGTTTTGAAAGAGGAATAGATGTTAACTTAACAAAGTATGCTTTAAAAAGAGCAGCTTTATTAATTGAAGAATATGCAGGAGGTAAAATGTCTTCAGATGTATTAGATTTTTATCCAGAGAAAATTGAAGACTTCGAGGTGTTCTTATCTTTTGAAAATGCGTATAAGCTGATTGGTCAAGAGATTCTTCAAGAAACCATTAAAAAGATTTTAGCTTCTTTAGATATAAAAATCAATAGTGTTACCGAAGCTGGTTTAGGTTTGGTTGTACCATCTTATAGAGTAGATGTACAGCGAGAAGCTGATATTATTGAAGAGATTTTAAGAGTTTACGGATATAATAATATTGAGTTTTCTCATAAGTTAAACACTTCTATTTCTTTTGATAGTGATAAAGAAGTGAAGATTGAAAACATTGTTGCAAATCAGTTAACAGCTTTAGGTTTCAATGAAACTATGTCAAACTCTTTAACGAAAGCTGATTATATTGAGTTATCAGAGAATTTAAATCCAGAACATAATGTAGAGATGTTAAATCCTTTAAGTAATGATTTAAAGGTAATGCGTCAATCATTATTGTTTAGCGGATTAGAGTCTGTCTCATATAACATTAACCGAAAGAATAACGCACTAAAATTTTATGAGTTTGGTAAAACCTATCATAAATACGAAAGTGGTTACCAAGAAGATAAACATTTAACCTTATTTGTAACAGGAAACAAGACTCAAGATAGTTGGAATACACAAACTCAAACTTCTGATTTCTTCTATTTAAAAGGAGTGATAACAGCAATGTTAAGTCGTTTAGGATTGAATAGCTTAAAAACTGCACCAGCTAAATCTGATGTGTTTTCAGAAGGAGTTTCATTAAGTTTAGGAAAAACGAAGTTGGTTGAATTTGGAGTAGTAAAAAGAGCTATTTTAAAAGGATTCTCAATTAAGCAAGAAGTATTATTTGCAGATTTTAATTGGGATAGTATTCTAAAGTTAGTAGGTGACAAGAAAATGAAAGTTACCGCTTTACCTAAATTCCCAGCTGTAAAACGTGATTTAGCTTTATTGTTAGATAACAAAGTTGAGTTTAAAGAAATTTACAATTTAGCTTTCCAATCAGAAAGAAAGTTATTAAAAGAAGTTGATTTGTTTGATGTGTACGAAGGTGATAAATTACCAGAAGGTAAAAAATCATACGCTGTAAGT
Source organism: uncultured Tenacibaculum sp. (assembly GCA_947504185.1). Classification (GTDB taxonomy): domain Bacteria; phylum Bacteroidota; class Bacteroidia; order Flavobacteriales; family Flavobacteriaceae; genus Polaribacter. The sequence continues at coordinate 76,679 of CANNGJ010000005.1, read as the reverse complement.
TTTGTTATTCAAGATGAGAACAAAACGTTGGCAGACAAACAAATTGATAAAATAATGCAAAAGCTACAGCAATCATTCGAAAAGAATTTAAACGCTGTTTTAAGATAATTCAGAAGCTCCAATAATTATTGGGGCTTTTTTTATATTTGATAATTATGTATAAACTAATCATTCGTCCAATTTTCTTTCTTTTCGACCCAGAAAAGATACACCATTTTACTTTTTTATTAGTAAAACTTTTATCTAGAATACCTTTCGTTCCATCAATTTTTAGAGGAATGTATCAGGTAAATGATAAAAAACTTGAACGTAATTTATTCGAATTAATATTTAAAAATCCAGTAGGTTTAGCAGCAGGTTTTGATAAAAATGCAGTTTTGTATAACGAGTTGGCAGATTTTGGTTTTGGCTTTGTGGAAATTGGAACCGTAACTCCTAAAGGACAAGTTGGAAATCCTAAGAAGAGATTATTCCGTTTAAAAGATGATAAAGGAATCATTAATCGAATGGGATTTAACAATGAAGGATTATCAATTGCTATAGAGCAGTTAAAAAAGAATAAAGGCAAGATAATTATAGGAGGAAATATTGGTAAAAACACCAATACAGCTCCTGAAAATTATACTGAAGATTACGTTGAGTGCTTTAAAGGATTGCATCCGTATGTAGATTATTTTGTACTGAATGTAAGTTGTCCAAACGTTGGTAGTCACGCAAAGTTAGATGATGTTGAATATTTAAAAGAATTGATTACTGAGGTTCAGCAATTAAATAATAAAGAAACTAAGCAAAAACCAATTTTATTAAAGATAGCTCCGGATTTAAATAATCAACAGTTAGATGAAATTATTGAATTAGTTGCTGAAACTAAAATTGATGGAGTGATAGCATCAAATACTTCAGTGAATAGAGAAGGTTTAAAAGCTTCTGACGAACGTTTAAAAGAAATTGGTAATGGAGGTTTAAGTGGACAACCAGTTAAAGATAGAAGTACGCGTGTTATTAAATACTTAGCCGATAATTCTAATAAAGCATTTCCGATTATTGGAGTAGGAGGTATACATTCTGAAAAAGATGCTCTAGACAAGCTAAATGCTGGAGCTGATTTAATACAGATTTATACAGGTTTTATCTATGAAGGACCTAGCTTGGTAAAAAGAATCAATAAAGCTATTTTAGCAGAAAGCTAAAAATGAAAAAAATATTAACTTTTTTTCTTGATTATAGGTTATTACTATTATTAATTTACTTGTTATTACTACAATACTTTTTTTTAAGAGGTATTATTGCTAGATACCAAATATCAGATAGAAATTTATATATCTTAGGAAATAAGATTTCAAAAGGATTAATCTATGTTGGTTTATTACTATCCCTGGTTTACCCATTAATTATTTGGTTTCAAAAAAGATGTAATTTTAGAGAAAAATTAATATTTGCATTCATTGGATTTGTTCCCGAGTTATATTACATAGCACTATATATACTAACTATAATGTTTTAATCAATGTTAGAAACCCTCATCTCTTTTGTATTAGCCACAGCTACATTGGCTTTTTCTCCAGAACCAGATAATATTTTTGTACTCACTCAAAGTATTGTAAACGGTAAAAAATATGGCTTAGCAACTGTTGCTGGTTTAATGACTGGTTGTATTATTCATACAACGTTAGTTGCTTTTGGGGTTTCAGAAATTATCAATCAAAATCCGAAACTCTTTTTTGTTATTAAATTACTAGGTGCAGGGTATTTATTGTATTTAGCCTATCAAGTATATAAAAGTGATGCTAAAATTGCTTTTTCAACCGACAATGTAGAGAAAAAATCTACGTTTGAACTATTTAAAAAAGGCTTTTGGATGAATGTGTTAAATCCGAAAGTAACTATTTTCTTTTTAGCTTTCTTTCCTCAATTTTTGTTTTCAGATACAATTTCAACAGTAGTACAGTTTTATGTATTAGGAGGATTATTTATTTTAGCGTCATTTATAATTTTTTCAACAATAGCAATTTTAGCCGGAACTATCTCAGAATCAATTAAAAAGAATGATAAAATAGGTGTGTACTTAAAATGGGCACAAATAATTGTTTTTATAGGTATAGCAATTTTAATATTATTATAATTTATATTTGGGCAACCAAGCTTATAAGATGAAAAAGATTATCGTTGTTTTTTTATTATTTAATTGTACATACATCTTTTCTCAAAAACTAAAATTACCTAAAGGATGGAACCTAATTTCTTTAAAAGGAAAGCCTGCTTATATTAACCTAATTACAGGAAAGGTTACTAGAGAATTTCCTAAAAAAGTAAAGAAAAAACTTAGTGTTATTATAGAAGAAGAGGAAGAAAATGATGATGATATTTTTGACCCAACAATTACATATAAAGTTAAAAAAGGAGAAACTATAGTTACCATAGCCAAAAAATTTGATTTAACTATTGATAATTTATATCAATTAAATAATTTAAAAACGATTAAAGAATTAGGAGCTGGTAAAAATATAATTATCGGCTACGCTCATAATATGGAAGAAAAGAATGCCTTTTTAAAAGGTGATATAAGTATTCTTAAGCACGAGCATTAATATCTAGACCTTTTATAATTACCAACCTTTTCTTTTTAGTAAGTTTTCTATGTGTGCATAGTGATGATTACAATGCCATGCATAAATACCAATATTTTCTTTTAAATCAACATCTTCAAACCCATCCGGGTGGATGAAGTTTTTATTTAAATCATCTACAGTTAAGCCTTTTAAAAAATATACCCATTTAGTATGTAAGGCTTTTAATGAATTTAACGATAATTCAATAGGTGCAGACTTAGAATCAAATAATTCAGCCCAACGATCTTCATAATAAGCTTTTATAACAGGTTTATCTTCTGTTAAAGCCCATTTAAATCTTGTATAAGAATTATGATGGCTATCAGCACAATGATGTACTACTTGTCGTATAGTCCAGCCACCATCTCTGTAAGGAGTGTCTAATTGTTTTTCAGATAAGTTGCTAACCAAAAGTTCTAATCGATTTGGAAAATCCTCTAAAACAGTTATCCACTCAGATATATTTCTAGGTGAAATGTTTTCAGGAATTGTTGGCTTTCCTATTGGATATTTTAGTTCATCCATTATTAATCGTTTTCTTTTTTAGTTAACTTATTCAAAGCTCTTTTAGAACTTCTATTTTCAGGGTTTATACCTAACGACTTTTTGTAATATACGATAGCGTTAACAGTATCTTTCATTTTTAAATAAGCATCACCTGTGCTATCATATGTATTAGAACTTTTTGGATATAATTCTATGTTGATTTTAAATACATTTATGGCTTCTTCAAATTTGTTTTTAGATAAATAACTATACCCTAAACGATTTAAGTTTCGCTCTCTTATTACAGGATTTAAACTATCTTTTAATTTTATATTCTTATAACCATTTAAAGCTTCCTCAAAATTGTTAGCAGCTAAATACTCACTAGGTGTTTTTTCACCTTCTTTTAATTTATTGAAAACATATTTTTTTCCCTCATGCTCACGCTTTTCAGCTAGTTTTATAAGGTTTTTAGATGTATTGAAAACTAGTTTTTCATTTAATTCACGAGCATAAAAAGTACTATCATTAATTTTTAAAGGTTCTAAGTTTTGCTTTCTCCAGTTTAGTAATAAACTTCCTTCATTAAATTTTATTTCTATTACTTCATCAGCATTAAAAAAGTAGCGTCCAGAAGCTTTTTGCATAAAGTCTTCAGAATTTTTTTTTGAAGTACAACTTGTAATTAATAATAGAATAGAAATAAAGAATAGTTTAGTTTTCATTGTTAGTTAGCTTTTTGTAAAAATATAATAATATGACGACAGAATTAATAAATAGTTACAAGTTAATTACAAAGTTTTACTTGGCATAAGAATTGACTTATATAAGTGGATAAAAAGATGTTTTATTTATACATCATTGTTTATCAAATATTTACAGATTTAAGAGTGGTTTTTCTATTAGAACTTAAAATAGAGAAATGTCACTATGACAGATACATAAGATATGAGTAAATCAAAAATAATACATTTAGACAATTTGTCGCTTCAAGATGCTTTTAATGAGAATTCAGAGTTAATTCCATTATTAACACCAGAGGATGAAGAAAATATGAATAAAGAGGAAGTTCCTTCTGAGCTTCCAATTTTACCTTTAAGAAATACCGTGTTATTTCCAGGTGTTGTAATTCCTATTACAGCAGGTAGAGATAAATCTATTCAGCTAATAAAAGACGCTAACAAAGGAGATAAAGTAATTGGAGTTGTTTCTCAGAAGAACATCGAAATTGAAGATCCTGGTTTAGATGATATTCATAAAACCGGTGTAGTTGCACAAATTTTAAGAGTTTTAAAAATGCCTGATGGTAACACAACGGTTATTATTCAAGGGAAAAAGCGTTTTGAAATAAATGAAATTACGCAAGAAGAACCTTATTTAAAAGCGAATGTTCAAGAAGCAATTGATGATAGAGATATTGATGATCAAAAAGAATTTGATGCAATTATCGAATCTATTAAAGAGTTAGCATTAGAGGTTATTAAAGAGAACCCAATGTTACCTTCTGAGGCTTCATTTGCTATTAAAAACATACAGTCTAGTTCGTTTTTGGTGAATTTTATTTCATCAAACATGGAGTTAAGTGTAGCACAAAAACAAGTTTTATTAGAAAAAGATAACTTGAAAGAACGCGCACTTTTAACTTTGAAAAACTTAGATAAAGAGCTTCAAAAATTACAATTGCGTAACGATATTCAATCTAAAACACGTTCTGATTTAGATCAGCAGCAGCGTGAATATTATTTAAATCAGCAATTAAAAACCATTCAAGATGAATTAGGTGGAGTTTCTCATGATCAAGAGTTAGATGAGATGAGAAAAAAGTCGAAGTCTAAAAAATGGAATAAGAACGTAGCAGAAACATTTGATAAGGAAATTAATCGTTTAAAACGAATGAATCCTCAAATGGCTGAATATGGCGTACAACGTAATTATTTAGAATTGATGCTAGAATTACCTTGGGGTGAATACTCTGAAGATAAATTCGATTTAAAGAAAGCTCAAAAAATATTAGACAGAGATCATTTCGGGTTAGAAAAAGTAAAAGAACGTATTATAGAACATTTAGCTGTTTTAAAATTACGTGGCGATATGAAATCTCCTATTATCTGCTTATACGGACCTCCAGGAGTTGGTAAAACTTCATTAGGAAAATCAGTTGCTGAAGCATTAGGACGTAAGTACGTACGTATGTCGTTAGGTGGTTTACGTGACGAAGCAGAAATTCGTGGACATCGTAAGACATATATCGGAGCAATGCCTGGGCGTTTAATTCAGAATATTAAAAAATCTGGAACGTCTAACCCTGTATTTGTTTTAGATGAAATTGATAAGTTAAGTCAAAGTCATCAAGGTGATCCTTCTTCTGCAATGTTAGAAGTATTAGATCCTGAGCAAAATACAGAGTTTTATGATAACTATTTAGAAGTAGGTTACGATCTTTCTAAAGTATTATTTATAGCTACGGCGAATAACTTAGGTCAAATTCCATGGGCGTTACGTGACCGTATGGAATTGATAAATGTTACTGGTTATACAATTGAAGAGAAAGTAGAAATTGCTAAGAAATATTTATTTCCGAAGCAATTAAAAGAGCATGGTTTAACAACAGAACATTTAACGGTTGCTAAAAAGCAAATAGAAAAAATTGTTGAAGGTTATACGCGCGAATCTGGAGTTCGTGGTTTAGAAAAACAAGTAGCCAAAGTAGTTCGTTTTGCTGCAAAGTCGATTGCAATGGAGGAGGAGTACAATATAGCTTTAACAAATGAAGACATTGAAACGATTTTAGGACCAGCACGTTTAGAACGAGATAAATATGAGAATAATGATGTTGCTGGTGTTGTAACAGGTTTAGCTTGGACAAGTGTTGGAGGAGATATTTTATTTATTGAATCTATCTTGTCTAAAGGAAAAGGGGCACTTTCTATAACTGGTAACTTAGGTAAGGTGATGAAAGAGTCGTCTACCATAGCAATGAAGTATATCAAATCTAATGCTGAAGAGTTTGGAATTAATCCAGAAGTATTAGAGAATTACGATGTTCATATTCACGTGCCAGAAGGAGCTACTCCAAAAGACGGTCCGAGTGCTGGTATTACCATGTTAACTTCGTTAGTATCTGTATTTACACAGCGTAAAGTGAAGAATAAATTAGCCATGACAGGTGAAATTACTTTAAGAGGTAAAGTATTACCAGTTGGTGGAATTAAAGAAAAAATATTAGCAGCAAAGCGAGCTAATATTAAAGAGATTATTTTATGTAGTGAAAACAAAAAAGATATTCTTGAAATTAAAGAAAGTTATTTAAAAGGAATGAAATTCCATTATGTAACTGATATGAGTGAGGTAATTGATATCGCACTTACCAAACAGAAAGTAAAGAATGCTAAGAAGTTAGTTTAAATAATAAAAGCCTCACATTTTGTGAGGTTTTTTTTATTGATAGTTGGTTTTAATCGTAAACAATCAATATTTTTTATGAAGAGATTCCGAAACAAGTTCGGAATGACGTTTAAATTGATTATTTGAAGTTAATATATCCATGAAAAAAAATCGCAGCTAACAAGCTGCGATTTTCATATATAAACGATTATAAAAATTTAATTTTTTACTTTGTTTTTAAACTGGTCAAACTTGTTAGTTGTTTTCTTAGGCCAGCTATTATTTGAAGTATCAACATCGGCAGTTTCTAAATCTGGGTCTACAACAATACTCTTAATTTCTTGAGTAGATGTAAATACACGATATGCTTTTGTATCATCTTTTATCCATATTTGTGCTGGGAAAGTTTCACGTTTCTTAGTACCATCAGCATATGTTAACTCAACAATAATAGGCATTGGTAAACCTCCTGGTTTTTCAAATTCTACTTGATACATATATTTTGGTAATTCTTTTAAAGCTGCTTTTTTATCAGCAGGTAAAGAATTTAAATACTCTTGCACTTTTGTACTTTTAGCATCTTCTTTTTTATCTGTCATAAAAACGATGTCTCCTAAAGAATCAAAGTAAGCTTTAGCTCTTGGATTTGTTTTTATTAAGTTAGCTATTTTTTCATTAGGGGTATCAGTTAAAAATAAAGGTTTTACTTTTTTAATTCCTATATCTGTGTAATCAGTTGTATAAAACCAACCTCTCCAAAACCAGTCTAAATCCATACCTGACGCATCTTCCATAGTTCTAAAGAAATCTGCCGGAGTAGGGTGCTTAAACATCCAGCGTTGAGAGTATGTTCTAAAGGCAAAATCAAATAATTCTGGTCCCATAATAGTTTGACGTAACATATATAAACCAGCGGCAGGTTTTGTATAGGCATTAGGCCCAAATTGGTGAACAGCATCTCCTTGTGTCATAATTGGGGATAAGTTACTTTGATCACCTCCCATATAACGAACAATGTCTTTAGGTAAGTTCCCTGTATTAAAATTTGGATCATAATCTAATTCTGCTAAGATTTCAACAAAAGAGTTTAAACCTTCATCCATCCATGTCCATTGACGTTCATCAGAATTTACAATCATAGGAAAGAAGTTATGTCCTACTTCATGCGTAATAACTCCAATCATTCCATTTTTAGTTCTATCAGAATACGTTCCATCAGGATTTGGTCTTCCAAAGTTAAAACAAATCATAGGATACTCCATTCCTTGATCTTCAGCATGTACAGAAATTGCTTTACTATATGGATAATCAAAAGTTAATTTAGAGTATTCTTCTAAAGTATTTGCAACAACTCTAGTAGAATGTTCTTCCCATAAAGGATTACCTTCTTTAGAATATAATGATACTGCCATTACAGTTTTACCATTAATATCTACAGCCATGGCATCCCATATATATTTTCTTGAAGAAGCAAATGCATAATCACGTACATTTTTTGCTTTAAAGTGCCAAGTCTTTGTTTTTGTAGAACGACCTTTTTCAGCCTTTTCAGCTTCTTCTTGAGTTACAATAAAAACAGGATCTTTATATGATTTTCTTGCTTTTTCCCAACGTTTACGTTGCTCTTTAGTTAATACGTCTTTTTCGTTTTGTAAATCACCTGTAGCATCTACAATATGATCAGCAGGTACGGTTAATTTAACGTCATAATCACCAAATTCTAAAGCAAATTCACTACGACCCCAAAATTGAGTGTTTTGCCATCCCTCTACATTGTCATAAACAGCTAAACGAGGAAAAAACTGAGCAATTGTATAGTTTTTGTTTCCATCAGGAAATAACTCATATCCTGAACGACCTCCATCTTTTCTATAATTATTAACTAAATAGTTCCATTTAATTTGAAATTTAAATACACCACCTGGAGTTAAAGTTTTAGGTAAATTAACACGCATCATGGTACGATTAACTATATATGATAAATCTCTACCTTCTGCATCTTTAACAGCTTCTAATTTAAAACCATAATCTAGTTGTCTACCCATATGTTTAGTAACAAACTTATCTGGAGTTTGAAAACCACTAGCTCCTTCAGATTTTGCTAACGGAGTTTTAGAATCAGGAGCACGCATGTTTTGATCTAACTGTACCCATAAATAATCTAAATTATCTTTAGAGTTATTGTGATAAGTAATCATTTCATCACCATAAATACGATCTGTTTTTTCATCAACACGTAAATCCATTACATAATCTACTTTTTGTTGTGTGTAAGCATATCCAGGAGCTCCTGAAGCTAAACGTTGACTAGTAGGTGTTGGTAATACGTCTTTTAATTGACGAAATTTACTGTGATTTGTGTGACCCTTCTGAGGTTCTTTTTCTTTTTTTGTTTCTTGAGCAAATAAGGATGCTGAAACGAAAAGAGCAGAGAGTAGTAGTGTAGAGTATTTTCTCATTTTTATTTTTGATTGAGTTTAAAAGATAAGCGGGAAGTTACTGAATTTTGATTGCTATAAAAGAAGGTTTGTTAAAAAATTAACAAATCTTTATATGTTTCTAGTTTAAAAATCTTATAATAAAAAAGCGATACAAGTTTTTTGCATCGCTTTTTGGAATTTTTATATTGATTTTAACCTTTTATTCTTTTCTTAAATTTATCAAATTTAGTGGTTGTTTTTTTAGGCCAACTATTATTTGAGGTATCAACATCTGCAGTTTCCAAATCAGGATCTATAGTAATACTTTGTAGTTCTTTATCAGAAGAAAATACTTTGCTAACTTCCTTATCGTTAAACCTCCAAATTTGAGCAGGATATGTTTTCTTTTCTTTTGTTCCGTCTTTATAGGTAAATTCAACAATAATTGGCATAACCAACCCACCTGGTTTATCATAGGTGATTTCATAGTGATACTTATTATGCTTGTTAGAAAAACCTAAGCCATTAGTACTATCTTCATTAAAATTAACAGAGCCATCATTGTTTTTACTAGTGTAAAATTTCTTAACACCTTTAATTCCAATATCAGTTACATCTGTTGTATAGAACCATCCTCTCCAGAACCAATCTAAATCCATTGCAGAAGCATCTTCCATTGATCTAAAAAAATCAGCAGGAGTAGGGTGTTTAAATTTCCATCTCTTCGCATAAGTTTTAAAAGCATGGTCGAACAATTTGTGTCCCATAATAGTTTCTCTTAAAATCCATAATGCAGTAGCAGGCTTACCATAAGCATTGTTTCCAAATTCATATACATGATCTCCTTTAGACATAATTGGCGCAATTTTAGATTGATCTCCGGCCATGTATTTTACAATGTTTTTAGGGTAGCCTCTTGTAATAGGGAAGTTTTTGTCATAATCTAACTCCGCTAACATTTCCATATAAGAGTTTAAGCCTTCATCCATCCAAGTCCATTGTCTTTCATCAGAATTAACAATCATAGGAAAGAAGTTATGCCCAACTTCGTGAATGGTAACTTTAATCATTCTGTATTTTGTTCTATCTGAATATGTTCCGTCTGGATTTGGTCTTCCAGGATTGAAACAAATTTGTGGGTATTCCATTCCCATTTGTCCATCAACAGATATTGCTTTGTGATAAGGATAGTCAAAAGTATATCTAGAATATGTCTTTAATGTTTGTGCAACGGCTCTAGTAGAGTGTTCACCATAAAGTGGATTTGCTTCTTTAGAATATAAAGATTCAGCCATTACAGTTTTACCATTTATATCGACCGCCATAGCATCAAAAATAAATTTACGTGAAGTAGCAAATGCGTAATCTCTAACATTTTTAGCTTTAAATTTCCAAGTTTTAGTCTTATTTGAGCGACCTTGTTCAATTTTTGTAGCTTCTTCTTGAGTTCTTACAATAACAGGATTATCAAAGGTTTTTCTCGCTTTTTCAAAACGTTTTAATTCCGTTTTAGAAAAAACTTCTTTTCTGTTTTGTAGTACTCCTGTTGCTCCTAACATATGATCTGCAGGAACTGTAATGTTTACATCAAAATCTCCAAATTCTAAAGCAAACTCGCTGCGTCCCCAAAATTGATCGTTTTGCCAACCTTCTACATTGTCATATACACACATTCTTGGATAAAATTGAGCAATAACATAATTGTTGTTCCCATCTTTTGAAAAGTGTTCATAACCAGATCTTCCACCCTGAGTTCTATGATTATTAATGTTATACCACCAAGAAATATTGAATTTAAACGTTTCTCCTGATGCTAATGGTTTTGGTAAATTAATACGCATCATGGTTTGATTAATTGTATGTGATAAATTACTTCCGTCTGTATTAGTAACGCTTGTAATTTTAAATCCACCATCGAAAGGTTTTTCAGGAAAAAATCTATCAACTCCTTTTTTGTTTAGTTTTTTTGGAACTTTACCAGAACGGATATCTGGGGTTTTAGAATCTGCAGCACGCACATTTTGATCTAACTGTACCCATAAATATGGTAATTCATCTACCGAATTATTATGATAGGTTATTATTTCATTACCAGTAATTCGTTGTTTATCATCGTTTAAAACAATATCCATGGTATAATCAACTCTTTGTTGAGTATATTCTTTTCCAGGAGCACCAGAAGCTGTGTGTTGTGAGTTAGGAGTTGGTAATTCTTGTTTTAATTGTCTAAATTTATTCTGATTTGTATGTCCTTGTTTTGTTTGTGCAACTATAGCAGTTGTAACAAATAAAAAAGCAAGTACAAACGAAGTTATTTTCTTCATGGGTTTGTTGTTTGTTTAATTGTGGTTGAATTTAATAAATAGCAGGTAATTAACTTAGGAAGTGTTAAAATTTTAACAAACCTTTATCGTTTTTTTTAGTTAAAAATAAACTTTTACGTTCTTTCTTAATAGATGCTTTTATTAGGTTTTGTTGATCTGGAAAGTACTTTATTAAAACATCGTTTTGAATTTCGATAGACTCTATAGATGGAACATTTTCTATTTCAAGATAAAAGTAAACAATGTTTCCATCGTATTCTTTTCCAATAAAATTATAGTCAAACTTTTGATTATTAATAAGAACTTTAAAGTGCTCTTTTAAATACTTGAAGAAATATTCATCAGAATTTTTTAGCTCTTTTTTAGTAGACAATTGTAAATCAATATTATAATCTTGATTGATGGCAGTTTCAATATCATCCATAAAAACATTCATAATCATTTGAATAGAATGCGTTTCTTCTTTGTACTCAATTTCTGTTAAAGCAATGTAGTATTTGTGAATAGAAAAAGATAATAATGGTACTATTAATAAAACAACGAATAATTTTTTCATACTTCGTAAAAAATCAATTATTGCGCCAAATTAGTGTTTTTCGATAAGTTTAAGATAACCTGTGTGCTCTTTTCTTAGGATATTAATAACTTTTAAAACCTCATTTTTTTTGTACAAGTTTTCAATACCTAAAGGATTACAATATTCAAGAAAGTGATAATATCTATCAACAGGAATTTTTAATTCTATAAAAAAGAAGTCTTCACCTAGCTCATTTAAAAGTTTAGCAGGTAAATTTTCTTTAAAAGCTAGTTCATTTCTAAGCTTTTTTAATTCTCTTACTTGTTTAAAAGGAATAACATTTGTTGTACCGAATCCTTCAAAAGCTGTTGTAGGGTCAGTTCTAGCAATAATTGGTTTTACGCTAGTGTTTATATGATCTTTCGAGTTATTAGTATATTTTATTTCAGTAAAATCACTAGCTTTTTTAGCAACCTCAAGCTTAGGGTTACGCTTTACTTTTTTTAAATCAGTGCTAAGCGAACCAGAAAGTTGATTGTCTTCAAGAGATACCTCTTCTAATTCATAAACTTGTTTTTCTAAAGTTGTTCTTTTTCTGTAAACATTAAAATCATTAGAAGTAAGTTTCTCGAATATGGTTTTATATCCTATTGAAGAAAAACGAATAGAATCATTTGGTTTTGCAAAGATTCTATATTCTCCCTTTTCGTTTGAAAACGTTGCTTGACTTGTCGTAAAATTAACAATGTGCGCATTTTCTAAAACCCCACTTTCATTATAAATAATTCCAAATAATGTTTTTCTTTCTTCTTGAGAAAAAACAACTTGAGATAGAAAGACAAAGAGTAGCAGTACTTTTTTCATGATAAACTATGATTGGTGTACTTCTAAAGATACGAAAAAATTATGAAAATTTCAGAACTAGAATTTATGTATAAAGGGAAGAGAAACTTAATTTATTGATATGTTTTGGGGTTCAATTTTTTAAACTCAATAGATTTTTGTTTTAAGAACTTGAACATAGAAATTTTTTCTCGGTAATTAATCGTTTTAAAATCACTACTAGATTCACAATAATATACAAACCTTAAAATATCTTCATTTTTAAGTTTTAAAATATGTTTAATATAATCTTTATAAGTGGTATTTATAAATGTAATTCTTTTTTCTTTTTCTTCGATGGCTTTAAGCTTACGGAGTTTTTTAATTCTACCAGAAATAGTATTTAGTAGGAAGTCTACAGAAAGTAAGTTACCACCACCTAAAGCCGTGTACAATTTTCTTTCAGCAGGGGTAAGAATTCTTGAACCAGCATAGGGTAATTTTAAAGATTTAGCATCAATTGTTTTTTCTGTTTTTATCTTTTTACTGTCAGAACTTAAATAACCTAATAAATCATGATCTCTTATTTTAACTTCATCTAACTCATAATTTGTTTTTTCAAGAAAGATGATGTTCTGTTGTATTCCGAAGTGAGTGATTTTTATTTTATAGGTTTTAGTTTTATAGCCTACAAATGAAATGTTTAAACTGTCATTTGGTTTTGCTAAAATTCTAAATTCTCCAGAGTCATTTGAAAATGTACCTTGATTTGTGTTTTTGTTAATGATATGGGCATTTACAATAGGGCCTATTTTATCTTTAATTTCAGCATATAAAAACTTTCTATCTTCTTGAGAATAAGTTTTTATACATATGATGAATAAGAAAAATAAAAGTAGCTTATGTTTCATTCTCGTAAATTTATAACTTTTAGATAAGTTTTACTTTCTTGCTGCAATATTTTTAAAAGTTCTAATTTTTTACCGTTTTTATATAGTTCTTCTATGCCTAATGGGTTACAATATTCTAAAAAATGATAGTATTTTTCTTTTGGAATTTTTAAATCATTAAAAAAGAAGCTTGCTCCAAATTCTGAAATCAACATTTTTGGAAAATTCTCTTTAAATTGAATTTCCTTTCTATGTTTTTTTCTTTTCATAGCATTTTTAACAGAGCCAGTATTAAAACGACCACCAATACCGAAAAATTTAGCTGTAGGGTCAACCTCTTTCCATATATTAGGAGCTTTCGATCTCTCAACATCATCAATTATTTTAATTATAGATTGTTTGAAGTTAATTTTAGAAAAATCTAAAGCACCTTTAGACTTTGCAATCGCAATATCTTCAGGAGTTTGTTTCATATCTCTTGATAGAATACCAAATAAATTGTGCTTTTTTAGAGCTACTTCATCCAATTCAATTACTTTTCTTTCAATAATGAAAGAATTTATTTGCATCCAAAAATGATTAGGTTTAACAACTATGAGCTTGGTTTTATAACCTACAAATGAAATTTTTAAACTATCATTGGGTTTGGCTAAAATTCTAAATTCACCACCTTCATTTGAGTAAGTTCCTTGATTTGTGTTTGTGTTAATAATATGTGCATTGCTAATTGTATTCATATTATCTATTATTTTCGCGTATAAGAATTTTCTTTTTTCTTGTGCAATGGCTTTTAAAATTATAAATGATAAAATAAGAGTTAATAGTATTTTTTTATTCATGCAATTATTTTTGAGTTATTCTGGTATTTTCTTTTTCTATTAGGTAAGGGGAGTTTTTACTATTGTCTATTAAAACAGAAGTTAATTCTAAAAATTTATCTTTATAATATAAATTCATAACACCTTTAGAAATACAGTGTTCAATGAATGGATTGATACTTTCTTTTTTAATATTTAATTGTTGTACAAAGAAACCATCGGTATAATATTGTCGTACCTTTTTAATATTTCTATCTTCAATTTTTAATTTCCGCAAAAGTTTTTTTCTTTTAGCATTACCGTTTAAAGCATTTACAAGTCCTACAATACTAACAGATAAACCCGATTCAATTTCTACGGTGTTTTCTTTATCTGGTTTTTTAGAATTTGCATAGGGTAGTTTTAATGTTTTCGCATTTACAATTGGTGCGTTGTGCTGTAGTATATCTTTATCTATTTCAAAAATTCCTTTTTTCTTTTCAAGAACAACTTCATCTAACATATAATTTTTACTATTAAGAAAGATGTTAATTTTTTTAGTTCCGATATTTTCATCAGTTATCGTTTGCTCTTTAAATTCAATATTTAAATGAGAAATAATTAGGATATCGTTTTTAGAAGCTAGAATTTCAAACTTTCCGTTTTCGTTTGAAACAGTACCTATTTCCAGTTTTTTGTTGATTATATGCACATCTTGTACAGGAATGCTGTCCAAATAGATACGCCCAGAAATAATTTCTTGATTATTCTGTGACATAATCGTAGTAGTTATTATCGTAAATAATATGAATGCAATTTTTTTCATTTAACAAATAAACTACCTAACTGTCTTAAAAATGTTTTAATAGAGTGGTAATTTTTTGTTAATTTGAAGTATGAAAAAATTAATAATCGCAAGTACATCAACAGTTCACGGTAGTGGGTATTTAGAATATATTTTACCAACACTTTCTACTTTTTTTAAAGCAGCAAAAACTATTTTATTTATTCCTTATGCACGTCCAGGTGGTATTAGTTATAATGATTACACAGAAATAGCTAAAAAAGCATTTACTAAGATTGATAAAAATGTAATTGGTATCCATGAATTTGAAAACCCAAAAGAAGCTATAAAAAATGCTGAAGGTATTTTTACTGGTGGAGGAAATACTTTTGAATTGGTAAATCAATTGTATAAAAATGATATAGTTGCTAACTTAAAAGAGGTAGTGGAAAAAGGAATACCATATTTAGGAACCAGCGCCGGAAGTAATATTTGTGGAGTTACGATGATGAACACGAATGATATGCCAATCGTATATCCACCAAGTTTTAAAACGTTAGAATTTATTCCGTTTAATATCAATGCACATTATTTAGACCCGATTAAAGGATCGACACATATGGGCGAAACTAGAGAAACGCGAATAAAAGAATATCATGTTTTTAATCAAACACCTGTTTTAGGATTACGTGAAGGAAGTTGGTTAGAAGTTAAAGGGGAGTCAATTGTTTTAAAAGGAGATTTAACAGCGAGGTTATTTGAAAAAGATAAAACTCCAGTTGAATTAGAATCAAATGAAGAGATTAGTAATTGGTTTTAAAAAAAAACTCCAAACATTTGTTTGGAGTTTTTTTATTTTATGAATTTCTTCTATTACAAGCGAGTAGTGTATTTTTTAATAGCATCGCAATTGTCATTGGGCCAACGCCACCAGGAACAGGAGTAATAAAATTTGCTTTCTCAGAAACTTCATTAAAAGCAACATCACCAACCAAACGGAAACCTCGTTTTTTAGAAGGATCAGCTAGTCTAGTAATTCCAACATCAATAACTGTTACATCTTCTTTTACCATATCAGCTTTTAAAAATTCTGGTATTCCTAACGCAGCAATAATAATGTCTGCTTGTAAAGTAATTTCTTTTAAGTTTTTAGTTCTACTATGAGTTAGAGTAACCGTAGCATTACCAACTTTTCTTTTTTGAGAAAGTAAAATACTCATTGGACTACCCACAATATGGCTACGTCCAATAACTACCACATTTTTCCCACTAGTTTCTACATTGTAACGATCTAATAATTCTAGAATACCGAATGGAGTTGCAGAAATAAATGTAGGTAAGTTTAAAGCCATTTTACCAACATTTGTTGGATGAAACCCATCTACATCTTTATCAGGATCAACAGCCATTAAAATTTTTTGTTCATCGATATGATCGGGTAGTGGAAGCTGAACAATAAAACCATCTATATCATTATCAATATTTAAAATAGCGATTTCGTTTAATAATTCTTCTTCAGTAGTATCTTCAGTAAGTCTTATTAAAGTAGATTCAAAACCAACACGTTCACAAGCTTTAACTTTTGCATTCACATAGGTTAAACTTGCTCCGTCATTACCAACAATTACTGCTGCTAAATGAGGTGTTTTTTTCTCGTTCCTTTTTAATTCAGATACTTCAAGAGCTATTTCTTCTTTAATATCTGCTGATGTTTTTTTACCGTCTAGTAAAATCATTTTGTTGTGTTGTTGTGTGTTTGTTGAGTTATGTATATAAAAAAAGAGAAGCCTAAGCTTCTCTTTTACATTATTTCATGCCTTTCATCATTTGCATCATTTTTCTTCCACCACCACCTTGCATCATCTTCATCATTTTGCTCATTTGGTCAAATTGCTTCATTAATTGATTTACTTCTTGTACCGAGGTACCAGAACCTTTTGCAATTCTTTTCTTACGGCTTGCGTTTATCGTTGTTGGTGTACTTCTTTCTACTGGAGTCATTGATTGAATAATGGCTTCAATACCTTTAAAAGCATCATCATCAATATCTACATCTTTCATTGCTTTACCAGCACCAGGAATCATTCCAACTAAATCTTTCATGCTACCCATCTTTTTGATTTGTTGAATCTGATTTAAGAAATCATCAAAACCAAACTGATTTTTAGCAATCTTCTTTTGTAATTTTCTAGCTTCATCTTCATCGTATTGTTCTTGAGCACGTTCTACTAACGAGATAACGTCTCCCATTCCTAAAATACGATCAGCCATACGATCTGGGTGGAATACATCAATTGCATCCATTTTTTCACCAGTACCGATAAATTTAATAGGCTTATCTACTACTGTTTTAATAGATAATGCAGCTCCACCACGAGTATCACCATCTAATTTGGTAAGTATAACTCCATCAAAGTTTAAAACATCGTTAAAGGCCTTAGCAGTATTTACAGCATCTTGCCCTGTCATAGAATCTACAACAAATAATGTTTCTTGTGGTGTAACAGCTTTGTGAATGTTAGAAATTTCATTCATCATTTCTTCATCAACAGCTAAACGACCAGCGGTATCAATAATAACCACATTTTTGCTATTCGCTTTTGCATGTTTAATTGCATTTAATGAAATTTCAACAGGATCTTGATTCCCTTCTTCAGCATAAACCTCTACACCAATTTGTTCACCAACTACACGTAACTGATTTATAGCGGCAGGACGATAAATATCACAACCAACTAATAAAACATTCTTAGATTTTTTAGTTTTTAAGAAGCTAGCAAGCTTACCAGAAAAAGTAGTTTTACCTGATCCTTGTAAACCAGACATTAAAATTACAGTAGGAGAACCACCTAAATTAATACCAACAGTATCACCACCCATTAATTCGGTTAATTCGTCTTTAACTAACTTAACCATTAATTGTCCTGGGTTTAATGTAGTTAATACATCTTGACCAAGAGCTTTTTGTTGTACTGTTTTAGTAAATTGTTTGGCTATCTTAAAGTTAACATCGGCATCTAATAAAGCTCTACGAACTTCTTTTAGAGTTTCTGCAACGTTAACTTCGGTAATTTTTCCGTGTCCTTTTAGCGTGTGTAACGCTTTATCTAACTTTTCGCTTAAATTATTAAACATGTATCGGCTTCATTTTTAGAGGCACAAATATAAGAATTTTGTTGATAGATGTTGCCTTTTTTATCAGCTCTTTATGAGGTTTTTACTTTTGATTAGCTTAATGTTTCTCTTTTAAAATAGTAGCATGATGCTCAGTATGATACGCCATAAACATAATGATTTCACGCACAGGCATTTTACCCATTAAAGGATGTGGTAAGATTAAGTTATCTAAATCTCTATCTTTCCACTTATTGGTTTTATGCTGTAGTTTTTTATTTTGTACTTGAAGTGTATGTAGTAGTTGTTGGTATTTTTTTTGGTTAGGAGTCTTAACAGCAATATTAAACTCTCTTGCTTTATCTTGATTTTTAGATAGCTTTTCTTGATATCTTTTTACAACATCATCGTATGCTCGAACTTCTCTATTGGTTTCACCAAATTTATATTTTAAAATGAATTTAGGAAAACTCATTGCATGATTTACTTTTTTCATAGAATCAACTAAATGCTCTATATGCTGACCAGTGGTCCACTTTCCCTCAGGACCTTTTTTAAAAGTGTCCTCTGGTTGATTATTTAGCCAATCGAATAATTCTTGATGTTTTTCTTCTAATAAGTTAATTATGTTTTCTTTTTTCATTGTGTATATGAATTTTATAAATCATCAGTAAAATGAGTTCTTCTTTTTTCTTTAGAAAATTTATCAGCATTGTATTCTTTTGAGGTACCTTTAGCTACTGAAAGTGTTTTCCAATCATTTCCTAACAATAGTTTTGCTAAAAATACAATTTGACCTATGTGATATGAATAATGACATAGTTGCCTGTTAATAGCTTCAGTTATTGTATGTCCATGATTTCTGATATAAACAATAGTATCTTGACTTTGTTCATTAATAGAGTTTATAGCTTCAAACAAGCATTTCCAACCCATTTCCCAGTAAGCAATAATTTCTTCTTTTGATGTAAAAGAGTTTATAAATTCATTATCTCTATTACGCCATTCTTTTTCTCCATCTTCAGTTAAAAAATTGGTCCAACGAGATTTCATATTTCCAACGATATGTTTAACTATAATAGCGATAGAATTATCATCTATATTTGATAACCAAAAAAACTGATCATCTGTTAATTGAGCAAAGGTTTTATCACCTAATAGCTTATAATATTCAAATTGTTTTTTTACACTTGGTAAGTAAGATGCATCCATAAAAAAGCTGATTTTTAAATCAGCTCTAAGGTACAATATTTTGATAAATTATTTCTTTGGAATAAACTCTAATGCAGCTCCATTTATGCAATGACGTTCACCAGTTGTTTCTCTTGGTCCGTCATTAAAAGAATGTCCTAAATGACCACCGCAAGTATTACACTTTAATTCAGTACGAGCATACCCAATTTTATAATCAACATCTAATTCAACGTTCTTTTTTATGGCTCTATCAAAAGACGGCCAACCAGAATGAGAATCATATTTATGATCCGATTTATACAAAGGTGTTTTACAAGCTACACATAGATAAGTCCCTTTTTTATAATTCTTGTTTAAAGGGCTTGAATTTCTATGTTCAGTGCCAGCTTCTCTAAGAATATAATATTGTTTAGGAGTTAATAGTTTTTTCCATTCTGTATTGGTTTTAGAAATCTTGTATTTTTTTTTGCTTTGCGCGTTTCCTGAAAAATGAAATAAAAAAATTAAAATAAATACTGATAAAAGTTTTTTCATGTTTACTGAGTGATAAAATCTACAATGCTGGAAGTTACCTTTTGATTACGTAGTATTTTGGTATGCCCTAATCCGTTTGTAATTAAAAGCTTTCCATTTTGTAGATTTTGACGTATTTGTAAAGCACTACTTACAGGAACATCACCATCATTTGAATCATGAATAATTAGAGTAGGTATAGTAATCTTTTTAACAACTACACTTGAAGAGTGTAAATCAATATCTGTTTTCCAATGATTATCAAATCTTTTTTTTATTTTTTTTGCTACAATTGGTTTTACTTTTAGGTTGTTTGTGAAGTTTAAAATAACATCAGAAATTTTATCAGCTGAACCAACGGTAACAAGTTTCTTTACTTCTAAATTTTCTGCAGTAGCATTTAATAAGCACATACCACCAAATGAATGCCCTACAGCAGCTTCAAAAGGTCCAAATTGATTATCAATTTCAATGATTGTATCTAAAAATTCTGGCATCGCAGTTGTTTTTCCTGTTGATTTTCCATGTGAAGGACCATCAAAAGAAATAACCATATATCCTTTTTCAAGTAATTTATCAGCAATCATAAATAATTGAGTACTTCTTCCTGCCCATCCATGAACTAATAAAACTTTCTTTTGAGAGTATCCATAAGATAAAACTTGTATTTCTTTAGATATAGATGGTATACTAATTGTTTTCTTTTGTGCACTCTCTAACATTATTTTTTCTCTTTCAGGCATCGAGAATTTAACAGGGGTAATAAAAAGTTTGGCTCCAAACTTAGCCGCTAATGAAGTAGAAAAAAGTTGTAAAGTTTTAGCAATCGTAATAATTGGCTTTGGTATAGCTAAACTTGGAAGAAATATTTTAGAATTTTTAAAATTCATAAAAATAGATTTTTAAGATAAAGATAGAATTTGTAATTTTAAAGACATAATAAGTTTGTTAAAATGTGACATTTTTTTAAATATGTGTCATAATAACATAACTGAAATTAATAAAAACATAAAAAATGAAAAGAATTATAGCTTTAGTATTTCTAGCGGTATTTTTAGTAGACTGTAGTACAGTACCTATTACGGGTAGGAAAAGAGTAAACTTTGTTAGTGATGCCCAAATATTGCCAGCAAGTTTTGCTCAGTATCAAGGTTTTCTTAAGGAAAATAAATTATCAACTAATGTCTCAGAAACAAATGAAGTAAAAAGTGTTGGTAAAAGAATTGCATCTGCAGTAGATAGATTTATGAGAGCTAATGGTATGAAGGCTGAAGCTGATTCATATAAATGGGAATTTAATTTAGTAGAAGATAAAACAGTAAATGCTTGGTGTTTACCAGGAGGTAAAGTAGTTTTTTACACGGGTATTATGCCAATTTGTGCAAATCAAAACGGTGTAGCAGCTGTTATGGGACATGAGATAGCGCATGCTTTTGCAAAACATGGTCAAGAGCGTATGTCTTCAGCTCAATTACAACAAGTAGGTGGGTTAGCTGTGGCTTTAGGTACTCAAAACAGTAAAAAATCTCAGTTATGGAATATGGCTTACGGTATTGGTTCGCAAGTAGGAATGTTAGCGTTTAGTAGAACTCATGAAACTGAAGCAGATAAATTAGGTTTAGTATTTATGGTAATGGCTGGTTATGACGGAAATGAAGCTGCTGAAGTATGGGTTCGTATGAGTCAAAGAGCAGGATCTAAAAATGCTCCACCAGAATTTTTAAGTACACACCCATCTAACCAAACAAGAATTCAAACATTAAGAGCTTTCTTACCTGAAGCTAAAAGGTTAGCTGCTAAATACAATGCAACAAGGAATTAAGTAGTACAATAAATTTATAGTATATTGCAAACCGTTCATTTTTAATGAACGGTTTTTTTATTCAATATATATGTACAAAATAGGAGATAAGAAATTAATTAACGCTTGGGCATTTTACGACTGGGCAAACTCAGTATATTCATTAGTAATTAGTACAGCGGTTTTTCCGTTATATTATAGTGCAGTTACTAAAGGTAAAACTGTTCGTTTTTTAGGAATGGATTGGGAACATCCTGATAGTTTGTATAGTTATGCTTTATCTTTTTCTTTTTTAGTAGTAGCTTTAATATCTCCTATATTATCAGGTATTGCAGATTATACGGGAAGTAAGAAGAAGTTTATGAAGTTCTTTTGCTGGCTGGGTGGTTTATCGGTAGCAGCATTATATTTTTTCGATGGAGTAGATACTGTATGGATAGGTATTTGGTTTACTATTTTAGCAAGTATTGGTTTTTGGGCTAGTTGGGTGTTTTATAATGCATATTTACCAGAAATAGCATTGCCAGAACAGCAAGATAGAGCAAGTGCAAAAGGATTTATTTATGGATATATAGGGTCGGTAATTTTATTATTGATCAATTTAGGAATGATTATGTTTCCTGATGCTTTAGGCATTACTACAGGAATGGCTTCTAGGCTTTCTTTTGTAATGGTGGGTATTTGGTGGATTGGTTTTGCACAAATTACTTTTCGTAAATTACCTGACGATATCTATAATAAACAACCTGATAATGATTATATATGGAAAGGATATAAAGAGTTACAAATTGTGTTTAAGGAGGTTTTAAACTACACAACTTTAAAGCGATTTTTATTAGCTTTTTTCTTTTTAAGTATTGGAGTGCAAACAATTATTTTAATGGCTGCTATTTTTGGGTCATCTGAATTAGGTTTACCATCAATAAACATGATTATTACGATACTATTGGTACAAATTGTTGCAATCTTTGGAGCTTTTTTCTTCTCTAGATTTTCTGATAGATATGGAAACTTTACTGCACTAAAAGTAACAATAGGTATATGGATGTTAGTTTGTTTTGCTGCTTTTATGTTAGATAAAAATCAAGAAAATGTTGCATTATATTTTTACGGATTAGGAGGATTATTAGGTTTAGTGCAAGGAGCAATCCAATCATTAACTCGTTCTACCTATTCAAAATTATTGCCAGAAACTGAAGATCATGCTACTTATTTTAGTTTTTATGATGTTACCGAAAAAATAGCAATAGTACTAGGAACAGCTGTTTATGGAGCTTTATATGCAATTACAAACTCAATGCAATGGAGTGTTTTATGCTTAGCAGTTTTCTTTTTACTATCATTTATCATTTTAAGTACACTAAAGAAAACGAAGTACGTAGAATAATTTTAGAAAGGAACAGGTGAGGTAATATTCATACTTTTTTTAGTTTTTGGATGTACAAATGTTATACTCTCAGCATGTAAGTATAATCTATTTTCTTTTTGTCCATATAAGTCGTCTCCAACAATCGAAGTATTTAGACCTAAAGAGTGAGCAGCATGTACACGTAATTGGTGTGTACGACCTGTAATAGGGTAAAAATAAACTTTTGTTTTGTTGTTTTTTACCTCAATAGTTTCCCATTTTGTCACAGCATTTTTACCATGCGTATAACAAACAAGTTGTTTAGGTCTATCTTCAAGGTCTACTCGCAATGGTAAATCTATTTTTCCTTTGTTTTTTGAGAGTTTTCCATTTAACAAGGCAACATAACGTTTTTGTATAGTTCTATTAATAAATTGAGCTTGAAGAGCTTTGTACGTGTCTTCATTTTTAGCTATTAATAAAATTCCAGATGTGGACATATCTAATCGATGTACAACTAAAGGACCTGTAGCATTTGGATAAAGCTTTTTCATACGAGTATACACAGAATCCTTAATTTCCTTTCCCGGTACAGATAATAAATCATGAGGTTTATTAATGACTATTAAGAATTCATCTTCATAAATAATTGAAATTTCTTTCTTAATGTTTAATTGAGCATATAAAGGATTTTTACTTAAGGTAATTCCTTTTAACATGTGAGTTAAAATAGGTTTGCATTTACCGGTACAAGCTGAATAATAATTTTGATGTATTCTTACTGATGAGTTTAATGGTTTTCCCCACCAAAATTCTGCCATACAAATAGGTGTCAAATCATTTTGATAAGCATATTGTAATAGTTTTGGAGCACAACAATCACCAGAACCAGCAGGAATATTTTGTGTAGAATCTTTAAAAATATCTAATAAGTTTTGCTTCCCATTTGAATTATTTAAAAAAGTATAGTTTTTAAAGATTTCTTGTTGAACTTCAGCAGAAACTCTTTTTCGTAATTTTAGTAAGTCGTTTAGTAGTTTATTAAACTTTAGATATTCATTTTTTAAAGACTGTATTTTATTATCTAAATACACTTCATATTCTCTTAAATAAAACTCTTCATTTATATTTAATTGATTGTGTGGTTGTTGTTTTAGTCTTCTTAGTTTTCTTCTTTCTTTAATCTTAGTTTGTTCTTCATTCAATAAACCTTTTTGAATATTCTTAATAGTTAAGTATTTACTTTTTATACCTTGATAATCAATGCTATTTTCTATTTCAGAAATTTGTTTGTTTATTTGATTAAGTTTCTTTTCAGTCTTTAAATAAAAACCATCTTTTTCTAAAACATCATAAACTGGAGGTACGAAATGAGCATGTTGGGTAGTTTCTGCAATTTTACCAGAAAAAGCAGCTAAATAGCCAATTTCACCTTTGTTATTTTTAACAACCAAAACTCCAAACATTTTGCCTAAGGCATTTTTATTGTTTGGGTTTTTAATTCCGAAATCGTGAGAAAATTCAGTTTGATTGATTAAATATTCTTGTAATTCTTTTGAAGCAATTTTAGCTAGCGTATGTGGAGTATAATTGTATGGATAATCAAACTTATTAGGTAAAGAAATTGAGTTTATATTAGAAGTAAAAGAAATAAATTTATCCATATTTTTAAAAAGAAAAAAGTGTTGCTTTCACAACACTTTATAAATTAGTTATTATAAATTTTATCGTATAAATCTTTATAAATTTCTTTAATTATTTTTCGTTTCATTTTCATGGTAGGAGTAAGGTGTCCTCCATCAATAGACCATTCTTCTGGAGTAAGTTCAAAGCGCTTAATCATTTCCCATTTTCCAAACTTAGAATTACATAGCGTAACTTCTTCTTGAATACGTTCTATTACTTTAGGGTTTGTAATTAAATCTGTATTGTTTGCTAAATTAATATGATGTCTTTGTGCCCATTCTCTTACAAATTCAAAATTTGGTTGAATAAAAGCTGCTGGCATTTTTTCACCTTCACCAATAACCATTACCTGTTCAATAAAACGCGATTGTTTTAATTCTCCTTCTAATAATGGTGGAATAACATATTTACCTCCAGATGTTTTAAACATTTCTTTGGTACGTCCTGTTATTTTTAAAAAACCATCTTTACAAATTTCTCCTTTATCTCCTGTATGGAAAAAACCATTTTTAAGTACTTCAGCTGTCTTTTCTGGATCTTTATAATATCCTTGCATTACATTAGGACCTTTTACTAAAATCTCCCCAGTATCAGCTAATTTAACTTCTACATCATCAATCACTTTTCCTACAGTTCCTACTTTAAACCCTCCATTACGAACATCATTTACAGATATTACTGGAGATGTTTCTGTAAGACCATAACCTTCCATTACAGGCATTCCTGCAGCTGCAAAAACTCTTGTTAAGCGCGGTTGTAAGGCTGCTGAACCAGAAACCATTAATTTTAATTCTCCTCCTAAAGCAGCTTGCCATTTAGAGAATATTAATTTACGAGCAAGTCCTAATTGTTTTTCATACCACCATCCGTTTGCTCCGTAAGGTTCGTATTTTAACCCTAAATCTATAGCCCAAAAGAATAATTTCTTTTTAACTCCTGTTAAATCTGCTCCTTTGGCATAAATTTTATCGTAAATTTTTTCATACAATCGAGGTACAGCTGTCATTACATGCGGTTTAACCTCTTGAGCGTTTTCACTTAATTTATCAATAGCTTCAGCAAAATAAATTGATACTCCACAATATTGATATAAATACAATATCATTCGTTCAAAAATATGACAGATAGGTAAGAAACTTAATCCACGTTCTTCACCATATAAAAGAGGCACTCTTTTTTCACTGGCTAAAACATTCGAAACAATATTACCATGAGAAAGCATTACACCTTTTGGTCTTCCTGTAGTACCAGAAGTATATATTAAAGTTGCTAAAGTATCTGAAGTTACCGCATTTTTACGTTCTTCAACTTCATTTTGATTACTTTCATCTTTTCCTAATTCTAAAACTTCTTTCCAGCTTTTTTCATTAGCAATATCATCAAAAGTAAAAATTTCTTTTAGTTTTGTATTCCCTTTAATTTGATTTAACTTCTCTAAAATCGTTTCATCAGAAACAAAACAATAGGTCGCTTCTGAATGATTTAAGACATATTCATAATCTTCTTTAGAAATAGTAGGGTAAATAGGAACATTTTGAGCTCCTGTTTGTAAAATACCTATATCGCAAATATTCCACTCAGTACGATTGTTTGTAGAGATTACGGCAATTTTATCATTTGGTTGAACTCCTAATCGAAGTAAACCTCTACTAATAGTATTTGCTTTTTCAATGTATTCTTTGGTAGAAATTGATTGCCATTTACCATTGTATTTTGTAGTAAAAGCTTTTTCTAAATTATAAGTTTCTTGTTGATAATAGGGAAAGTCAAAAAGACGGGTAATTTCAATCGACATAAGTTCAAATTTTTGCGCCTTGCAAAGTATGAAAAATAGCTTGATTGCACAAGTTAAACCTTAAAGACTGATTTATTGAGAATTATATATTTTTTTATATAAATCGTTGTATTTTTCTAAGATAATTTTCCGTCTCATTTTCAATGTGGGAGTTAAATGACCAGCATCGGTAGTCCATTCATCAGGAGTGATTTCGAATCGTTTTATTTGTTCCCATTTACCAAATTTCCTATTGTAATAATTTATCTCTTTTCGAATTCTAGCAATTAACTTTTCATCTGTAGAAATATCGTGAATAGTATGATGGTGCCTTTTAGCCCATTCGTTTACAAATTCAATAGATACTTGTACTAATGCAGCCGGCATTTTTTCACTCTCTCCAACAACCATTATCTGCTCTATAAAACGAGACTTTTTCAATTCACTTTCTAAAACAGCAGGTGCAATGTATTTTCCTCCAGAGGTTTTAAATATTTCTTTTTTTCTATCGGTAATTTTTAAAAATCCATCAGTATCAATTTCCCCTATATCTCCTGTATGTAGGTATCCATTTTTAATAGTCTGTTTTGTTTGTTCTGGGTTTTTATAGTAGCCCATCATAATATTAGGGCCTTGAACTAAAATTTCTCCATCTTGAGCAATTTTAACAGCTACGTTTTCAATAACTCTTCCAACTGTGCCTATTTTAAACCCTTTATTACGCATATCTGTTACAGATACTGCTGGTGAAGTCTCTGTCATACCATAACCTTCAAAAACAGGAATTCCAGCAGCTGTGAAAACTCTAATAAGCCTAGGTTGCATTGGTGCACTACCTGCAAGCATAAAATCTAAATTACCTCCCAATGCTTCTTGCCATTTTGAAAAAATGAGTTTACGTGCTATTTTTAGTTGAAACTCATACCACCAACCATTTTCTTTATAGGGTTTGTATTGTTCTCCTAATTTTAACGCCCAGAAAAATAATCGCTTTTTAATACCAGATAAATCACTTCCTTTGTCTACTATTTTATCAAACACTTTTTCCAATAAACGAGGTACTACTGCCATAAAGTTTGGTTTTACTTCACGAAGATTGTCTCCAATTTTTTCTATGCTTTCAGCAAAATGAATTTCAAACCCCATATATTGACAGTAATAGCCAGAAGCTCTTTCAAAAATATGACAGATAGGTAAATAACTAATGACTCTTTTTTTATTGTCATGTAAATCTAATGACTTACCTACGGCAAAAACATTACTCACTACATTATGATGAGAAAGCATCACACCCTTTGGCGTTCCTGTAGTTCCTGAAGTATAAATTATAGTTGCTAAATCAGTTTCTCTTACAGACTCTTTATTTTGCTCTACTTTAGATTGTAAATCTTGACTTTCTCCTAATGATAAGAATGAGTTCCAATCATAATCAGTTTGAATTTCTTCAAAAGTAAATACTTTTTTTAATTGAGTTTGCTCTTTAACAGCAGCTACTTTTTGATATAAATCATTATCAGAAACAAAACAGTAAATACTATCGGAGTGATTTAAAATATAAGCATAATCTTTTTCTGAAAAAGTTGGATAGAGTGGAACATTTATCGCACCAATTTGCATTACACCTATATCTAATATATGCCACTTTGGTTGGTTTACAGAAGTGATTACTGCAATTTTATCGCCCTTTTGTATTCCTAACTTTACTAATGCTCTACTTACTTTATTTGCTTGTTGTAAATATTCTTGTGTAGAAACATCTTTCCAGGTGTCCTTTTCTTTATATACCAAACACTTTTGTTGTGGATAGTTTTTTAACTGATGATAGGGAAAATCGAAAAGACGTGTAATCTCAGTAGGTTTATGCATAAGGGAAAGTTCGTTTGGCATAAATCTATGAAAAAAAAATGAAAGGTGATCTTAATATAAATCACCTTTCACTTTTTAAATTAAGTATTTAAAAAGATTTTTAAATCTTCGTAAGAGCTTACTTCAACAGCTCTTTTCTTCTTATTCATAATTGATTGAATTTTCTCAGGAATAGCTACTTGTAAATCCAAAGTCCCTTCAACTACATCTAAAAATTTTACAGGATGTGCCGTTTCTAAAAACAAGCATAGTGCGTCGGAGTTATTTTTTAAGTATTCTTTAGCTCCTAAATAACCAATGGCTCCATGAGGGTCAGCAATGTAGTTACTATTTTTATAAATAACTTTCATAGCTTCACGAGTTTCTTCATCTGTAAAAGAGTAGGATGAAAAAGTGTTTTTTAAAGCCTCTAAATCATTATTAAATAATTCTTGAATACGTATAAAATTACTTGGATTTCCAACATCCATAGCGTTAGAAATAGTTGCTTTTGATGGTTTAGGATTATAAACACCATCTTGTAAATAATTAGGAACTGTATCATTAACATTAGTAGCTGCTACAAAATGCTTTATAGGTAGTCCTAGTTTTTGAGCCATAATCCCAGCGCAAATGTTTCCAAAATTCCCACTAGGAACAGAAAATGTCACTTCTTTATTTTGTTTACACACTTGTTTATACGCGAAGAAAAAATAAAACATTTGCGGTAACCAACGTGCAATATTTATGGAGTTTGCTGAAGTTAATACACGATGTATTTCGGTATCTAAAAAAGCCGTTTTTACCATGTCTTGACAATCATCAAAAACACCATCTACCTCTAAAGCAGTGATGTTTTGACCTAAAGTAGTCAATTGCTTTTCTTGAATGTCACTTACTTTTCCACTAGGGTAGAGTATAACAACTTCTACACCTTTTACGCCTAAAAAACCATCAGCAACAGCACCACCTGTATCACCAGAAGTAGCCACCAATACAGTAACTTTATTGTTATTATTTCTATTAAAATAGCCCAAACAGCGCGCCATAAAACGAGCACCTACATCTTTAAAAGCCATTGTTGGTCCGTGAAAAAGTTCTAAGGTTCCAACATTTTCTTCAATTTCAACAACAGGAAAATCAAAAGATAATGTTTCTTTTATAATTTGTTGTAAGGTTTCAGTAGGGATTTCATTACCTACAAATTGTTTGATGGCTTGATAAGCAATTTCTTCATTGGAATACTCTCCTATATTTTGAATAAAATCTTTATCTAAAGGAGTAATATTCTCTGGAAAATACAATCCTCGATCTGGAGCTAAGCCATTAACAACAGCTTTTTGAAAACTTACTTTGGGCGATTTTTTATTAAGACTATAATAGTTCATAGTATATTGTTTATAGATTGTCATTGCGAGTGTAACGAAGTAATCTGCTTGTGTTAGTGAGATTACTTCGTTGTAAACTTCTCGTAATGATATTATTTTGTTTCTAAAATTTTAACTCCTTGCGTATTTATTTTTGATGTAAAGAGATTAAAATCAATGTTTTTGTCACTATATACATTTTGTATCGCTTTGTATACATTAGAAGTAGTTTTTTCTCCTTTACACAAAGCAAAAATTGTAGGACCAGAACCCGATATTCCAGCTCCTAAAGCGCCCGCTTTGATAGCTTCATTTTTCACTAAATCAAAATGAGGAATTAAATGCTTTCTAGCTGGTTCTACAATAACATCAGTTAATGAGTTGGCTATTAATTGATAATCATTTGTATAGAGTCCACTAACTAATCCTCCCACATTAGCCCACTGAGTAATAGCATCTTTTAAAGGTACTTTTTTAGGTAGTACTTCTCGAGCATCTTTAGTTTTAACTTCAATTTGTGGATGAATCGCA
Organism: uncultured Tenacibaculum sp.; assembly: GCA_947504185.1. Classification (GTDB taxonomy): domain Bacteria; phylum Bacteroidota; class Bacteroidia; order Flavobacteriales; family Flavobacteriaceae; genus Polaribacter. Next base: position 46,473 of record CANNGJ010000005.1, on the reverse strand, counting down.
ACTAGCTGTAATTGATCGGGAACAGGTAGTTTTACGATATCTAAAGGTTCGTAGCTTCTAATTAAAACAAAACCTCCAAATATGGCTGCAGCAACATTATCAGCAATAGGAGTACCGCAAGTAGCTTCTTCACCTAGCATGGCGAATTTTGTTAGTTCTAAAATAGAGAATGGTTTGTCTAATAACTCATTTACACCATAAGCGGCTCCTCCAGAACTCGCAGCGCTACTACCTAATCCACTACCTGGAGAATAACCTTTATGCATAGTAATTTCAATACCAAAATCTACAGGGTGTTCTTTTAGCATAGCTAACGCAACTACACCTGCTGCATTTTTAGTCGGATCTGAGGACAAGCCATTTGTTCCTGTTATTTGCGTTATTTTTACCCCTTCTTCTATAGTTTTTGTGAAAGTCATTTCGTCTCCAACGATATCTACAGCAAAACCCATTGAGTCGAAACCACAAGAAACGTTAGCCACAGTGGCTGGAGCAAATATTTTTATATATTTCATAATCTAATTATTACCTATTCTAATTACATCAGCAAAAATCCCAGAAGCAGTTACATCTGCACCTGCACCTGCACCTTTTATTTGTAAAGGATTTATAGGATATCTGTCTGTAAAAAACAGTACGATATTATCACTACCTTCTAAATTATAAAATGGGTGATTTGATGGAATATGTTGTAAACCAACAGTAGCTTTACCATTTTCAAATTCAGCAACATATTTTAAACGACAGTTTTTATCGTTTGCATCTTTAAATATTTTTTGAAAATTTGCTTCATATTTAGTTAAAGTAGCATAAAAATCATCATTATTTGAGGTATTTAAGCTTTTTTCTGGTAAAAATGAATTATTTCCTATATCTGATAATTCTAATTCATAACCACTTTCACGAGCAAGAATTAGAATTTTTCTTGCAACATCAACACCACTTAAATCAATTTTAGGATCTGGTTCTGTATATCCTTGTTTTTGAGCTTCAGCAACAACATTATGAAAAGTTGATGCCTCATTAAAGTTATTAAAAACAAAATTTAAACTACCTGATAAAACTGCCTGTATTTTATGAACTCTGTCACCAGAAGCTATTAAGTTTTTTAGTGTATCTATAATTGGTAATCCAGCACCTACATTAGTCTCAAATAAAAACGGCGCGTTGTATTTACTAGAAATTCTCTTAAGTTTTTTATAATTTTCTAAACTAGAAGCACAAGCAATTTTATTACAAGTAACCACCCCAATATTATTACGTAAATAGTTTTCATAAACTTCAGATACTTTCTGATTAGCTGTATTGTCAACAAAAACAGAATTACGAAAGTTGAAAGATTTTGCACGTTTAAAAAACGATTGTAAAGAACTGTCTTCACCTGTGTTTAATTTATTTTTCCAATTAGATAAGTCAATTCCTTCTTCATTAAAAAACATTTTTCGTGAATTAGAAATTCCTATTACGCGAATATTTAGCTTTAAATTCTCTTTTAAAAATTCTCTTTGTTGGTGTATTTGCGCTAAAAAGCGTTCCCCTACATTTCCAACCCCAGTAACAAATAGGTTCAACTGTTTTACTTTTTCTTCAAAAAATTGTTCATGTAAAGTGTTCAAAGCTTTTTTAGCATCAGAACTATTAATAACTGCTGAGATATTTTTTTCTGAAGCTCCTTGTGCAATGGCTCTTACATTTACATTGTTTTTGCCTAAAGCGCTAAACATTTGTCCACTTAACCCTTGATGATTTTTCATATTATCACCTACAAGTGCAATAATAGCCAAATCACTTTCAATTAAAACTGGGGTTAGTTTATGTTGTTGAATTTCAAAAGAAAAGACTTCGTTTAAAGATTCTTTAGCTAGTGAAGCATCTTCTTCATAAACACCAATGCATATAGAGTGTTCCGATGACGCTTGCGTTATAAATACAATATTAATATTTTGCAGCGATAGTGTTTCAAACATACGTTTTGAAAAACCAGGAATGCCAACCATGCCACTACCTTCTAAAGTAAGTAGATTAATATTTTCAATATGCGTAATTCCTTTTACAGGCTTATTATTAGTAGATTCTTTTGAAATAAATGTTCCTTTATTTTCAGGGTCAAAAGTGTTTTTAATTCGGATAGGAATCTCTTTTTCTAACACAGGCTGAATAGTAGGAGGGTACAAGACTTTTGCACCAAAATGAGACAATTCCATGGCTTCTTCGTAAGAAATTTGTGTAATAGGAAAAGCTTGTTTAACTACACGTGGATTGGCAGAATACATACCACTAACATCTGTCCAAATTTGTAATTCATTAGCTCCTAAAGCTGCTGCGTAAATAGCTGCAGAATAATCAGAACCACCACGACCTAAAGTAGTCGTTTCTCCTTTTTCATCAGCAGCAATAAAACCACCTAGAATAGTTGTGTCTGATGAATCATCTTTAAAATAGTAGGAACAATTCTTATTTGTAAGGTTAAAATTTACTTGTGCATTTAAAGAATCATTATTGGTAATAATGAGTTCTCTACTATCCTTATGTGTCGCATTCAATAGCTCTTTTGCAGCATGTGCAATAATGTAAGAAGATAGTCTTTCTCCAAAACTCGCTATTTTAGCTAAGGTTTTAGAAGATAGTTCTTGTAAAAGAAAAACACCTTCATATATTGCCTTTAGCCTATTAAAAAGACGTTGAATTTCTTGTGTTACTTCTGATTGCTTTTCTTCGGAAATTAGCTCTTTAATTACAGAAAAGTGTAGTTTTTCTAGTTCTGTAACGGACTGTGCAGCAAGCGTATTGTCTTTTAAAGCTAATTGAGCAGTAGCTAATAATTTGTCGGTAGTTTTTCCGAAAGCAGAGACCACAACTACTGTTTTTTCTTGTTTAGAAATTTGTTTTACTATTTGTAAAACTTTTTGGATGTTTTGATGATTGGCTACAGATGATCCGCCAAATTTTAAAACTTTCATAATATAATATGTAAAATGATAAACTGATTTTGTGTGAGTTATCTTTTTTTGAATCTTTCAAAAATATAACTATAACCTAAGATGATATGTAAATAATAGAACCCCTAAAGGGTACCTGTAATAATTGTAGAAATTGTTGTGCCAACAAAAGAAGTCGTAAAGTTTACGACTGGTAAAGAATTAATATTTCCTTTGTTGTTTAACATCGTATCAAATGTATACTTTTTTTTTAAATAAAGTTTATTTTTTATAAATTATTTTCTAAAACGTTTTTTAGCTTTTTCTTTAATAATTTCAGAAACAGGCTTATTTTTTATTTTACTTTCTAACCAAGATAAAATATCTAGATACAAAAAAGCCCTTTTTTCGTACGGATGATTCTCATATACTTTTAAACGACTATGAATTTTTTGAAACTCATTCTTAATTTGATGTGGAAAAACATCTCCTAAAGACTTGATAGAAACAATAAATTCTTTTTGAACTTCTTGTAAGTTTTCCATCTTTAACAAGAACTTATAAGTGTCTTTAAACTGTCTTTCTAAATGATAATCCAAACCAGATTCATAATGAGCAATTAAATTTAAAATTCTTGCAAAGCATTGTAAATCTTCACCAACATATACTTTTTTTGTACTGATAATTTTAGAGAGATATTCAATACACTTTTTATTTTCTCCCATTCCAAAATACAAACAAGCAATTTTATAGTATAGCGTTATAATATGATGTTTGTCTAAACGATTGCTATATTCTTTAATTTTGGAGTTAATTACATCAACTAAATACTCACCTTTATTAAATGTACCTTCTAAGAAATGTTTGTGTAGTTGATTTGCATAGAAATATTGAAAGATTAAAATTTCAGTATTTCCATTTATAGGGATTTTCTTTTCATCTATTGCAGATTCAAAATAGGAAAGCTCTTTGTTAAACTCTTTTTCATGTTGAATAAAAAACAAAGATTCTAACAAATAATTCATTCCTTTTAAATAAAAAACAGGATTGAGCTGTACCATCCTAGGATACTCTTTAAAAAGATTGACCCAATTAGAAGAATATTTATAACCATTGAGGAAATTCTGTGTTAAAAAACTACGCCACAGGTGTGCTTTGTATAGCCATAAACGCTCTCTAAATCCAAGAGAGTTATAATCAAAAGTAGGCAAGCGCGCTTCAAAATAAGAATTTATTTTGTTAAGCTCTTTGTCATTACGTGCATATCCAATTTTTAATAAAATACCATAGAGTTGAAGTGATAAATTAGACAATTTACTTGTAATAACATTTTGTTGGCTTAATTCTTTTGCTTGAATAGTTAATTCGTCGGCTCTAGTACTAATACTCCTTGTTATGTATTGGCTTTCAATAACTTTTTCTAGCTCTACAATCTCATAAGCAACATTTTTCTCCTCATTATCAATAGCCATTACTTTTGCTTTATCTAACAGTTTTAAGCTTTGTTTGTACAATCCTTTTTGATACAAAACAGTGGCAAAATCTAATTGTTCACGTATTTGAACCCTAATATCTTTATGTATAGGATTCATTCGTAAACTAGTTAGTATTTGCTTGTATAAATGTGCCTTTAAATTAGAAAGTTGTTGCTTACTAACAATACCACTATTAATAATTGCTTTCTCATCGTATTTTTTCTGCTTTTCTAGAAACTTAAATAGGGTAAAAAATTTAGCTTCTGCATTGCCATCTAATCGACCAATATACAAGTGAAATTGACGCTTTTCTGATTTCGTTAAAGATTGAATCAGTACAAATAAAGAATCATTTTGTTGGTTAACTCTTGTAAAATAATTCATTTTAAAACATTGCTAATCAGTTATTTGTGATTTTTGTGTTGTTTTTTGACATCGTAAAGGGTATTTGAAAAAACAGCACTTCTGAAAAGCCAATATATACATTTGATTTATATAATGACAATTATTTAGATAGAATGAACAACGATAAAGTCCAAATTTTTGATACCACTTTAAGAGATGGCGAACAGGTTCCCGGTTGTAAACTAGATACTAAACAAAAGCTAGTTATTGCAGAAAGATTAGATTTTTTGGGAGTTGATATTATAGAAGTTGGATTTCCTGTTTCAAGCCCTGGCGATTTTACTTCGGTAAATGAGATTGCTAAAATTGTAAAGAATGCTACAGTTTGTGGATTAACCAGGGCGGTTAAAAAGGATATAGAAGTAGCAGCTGAGGCATTAAAAATAGCTGTAAGGCCAAGAATTCATACAGGCATTGGTACAAGTTATTCTCATATTAAATATAAGTTTAATTCATCTCAAGATGAAGTAATAAGAAGAGGAAGGGAAGCAGTTTTATATGCCAAAAATTTTGTAGATGATGTAGAGTTTTACGCAGAAGATGCTGGTAGAACTGACAATGCATTTTTAGCTAAAGTTTGTGAAGAAATGATTAAAGCTGGAGCAACCGTTTTAAATATTCCAGATACTACAGGCTATTGTTTACCTGAAGAGTATGGAGCAAAAATTAAATACTTAAAAGAAAATGTAAAAGGTATTGAAAATGTAATAATTTCTTGTCACTGCCATAACGATTTAGGTTTAGCAACAGCAAATTCAATAGCTGGAGCAATCAATGGAGCACGTCAAATAGAGTGTACAGTTAATGGAATTGGAGAACGTGCTGGAAATACTGCTCTAGAAGAGGTAGTAATGATTTTAAAACAACATCCTTATTTGAATTTACAAACCGATATTAATACTAAATTATTATACGATACAAGTATGATGGTTCGTGAAAGTATGGGAATGCCTGTTCAACCAAATAAAGCTATTGTTGGAGCCAATGCTTTTGCACATAGTTCTGGAATTCATCAAGACGGAGTGATTAAAAATCGTGAGACATATGAGATTATCGATCCTGCAGATGTAGGAGTTACTGAAAGTGCTATCGTATTAACTGCAAGAAGTGGCAGAGCAGCCTTAGCTTATAGAGCTAAAAAAGTAGGGTATGAGCTTACTAAAATTCAGTTAGATACGGCTTACAAAACCTTCTTGAAGTTTGCAGACAAACAAAAAGAAGTAATAGATGAAGATATACATCTAATAATGAAGAAAGTAAATAAAATCTCTAAAATAGCTATAGCCTAATGGGAAAAACATTATTTGATAAAGTTTGGGATGCCCATGTGGTAGATTCAATTAAAGATGGTCCTCAAATTTTATATATAGACAAGCATTTAATTCACGAGGTAACAAGTCCACAAGCTTTTAATGAGCTAAAAGAACGTAAAATTCCTGTAGCAAGACCAGATAAAATTGTAGCAACTGCAGATCATAATACGCCAACAATAGATCAACATTTACCAGTAAAAGATGTATTATCTAGAAATCAATTAGAGCAACTGACAAAAAACTGTAATGAGAATGGTATTACTTTGTATGGATTAGGTCATAAATACAATGGAATCGTACATGTAATGGCACCCGAATTAGGAATAACACAACCAGGGATGACAATGGTTTGTGGAGATAGTCATACATCTACACATGGAGCATTTGGTGCAATAGCATTTGGTATTGGTACAAGTCAAGTAGCACAGGTGTTTGCAAGTCAATGTTTATTGTTAGAAAAGCCAAAAAGTTTGCGAGTATCGGTTAAAGGAAAGCTTAAAAAGGGAGTGCTACCTAAGGATGTTATTCTGTATATTATCTCTCAGTTAGGAACAAATTCAGGAACGGGATATTTCTGTGAATATGCAGGAAATGTTTTTGAAGAAATGTCTATGGAAGGTAGAATGACGGTGTGTAATATGAGTATTGAAATGGGAGCACGAGGAGGAATGATAGCTCCAGATAAAACTACTTTTGAATATGTAAAAGGAAGAAAGTTTGCGCCCAAAGATTCAGAATTTGATAAGAAAGTAGCGGAGTGGAAAACATTAAAGACTGATAAAAATGCAGTTTTTGATAAAGAATACACTTTCAATGCAGAGGATATTGAACCAATGCTTACTTACGGTACCAATCCTGGTATGGGAATAAAGATTACGGAAACAATTCCAGAGGAAAATGATGCTTCTTTTGAAAAGTCATTAGCATATATGAATTTTCAGAAAGGTGAAAGTTTAGTTAATAAGAAAATTAATTATGTTTTTATTGGAAGTTGTACAAACTCTAGAATTGAAGATTTTAGAGTTGCAGCTTCATATGTAAGAGGAAAACAGAAAGCGCAAAACGTGAATGCATGGTTGGTGCCAGGGTCACAGCAAGTAGCAAAACAAATAAAAGAGGAAGGATTGCAAACTGTTTTTGAGAGAGCTGGTTTTGAGTTAAGGCAACCTGGCTGTTCAGCTTGTTTAGCAATGAATGATGATAAGATTCCAGAAGGAGAATATTGTGTTTCAACTTCCAATAGAAATTTTGAAGGACGCCAAGGACAAGGAGCAAGAACTATTTTAGCAAGTCCTTTGATGGCAGCAGCTACCGCAGTAGAAGGTAGAATTATAGATATCACAAAACATTTAAATTAGATGGAAAAGTTTGTAAAGTTGATTGATACGGCAATTCCGTTAACAACAGAGAATATAGATACTGATCAAATAATTCCAGCACGTTTCTTAAAAGCAACCGATAAAAAAGGTTTTGGAGATAATGTATTTAGAGATTGGCGATTTCATAAAGATGGGAAAGTGAATAATGATTTTGTTTTAAATAATGAAAAATACAGCGGAAGTATATTAGTTGCTGGAAACAATTTTGGATGTGGCTCCAGTAGAGAACATGCGGCTTGGGCATTAGCAGGTTACGGTTTTAAAGTAGTAATTAGTAGTTTTTTTGCAGATATTTTTAAAGGAAATGCATTAAATAATGGGATTTTACCTATACAGGTGTCAGAAGCTTATTTAAAGAAATTATTACGAAAAGTAAGCAATGATACTGAAACTATTATAATTGTAGACTTAGAAAATCAAGTATTGAAGGCACCAATCGGGAATGCACAATTTGAAATTAATTCATATAAAAAATTATGTATGTTAAATGGATATGATGACATTGATTTTTTAATAAGTAAAAAAGATAAAATAAAAAAATTTGAAGAAGCAATCTAAAGTATATGAAATTTAATATAGCAGTAATTTCAGGAGATGGAATAGGACCAGAAGTAATAGAACAAGCTAAAAAAGCATTAAATGCTGTAGCAGATGTTTATGATCATACATTTTTATATAAAGAAGCTTTAATGGGGGCTTGTGCTATTGATAAAACTGGGAATCCTTTACCAGATGAAACGGTGATTTTATGTAAACAATCGGATGCTATTATATTTGGAGCCATTGGAGATCCTAAATACGATAATAATCCATCTGCAAAAGTGCGTCCAGAACAAGGTTTATTGCGCTTACGAAAAGAATTAGGTCTATTTTCTAATTTAAGACCTGTAAAAGCGTATGATGAGTTGATTAAAAACTCACCTTTAAAAGAGGAAGTAATTAAAGGCACCGATATAGCCATTTACAGAGAATTAACAGGAGGGATTTACTTTGGAATTAAAGAGTTAAGTGACGATGGTAATATCGCTTTTGACGGTTGTTCTTATTCCGTAGAAGAAATTGAAAGAATTGCGCATTTGGCATTTAAAGCAGCACAGAATAGACGCAAAAAACTAACTTTAGTTGATAAGGCTAATGTTTTAGAAACTTCAAGATTATGGCGTAAAACAGTAACTAATTTAGCATCTCAATACCCAGATGTAAAGCTTGAGTTTTTATTTGTAGACAACGCAGCGATGCAACTAATTTTAAATCCAAAACAGTTTGATGTAATCTTAACTGAAAATTTATTTGGAGATATTATTTCTGATGAAGCAAGTGTTATTGGTGGTTCTATAGGTTTACTGGCTTCCGCATCAATAGGAAAAGAAAATGCTTTGTTTGAACCAATTCATGGATCGTTTCCACAAGCAAAAGGAAAAGATATAGCGAATCCATTAGCGTCAATTTTATCAGCGGCGATGTTGTTAGAGCATTTAGGCTTACACGAAGAAGCTGAAACTATTAATAGAGCAGTACAAAAATCTTTAGAATTAGGGATTACTACTGAAGATATTAATTCTGAAAGGTCGTTTCCTACAAGTAAAGTTGGAGATTTTATTGCCGATTATATTCAGCATCAAGAAGATAGTAATTTAAATTTTCAAAATATTCATATGGGACAAATTACCATAATTTAAAAATCAGCCAATTCGAGTATAACACCTAAAAATTAAGACATTCATTTATAAATTTTATTGGTTAATTAAATGCACAACACACTAGCTCGAATTGGTAGTTTTAAAAAAAAGCTATTTTTAATTAGGATAATTTAAAAATAATTCTAAATATTTGTCATATCAAATGAAAAAACAAATTTTAAATATCATTTCTATTATTGTCATTGTGATTATTTCACAAGGATAGGGAAGAGTATTTAATAATATATAAATTATAAAAAGGCTTCCTACATGTAGGAAGCCTTTTTTAGTTAGAAAATATGAATTTAAACATACATAACGTAGTAGTCTTAATTATTGTCATTATTAGCTCACCACCGAGTTGATACAGATAATTATTGCTATACAATAAAGCCTGTGTCAAAATTGACACAGGCTTTTTTTATGTATTGAATATGAGATAATTAAAAATGTAACTTATTGAAAATCAATAATATGTGTTTTGTATCTGTCAAGTAGATATCATTAAAGAAAATAAAAAATATCATTTATAAAAAGACAATAAAATAATTTCGAATAACAAAACAACAAGCAACAATGTATTATAACGAAGAAAGTGTAATTTATTACAACGGTAAATTTATTAAAGCAAAAGAAGCTTCAGAAAACCCATACAGCCAAAGTTTACATTATGGAAATGGTGTTTTTGAAGGGATAAGAGCGTACGACACATCAAAAGGCACACGAATTTTTAAACCATATGAACATTATAAGCGCTTAAAGTATGGAGCAGAAGTAATGAATATGCAGTTTAATTATACAGAAGAAGAGCTAACTAAAATTACTTACGAATTATTAGAACGTAATGGATTGAAAGATGCTTATATACGACCATTAATTACTACAGGAGCAAATATGAGTTTGTTAACCTCAGATGAAACGAATTTAACAATTCAATGTTGGGAATGGGGAAAATATATGGGAGATAAACTATTGCGAGTAAAAACGTCATCTTTTGAACGTCCAAACCCAAAATCTTGTTTTGTAGAAGCTAAAGTAACAGGACATTATATCAATTCTATTTTATCAACAAATGAAGCAAAGAATAATGGTTATGATGAAGCATTATTATTAGATATGAATGGAAACGTAGCAGAATGTTCAGGAGCGAATATTTTTATGGAGAAGGATGGTAAGTTATATACTCCACCTCGTGGACATATCATGGCAGGAATTACACGCTCAACAGTAATTGATTTGTGCAGAGAATCAGGAATTTCAATTGAAGAAAAGCATTTCACATTAGATGAGTTGAAAAATGCAGACGCTTGTTTTTTTACTGGTACAGCAGCTGAAGTTGTAGGATTACAGTCATTAGATGACTATCAGTTTCCATTAGAATGGGAGCAATCACACGGATATCAATTAATGAAATTATATAAAGACGAAGTATTAGGATTGCGTCAAAAAAGAAAAGCGAGTTAACATGGAATTGAATAAACATAGTAAAAGGCTAACACAAGACGAATCTCAACCAGCATCGCAAGCAATGCTGTATGCCGTTGGTTTAACTGATGAAGATATGAGCAAAGCTCAAGTTGGTATTGCAAGTACAGGTTATGATGGAAACCCCTGTAACATGCATTTAAACAATTTAGCAGCAGAAGTTAAAGTTGAAGCAAAGATAGCAGGTTTAGTTGGTTTAGGTTTTAATACAATTGGTGTATCAGATGGTATTTCTATGGGAACTTCTGGTATGAATTATTCATTAGCATCAAGAGATATTATTGCCGATTCTATAGAAACAGTTATGAATGCACAAAGTTATGATGCATTAGTTTCTGTAGTTGGTTGTGATAAGAATATGCCAGGAGCAGTGATAGCAATGTTACGTTTAAATCGTCCGTCGATCATGATGTATGGTGGAACTATTGCATCAGGAAATTATAAAGGAAGAAAACTAAATATTGTTTCTGCTTTTGAAGCTTTAGGCCAAAAAGTTGCAGGAGAAATTGAAGAAGATGAATATAGAGAGATTATAAAGAGAGCAATTCCGGGAGCAGGAGCTTGTGGAGGTATGTACACTGCAAATACAATGGCTTCTGCCATAGAATGTATGGGATTTGCATTGCCTTATAATTCATCGATACCTGCTGAGAATCCTAATAAATTATCAGAAGCTGAAAGAACTGCTTTAGCAATCAAAAATTTATTAGAATTAGATTTAAAACCTTTAGATATTATTTCTAAAAAATCGATAGAGAATGCGGTTGCTTTAGTAAATGCACTTGGAGGTTCTACAAATGCAGTATTACATTTTTTAGCAATAGCACATGCTGCGGATATTGATTTTTCTTTGGAAGATTTTCAACGAGTAAGTGATAGAACTCCATTAATTGCTGATTTAAAACCATCAGGAAAATATTTAATGGAAGATGTACATGGTGTTGGAGGAACGCCAGCAGTAATGAAGTATTTACTAGATAATGGATATTTACATGGTGATTGTTTAACAGTAACAGGAAAGACTTTAGCTGAAAATTTAGCAGATGTTGAACCTCTTTCTTTTGAAGACGAGCAAGATGTAATATACCCTAAAGATAAAGCATTAAAATCTTCAGGAAATATTCAAATAATTTATGGAAACCTTGCTACCGAAGGAGCTGTAGCTAAAATTTCTGGAAATGAGGGGTTGCTTTTTGAAGGGAAAGCAGTGGTGTATGATGGAGAACAGGCAGCTAATACAGGAATTTCAAACGGAGAAGTAGAAAGAGGAGATGTAGTAGTTATTAGATATGTTGGTCCAAAAGGAGGGCCAGGAATGCCAGAAATGCTAAAACCAACGTCGTTAATTATGGGAGCAGGTTTAGGAAAGTCTGTAGCGTTAATTACAGATGGTCGTTTTTCTGGAGGAACTCATGGTTTTGTAGTAGGGCACATTACACCAGAAGCACAATCAGGAGGAACAATAGGTTTATTAGAAACAGGAGATAAAATCAGAATTAGTGCGGAAGATAATTCTATAAATGTTTTGATTTCTGATGAAGAATTAGCAGAAAGAAAATCAAAATGGGTTGCTCCAGAATTAAAGCATAAAAAAGGAATATTATATAAATATGCAAAAACCGTTGCATCAGCATCTAAAGGATGTGTAACGGATGCATTTTAACATCATAAATTATGACCACAAAACCACAGACACAATCTTTAGCAAAGACAAAACAAAAACTGCATATTTCAGGAGCAGAAGCCGTCGTGAAATGTTTATTGGAAGAAGGAGCAGATTTAATTTATGGATATCCTGGAGGAGCAATAATGCCAGTATATGATGAATTATATAAATATCAAGATAAAATTAATCATGTGTTAACTCGTCATGAACAAGGAGCAACACATGCAGCACAAGGGTTTGCCAGAGTAACAGGTAAGGTAGGAGTGGCTATTGCTACCTCTGGACCTGGAGCTACAAATTTAATAACTGGTATTGCAGATGCACAAATAGATTCTACACCAATGGTGTGTATAACAGGTCAGGTAGCTTCTCATTTATTAGGTTCTGATGCTTTTCAAGAAACAGATATTGTTGGTATTTCTACACCCGTTACTAAATGGAATTATCAGATAACAAAAGCTTCTGAAATACCAGAAATTTTTGCAAAAGCATTTTATATAGCAAGATCAGGAAGACCAGGACCTGTATTGATTGATATTACGAAAGATGCACAGTTTGATACTTTTGATTTTGAATATGAAAAATGTACTTCAGTACGTAGTTATAAAGCTAAACCTGAAGTTAATTTAGAAGAAGTAAAAGCAGCAGCTTTATTAATTAACAGTGCAAAAAAGCCGATGGTAGTTTTTGGACAGGGAGTTATTTTAGGAGAAGCAGAGAAAGAATTTAAAGAATTCATTGAAAAGGCAGGAATTCCTTCAGCATGGACAATCTTAGGATTATCGGCATTGCCAACGGAACATGAGCTTAATATTGGTATGGTAGGAATGCATGGTAATTACGCACCAAATAAATTAACGAACGAATGTGATTTATTAATAGCTGTAGGAATGCGCTTTGATGACCGTGTTACAGGAAGTTTAAATACCTATGCAAAGCAAGCAAAAGTTATTCATTTTGAAATAGATCCAGCTGAAGTAGATAAAAATGTAAAAGCAGATGTAGCTGTTTTAGGGGATGTAAAGGAAAGCTTAGCAGAAATTTTACCGTTTGTAAATAAAAACACACATGATAAATGGTTGGAAGAGTTTAATAAATTAGAGGCCATTGAATTTGATAAGGTAAAAAAAGAAGATTTATTTCCAACCAAAGAAGGTTTGACAATGGGAGAGGTTTTAAAAGAAATAAATAATGCTTCTGGAGGGGACGCTGTAATTGTTTCAGATGTAGGTCAACATCAAATGTTTGCTTGTCGTTATGCCAAATTTAACCAAACTAAAAGTAATATTACTTCAGGAGGATTAGGAACAATGGGATTTGCATTACCAGCAGCAATTGGGGCAAAAATGGGAGTGCCCGATAGAGAGGTAGTAATGATAGCTGGTGATGGAGGGTATCAGATGACAATTCAAGAATTAGGAACCATTTTACAAACAAAAGCAGCAGTTAAAATAGTTGTTTTAAATAATGAATATTTAGGAATGGTACGTCAATGGCAACAACTGTTTTTTGATAAACGATATGCATCAACAGAAATGACAAATCCAGATTTTGTAACTATTGCAAAAGGATACAGTATAGATGCAAAAAGAGTTACGAAAAGAGAAGATTTAGCAAGTGCAGTTCAAGAAATGATGGAATCTAAAGAAGCCTATTTTTTAGAAGTTTGTGTAGAGAAAGAAAATAATGTATTTCCAATGATACCAACAGGAGCATCAGTTTCAGATATAAGATTAGAATAATTATGGATAATAGACAAACATATACAGTTTCGGTTTATACAGAAAACAATGTAGGATTACTGAATAGAATTTCAGGAATCTTTTTAAGAAGACATATTAATATTGAAAGCATGAATATTTCTAAATCAGAAATAAAAAGTGTTTCAAGATTTACTTTGTTAGTAAAGGTAACAGAAGAACAAATAAAAAAAATTATAGGTCAGATAGAAAAACAAGTAGAAGTTATAAAGGCTTACTATCATACAGATAAAGATACTGTTTATCAAGAATCATGCTTGTTTAAACTGAGTTCTGAATCACTAATAGCAAATGATGAAATTCAAACGATTATCAACAGTAGTAAATCTAGAGTAATTAATATAAATAAAGACTTTTTTGTACTCGAAAAATCAGGAAGTAAAGAAGAAATAGAAGAATTATACCACACATTAGATAAACATGGAATTATGCAATTTGTTCGATCAGGACGTATTGCAATAACCAAAGATGAAATGAAAATATCAACATTATTATCAACAAACAACTAAAAAAATGACAACAAATTATTTCAATACACTATCATTAGCAGGAAAATTAGAACAACTTGCAAAATGTAGATTCATGAATTCTTCAGAGTTTTCAGATGGAGTTAAGGCACTGGAAGGTAAAAAAGTGGTTATTATTGGTTGTGGAGCTCAAGGGTTAAATCAAGGTTTAAATATGCGAGATTCTGGTTTAGATGTATCTTATGCATTAAGACCAGCAGCAATTGAAGAAAAGAGAGCTTCGTATAAGAATGCTACTGAAAACAATTTTAATGTCGGAACATTCGAAGAATTAATACCTACTGCAGATTTAGTATTAAACTTAACACCAGATAAACAACATACACGAGTAGTGAAAATGGTAATGCCTTTAATGAAAAAAGGAGCAACATTATCTTATTCTCATGGGTTTAATATTGTTGAAGAGGGAATGAAAATTCGTGAAGATTTAACAGTGATAATGGTAGCGCCGAAATGCCCAGGAACAGAAGTAAGAGAGGAGTATAAAAGAGGTTTTGGAGTGCCAACATTAATTGCGGTGCATCCAGAAAATGATCCGGAAAATAAAGGTTGGGTGCAAGCAAAAGCTTATGCGGTAGCAACAGGAGGGCATAGAGCAGGAGTTTTAGAATCTTCTTTTGTAGCTGAGGTAAAATCCGATTTAATGGGAGAACAAACTATTTTATGTGGAGTTTTACAAACAGCATCTATTTTATCTTTTGATAGAATGTTGGAGGAAGGTATTGAACCTACATATGCCGCTAAATTAATTCAATATGGTTGGGAAACAATTACAGAAGCTTTAAAACATGGAGGAATTACTAATATGATGGATCGCTTATCAAATCCAGCTAAAATAAAAGCCTTTGAGCTTTCAGAAGAGTTAAAAACTATTATGAAGCCTTTATTTGTTAAGCATATGGATGATATTATGTCTGGTCATTTTTCTAAAACAATGATGGAAGATTGGGCAAATGATGATGTAAATTTATTATCATGGAGAGCAGCAACTGGAGAAACAGCTTTTGAAAAAACTGAAGCAACAGAAGTAGAAGTGAGTGAACAGGAATATTTTGATCATGGAACTTTAATGGTAGCTTTTGTAAGAGCAGGTGTTGAGTTAGCTTTTGATACTATGGTAGCTTCAGGAATTAAAGAAGAATCAGCGTACTACGAGTCTTTACATGAATTACCATTAATAGCAAATACAGTGGCAAGAAAGAAATTATATGAAATGAATCGTATTATTTCAGATACAGCAGAATATGGATGCTATTTGTTTGATCATGCAGCAAAACCATTATTGGTTGATTTTATGAAAAAAGTAAATACTTCTATTATAGGTAAATCATATGCATCTTCTAATGAAGTAGATAATTTAAATTTAATTAAGGTAAATGAAGCTGTACAAGGGCATCCAATTGAGAAAATAGGAAAAACCTTAAGAGCGTCAATGACAGCAATGAAAACAATAAGTCAAGAAGAAAAAAAAGCAGCAGTAGTTTTCCATTAAAAATATGCAAATTCAAACAACATATACACCAACTATAAAAGCAGTTGAGGAAGCTGTAGCTACATTGAAAGGTGTGGCTACAGAAACTCCTCTGTTAAAAAATTATATTTATTCAGAGAAATTTAAAGCAAATGTTTTCTTAAAACGTGAAGACTTACAGCAAGTAAGATCTTATAAGATTAGAGGAGCTTATAATAAAATAAATTCAATTTCTGAAGAAGACAGACGAAATGGAATCATTTGCGCAAGCGCAGGAAATCATGCTCAAGGAGTAGCTTTTGCTTGCAAAAAATTGAAGATTCATGGTACAATTGTCATGCCTTCACCAACGCCAAAACAAAAAGTAGAACAAGTTAAGATGTTTGGTGGTGATTATGTTGATATTGAATTAACTGGAGATACTTTTGATGATGCATATAAATTAGCAAAACATGTATGTGATACTTTAGGTAAAACATTTGTACATCCGTTTGATGATGAAAAAATAATAGAAGGACAAGCAACAGTTGGATTGGAAGTGATTAATCAATCTAGTGAATTTATAGATTATGTATTTGTACCTGTAGGAGGAGGAGGTTTAGCTTCCGGTTTATCAAGTGTATTTAAACAATTATCACCTAATACAAAAATTATAGGAGTAGAGCCTGAAGGAGCTCCTTCTATGAAAACATCTATTTTAGAAAATAAAAATGTGAAACTAGATAAAATTGATAAATTTATTGATGGTGCTGCTGTACAACAAGTAGGGAATTTAACATTGAATATATGTAAAGAAAATTTAGATGCTATGATAACAGTTCCTGAAGGAAAAGTTTGTCAAACTATTTTAGATTTATATAATAAAGAAGCAATAGTAGTTGAGCCAGCAGGTGCTTTAACTATTGCTGCATTAGATTTTTATACTGAAGAAATTAGAGGTAAAAACGTTGTTTGCGTAATTAGTGGTAGCAATAATGATATTACAAGAACAGCAGAAATAAAAGAAAGAGCTTTATTATATAGTCAATTGAAACATTATTTTATTATTCGATTTCCACAACGTGCAGGAGCTTTAAAAGAATTTGTAATAGATGTTTTAGGGAAAAATGATGATATTACATACTTTGAATATTCTAAAAAAACAAGTAGGGAAAATGGACCTGCTGTAGTAGGAATAGAAATAGAAAAAAGGGAAGATTTAACTCCATTGATTCGTAGGATGAAAGAGCGTAATTTCTATGGAGAATACTTAAATGATAAACCTAACTTATTTGAATTTTTGGTTTAAAGTTTATTTAATTCATTTAAAATAATATCACACCCTTCATTTATTTCTTCATCAGAAATCGTTAATGGAGGTGTGATTCTAATTGCTGATCCTTCGAAAAGTAACCAAAAAAGAATGAGCCCTTTATCTAAACAATTCAAAATAATTTTTGAAGCAATTCCAGGAGAATCAACAATAAGAGCAAGCATTAAACCTTTCCCTCTAATCTCTTTAATTGCAGAATGGTTTTTAAACTTATTTCGTATTAAAGTTTCCTTTCTCAACGCTTCTTTGATGAGGTTTGTTGAAGTAATCTCTTTAACAGTAGCTAATCCAGCACTAGCAATAACGGGATGACCACCAAAAGTAGTAATATGCCCTAATTTAGGATTTTCTTTAAGGCAATTCATTATATCAAAAGAAGATATAAATGCACCAATTGGCATTCCTCCACCAAGACCTTTTCCTGTAATAATTATATCAGGATTAACATTATAATTTTCAAATCCCCAGAACTTTCCAGTACGTCCAATTCCAGTTTGAATTTCATCTAAAATTAACAAAGCACCAATTTCTTCGCAACGCTGTTTTACTTTAGCTAAATAATTGTTTTTAGGCTCAATAAAACCTGCACCTCCTTGAATAGTTTCAAGAATAACAGCAGCAGTTTTTGACGTAATTTTGTCTAAATCTAACTCGTTATTGAATTCTATAAACTTTATTCCTGGGATTAAAGGTCGAAATGCACGATTTTGTTGTTCAGCTCCACAAACACTCATGGCGCCTTGCGTATTTCCATGGTAAGCATTTTTAGCAGCAATAATTTCGCTTCGATTAGTAAATCTTTTAGCTAATTTTAGAGCTCCTTCGGTAGCTTCAGTTCCTGAATTTACTATATAAACAGAAGATAATTCTTTAGGTAAGGTTTTAGCTAAAGCTTTACAAAGTTCTAATTGAGGTTTTTGAATAAATTCTCCATAAACCATCACATGGGTATATGAATCTAATTGGCTTTTTATAGCTTGATTAACTTTTGGATGATTGTGTCCTAAGCTATTTGCTGAAACACCAGCAACAAAATCTAACATCTTTTTTCCATTACTATCGTAAATATAGCTTCCTTTAGCATGGGAAATTTCTATAGCTAATGGATGTGGAGTTGTTTGTCCTTGGTACTTAAAAAAGTCCTCTTTCATCTAAATTAGTTTATTTTAAACTCCTTTAATTTTCCTTTTTTAGATTTTTTCTTAACAGGATTTTCTTCTATCAACGGCACTTTATTTTTAGAAATCTCTTCTATAAATTGTTCTTTAGCTTTTTTTACAACCTCTTTCGTACCCTTAATTTTTGAAGGTGTTTTTGGATTGTCTTTTATAAAAATATCTTCTACTGTTTTTGGCTGCTCATTTCCTCGCCAAATAAATCCTTTAAATTTCTTTTCTTCCGCAGGAAACTCAGAAGGAGGAAATGTCTTTCCTTCAGTATTTTTAAAGTATTTAGTCTCAGTAATCTCATTATTATCCAACGTAAATTCAATATCGCTGGCAATTTCTTTAGTAATAGTTTCTAGCTTTTGCGATTCTTCATTCCTGTTATAATATAACGACTCAGCATTTCCTTTAACCAACATGGTTCTTAAATCATTATCTTTAAACTTCCCGTAGATATTACGCCCTTTAATTTGATTGTAATCATCTTCTGCTATAGAATCTTTCTGAATCATAAATGCATTTTGTAATACTTTTAAAGAATCTAGTTTATTCGTTTCTTTATTGGAAAGTATTTGAATACTATCCCCAGTAATCTGGCTTTTTCCTGACCAAATAATAGGGTTGTTAAACATTCTGGTTACTCCTGTAACTTGGCTTGTATGAATAGAATCACATTTTCCTTGTAAATCTGATTTAAAAATTTTAGCGTTGTTAAAAATTCGAACAATTCTATTTTCAGGTTTACCAGTCAATAATATTTTATCACCAGCTACATACATAGAATCGTTATCAATTTCAGAAATAGCTACAGCTCTATTAATAATATATAAAGAGTCTTTGTGCTCATATAATTCAGCATAATTACCTTTGGTAACCATTTTCTGAACAGTATCAATAACTTTTATTCTGTTAGTTGCTGAAGCAAATCCTTTTCTTTTATCGTAATATAAGCTGTCAGCTAAAATTGTTCTTTCTTTTAAAAAGAGCTTTGCGTTTTTTACAAAATATGAAATGTCTGTATTGGTATCAAAAAAACCTCTTTCAGAATATATTCTTGTACTATCTTTTAAATTGGTAATAGTACTTGGGCCATATAAATATGCTAAGTTTGAGTTTGTGTAATAATCTAAATGATCAGATTCTAGATTGTTATCAGGGTTTACAACTGTTACTTTTGACTTTGCTGTGAACTTTTTATCTTTTAAAAAATAAGTCCCCCTAACACTTTTTAAAGTATTCTTTTTATCACGTATTGTACCGCCATTTGGATAATATAAAAGCTGATTAATTCTATCAAAATGAAGCGTGTCAGTATTCATTTTCATTTCTTTATCATTAATCTCTACATTTCCCCAAGATTTAGCTTTTTTAGTGTTTCCATTATAAATTGAAAAGTCGCTGTATTGAATAATACTATCTCCTTGTTCAATTACTACTTCACCAATGGCTTTAAATAAATTTTTCTTTTGAAAAAATAAAGCTCTTTTACAATCTAGTGTAGCACCTTCATGCTCCATTTTTACATTACCAATTAATATAGTTGCCCCAGGATATTTTTCCTCATCAGCAGTGCTTATTTCGGTAGAAAGTATTTTAATTTTTCTTGTTTGAGAAAAACTTCCAATAGCGAATACTAAAAATGTAAAAAGAAATAGTCTTTTCAAAATAAAATAATTTGATGCACAAAAATAATGAAAAGAACGTGCCATATTTCTTAATAAACAAATAAAATTGTCCAATTAAAATAGAGCAGTAGTTTTGTAATTGATTAATTTTGTTTTTTAATTAAAAAACTAATTTATATGAGCGCCCATTTTGATTTGTCTTTAGAAGAAATGAAATCTTATGGATATAAAATTGTTGACCTAATAGCAGAGCATTGGGACACTTTAAATGATAAAAAACCAGTAACTTCTGCTACTCGTAAAGAAATGGATAACCTGTTTTTACAAGAGGCTCCAAATAAAGGAATGAAAGCAAATGAAGTGTTGGATTTTGTGATGGAAAATGTAATACCAAACAGTACTGTTATTTCTCATCCTAAATCATACTCTTTTGTACCTGGTCCAAGTAACTTTATAAGTACTATGGCCGATAGTTTGGCTACAGGTTTTAATATTTTTTCTGGTGGATGGGTAGCTTCTCCTGCAGCAGCTGAATTAGAAATAGTAACGATGAATTGGTTATTGAAAATGTTCAGTTTTCCTTTAGAAAAAGGGGGAGGGATCTTTACTAGTGGAGGTTCTATGGCAAACTTAACAGCCATAGCAACAGCTAGAAGAATTAAATGTGGAGATGATTTTTCGAAAGCAGTAATTTATTTGTCAGATCAAGCGCATTCATCAAATATAAAAGCGATTCGTGTTTTAGGATTTAAAAAAGAACAAATACGAATTTTACCTACAGATATAGAGTTTAGAATTAGTATTAATAAATTAAAAAATGCAGTTGCTAAAGATCGATTAGAAGGTCTACAGCCTTTCTGTTTTATAGCATCCGCAGGAACAACAAATACAGGTACAGTTGATCCACTACATGATATAGCTGATATTTGTGAAGAAGAAAATTTATGGTTTCATATTGATGGCGCTTATGGTGGAGCAGCAATTTTATCAAAAAAAGGAGCGAAGGCTTTAAGAGGAATAGATAGAGCTGATTCGTTAACAGTAGATCCACACAAATGGTTTTTTCAACCGTATGAAATAGGATGTTTATTAGTAAAAGACGCTTCTTGGTTGAGTAATACTTTTAGTGAAAAACCAGAGTATTTACGTGATATTGAAGGAAATGAATCGGAGATTAATTTTTATGATTACGGAATTCAATTAACACGTAGGTTTAGAGCTTTAAAGTTCTATATGTCTATTAAAACGTATGGATTAGATACTTTTAAAGAAGCTGTAACTTATAATATTCAACTAGCTGATAATGTTGAAAAAATATTAAGAAAAAGTAAAAATTGGGAAATAGTTTCTCCAGCGACTTTAGCGGTTATTAACTTTAGATACAATCCGATAGGTTTAAATTTATCAGAGAAGGAAATTGATAGTTTAAATCAAGAGATTTCAAGAAAAATGATGGAATCTAAAGAAGCTCTTTTAGTAACAACTATTTTAAACAAACAAGTAGTTTTAAGAATGTGTTTAATCAATCCGAAAACAACAATTGATCATGTAAAAGAAACTTTTTTACTATGTAATCAATTTGCTGAAGAGATTTTAAATAAATAAAAAAAGGAGTTCAAATTTGAACTCCTTTTTTTAGATTAAGTTTTTTTCAAACTCTTGTTTCATAAACTCTTTCGACTTTCCTTTAGCTATAGAGGCAGTTTGCCATTTATCGTTTAATATCATTTTTCCAACATAAGCAATTTGTCCTATATGATAAGGATAATGTGCTATTTGCCTAGTAATACTTTCTATTAATTTATGTTCTTTATTTCTAATATAAATAGGTTGATTGAAATTAGTATCGTTAATAGAGGCTAGAGCATCGAAAAGGCAAGTCCAACCTTTTTTCCATATAATTAATAATTCTTGTTTAGATAGGTTATGCGATTCGAATTCTGCATCTCTATTTCTAGATTTTTTTTCTCCATCAGAAGTAAAAAAATCGGTCCAACGAGATAACATATTTTCAGATAAGTGCACTATAATTGAAGCTATGCTATTACTTTCTTCATTATACTTCCAATGTAAATCTTTTTCTTCTAGTTGAGATATTGTTTTATCTGCAACTTCTTTATAAGATTTAAATTGTTTGGTGATGTTTTCTAAATATAATTCTACCATTTTTACTAATAAAAAAGGAGCTCTTAAGAGCTCCTTTAATTTTTATCTATTTATAGTTTGTTTTCTATCAGGCCCTACCGAAACAATTTTTACAGGAACTCCAGTTTCTTTTTCAATAAAAGCAACGTAGTCTAGTAAGTTTTTTGGTAATTGGTCGGCTGAAGTCATTTTTGTTAAGTCTTCATCCCATCCTTTAAATTCTGAATAGTTTACCGATACGTTCTCTGGTTCAATATTATAAGGTAAATGTGTAATCTTTTTTCCTTTATAATTATATGAAGTACACACTTTTAAAGTGTCGAAACCAGAAAGTACATCTCCTTTCATCATCATTAATTGTGTAACACCATTTACATCAACAGCGTATTTTAAAGCAACTAAATCTAACCAACCACATCTACGAGGACGACCAGTTGTTGCTCCAAATTCATGACCAACTTTTGCCATAGTAGCTCCGTCTTCATCAAACAATTCAGTTGGGAAAGGACCAGAACCAACACGTGTAGTGTATGCTTTAAAGATTCCGAATACATCACCAATTCTATTAGGTGCAACTCCTAAACCAGTACAAGCTCCAGCGGCTGTTGTGTTTGAAGAAGTAACAAATGGATAGGTTCCGAAATCGATATCTAATAAAGAACCTTGAGCTCCTTCTGCTAAGATTGATTTTCCTTCTTTAATAGCAGAGTTTAAATATTCTTCAGAATCAATAAATTGTAATGTTTTTAATTTTTCAATTCCTCTAGAGAACTCAGCTTCTAACTCATCTAAATCATAATCTATTTGAACATTGAAAAAATCAAGCATTTTAATATGCTTAGCAGTTAAAGCTTTGTACTTATCCTTCCAATTATCTAATTCTAAGTCTCCAACACGCATACCGTTTCTACCAGTTTTATCCATATAAGTAGGACCAATTCCTTTTAAAGTAGAACCAATTTTAGCTTTTCCTTTCGAAGTTTCAGAAGCAGCATCTAATAAACGGTGCGTTGGTAAAATTAAATGCGCTTTTCTTGATATTAATAAATTAGAAGTATAATCGATATTATGAACATCTAAATTTTCTAATTCTTTTTTAAAGATAACAGGGTCAATTACGACTCCATTACCAACTACATTTAAAGCTGTTTTGTGAAAAATACCAGATGGAATCGTATGTAAAACATGTTTATATCCATCGAAAATTAAAGTATGACCTGCATTTGGTCCTCCTTGAAAACGTGCAATAATATCATAGTTTCCTGTAAGAACGTCTACAATCTTACCTTTTCCCTCGTCTCCCCATTGAAGTCCGAGTAATAAATCTACTGCCATTTTAGTGTGTTGTTAAGTGTGTGTTTGTTGTTGTTATTTTGTGTTTCGTTTTGTTCCGTAAAAATAGAGTGAGTGGTTGTGAATATCAATATCAAAAACGTCTTCAATTGTTTTTTTGATAATTTGAATTCTTGGATCGCAAAATTCTTTTACTTCACCAGAATCAGTAAGAATTACATGATCATGATTTTTATCGAAGTAACTTTTTTCATAACGAGCCATAGATTGTCCGTCGAATTGATGTTTACGCACCAAACCACAATCTAATAGTAAATCCATTGTATTGTAAAGCGTTGCTCTACTAACACGATAGTTTTTATTTTTCATTTTGATATATAAAGATTCAATATCAAAATGCTCTTCAGCATCATAAATTTCTTGTAAAATAGCAAAACGTTCTGGTGTTTTACGATGTTTGTTTTCTTCTAAAAAAGAAGTGAAAACTTTTTTTACAATTTCTTGATTTTCGGCTGAGTTACCCATTTAGTTTAAAATTTACGAAAGAACAAATTTACTGTTATTTATTGATAAAAAAACAAGTAATCTAAAATGATATTTACAAAGTATTAACACGGTCAACTTTTTGTACACCTTCAACTTTTTTCATGCTTTCAATCAACTTGTTAAGTTGGCTTCTATTTTTAACACTTAAAGATAACTTACCATCAAATACACCATCGTCTCCAGAGATATTGATGCTATGAATAAACACATCCATACTATTAGAAATGATACGAGTAATATTGTTTACAATTCCCTTATTGTCAATTCCAGATAAATGCAAAATAGCAGTAAACTCTTGCTTTGTAGAATCAATCCATTTGGCAGGCATTATTCTGTATGCATAGTTTGATTGCATAGAAATTGCATTCGGACAATCTTTTTTATGCACTTTTATGCCTTCATTTATAGTTACAAAACCAAAAACTTTATCTCCAGGGATTGGTTTACAACACTTTGCTAAAGTATAATCTAAAGTTTGTTCATCTTTTCCAAAAACTAATGCGTCGTAATTGTTAGTTACTTCTTCTTTATCTATAATTTCTTTGGATGGTGTTCTTCTAAATGTATTTTTGAAGAAGCCCATTAAACCGTTATTACGTTGGGCTACAAACTCTTTTAATTTAGGATTATCAATAGCTCCATTACCAACTCTATAAAATAAATCGAAGCTAGTTTTTAAGCCAAAATAAGAAGCAATTTCATGTATGGTTTTATCGTTGGTATTTAACTTTAAATGACGGAGTTTACGTAATAAAATGGCTTTTCCTTCCTCTGCAATTTTCTTTTCTTCAGCTTTTAAAGCAGATTTAATTTTTGTTCTAGCACGTGCAGTCATTACAAAATCTAACCAACGTACATTAGGTTTGTTATTGCTAGCAGTTAGTACTTCTACTTGATCACCACTTTTTAATTCATAACTTAATGGCATCAATTTTCCATTTACTTTTGCTCCACGACATTTTAATCCAACATCGGTGTGTACTGAAAAGGCAAAATCTAAAGCGGAAGCTCCTTTGGGTAATGATTTTAAATCTCCTTTAGGAGTGAATACATAAATTTCTTTAGCGTAAAGGTTTAGCTTAAAATCTTCAACAAAATCTACAGCATCTAAGCTTTGATTCTCTAAAGTTTCTTTTAAACGATTTAACCAACCTTCTAAACCATTTTCTTGTACTTGTCCTTGCTTATATTTAAAGTGAGCTGCATAACCTTTTTCAGCAATCTCATCCATTCTTTCAGAACGAACTTGTACTTCTACCCATTTAGCTTGAGGTCCAATTACAGTAATGTGTAAAGCTTCGTAGCCAGTTGATTTAGGTTGAGAAATCCAATCTCTTAAACGTGCAGGATTAGGTTTAAAAAAATCTGTTACGATAGAATAAATTTTCCAAGCATCAAACTTTTCATCTACAGAAGTTGGCTCATAAATAATTCGTATTGCGAACTTATCATATACTTCATCGAAAGTTACGTTTTGCTTTCGCATTTTTCTACGGATAGAAAAGATAGATTTAAAACGTCCTTTAATATCATATTTAAAACTTTCTTTATCTAAAGCTTCTTTTAAAATTGAAGTAAAGCTATCAATATATTTCTGTTGATCTTCTTTGCTGTCTTTTATTTTAGTTAAAATATCGTTGTAAACATCAGGTTCAGTATATTTTAACCCTAAGTCTTCAAGTTCAGTTTTAATATTGTATAAGCCTAAACGATGCGCTAGTGGAGCATAAATATACAAGGTTTCAGAAGCTATTTTTACTTGCTTATGAGGAGGCATTGCATCCATAGTTTGCATGTTGTGCAACCTATCAGCAATTTTAATTAAAATCACTCTTACATCATCATGTAATGTAAGTAGCATTTTTCTAAAGTTTTCAGCTTGAATGGAGTAATCTTGCTCTTTTTTTAAGTTAGATATTTTGGTTAATCCACTAACAATTCGAGCAATGTTTTCTCCAAACAAACGCTCCATGTCATCAATAGTATAATGTGTATCTTCAACAACATCATGAAGTAAAGCTGCAGCAATCGATGTAGCTCCTAAACCAATTTCATCAGCAACAATTTTTGCCACTGCAATAGGATGAAAAATATAAGGCTCACCTGTTTTTCTTCGTTGCTCAGAATGCGCTTCTACAGCAATTTCAAAAGCTTTACGTATCAGTTTTTTATCTTCATCAGATAATGTTTGATACGTTCCTTTTAATAAGTCTTTATACCTATTAGCTATTTCTTTATTTTCCTCTTCTATCGTTGCATTATAACTCATACATTAAAACTCTTTTGTTAGTTTCCAATCAAAATAAAAGTAATGCAAAGAAACTGATTGAGCAAGTTTTCTAAAGAAATGTTCTACGGTAATTTCAGAATGATAAAATCTTGTTATTTTTACGTTCAATCAATCAGAAAATATGAAATTAGAAAAAGAATACGATTTAATTTGTGTTGGAGGAGGTGTAATGAGTGCGAATTTGGCATTGTTATCTAAGTTACTGAATCCAGATATGAAAATATTAATCTTAGAGCGCTTGGATGATGTTGCTAAAGAAAGTTCTGCTGCTTGGAATAATGCAGGAACAGGGCATTCAGCTTTATGTGAATTAAATTATTGCCCTGAAAATGAAGAAGGAGATGTTTCTATTGATAAAGCGATAAATATTTGTAAACAATTTGAAATATCAAAACAGTTTTGGTCATATTTAGTAAATGAAAATTTAATTGATAACCCTACAGATTTTGTTTCATCAATAAAGCATCATAGTTGGGTTTTAGGAAAAGAGAATAGCGACTATCTTGAAAAGAGATATCAAATGTTAAAAGAACATTTTATGTTTGACTCAATTGAATTTACTCGTGATTTTGATAAAATGAAGAATTGGTTTCCCTTAATCATGAATAATAGGGAAGAAGATGAAGTGATGGCAGCTTCAAGAATTGATAGAGGAACTGAAGTGAATTACGGTGTATTAACAGAATCACTTTTTTCAATTTTAGAAAATGAATTTAACACCCCGGTGCATTGTAATATGGAAGTATTAGATGTAGATCCGGATACTGATTTAGATTGGACTGTTGAAGTAAAAAATAGAATAACTAAAGAAGTTCATCAGGTTGATGCTAAACACGTATTTATAGGAGCAGGAGGCGCAAGTTTATTATTGCTTCAAAAAGTAGAAATAGACGAAAAAGAAGGTTATGGAGGTTTTCCTGTTAGTGGTGAATGGTTGGTTTGTAAGAATGAAGAGATAATTAAACAACACAATGCAAAAGTATATAGTAAAGCAGGTATTGGAGATCCACCAATGTCTACTCCTCATTTAGATACTCGTTATATTGATGGTAAACGTCAGTTAATGTTTGGGCCTTTTGCTGGCTTTAGTCCTAAATTTTTAAAAGAAGGATCGAATTTAGATTTATTTAAATCAATTCAGTTTGATAATATTTCTCCGATGTTAGGCGCTTTTTGGCATAATTTACCTTTAACAAAGTATTTAATAGATCAAGTTACCATGTCTCATAAAGATAGAATGGAGTCTTTAAGAAAGTTTATAAAAGACGCTAAAGATGAAGATTGGGAATTAATGGTGGCAGGCCAAAGAGTTCAAATTATTAAGAAAGATGATTTTGAAGGAGGAAAGTTGCAATTTGGAACTGAGGTTATAAGTAGTAAAGATGGTAGTATAACCTGTTTATTAGGAGCATCGCCAGGAGCCTCAACTGCCACAGCAATAATGTTAGAGGTTTTAGAAAAAGCTTTTCCAGAATTAACAAACACTAGAGAAGGTATAAATAAACTTGAAAAAATAATACCTTTTTATAAAAAGGAACTGAATGAAGAGCTTTTTAAGAAAGAGTTAAAAAAGTGCAAAAAAACACTAAGGTTATAGATATAGAGTGTTTTTCCTGTAAATCAATACGTTAAATAATAATACATTTGTTATATAATTCAGAGGAAAAGACTTAAAGCATATAGGTCCCCCTGAAATATCATTCTTTTGTGATATTCGAATCTCCGACTTTTCTTTTAAAGTCGGAGATTTTTTTTCTACCAAAAGCAACCTTTTTTAATATTATGTAGTCTATATATTTGTAAGCAACAAAAACTTAATTTATTTGAATTGAAAATTATTCAACTACATAACAAACAATCTAAACTAATTAAAAAAGCAAACGAACAGAATCGAGAAGCTCAACAAGTTTTATTTGATCAATTTTCACCTAAAATGTTAGGAGTTTGCAGGCAATATGTAAAAGATATACATCATGCAGAAGATTTAATGTTGCAAGGGTTTTTAAAGGTTTTTAATAACCTTAAAAAATTTAAAGGAGATGGAAGTTTTGAGGGGTGGATTCGTAGAATAATGGTAAATACTTGTATTAGTTATTTACGTAAAAAGAACCCGATTCAATTAACAGATGAAGATTATGTTTTTAACGATGCATCAATCGATAATATTGAGAATACTTCTGTAGAAGATATTCAAAAGCTAATAGATGAATTACCAGATGGGTATAAATTAGTTTTTAACATGTATGCCATTGAAGGGTATAAACATTCTGAAATTGCAAAGAAATTAAGTATTTCAGAAGGTACATCTAAGTCGCAATTGTTTAAAGCTAGAAAATGGTTGCAAGAGAGTTATATTAAAGTTAACGAAATTAAAAATGCAGACAAATAAAATAGATAAACAAATAGCAGGTAAGCTTAAGAATAGAGAGCTTACCCCATCAGCATCTGCTTGGGAACGCTTAAGTAATCAATTAGATGAACAGCAAATTTCTAAAAAGAATAATTGGCCTAAATATATTGGTTATGCTGCAAGTATTGTGTTGTTAATTAGTTTAGGATTTACATTTTTTTCTAAAAATACAATTGAGAATGGAAAAGAGATAATATCAAACGTTGTAATTGATACTTTACAACTTAATAATGATAAAATAGATATTAAAGAAATTATCGACGTGGAAAAAGCTATTGCTAAAAAGGTAGAAGAAAAACCTTTAAAAAAGAGAGTCAAAAATAGAGTAATAAAAAATGAGCATAAGAATAATTATAGTATTGCAAGAATAGATAAAAGTTTAACTCAAGTTGTTGATATCAAAGAAGAGGGTGTTTTTAAAGAGAATTCTATGATTATTGCTAATGTCGATAAAAAAGTGATTAAAAAGACAACTGTAATAAAAAATGAGAGTATTAAATCAAGAGTAAAGGTAAATGGAGACGATTTATTATTCGCTGTTACTCATTCACCTAAAGAAGTACTAGAGTATTATGCTAAGTATAAGATAAACAGAAAAGAAGTATTAAATACCATTCAAAAAGAGTTGATAAAATCTAATTTAAAAATTAATCCAGAAACTATTTTAGCTGAGGTAGAATTAGATATTGAAGAAGCTGATTTTCAACAAAACTTCATGAATAAATTAAAACTAAAACTGTCTGATGTAATTGTTGCAGTTGCAGATAGAAACAAATAAAGCGCTTACCAATTATCGATAATTAAACTAACCTAATTATTATCCGTTTAATTTAAAATTTAAGAAATGAAAAGAATACTATTATTAGTGTTGTTAGTAACAACTATTGCCCAATCTCAAGAGAAAACATTCGAGAATGAAGTACAAAAAATATCAAGAAAAATTGATAAGATAACGAAACAACAAAAAGATTCGTTAAAGCAAAAAGTAAAAGAGATTAATTTAGATCTTGAGAAAAATAAAATTACAGATACTGAAGCGATAAAGTTAAAAAAAGAAGCTGCAACTTATCACGCAGCTCAAATTGAAAAAAAAGCTAGTATACAAGAGCGAAATTTACAACAGTTAGTTCAGGATAAAATTGATGGAAAAATAATGGATGCATCAGAATCTGATGGTTTTGATTTAAAACTTTTTAATAGAACAATTTTTCATATAAATTCTGATGAAGATAGAGTAAAAAAGAAGCGAAGAGATAAAAGAACTACAACTCAATTTGTTTTTGCTTTAGGTGTAAATAATGTATTAACTAATAATAGCTTTAGTTCATTAAATGATTCTGATTATAAATTTTGGCAATCACATTTTTATGAACTTGGCTTTACATGGAAAACACGTATATCAAAAGAGCCATCTAAAACTTATTTTAAATATGGGCTTTCTTTTCTTTGGAATAATTTAAGAGCAGAAAATAACCAGTATCATGTAGTTAATGGAGACGAAACATTGTTGAATGTAAATACAAATAATCTTAGTGAGAGTAGGTTACGTCATGTGCAAATGGCTTTTCCGATGCATTTAGAGTTTTATTTTTCTAAGAATAAAAAATACTCTGATGATAAGGTTGTAGATAGAACACATAAATCAGTTCGATTAGGAGTAGGAGGGTTCTTCGGTTTTAAACTAGGAACACGTCAATATCTTGAATACAAAAACGCTCAGGGTGTAAGTATTGAAGAAGTTCAGAAAGATGGATTTAATACCAACACCATAAACTATGGTTTAAGTGCATACTTAGCTTACAAAGGTTGTGGATTATATGTTAAATATGATTTGAATCCATTATTTAAGAATACAGATACTCGAAATATTTCATTAGGATTACGATTTGATATTAATTAACAAAAAAGGAGAAGTTTTAAACTTCTCCTTTTTTATTTTCTTCCCATTCTCGACGTAAATCTCCAGATAACTTACCTGTTCCGTCATGTCTCCATCCAGGAGGTTTTAAAAAATATAAGATTCGTTTACCAAAAGAGGTTTTAGATGTAAAAACATCTTTTAACATATTATACCATTCTATAAAGGCTATTTTAATAGGATTATAAGTGTTGATATTTGATACTAAACCATAAACTGGTTTTTCTAATTCAGGTTCAAAAGTACCGAATAGTTTATCCCAAAGAATAAAAATACCAGCGTGGTTCCTATCCAAGTATTGTGGATTTGTAGCATGATGTACTCTATGATGACTCGGAGTATTAAATATAGCTTCAAACCACTTAGGTAGTTTTGTTATTAATTCGGTATGAATCCAGTATTGATACAATAAACTAATACTCATTTGCATTAATATCATAATTGGATGAAATCCTAAAAGAGCTAAAGGAGTCCAAAAAATAAAAGTATAAAAACTGCCAGACCAAGTCTGTCGCAAAGCGGTACTTAAATTATATTTTTGTGATGAATGGTGCACTACATGACTTGCCCAAAAGAGCCTGCTTTCATGAGCAATCCTATGATTCCAATAATACACAAAATCTTCTGCAAAAAGCAAAAGAATCCACGACCACCAAACAAACGGAATTGTAAAAAATCGATATTCATATAAGAAAGTAAAAAAAACTAAAACCAAAGCTTTGGTAAATAGTCCTATAAAAACATTACCTAATCCCATAGTTATTGATGTCATTGCATCTTTAAACTCATAATCAGCAAGCTTTACTTTAACAGTTAAAACAACTTCAACTATAACTGTAATAATAAAAAACGGAATCGCATAGTGTATTATATTTGGGAGTTCAGGAATTTGCATAAAAGAGATTCTAATTATAAGGGAAGCAAACTTACATAAAATCAATAAAATAATTAAGTGATAAATACTTGTTAATAGGATATAATATAACTATATTTGCAGGCTTAAAAATAAAATTTTAAACATTTTAATTATGAATCATTACGAAACTGTTTTCATTTTGAATCCCGTTTTATCTGAAACTCAGATAAAGGAGACAGTAAAGAAGTTTGAGGACTATTTACTTTCTAAAGGTGCTGAAATGATTTCTAAAGAAGATTGGGGCTTAAAAAAATTAGCTTATCCAATCGAAAAGAAAAAAAGTGGATTTTACCACTTATTAGAGTACAAGGTAGCAGGAGAAGCTATTACTGCTTTTGAATTAGAGTTCAGAAGAGATGATAGCGTTATGCGTTATTTAACTGTAAAGTTAGACAAGCATGCTGCAGCTTGGGCTGAAAAAAGAAGAAATCGTGTTAAATCTGCAAAAAAGTAAGAAATGGCATCAATAGATCAACAAGCAAAAGGAAACAAGCAAGGGGAAGTACGTTACTTAACTCCACTTGATATTGAAACAAAGAAAGAAGCTAAATACTGTCGTTTTAAAAAGAACGGTATTAAATACATCGATTATAAAGATGCAGACTTCTTAATGTATTTAGTAAACCCTCAAGGTAAAATTTTACCAAGACGTTTAACAGGAACATCATTAAAGTATCAACGTAAAGTGGCACAAGCTATTAAAAGAGCACGTCACTTAGCATTAATGCCATACGTTGGTGATTTGTTAAAATAATAAAAGAAGTAGAAACATGGAATTGATATTAAAACAAGACGTAGAAAACTTAGGTTTTAAAGACGATGTTGTAACTGTTAAGAATGGTTATGGTCGTAACTACCTAATACCTCAAGGATATGCAGCTTTAGCTACTTCTTCAGCTAAAAAAGTATTAGCTGAAAACTTAAAACAACGTGCTTTTAAAGAAGCTAAATTAGTGGAAGATGCTACTAAAATAGCTGATGCTATTAAAGGTTACGAAATTAAGATAGCTTCTAAAGTAGGATCTGGAGATAAGTTATTTGGTTCAGTAAACAACATTGATGTTGCTGCAGCCTTAGCTAAAGCTGGAACTGAAATTGATAAGAAGTTTATCAAAGTTACTGGAGGTAACGTAAAAAGATTAGGAAAATACAACGCAGCTGTACGTTTACACAGAGCTGTTGTTGCTGATATCGTATTTGAAGTAGTTGCTGAAAAGTAGTTATTGTTAAATACTTGTTAATAAAGATTAAATCCGCTCTGTTGAGCGGATTTTTTTATTGTGTAAATTTGAGAGATAACTTAATGAAAATCAATACTATTATGAAAAGAGTAATTTTATTTTCTTTAGTTTTGATGAGTTTATCTGCTTTTTCTCAGATAACCACATCAAAAATAAAAGGAACTGTTACCGATAATCAAGGGGAAGCATTATTCGGAGCAAACGTTATAGTTTTACACGTGCCTACAGGTACGGTTTCTGGAGCAGTAGCTCAAGACAATGGTAAATATACTATTCCAAATTTAAGGGTTGGGGGACCTTATAAAGTAACTTTTAGTTATGTAGGTTTTAAATCGCAAGAAGTAAATAATGTTTATTTAACCCTTGGTAAAACAACGAATATAAATGGTAAGCTTTCTGAAGATGGTGAACAATTAGAAGAGGTTGTTATTTCAGCATCTAAAAGTAAAGTTTTTAATAATGATCGTACCGGAGCACAAACAAGTGTGAGTTCTATTCAATTAAAAACATTACCAACAATCTCTCGTTCAGCTGCAGACTTTACACGTTTAGAGCCCTCAGCAAGCGGAAACTCTTTTGGAGGTAGAAATGATCAGTTTAACAATTTTTCATTAGACGGTTCAGTATTTAATAATCCTTTCGGTTTAGATTCTCCAACACCAGGAGGGCAAACAGGAGCACAACCAATTTCTCTAGATGCAATAGAGCAAATATCAGTTTCTACAGCACCATATGATGTTACCTTGTCAGGATTTACAGGAGCATCAGTTAATGCAGTAACTAAAAGCGGTACTAATGAATTTAAAGGTACTGTTTACGGGTTTTATAGAAATGAAGATATGACTGGTGGAAAGATTAAAGGAGAAAGTGTAGTAAAACCAAAATTAAATCAAAGTCAATATGGTGTTAGTTTAGGAGGACCAATTATTAAGGATAAACTATTCTTTTTTGCCAATTTTGAAAAAGATGATAGAGAAGATTTAGGTAGTGCAGGATGGATTCCTAATACAGGATCTGGAGCTATAAATGAATCAAGAGTTTTAGAATCTGATTTAATGGCAGTAAGTAATGCTTTATCTGCTTTAGGTTACGACACAGGAGCATACAAAGGATTTACATACGGATCTAACTCTACAAAAGGAATTTTTAAGCTTGATTGGAATGTGAATGATAAAAATAGATTAGCATTAATTTATAATTTTTTAAGAGCTTCAAAAGAAACACCAGCACATCCAACAGCATTAGGAACTAGAGGACCAAGTTTCTCTACTTTACAATTTGAAAACTCTGGTTATGAGATAAATAATAATTTAAATTCATTTCAGTTAGAATTAAACTCTAATTTGTCTGATAATACAACCAATAAACTACAGGTTGGATATTCTCATTTTGATGATTTTAGAAACCCATTGTCTGCACCAGCACCAGTAATTTCAATTCAAGATGGTAGTAATAGTAACTATATTATAGCAGGTCACGAACCATTTTCTATTCATAACAAATTAGATCAAAAAGTTTTTCAGCTTACTAATAATATGAATTTTTTTCAAGGAGATCACACATTTACTATTGGATTTTCATTTGAAAAATTTGAATTTAAAAATTCATTTAACCTAGCATCATATGATAATTTTAGTTTCCCATATAGAGGAACATTTAATATCCCTGGTTTTGGAGGACCATATCCAAGTGTAGCTGATTTTTTAACAGATGCTGCTGATCCTAATGGAGTTTTAGCTACGAATTTAAAATTTGCACAAAATAGGTTTAACTCTTTAAATGCAGCAGGTGTTGGAGTAGATGGAGGTTGGAAATTATCTGAACTAAATGTAGGGCAATTAGCCTTTTATGTACAAGATGAGTGGGAGGTCAATGAGAATTTTAAACTAACCTATGGAGTTAGGTTTGATAAGCCATTATATTTTGATACTTCTAGGTTAATCCAAAAATTTATTGACACTGATAATGGAGCTACAAGAGATAATACAGTATTATATTACAATCCAAATACGAATCAAGAGGAAACATTATTATCTACAAAAATGCCTACAAATCAATGGTTAATTTCACCTAGAGTTGGATTTAATTGGGATATGAAAGGAGATAACACAATGCAGCTACGTGGTGGGTCAGGTTTGTTTACAGGGCGTTTACCTTTTGTATGGTTAGGAAACCAAGTAAGTGGAGCTGACGATGGTTTTTTTCAATTAGTTGATCCAGACTTTAAATTTCCTCAAGTATGGAGAACTAATCTGGGATTAGATTGGAAGTTCGAAAACGGAATTATTGCAACTACCGATGTTTCTTATACAAAAGATATAAATGGAGCTCACGTACAAAATTGGGGATTAAGAGAACCAACAGCAGCTTTAAATACAACTTTCGATCAGAGAGAGGTATACACAGCAGGGAATAAAGGAAATAATGCTTATGTATTTACCAATTCAGATAAGGGGCGTGTTTGGAACGCTTCTTTGAAGCTTCAGAAAAATTTTGAGAAGGGATTGTATGCAAGTGTGGCATATAACTATTTAAATGCTAAAGATGTAAATTCAATTGAAGCAGAAATAACAGGAGATGCTTTTGCGTTTAACCCAGTAATTGGGAATGCTAATAATGATGTATTGGCTTTTTCTAAATATGGAGATACTCATAGGATAATAGGTGTCGCATCAAAAAAGTTTACATATGGTGGAGATAAATATGCAACTACAATTTCTACATTTTTTGAGTATGCACAAGGAGGAAGATTTAATTACACGTATGGAGGTGATCTAAATAATGATGGATCAGTTATTAATGATTTATTATATGTACCAACAAGTACTGAAATAAATCAAATGCAATTTAGTGCAGCAGGAGAAGCACAAGCTTTTGATACTTATATACAACAGGATGATTACTTAAACTCAAGAAGAGGTCAATATGTTGAGCGTTATGGAGCTTTAGCACCATGGAGAGGTAAGTGGGATCTTAAGATTTTACAAGACTTTAATTTTAATGTTTCAAAAGGTAAACAAAATACAATTCAGTTAAGTGTAGATATTTTAAATGTAGGGAATTTAATTAATTCTGATTGGGGAGTTGTCGAATTGCCTAATAATTTACAACCATTAGGAGTGTCTTTAGATGCTGTAAACACTCCAACTTATACCTTCAATCCAAACTTAGTAAATAGTTTTGGTGTTGATAGTAGTTTAAATTCTCGTTGGCAAATGCAACTAGGATTGCGTTATATTTTTTAATTCATTAAGAGTATTTTTAACAGAAAGCACCTTGAATTCAAGGTGCTTTTTTGTTATCTAAGGGTTTAAACTAGAATAAAGGGGGGTTTTCCTATTAGTTTAATTGAATTAATTCGTGATATTTGTAATGTAAATAGAGTTAGGGGACTTTATTACAACGTTTTAAAATATAGTCTTTTGAGGGGTTGATTATATTTTAAAAAAACTCTGATCTACTAAGGTCAGAGTTTTTATTTTATATAATATGTTCTTCTTGATTTTTTAAGATGTCTTCTATACCTTCCCTCTTTCTAATTAAAAAATCTTTTCCTTTATAAATCATTACTTCTGCAGGTTTATATCTTGAGTTGTAATTTGAAGCCATTGAGAAACAATAAGCTCCAGCGTTAGAAAAAGATAAAACATCTTCTTCAGCTATTTCATTAATTCTTCTATTAATAGCAAAAGTATCAGTTTCACAGATATAGCCTACAACGCTATAAAAGCGTTCTCTTCCTTTTGGATTTGAAATGTTTTTTATGCAATGATAAGAATCATATAGCATAGGTCTAATTAAATGATTAAAGCCACTATCTATACCTGCGAAAACAGTAGATGTTGTTTGTTTTACCACATTAACTTTAGCTAAAAAATGACCTGCATCGCTAACTAAATATTTTCCAGGCTCAAACATTAAAGTAATCTCTTTACCATATTCTTTACAAAACTGATTAAATCGTTGAGATAACTTTTTCCCCAATTCTTCAATATTAGTAGAAATATCACCCTCTTTATATGGTACTTTGAAACCACTTCCAAAATCAATAAAATCTATATTTTTAAATTCTTTAGTAACATTAAATAATATTTCCGCAGCTCTTAAAAAAGTATCAATATCTAATATATCAGAACCAGTATGCATGTGAATTCCGTTAATATGCATACCTGTATTTTGTATAACTCTTTTTATATGTGGAATTTGATGAATAGAAATACCAAATTTAGAATCAATATGACCTACTGATATTTTACTATTTCCACCAGCCATAATATGTGGATTTATACGAATGCACACTGGGGTTTTTGGATGTTTTTGTCCAAATAGTTCTAAAATAGAAAGATTATCAATATTTATTTGAACTCCTAATTTAGCAACATCTTCAATTTCTTTTAAAGAAACACAATTAGGTGTATATATAATATCTTTAGGATTAAACCCAGCCAGTAAACCTAGTTTTACTTCTTGAACAGAAACTGTATCTAAACCACTTTTTAATTTGTTAAATACTTTTAAAATATTAATGTTAGATAATGCTTTTACTGCGTAGTTTATTTTTAAGTTTTTAACCTTAGAAAAAGCTGTAGCGAATTTAGTATACTGACTAATAATTTTTTCAGTATCATAAACATATAAAGGTGTTTCGTGTTTTTTTGCTAAACCTAATAAGATATTTTCATCCATATTACTTGTTTTAAGTAGGCAAAAATATTTAAGTAAATATTTATAATAAATAAAATATAAAAATCACACAGATTGTTGTTTTTTGTAAAATACAGGAAATTACTATTTATAAAAGGGGATTTTCCTATCAGCTAATATTCTAAAAAAAATCATATTTGTAATGAAATAAAAATAAGGGGATTTATTTCACACTATTTGATATTTTCTTTAAGGGGTAGATAAATATCATAAAAAAAAACTCTAGCTTCGGCTAGAGTTTTTGGTTTTTATAAGGTAAGTATAGTTAAATTAACTAGCTTTTTTTGCTACTTTTTGAGCGATGCCTACAATTACTTCAGTTGCTTTTAAAATACTTTCAACTGGTACATATTCATAGCGCCCATGAAAGTTGTGCCCACCAGCAAAAATATTAGGACATGGTAATCCTTTATATGATAATTGAGAACCATCAGTACCTCCACGAATTGGTTTAATTAATGGAGTAATTCCCATATCTTTCATTACTTCTTCAGCAATATCAACGATATGCATTACAGGAGTAACTTTTTCTTTCATATTATAATATTGATCTTTCATTTCAACAGTAATCAATTTTTGGCCTCGTTTAGCATTTAATACTTCAGCTAAATCTAATACAGCTTGCTTACGTTTATTAAACAAATCCATATCATGATCTCTAATAATATACTGTAAAGTAGTTTGTTCTACTTTTCCTTCCATGTTATGTAAATGGAAAAAACCTTCGTAACCTGATGTTCTTTCTGGAACTTCATCTTCTGGTAAAGCATTAATAAACTCACTAGCAATAGTCATAGAGTTAATCATTTTTCCTTTTGCATATCCTGGATGTACAATTTTACCATTAATAGTAACCTTTGCACCAGCAGCATTAAAGTTTTCGTATTCTAATTCTCCAATCTGACTACCATCCATAGTATATGCCCATTGAGTACCAAATTTTTCAACATCAAACATATGAGCCCCTTTACCAACTTCTTCATCAGGAGGGAAGCACACTCTAATTTTACCGTGTTTAATTTCTGGATGCTGAATTAAATATTCCATAGCAGAAACAATTTCTGTAACACCAGCTTTATCATCAGCACCTAATAGTGTAGTACCATCAGTAGTAATAATGGTTTGCCCTTTGTATTGTAATAAATCTTCGAAATAATCAGGAGATAAAACAATATTTTGCTCTTTATTTAAAATAATGTCTTTACCATCATAATTTTCATGGATTTGAGGCTTAACATTAGCTCCTGTAAAATCAGGACTTGTATCAATATGTGCTACAAAACCGAT
Organism: uncultured Tenacibaculum sp.; assembly: GCA_947504185.1. Lineage (GTDB taxonomy): Bacteria > Bacteroidota > Bacteroidia > Flavobacteriales > Flavobacteriaceae > Polaribacter. The sequence continues at coordinate 7,542 of CANNGJ010000005.1, read as the reverse complement.
TGTTGGTACTTCATAATCTAAATTACTAGGTAAAGTTGCCATTAAATAACAGTTCTCATCTAAATCAACATCTTCCATTCCAATCTCTTTTAATTCTTTTTCAAGAACACGAGCTAAATCCCATTGTTTTTCTGTACTAGGAAAAGCTGGATTGTTTGGATCACTTTCAGTATCAATAGTTACATATTTTATAAATCGATCGATGATATGTTGTTTGTTCATTGGTATAATTTTAAGAAGTTCAAAAATAGTTATTTCAGTTGTATTTTGTCTATTAATTTTATGGCTTTGCAAATACGTCCATCAACTAAAGAATCTCCGTTTTAGTTATTCTGTTTGTAATAAGCAATTAATAGATCTACTACATAGCTATAAGACTTAATTCCCTTGGTTTGGTTATTTGCTTTTAAGTATGAATTGTATCCTTTTTTGAAATAAGGTTCAATAGGATTGTCAAACTGTTTCCAATGTAAGTAACTATCTCTATAATCTTTATAAACACCTTTATTAACTGATTGCTTTATTTTTTTTGCTATTTCTTTATCATGTTTATAAACTTGACCAATGCAATAATTATAAGCCATTCGATAACCCGAATATTTAAAGTACAAATCATCGTTAGCAATGGAGGCTAAGAATCCAACGAAATTCGCATCATTTTCTGCTGCCCAACCAATTTGATGTGCCATTTCATGACAGGTAGTAGAAGGATATCCTGTTTTAGGAATCATATCATTTATTTGAGCTTCTCCAGTAATTGGATTAATATAACCTGCTGTTCCGTTATAAGATTGAAATAAACTTATTAATGAGTTTTTTATAGATGGAATACTATAAGTTAATTGAGGGTATACATTCGATAAATTATCATATCCATTCGGAGCTAACTCATAAATCTCTGTTTGATTATATGGAATTTCAATTTTTAATGTATCATTCTTTGCGATTTGTAGATGAACTTTATTCAATTCAAAAACAATTCTTTTAGTTGTAGCCACTAATTCTTCAGTAAAATATTTTGACTGTGTTAACCCCAAGTTTTTAGCCAAAGGCTCACGAAAATAATTCAATCCCCAGAAAGCATAAAAACAAAAATAAACGATTGATAAAACCGCTGTGAATTTTAATATATGATGTAAAAAGTTTTTAAATCTATTTTTAATAAAACGATATAGAGCTCTTGCAAAAAGGAAAATTAAAATAAAGCCTAAAACATCGCCAAATGAAAATGGAATCCATCCTAGAATAAAACGAAAAAAATTAGAAATATAGATGTATAATCCATTACTATAATACTGTTCAATTACCGTTGGTCTTTGGCTTAAAAATTGCACTAAAAAGATTTGAATTGGTAATGCTATTGTAAGAAATAAATGTTTTTTATTGTAATGCATGACATCAAAAATAAGAAAGTTGATACGTTATCAACAAGTTAATAACAATTTTGTTTACAAAATTTGTGCATAAAGAAAGTTGAACATCTTATCTACAAATATCATCTTAAAAAATTACATTTGTTGTCATGGAAAGAACTCAATCTGTTAGGGGAACAAAAATTGACAAGGCTAAAATAATTAGCTTAGAAAAAGGAAAATTGCCACCGCAAGCTTTAGAATTAGAGGAAGCTGTATTAGGAGCAATGATGATTGACAAGAAGGGGATTGATGAAGTAATTGATATTTTACACCCTGATGCTTTTTATGATAAACGTCACCAAGAAGTGTATGCTGCGATTTATGCGTTGTTTCAAAATTCTGAACCGATTGATTTACGTACCGTATCAAATCAATTAAAAAAAGATGGAAAACTAGATTTAGCTGGAGGGGATTTTTATTTAATTGGTCTAACTCAAAAAGTAGCATCTTCTGCACATATCGAGTTTCATTCTCGTATTATTCTTGAAAAGTATATTCAGCGTAAATTAATTACTATTTCTTCTGAAATAATTGAAAACGCTTATGATGAAACTGTTGATGTTTTTGATTTATTAGATGATGCCGAGGGAAAATTATTTGAGGTAACACAAGGAAACTTAAAAAAAGGAGCAGAGAAAGCCGATTCGTTAGTACAACAATCTATTACTAAAATTCAAGAGATTTCTACCAAGGAAGGAATGAGTGGTTTAGCCACAGGGTTTACCAAATTAGATGCATTAACATCTGGTTGGCAACCTTCCGATTTAATTATTATTGCAGCTCGTCCTGGTATGGGTAAAACAGCATTTGTAATTTCGATGGCTAAGAATATGGCGATTGATTTTAATCATGCAGTTGCAGTATTTTCTTTAGAGATGTCATCGGTACAGCTAATTACGCGTATGATTTCTTCTGAAACAGGTTTAACATCAGAGAAATTACGTAAAGGTAATTTAGAACCACATGAATGGGAGCAGTTAAATGTAAAAGTGAAAAAACTTTCTGATGCGCCTATTTTTATTGATGACACTCCAGCACTTTCAATTTTTGATTTACGTGCAAAAGCGCGTCGTTTAGTATCGCAACATAACGTTCGTATTTTAGTTATTGATTATTTACAGTTAATGACTGCTGGTGGATCTGGAGGAAACCGTGAACAAGAAATATCTACAATTTCGCGTAACCTTAAAGCATTAGCAAAAGAATTAAGTGTACCCGTAATTGCATTATCTCAGTTATCGCGTGCGGTTGAAACACGTGGAGGATCTAAACGTCCGTTATTATCCGATCTTCGTGAATCTGGTGCGATTGAGCAAGATGCCGATATTGTATCGTTTATATTTAGACCAGAATACTACGGAATGACAGAATGGGATGATGATGATCATTCACCATGTGAAGGTCAAGGTGAGTTTATCGTAGCAAAGCATCGTAATGGTGGATTAGATAACATTCGTTTAAAGTTTACTGGTCATTTAGCAAAATTCTCAGATTTAGAAGAAGGTTTTAGTAGTGAGTTCCAGTCTAGTATGAATTCTAGTTTTAACGATGAAATTTCGTCGAATAATTTCCCTTCGGCTGAAGATGCTTTTGGATCAAGTGATGATGACGTTCCGTTTTAAATATTAAATAATTTATAAAATATATAAGAATACACAATTGCTTAATAAGTAATTGTGTATTTTAGTTTTTGGTATGAAGAAAGAAAAAATTATTTCTCTTAAAAAATTAATGTTAATTATATTCTCTTTATGGATAATATCAACTCTTATTCTAAAATTATTTTTTGGTGATTGGTCTAAAAGTGGAAGCTTCGGAGATACTTTTGGAGCGATAAATTCTTTATTTTCTGGTTTAGCATTAGCTGGGATTATTTATACTATTTATTTACAGAAAACAGAACTTTCTTTACAAAGAGAGGAATTGAAATACACAAGAGAAGAATTAAAAAGAACTGCAGATGCTCAAGAGTCATCTAATAAAATGATGAACGAGCAATTAAAAATTAATAATATGCCATTAATTCAATTGAAATCGAAAATTGAATTTAATCAAAATTTTTCTTCTGTATATTTAAAAAATATAGGTAACACACCAATATTTGATTTAGAAATAGTTCTTTTTTTAATGAAATTTAATGTAAATGACCCTTTATCTGTATATAAAAATGAGAAGGTAAAGGAAGAATATAGAGGATTTATTAATAATGAATTAATATCTAAAGATGGAATTTGGTCAGTATATAGACAAGATTTGATAGATCTATTACCAAAAGATAAAACCATTCGGATACCACTTATTAAAGATAATTCTATCCCAATTTATTATAGAGTTTTTATTCAATATAGAGACCTATTAAACAATAATTATTATAAAGATGTTTCTTTTTCATATGAAACTTTGCCTAATCCAATTAAGATAAATGAAATAAAACCTAAAATACCTACTCCTATTGAAAGAGTGTATTTAGGGAAAGGGAATAGTAGTGAAATTAATATTGAAAATTATAATGAATTAGAAGAGTTGTTTAATTCTTCAATTTATATTGACAAATTAATAGATTCTAAAAAAAATGAAAAAGTGACAATTATAGATTAAAATGAGATATATACTATTTATACTAACATCCCTACTATTCTCAAACTCTATTTGGGCATCATTTATTTATGTACCAATGAGTCATGAGAATCAGAAGAATCATTTAAAAGCATATGGTATTGTGTATTATGCTTTGCAAAATGGTTTAAAAGCAAAATGGTTATTAAATTACGATGGAGGTGCATTTTTAATTGAAAATAACGATGCTGTAGAAAAAGAATGTAAAATTCGAGGAGTTTCTTATCAATTAATTTCAGATGCTAAATCGGCATTAATTTTAGAAGAAATATCTTCACCATCTAAAAATCAAGAAGCAGTAACTTTAGAAAAAGCACCTAAAATAGCGGTGTACTCACCAAAAAGTAAAATGCCTTGGGATGATGCAGTAACCATGGTATTAACGTACGCTGAAATTCCGTTTGATGTAATTTATGATGAAGAAGTATTGAATGATAAACTGTTATTATACGAATGGTTGCATTTACACCATGAAGATTTTACAGGACAATACGGACGTTTTTACGGGGCATTTAGAACAGCACCATGGTATATTCAACAAAAGAAAGATGCCGAAACATTAGCTACAAAACTAGGATATGCAAAAGTATCAGAAGAAAAAGGAGCCGTTGCTAAAAAAATCCGAGATTATGTAATTGGTGGGGGATTTATGTTTGCCATGTGTTCAGCTACAGATAGTTTCGATATTGCTTTAGCAGCAGATGGAGTTGATATTTGTGAAGGAATGTTTGATGGTGACGCATCAGAACCTAATTATCAATCAAAAATAGATTTTAATAAAACCTTTGCTTTTAAAGATTTTGAGTTGATTCGCAATCCAACAACCTATGAGTTTTCTTCTATCGATATGACTCGTAAGCGTAGAATAAAAAAAGAAGTAGATTATTTTACTTTAAAAGAATTCTCAGCAAAATGGGATCAGGTTCCAACGATGCTAACTCAAAATCATACGCAATTGGTAAAAGCATTTATGGGACAAACCACTTCTTTTGATCCGAATACAATCAAATCAACCATTATGGTTTTAGGAGAAAACAAAACTAATGGAGAAGGACGTTATATTCATGGAACTAAAGGAAAAGGAATGTTTACGTTTTATGGCGGTCATGACCCTGAAGATTATCAACATAGAGTAGGGGATCCTAAGACAGAATTAGACTTGCACCCAACTTCCCCAGGATACCGTTTAATCTTAAATAATGTGTTATTTCCTGCTGCCAAAAAGAAAAAGCAGAAAACCTAAAAAAAGTAATTGGCAATTGTATTTTAAACTGTTACTTTTGTCCAGATAAAACAAAACAATAATGTCAACAACACAACAGCTTCAAGAGTTTACACAACAGGTTCGTAGAGATATCGTTCGTATGGTACATGCAGTAAATTCAGGACATCCAGGAGGATCTTTAGGATGTGCAGAATTTTTTACTTGCTTATATCAAGAAATCATGGATTATTCTACTGATTTTAAAATGAATGGTGAAAACGAAGATTTATTCTTTTTATCAAACGGACATATATCACCAGTTTACTATAGTGTTTTAGCTCATAGTGGATTTTTCCCAGTTGCTGAATTGGCTACTTTTAGAAAGTTAGATACTCGTTTACAAGGGCATCCAACTACACATGAAGGTTTACCAGGTATTCGTATAGCTTCAGGTTCTTTAGGACAAGGAATGAGTGTTGCTATTGGTGCAGCTCAAGCTAAGAAGCTAAACGGAGATGATAAAACGGTTTATACTTTACATGGTGATGGTGAGTTACAAGAAGGTCAAATTTGGGAAGCTGCAATGTATGCTGCAGGTAAAAAGGTTGACAATTTAATTGCTACTATTGATGTAAATGAAAAACAAATTGATGGTACTACCGATCAAGTATTAGCAATGGGAAGTTTAAAAGCAAAGTTTGAGGCTTTTGGATGGGATGTTTTAGAAATAAAAGAAGGAAATAATGTAGAAGCTATTTTAAGTGGAATGGCAGACGCAAAAACTCGTACAGGTAAAGGAAAACCAGTTTGTGTGTTATTATACACAGAAATGGGGAATGGTATCGATTTTATGATGCATACGCATGCTTGGCATGGTAAAGCGCCTAACGATGAGCAATTAGCAGAGTCGTTAGCTCAAAATCCAGAAACATTAGGAGATTATTAATATTCTCTTTTTATAATAAAAATTAAATCCCGCTTTTTATAGTGGGATTTTTTTATGTTTTTCTTCACAAATAAGCGTAAGTAATAGCTTAAATTTACGTCATTAATTACAGATAAATAACCAAGCATAAATATGAGAATAGGAATCGTATGTTATCCTACATTTGGAGGAAGTGGAGTAGTAGCTACAGAATTAGGAATGGCATTAGCTGATAAAGGTCATGAAGTACACTTTATAACGTATAATCAACCTGTTCGACTTGATTTTTTTTCTCATCGATTACATTTTCATGAAGTAGTTTTAGAAGAATATCCTTTGTTTCAATACCAACCTTACGAATTAGCTTTATCAAGTAAAATGGTTGAAGTTGTAGAGAAATACAACTTAGAAGTATTACATGTGCATTATGCAATTCCGCATGCGTATGCAGCTTATATGGCTAAAAAGATGTTAGAAGATAAAGGCATTAACGTAAAGGTAGTTACTACATTACATGGTACTGATATTACTTTAGTTGGTAGTCATCCAACATATAAAACAGCGGTTGAGTTTAGTATTAACAAATCTGATGAAGTAACTACGGTTTCTAACAGTTTAAAAGAAGATACTCTTCGTTTATTTAATATTGAAAAAGATATTAAAGTCGTTTATAATTTTATCGATGGTGAAAAATATGCAAAAGCACACCAAACAGAATGTAAACGTATTGGTTTAGCAAAACCAGAAGAAAAGATACTAACACACGTTAGTAATTTTCGCCCAGTAAAACGTACTGATGATGTGATTAAAATATTTAATAAAGTTCAAAAAGAAATTCCTTCCAAGCTATTAATGGTAGGCGATGGACCTGAAAGATTAAATGCTGAAAACCTAGTAAAAGAGTTTGGTTTAGAAGACAGGGTTTTGTTTTTGGGAAATAGTAACGAAGTAGAGAAAATATTATGTTATTCTGATGTATTTCTACTGCCATCAGAAACAGAAAGTTTTGGATTAGCAGCTTTAGAAGCTATGGCGGCTAGTACAGCTATAATTTCAACAAATAGAGGAGGTTTACCAGAAGTAAATATCCATGGTAAAACAGGATACTTAAGTGAATTTGGTGATGTTGATGATATGGCAAAAAACACTATTGTAATTTTAAAAGATGAAGCAGTATTAGAAGAATTTAAAAAGAATGCAAAAGATCATATTAAACTATTTTCTTTAGAGAACATACTACCAGTTTATGAAGAGATATATAAGAATTGTTCAGTAATAGCTTAACAAAAAAGGCAACCAAACTTGGTAGTCATGGTCGGAAGAAAAAATCTTCCGACTTTTTTATTTTCCGTCGGTTATAATTTTGGCTTTAATTATTTGAT
>CANNGJ010000004.1 GCA_947504185.1 uncultured Tenacibaculum sp. | reverse complement strand
TGTTGTTGATTGTCAAGGCAATTTAGACCATTTTGAAACATAAAAAATGGCCGGAATTTCTTCCGACCATGACTATCCTGTTGGATGTCTTTTTTTATTTATGAATAATGAAAATTGCTGGTCGCTTATGCAAATCAGGCTTTTCATTTTTCCATTCTTTCACTGTTAATGTTTTAATATATTCAGACGGTAACGTTATATCACATGCAACACAAATTCTAGTTTCTGGTGATAATGTCGCTCGTAAATCATCTAACATTTTTCCATTTCTATAAGGAGTTTCAATAAATATTTGTGATTGATTTTTATCTTTAGATAGCTTTTCAAGCTCTTTAATTGCTTTCTTTCTATCCGATTTATCAATAGGTAAATACCCATTAAACGCAAAATTTTGCCCATTCATTCCTGAACCCATCATTGCCATTAATATTGACGAAGGCCCTACTAAAGGCACTACTTGTACTCCTTTTTGATGCGCTAATTTTACAATACTTGCACCAGGATCTGCAACAGCAGGAACCCCTGCTTCCGACAATAACCCAATCGAAATACCTTTCTCACAAGCATCTAAGTAATTTTGAGTTTCAAAATCATCAGAATATTTATCTAACAACATTAATTGTAAAGACGGTTGTGATTTTGATGGAGTGATTCTTTTTATAAATCTTCTTGCTGATTTTTCATTCTCTACAATAAAGTAATCAAGATGCTCAACAGTTTTTTTTACTGACAAAGGCATCACTTCTAGCGGCTCAGTATCTCCTAAAGTTGTTGGAATTAAGTATAATTTACCTTTCATTCGTTCTCTAATTTTGAAGCAACTACATTACATGCTTCATCTAACATTCTATATACATTTTTAAAACCTTGATCTCCTCCATAATACGGATCAGGTACATTCCTATTTTCATTAGGATAAATTTCATTCAAAATCATTTTCACTTTTTGAATATCAGCCTCATCATCAGACATTACAGCAATGTTCTGATAATTACTTTCATCCATAGCAAAAATTAAATCGAATTCTTTAAAATCTGATTTGGTAAATTTTCTTGATCGTTGATTAGTAATATCAATTCCGTATTTCAACCCTACTTCTATTGATCTTTTATCTGGTAATTCTCCTACATGATAACCTGCAGTACCTGCAGAATCCACAAAGTAATTCTCAGAAGATAATTTCGATTGTAAAATACCTTCGGCTAAAGGCGAACGACAAATGTTCCCTAAACAAACCATTAGTATTTTTTTCATGATTAACTATTATAAGGTTAACTTCTTCCTTAAATCTTCAACGTACTTTTTAAATTGTTTATCAGTTTCTGTTAAGTTATCAACAGTTTTACAAGCATGTAATACAGTAGCGTGATCTCTTTTACCTATTTGACTCCCTATACTTGCTAGTGACGATTTTGTCATACGTTTAGCAAAATACATTGCTAATTGACGCGCCTGTACAATATGTCTTTTTCTTGTTTTAGACTGTAAAGTAGCTACATCCATATCGAAATACTTAGATACTACTTTTTGAATATAATCTATCGAAATTTCTTTCTTAGTATTCTTAACGAATTTATCTACAATTTGTTTTGCTAACTCAATCGTAAATTCTTTTCTATTAAAAGAAGCTTGCGCAATCATTGAAATAATTACACCTTCAAGCTCACGAACGTTAGATTTAATATTCTTAGCAATATACTCTACAATTTCTTCTGGCATTTCAACACCATCTCTATATAACTTATTTTGAAGAATAGAAATACGCGTTTCAAAATCTGGTGCTTGTAATTCTGCCGATAATCCCCATTTAAAACGAGATAACAAACGCTGTTCAATATCCTGCATATCAACAGGTGCTTTATCAGAAGTTAAAATTACTTGCTTACCATTTTGATGTAAGTGATTAAATATATGAAAGAACACATCTTGTGTTCCTGCTTTACCAGACAAAAACTGCACATCATCAATAATCAACACATCAATCATTTGATAAAAATGAATAAAATCATTTCTAGTATTTGATTTTACTGAATCGATAAATTGTTGTGTAAATTTCTCTGAAGAAATATATAAAACTGTTTTATCTGGATATTTATCTTTTATCTCTACTCCAATTGCATGAGATAAGTGTGTTTTTCCCAAACCTACTCCTCCATAAATTAACAACGGGTTAAACGATGTTCCTCCAGGTTTATTTGCAACCGCCATTCCTGCTGAACGCGCTAAACGATTAGAATCTCCTTCTACAAAATTTACAAAATTATAATTAGGGTTTAATTGTGATTCAATTTTAACCTTCTGCAATCCAGGTATTACAAAAGGGTTTTTCAACTCTCTTTTAGACTCTAAAGGAATTGTTACTTTTTGTGGTTTTAATGGATTACGATTAGAACTAGGTCGCTTTACAGTTTGCGGACTATTACTGCTGTATTTATTTTGCATACGCACATCGTAAACCAATTTTGCGTCAGCACCTAATTCTCTTACTAAAGCTACTCTTAACAACTTAATATAATGCTCCTCTAACCATTCATAAAAGAACTCACTTGGCACTTGTATTGTTAGTGCTTCGCCAGCTAGTTTTATCGGTTTTATCGGTTCAAACCAAGTTTTGTATGCTTGGGGTTTAATATTGTCTTTTATAAAAGACAAGCATTCCATCCAAACTGAATCAGCAGTTTTAGTCATTTGGGTTAAAAACTATTAAATATGTTATTTTTTGTTCAGATTTTTGGGGACTTCAGACATCTCTGTCTGGGTCAACAAAAGTGTGAATAAAATTCAGTATAAAAAAATCAAATTACTATTGATTATTAATTATTTTTTACGTATCGTTAAAGCATTAAAATAAAAATTAAGCTTTGCAAAAATACAATACCTCTATACGAGTAAGATATTCAGAAACTGACCAAATGGGAGTGGTTTACCACGGAAATTATGCTCAATTTTTCGAGATAGGACGAACCGAATGGCTACGTTCTATGGGTGTTACGTACAAATATATGGAAAAAACAGGCATTATGCTTCCTGTTATTTCATTATCTTGTAATTTTAAAAAATCTGCCCTGTACGATGATGAATTAACTATTACAACTTATTTAAAAAAAACACCTTCAGTTAAGATTGAATTCGACTATGAAATTATCAACCAAAACAATGAGTTAATTTGCACTGGCAACACCATTTTAGCTTTTATCAACAGCGAAACAAAAAAACCAATGCGCTGTCCTAATTATATTTTAGAAAAAGTAAACAAACTAACTTTATAAAAATTAAATGAAAATATATACCAAAACCGGTGACAAAGGAACAACCGCTCTCTTTGGAGGTACAAGAGTCCCAAAACATCATTTAAGAATCGAAAGTTACGGTACAGTAGATGAATTGAATTCATATATTGGCTTAATTCGAGATCAAAAAATTGATGACAGTACAAAAAAATCATTAAATAAAATTCAGAGTGATTTATTTACACTTGGAGCTATGTTAGCAACTCCTCCTGAAAAAGAAACTTTAAAAAGTGGAAAAGAACGTTTAAACATTTATAAAATTGATGATCCTTCAATTCAGTTTTTAGAAAATGAGATTGACACCATGAACACAACCCTTCCACAAATGACTCATTTCATTTTACCTGGCGGTCATCAAACGGTGTCATTCTGTCACATTGCACGTTGCGTATGCCGTAGAGCGGAACGTTTAGCTGTCGCTTTAAACGAAGAAGAAGAGGTTAACAACAATGTTTTAATGTACTTAAACCGACTTTCTGACTACCTTTTTGTACTGGCACGAAAATTGACCCAAAACTTACAAGCTGAGGAAATTAAATGGATTCCTGAGAAATATTAACAAAGTTCTTTTTTTATTGATATCACATTTTTTAAAAAAAACTTGACTTTTTGGAAAAAAAAATTATTTTTGCCAAAATCTTATTAAACAGATAAAGAAATGTATTGGACACTTGAATTAGCATCATATTTAGCAGATGCACCATGGCCTGCAACAAAAGACGAATTAATTGATTACGCAATTCGTACAGGAGCTCCTTTAGAAGTTGTTGAGAACTTACAGGATATTGAAGATGAAGGTGACTCATATGACTCGATAATCGAAATTTGGCCCGATTATCCAACCGAAGAAGATTATCTTTGGAACGAAGACGAATACTAACTAATACAATAATAAAAAGTCTCTTTTAAGAGGCTTTTTTTTTGCTTACTTTTAAGCACCAAAATTATACATATATAAAAACTGGTTAACTAACACTTAATCAGCTACAAAACAATATTTTACAGATGAGCGTTTTAAATTCGATTCTAAAACTATTTGTTGGAGACAAACAACAAAAAGACCTAAAAACTCTACAGCCGATTGTTGAAAAAGTACAATCTTTTGAAAATTCATTAAGCAATTTATCGAATGATGAATTACGAGCAAAAACAATCGAATTTAAATCAAAAATTAAAGAAGCAACAAAAGCTTTTAACGAAAATATTGTAACTCTTGAAGAAGAAGCTTTAACTGCCGATATTGATCGTCAAGAAGAAATTTATGCAGAAGTAGATAGACTTAAAGACGAAGCTTATGAAGCTTCAGAAGCTGTTTTATTAGATATTATGCCTGAAGCTTTTGCATTAGTAAAAGAAACAGCAAAGCGTTTTACTAAAAATAACGAAATTGAAGTTACTGCCACTGCTTTCGATAGAGAGTTATCTGCAACAAGAGAACATATCTCTTTAGAAGGTGACAAAGCTTTTTGGGCGAATTCTTGGGATGCTGCCGGTAAAGAAGTTACTTGGGACATGATTCATTATGATGTACAATTAATTGGTGGATCTGTTTTACATCAAGGTAAAATTGCTGAAATGATGACAGGAGAAGGTAAAACATTAGTATCTACTTTACCTGTTTACTTAAATGCCCTAAGTGGTAATGGTGTACACGTAGTTACAGTAAATGATTACTTAGCAAAACGTGACCGCGCGTGGATGGCTCCTATTTTTGAGTTTCATGGATTAAGTACAGATTGTATTGATTTCCACCAACCAAATTCAGAAGCGCGTAGAAAGGCATATAATGCAGATATTACTTACGGAACAAATAACGAATTTGGTTTCGATTATTTACGTGATAATATGGCTTCTTCTAAAGAAGATTTAGTACAACGCGCCCCTAACTATGCAATTATTGATGAAGTAGATTCTGTATTAGTTGATGATGCTCGTACACCTTTAATTATTTCTGGACCAGTACCACAAGGTGATCGTCATGAATTTAATGAATTAAAACCTTTAGTAGCTGATTTAGTATCGCTACAAAACAAATATTTAGTAGGTGTTTTAGCAGAAGCAAAAGCCTTATTAAAAGCTGGCGATGATAAAGAAGGTGGTTTCTTATTATTAAGAGTTTATCGTGGACTTCCAAAAAACAAAGCATTAATTAAGTTTTTATCACAAGAAGGAATTAAACAAATTCTTCAAAAAACTGAAAACTTCTACATGCAGGATAACAATAAGTTAATGCCTGAAGTAGACGCAGAATTATGGTTCACTGTTGAAGAAAAAAATAATCAGATTGATTTAACCGACAAAGGTATTGGGCATTTATCTGAAAAGACACAAAACAACACATTCTTTGTTTTACCAGACATTAGTGTAATTGTTGGTAAAATTGACAACAGTGATGATACTCCAGAAGATAAGGCAAATCAAAAAGAAGAATTATATCGTGACTTTAGTGTAAAGAGCGAACGAATCCATACAATGAATCAACTTTTAAAAGCATATACTGTTTTTGAAAAAGATGTTGAATATGTTGTAATGGATAATAAAGTAATGATTGTTGATGAGCAAACTGGTCGTATTATGGACGGTCGTCGTTACTCTGACGGTTTACACCAAGCAATCGAAGCAAAAGAAGATGTAAAGATTGAAGATGCAACGCAAACCTTTGCTACTGTTACTTTACAAAACTATTTTAGAATGTATCGTAAATTATCTGGTATGACAGGTACTGCGATTACAGAAGCTGGTGAATTTTGGGAAATCTACAAATTAGATGTTGTTGAAATTCCTACTAACAGACCAATTCAGAGAGATGATAAACAAGATTTAGTTTACAAAACTACTCGTGAAAAATACAATGCAGTAATTGAAGATGTTGTTGAACTATCAAAAGCTGGTCGTCCAGTTTTAATTGGAACAACATCTGTAGAAATATCAGAATTATTAGGTAGAATGTTACAAATGCGTAAGATTCCACATAACATATTAAATGCAAAATTACACAAGCGTGAAGCAGATGTAGTTGCCGAAGCTGGTAAGCCAGGAGTTGTAACAATTGCAACAAACATGGCTGGTCGTGGTACCGATATTAAATTATCAGACGAAGTAAAAGCTAATGGTGGTTTAGCTATTGTTGGTACAGAACGTCATGATTCTCGTCGTGTAGACCGTCAGTTACGTGGTCGTGCTGGTCGTCAAGGAGATGTAGGTTCTTCTCAATTCTACGTTGCTTTAGATGACAACTTGATGCGTTTATTTGGTTCTGACAGAATTGCAAAAATGATGGATAGAATGGGATTACAAGAAGGTGAAGTAATTCAGCATTCTATGATTTCTAAATCTATTGAAAGAGCACAAAAGAAAGTAGAAGAAAATAACTTTGGTGTTCGTAAGCGTTTATTAGAATATGATGATATTATGAATGCACAACGTGAGTTTGTTTACAAACGTCGTCGTCATGCATTAGATGGTCAGCGTTTACAAATTGATATTGCAAATATGATTTATGATACTTGTAGTTCAATTGTAAAGCAAAATAAAATGAATAGCGATTACAAGAACTTTGAGTTCGAATTAATTCGTTTTTCATCAATGACTTCTCCTTTTTCTGAAGAAGAATTTAATCAATTAACCGAAGAAGAGTTAACAGATAAATTATACGTAATTGTTACAGATCATTATAAAAATGACACCGAAAGACATGCACATAATGCTTTTCCTGTAATTAAAAATGTTTTTGAAACTGAAGGGGATCGCTACGAACGTATTGTAGTTCCTTTTACTGATGGTGTTAAAACTTTACAAGTTGTTACTAACTTAAAAGAAGCTTACGAATCTGAAGGAAAATCATTAGTAAATGATTTTGAAAAAAACATCACATTATCTATTGTTGATGAAAACTGGAAAGATCATTTACGTAAAATGGATGAGTTAAAACAAACCGTTCAAAACGCTACGTACGAGCAAAAAGACCCTTTATTAATTTATAAGTTTGAAGCTTTTGAATTGTTCCAAGAAACAATTGACAAAGTAAATAAAGAAGTATTATCGTTCTTATTTAAAGGTCAATTACCTAGTCAAGATGCTTCTCAGGTATCTGAAGCTCGTGAACAAAAACGTGAGCAATTCGACACTCGTAAAGACGAAGTTCAAAACTCAACACAACAAGCTATGAATAGTGCTCGTAATCAGCAAACGCAAGAGCAGCAGGTTGTTGAAACAATTGTTCGCGATCAACCAAAAATTGGTCGTAACGAAAAAGTTACTATTAAAAATGTAATGTCTGGAGAAGAAAAAGAAGTTAAATACAAACAAGCAATTCCTTTATTAGAAAAAGGTACTTGGGTATTATATAACAAGTAATTTTCTATAATAATAAAAAAACAAAAGCTCGGGAATTCCCGAGC
This sequence comes from uncultured Tenacibaculum sp., assembly GCA_947504185.1. GTDB lineage: Bacteria > Bacteroidota > Bacteroidia > Flavobacteriales > Flavobacteriaceae > Polaribacter. The sequence continues at coordinate 167,667 of CANNGJ010000004.1, read as the reverse complement.
TTTTGTTTTTAGATAAAAGGTTCTTAATTAAGTCATATTATTATTAATTGCGTACTTTACCAAGCCAATCATATTTTTTGCTCCAAGCTTACGCATTAAGTTTTTTCTATGACTTTCAACTGTATTTACAGAAATATGTAACTCTTCTGCTATCTTTGATGTTTTTTTCTCCTTACAAATCAATTTTAAAACCTCTTTTTCTCTAGGACTTAAGTTTATAACCTCATTATTTAAATCACTACTTAATAAACTATTCCTCATCATTTCCATTGTTTCTAAAGAATAATATCCATAGCCATTATATACACTATAAATAGCATTTAACAATTCCATTCTTCCAGTTTTCTTATACAGATAACCATCAATCTTAGTTCTTCTTACTTTATCAATTATAGTACCATTACAATGTGCTGTTAAAGCAATTATTTTTATGGATGGGTTTATCGATTTTATTTTTTTTGCAAAATCCAAACCTCCCATATTAGGCATCTCTATATCTGTTAAAACAATATCAGGCTGTTCTTTTTTTAATAACAAAAGTCCTTCAACTCCATTTTTAGCTATTCCTATAATTTTAATATCATCATTGTTTTCTATAAGAGCTGATATCCCTTCTAGAAACATCTGATGATCATCAACAATAATTAATTTAATTGCTTTTTTTTTATCCTTTTCTCTCATAATATCTCTTTTTACACAAAAAACACATAATTAATTCAATCTATCTAATCATTTATATCAATATTAATTACAGTTCCTTTATTTGGAGTAGACTCAATAAAAACACTGCCGTTATGCTTAAAAACTCTCTTTTTAATACTTTCTAAACCAATTCCTCTTTTTTCATTATTCACATCAAATCCTTTACCATTATCCTCAATCATTAAGTTTATTTTTCCATTTTCATGTTTGGTAATATTTATAAAAACATTTGTTCCTTCAGCATGTTTATTAAAATTTGTTATTAATTCTTGTAAAATTCTGTAAATAGCATGTTGTACATCCTCTGAAAGTTTATTTAACTCATCTTTAGGATAAAAGTTACATTTAACAACTACTCCTTTATTTATCGAAAAATCAATAAACTGGATTAACATTTCGGTAAATCGATATAGGCTAGCATTTTTTGAAACTAAATCATGAGAAAGGTTACGTACTTCATCATAAGTTCTTTCCATACTAAGCAAAATGCTTTTTATTTCCTGGGGTTGTTCTTCATAAAGCTTTTCTAGTTTCATTTTAATTGCAATTAAATCCCCTCCAATACCATCATGTAAATCTCCAGCTATTCTTTCTCGCTCATTGTTTTGGCCGTCAACATAGTCTTGAATACTTTGCAGTTTTTGTGATTCAATCAAACTATTAACTTTTTGTTCATTTAATTCATTTTGATTTACAAACATTTTTTTTTGTGTCTTTAAACGCTCTTTATATATATAAATACCAAATCCTAACAAACCTATTAAAAAGACTCCTAGTATTCCTAATAAATATTTTTGTTTTTTATGCTCATTTACCATTTTTTTTTGATAAATAATTTCTGCTTCTTTTTTAGAAGTCTCGTATTGGGTTTTTATCTCTTGAGTAATTTTAGAACGTTCTGTATTAAAAAGTGAGTCATTAAAACTTATATGTTTTTTCAAAACTCTCAATGCATTTTTATAATCTTTCAATTCTTCATAGGTAATTGATACTCCATCACTAATTTGACTTTTGAATACTAATGAATTTATTTTTTCGTTTAAAGAGTCTGCTATATTTAAATGATATTTACTTTTTTTTACACTATCCAATACCTGATATATAGCAGCTAAGTTATTATGCATTTCAATCTCTGATCTACTACCACTCTTTTGTATCTCTTTTGAAATTTCAAACGCTTTTAATGCGTAATTTAAAGATTTAGTTAGTTTTTTCCTCTTAAATAGTATCGCACTAAAATTTTGAAAAAATATACGCAAGCTTTCTTTGTTCTCTTTAATAAGTCCAACCTCGGCTAAAAGCATATACTTTTCTGCTTGTATTGAATTATCTTCTGAAAAATAAGTAAGAGCTAAGTTTTCATATACAGAACTTAAATTATAGGGACCTTCATCTGACTCTTTAGCCACTTTTATTATTTCAAAATAATATTCTCTAGCTTGGTCATATTCTTTCAAGTTTGATAACACACCTGCTATTCTTTTCTTTAAAGACAAAGATATGCCTTCATCATTATTTTTTTCTGCTAATTCTAATGCTTTGTAAAAAAAATTAATAGACATTTCGAATTCACCAGTTGCTAAATAAGTGAGCCCCAAAACAGTCATACCCTGTATTAATAAAGAGCTTTTTAAAGATGTTTTTTTTATTCGATGGATTTCTTTTAAATTTTTTTCTATTATTTTTTTGGCTTGAGTATATTCATCTTTTAAGTAATACAGGTTTCCTTTCATGTTTAATGCCTTATGATAATACTCAACATCTTCGTTTTTATTTGATAATTTAAACAAAGAATCATTTAAGAGAAGCCCTTTATCATAATTACCCTTATCTATTTCCTCCCATATTTTATCATATAACCTTTCTTTATTGTTTTGAGCACCAACAATTTTAGTTAAAAATAAAAAGAAAATTAATAACAATTTCACTTTATAATTCATTTGAAAAATTTCAGTAAATATCGATAAATATTTACCTATTTAAAATCACGGAAAACCGTTAACTATGAGTTTAACTTAAAATATACTTTTGACCGTGTTAACCTTTAAAAGTTAGCCCAAGGAGCTAGTCGAAAATCCTTACTAGAGTAGACATAATATTAAACAATCAAATTAATTATGAAAAATCAAAATGATTTTAAAGTTGAAGAGCTGGAACAAAGACTTGAACTATGTAACTGGGACGAAAGAATTTATTGCAATAATGCAGATGCCGAGTAATTCAATTTAGTTAAAGAGAACACTTTTTTTAAAAGTGTTCTCTTTCTTATTATCTACTTTTTAATTATTAATTTCTTATCTAAAATGATTCAAACTAACTTACACAATAATTCTTTCTTAAAGCTGAAAGAAAATTTTATTATTTTATTGAAAAATTATTTGAGTCAACAAAAGCTTCCTATAGAGATAATAAATCAAATACAAAATCGGGATTTTATTGATTATAATCCTATTTTTTATACTTATTATCCATATCTTTTTAATGAAGCTTTTTCAATCAAAAAAAAAGAAGTTCTCGATTCTTTATCCCTAGCTGGTTTTTTATATTATAAAGCACTAATCACAATAGATAATTTATTTGACAAAAAATCTTCTTCTAATTCGTTTCAAAGATATCTTATTGCGAATATATGTCAGGAAGAAGCTATTAAAGTACTGTCTTCATTATTTCCAAAAAACTCTCCTTTTTGGGATACTTGGAATTTAAGAAAAGTAGAATATATGAAAGCTTATCAAATGGATAAAGGCTTTCACAAAATAACTTCATATAAAGAATATGAGTCTTTGGCTGATTATAAGTCTGCTTTTGGTAAAATAGCTATTGATAGTTTATATTTTCTATCTGGTGAAACTCATAAAGAAGCATATCAAAAGATATTAAAATCTCATAAGTATTATTATACTGCTTTTCAAATACTTGATGATATTAGAGACTTTCAAGAAGATTTTGAAAACAATCAATTCAATCTTGCTTTATTTGAACTTCAACAACAAGTTTCTAAAAAAGAAATAAATAATACTCCTCTAAGAAATTTAAAACAGAAAATATATCAAGAAGGTATAGTTAACAAACTTCAAGAGAAAGCATTAGAGTATATAAATAAGTCAAGCCTTGTAAAGAATAGCTTATTTTTAAACCAATGGAATTTCGAAATTCAAACTCTACATAATGATATTGTTTCTCACAAACTGATAGTTAAAGGTTTTATAAAAGAATTTACATCTTTAAATAAGTTATCTACAACTAAAAATAAGAATAAAAATAACATTAATAATGCTATAACCCTTGGTGAAAATTTTATTCTTAACTCTCAAAATAAAGATGGCAGTTGGGAAGACTATCTAAATATTACAGCCGGAACAAGTAACACTTGGACCACAGCATTTATTCTTAATTATATTTCTGACAACTTCAAAAAAAATAACAAAGAAAAAATAATTCTTGCTGCTCAATTTTTAAAAAAAGCTTCCATTTCTTCTAATTTATGGGGGTATAATAACAAATGGATAGCTGATGCTGACTCAACTACATTTACCTTTCTAGCCCTTATAAAATCAGGTGAAACATTTACAAGTAAAGAACTTAGTAATTGGTATACTTATCAAAATAATGATGGTGGTTTTACAACTTACAATAATGAAGAAGAAGTTATTATATCCTTAAGAAATATTGTAGAGGATGCTAAAGGGTGGACATCTTCTCATTTTTGTGTTAGTGCTACAGCCTACTATTTTCTTTCTAAAGAGAAGATAGTAAATCAACAATATTCTTTGTTAAGAAAATACCTTATAGAGCAACTCTCTACCCCAGAAAATTGTTATTCATATTGGTGGACAGATATTATTTACACTTTGTCTTTTTTAATTAAAGGAAGTGAAATAATTGATGATTTTGAAATAAAAAAACTCACATATGATTTGTTAGAAAAATACTTAATGAGTAATAAAATAGAAAAATTCATTTCAGATGAAAACACTTTTTACCTTGGTTTATTGCTTGATTGTATATGTAGCTCAGATTTTTTGTATAAAGTACACCAAGAGTCAGCGAAAAAAATATCGTCTTTTTTAATTTCAAATCAAATGACAGATGGTTCTTGGTTGCCTAGTTATGCCTTACGAATTCCCCAAACAAAGCTAAGAAATCCTAATTCATCAGATATCTCTTGGAGAAGATCTAACAAAGGCACCAATATTGTTTTAGACAATTTTAATAGGCAATTTACATCTATAGTTTGCTTATCTGGTTTAACTCATTTTTATAACAAAACATCTTAAAAGAGTAAAACTACTATCTAAATAGATTAGAAAAATGCAAAAGAAAGCTACAATTTTATTTAAATCATATATAGAGCAATCTGATATTAGTACTTTTTATAAAAAAATTATTTTAAATGAAAATCTTATTTCTAATAATCCAGACTTCTATCTTTTTTACCCTAAACTTTTTGCTCCTTTTTTCAACTTTAAAGATGAAGATAAGTTAAACAAATTATGCATTGCTGGATATTTATATTATTTATCTATTATACATACCGATAGCTTAATAGATGATAAAAAAATTGATTTTTTACCTCTTATTAATATATGTCAAGAAGAAGCCGTTAAACTACTTACTTCTTTATTTGACATAAATTCTGAATTTTGGAAAATATGGAATTTAAGAAGGGAGGAATACTTTGAGGCTGTAAAATTAGAAAAAAAACTATACACTAAAAGAAACGTATCCAAAAAAGATTTTGAATTATTGGCAGATTACAAGTCTGCTTTCGGGAAAATTGCTATTGATAGTATTCATATTTTAACTAACAAAAAATACCCTAAAATTTACGAAGAAGTCTTAAACAGACATATTCATTTTTCTGTAGGATTTCAATTATATGATGACATAAAAGATTTTAAAGAAGATTTTCTAAAAAAACAATTCAATTGGGCTTGCTATAAGTTGATTAAATATTTAAAGAAACAACAAATTAATCCTTATATATTAGATATCCAAACATTATTTAAGTACTTATATCTAAGTAATATATCTACAAAAATATGTAAAGATTCAATTTCAAACTTAAAAAAATCCACTCTTAATATCGAAAGCTCTGAAGAAAAAAAACTTTGGAATGACAGTGTTGACAAAATAAAAAATAGTGTTATTAAATATAATGACATCTCTAAAGGGTATTTACAAATAGTAAAAACTAGAACTTCTCTTAAAAATAATGAGGAGACAAAAAAAAACATTCCTCAAAACTATGCGAATGATACCATTGGAAAGGGACTCAAATTTATCTTAAGTGATTATAAAAAAGATTTTCCAAATTTAAAACACATTATGTATCTCAGTAAGTTAGAAGGTTTTTCTTCTAAAAGTTCAGTACATATTGGAGATATTTTCCAAAGAGCCATGGTTGCAGATTGTTTAATTGATGTGCATCAAAAAACCTCCTATAATTTAGAAAAAGTAATTTCATCAGAAATCAACTACCTTATTAATAATAAGCTTAAAAATAGAATTGGTACTTGGAGTTATTTCCCTAGTGTAAAAGAAATTGCAGCAGATGCTGATGATTTAGGACAAATAATGCAGGTTCTCCAAAGAAGTAATCGAACTGAACTTATTTCTAAACATTGTCAAAAAGCTATTAATGTTCTTTTATCTGATAGATATCATACTAATGGAGGATTTGAAACTTGGATAATTCCAAAACAGAGTATGACCAAATTAGAAAAGCGCCAAAACTTTTTTAATGAAACAAAATGGGGAAAAGGCCCTGACAATGAAGTCATGGCTAATTTCTTATATAGCCTCATTCTTTACGCTCCTAGTAACTTTAAAGCTAAAATAAACCTAAGTATAGATTATCTTTTAGAGCAGCAAAATGATTTAGGCTTTTGGGAAAGTAGATGGTATTATGGAAACTATTACGGAACTTATGTATGTCTAAGAGCCATAATAGCATCAAAAATTAATTGTAATCTAGCTATACAAAAAGTTTATAAATATATTTTAAATACTCAACAAAAAAATGGAGGTTGGGGATTAACTGAAAATAAAAGTGACTCCCTTTCTACAGCTTTTGCTTTATTAATACTTAAAAACGAACCACTAAAACATAAACAAGCTATACAAAAAGCTAAAGAATATCTATATAAAAAACAAACAGAACAAGGTAGTTGGGAGTCTGTAGATTTTATTAAACCAAAACATAACGAACCTTTTCGTAGCGAAATCCTCACTACTGCATGGTGCTTAAGATCTCTTATAAATTAAATATAGAGGGGAAGCCGAAAACCTAAAAGAGTAGGCACATTTTAATTTTTTTAATATTATGAAGGAAAATCATTTAATTAACGAATTCAAAGTTATAGAACTAGAGCAACGGTTAGAAATGTCTACAGTAGAAGCGCAATGGTGCCGCTTTAATAACCCTGTAGATGTAGAAGGAAAATGTGACATATATGATATCTAATTATGAAAAACAATCAAAATTTAAAAGAATTTAAAGTAGTAGAACTAGAACAACGATTAGAATTGGAAGATTCAGGTTGGACAGTAAGAGATGCAGAATGTATGCTTGGTCTTCCTTGCGGACCTTTTCCAGGAGACGAAGAAGCTTTATAAGCTATTTTTAAATAAAGAATCTAAGAATAAATTTCTTAGATTCTTTTTAATCTTAAATATTAATGATCTCAGATATAATACCAATTAAGTCTTCAGATATTAGCATAACTCCTTTTGATAACGGAGGCTTTCTTATTTACCATAAAATATTAGAGTATAGAATAAATGTTAATGAATCTATAATCCATCTTTTGAATTTAGTAGATGGAAAAAGCTCTATTGAGATGATTCATCGAGCCTATACTAATCAATTTAAAAAAGAAATTAGTTTAGATGATATTCATGAAATATTTTATACTAAATTAGGAAAGTATCACATCATTAAAAATAATAATCACGAATATAAGGCAATTGAAAAACCCGATTATCTAAAACTCAGCTTTATTATTTTAAAAAAAGAATGGATAGAATCTATTACTAGTTCTATCTCAACACTTTTTTCTAAAAAAATATTTTACCCTGTTTTAATAACTTCTTTTATACTTATATGTTTAATTGGTTATTCTAATTATAATGAGATAGAGCATATATTTGATAAATTGAATCATTTTCATTTAACCTTTATTTTTATCATTTCAATTACTACTGTCTTCTTTCATGAACTTGGCCATGCTGCTGCTTGTAAATATTTTGGTGCTAATCATGGTGGTATTGGTTTTGGTTTTTATTTATTATCCCCAGTAATGTATGCTGATGTTTCTGATATATGGAAACTAAAGCGTAAAGAACGAATAATTGTTAATCTTGCAGGTTTATATATACAAATTTTAATAGCTCTATTTTTTGGAGTCATATTCCTAATCACCAACCAATTGTTCTTTTTAACAATCATGTATATGCTTGGGTTAATTAGTGTTTTTGTTAATATAAATCCTTTTTTTAGAACAGATGGATACTGGGTTTTATCTGACTTAAGCGGAGTTAGTAACCTTAGAAAAACATCTAATGAAAAACTATCTGACTTATTTTTCTTTTTCACTAAAAAAAAGAAAGTTGACTTAAACAGAACAAATATCTTACTTGCATTCTATGCCTTAATTAGTACCTCTTTTATTTTTATTTTTATTTTTACTATTCTACTTAACGACACACTTTCCATTTTTAGCTTTCCTTTTGATGTTTATTCTTTTATTTCAAATACAATTAATGGTCAACAAAATTTCAGTGCTACTACATTAAAAAAATTAATGCTTCCTCTTTTGTTTTATATTTTAGTTATTAAACTACTAAAATCTGTATACAAAAAAAGGATTAAAAAACTAGAATTAACTACGAAAAAGAAGATGTTGTCTATAGTTTTTAGTAACATTTTAGCTATAACATATTTACTTTCAGCTGGAGGTAAAACATTAGGGTTTTCTTCTTTTGTTCGAAAAGTAGAAGAATACCCCATATACATAGAGAACTTACCTCTATTAATCATTGGTATAGAATACATACTTGCCTTAGGCTTTATATCTTTACTTTGGTCTAATTTTTTTTCAAAAATATCTATATTATTTCTAGTACTAATAACACTTATATATAGTTATGGCTTCTTTATTTTAAAAATTACAGCATGTGATTGTTTCGGTTCTATAAGTATTTTAAACTCTAATAATTTCTATTTTACTTTATTAAAAAATGTAATATTAACATCTCTTTCATTTTTTATTTACCAAAACACTATTAATATTCGTAAACATCATCTTTTAAAATCTCTAATTTCTTTTATTCTTGTTTTTTTTATGTCTTTTCAGGTTTTTAACTATGACAGAAGAGCAAGCAAAAATTATACATTAAAACATATTGGTGCTTCAATAAACAAAACAGAAATTAATATTCCAAATGAGATTAAAAAACATAATAATTGGTTTGTTTTTTCACCTACATGTGAACATTGTAAAAATGCCATTCATCATATTAATAGACTTTCAAAAAAAATGGATGTTGTAGGTATTACAAGTATGAAAAATAAAGAAAAAGTAACTACGTTGAATAATGAAATAAAATTAATGTTTCTTATCAAGTATATTAAAGGTGATGACTTAGTTAAGTTGACCAAAACTGTACCACAATTGTTTATCATAAAAAATGACACTATTCAAAATGTTTTTATTCCTAATAAGAAGAAAATTGACTCTTTAATTGGAGAATAAAAAATGGATCTTACAAAAGATATTAAACTTTTGTATTATTCTATAATTTATCGTACTTATATCAACAAAAACTCGGGAATTCCTGAGTTTTTGTTTTTTACTACCAATATATTTTTTGAAGATTTTTTCTTTCTAAAAAATCATTTGTTTTAGAAAAATGTTTGTTTCCAAACCAGTAGCCTCTATTAGCACTTAAGGGTGAAGGATGCCCAGAAGTTAAAATATGGTGCTTACTAGCATCAATTAACTTCACTTTCTTTTTTGCAAATCCACCCCACAACAAAAAGACCACCTCTTCTTTTTCTTCAGATATTTTTTGAATAACAGCATCAGTAAACCGCTCCCATCCTCGTTTTTGATGACTTCCTGCTTCGCTTTCTCTAACCGTTAACGTAGCATTTAATAATAGCACACCTTGTTTAGCCCAGTTAGATAGATCTCCTGATTCAGGAACTTCCTTTTCAACATCTTCCTTTACCTCTTTAAAAATATTAACTAACGATGGTGGATGTTTAATTCCACCTTTTACAGAAAAACACAATCCATTTGCTTGCCCTTTTCCATGATATGGATCTTGACCAATAACTACGACTTTTACATCATTGAAACTGCAATAATTAAAAGCTGAGAATATATTTCCCTTCTCTGGGTAACATCTATTGTTTTCATATTCGATATCAACAAAATCTGACAGTTTTTTAAAATATGGTTTTTCAAATTCCTCCTTTAAAATATTTTTCCAGCTATCAGTAATATTTAGTTGCATTGTTTATTTAAATTCTGTTTTATTAAATTCATTTAATCCCACCTTATAAATATCGCCCAAAGGTTCTTTAGAATAATCTGTTTCTTCAACCCCTCCAATTATATATAAAGCATCTTTATAATAATGCATACTTGCATAATTTAAATTCAATTTTATATGATATTTTAATACGGTTTCTTTTTTTATGTCATATATTAAAATTATATCTTTATCATATATAAATATATATTTACCTTTTGATGCTAATCCAGGAGCACTCATTGCTACAGGTAAATTTCTTTCCTTTTTCCATTTTCCTTTTTTAAAATCAAAAGACTCTATGCTTTTTAAAGCTTTACCATTAAAACCTCCTACTAAATAAAATTTACTTCCCACCAAAATACCTTTCCCTTCTTTTCTTATAGGTATGTCTGGCAACTCATACCATAAACCTGTTGAAAAATCATAAAAATGAAACTGATTAGAATACTCTACTGGCTTCTTATAATTTTTCTTAGCTGAACCTCCCGCTACTATTAAATAATTCTTATAAACTGTTGATGCAAAATTTATTGCTTGGTGCGGATTGGTATAATCAGTAACTACTTTCAAGGAGTTTAAATTTAAAACTTCAATTTTTTCGTTTAAATACTCATATTTCTTATTCTTAGAAAGTCGTTTCCCTCCAAAAATATATAATTCATTATTATAACTATTTATATTATGATAAGCTCTATTTCCTAATTTTATTTTAGGTTTTAACCATTCTTTAGAATTTAAATCGTAAACCTGTAATTTATCACTATAGCTATCAAAAGAAGATCTATGTCTTCTAAGCAACCTAAAAAACTCTTTTGTATTAAATTCATGGGCAGGTACTGTTGTTCTATCTAAAATTTTATCTCCTAAATTAACCTTTACAGAAAAATCTCCACCAACAACATATATTTTATCATCAATTATTTCTGACCCAAAAGCATAAACATGGCTTTTAAGTTTTGTTACTTTAGAGTATTTTAATGATGCCCTTTTCTTTATTTTCCCTTTTACCTCTATTTCATTAAGCTTTTCATTTTCTAACTCTTTTTTTTCTTTAATCTGTCCATTAAGAGCTAGAAAAAAGAAAAAGCAGACTGAATTTAAGATGATCTTTTTCATGTTTTTTTTTATAAATGTATTAAAAAATATAAACTATTTTTAAATCTTTTAAGAAAGAAAAAAAAACTCAACATATTTTCAAACTATCCTTTATTTTTGCTTTGGTTTCAAATATACTATTTTGACTAAAAGCATTTCAAAAAAGACGCTTCAAGATTTAGAATTCACAACGGTTTTAGAACAAGTTGCAGAACATTGTATTTCTAATTTAGGAAAAGAGCAAACATTACAAATTCACCCTATTTCAAATAAGAAAAAGTTATTTTTTGAATTGAATATGGTAAATGAATATCTTTCTTCTTTTGAGAATGAGAATCGTATTCCGAATCATTATTTTGAGGATATCTCTGAAGAAATTAAGAGATTAGCTATTGAAAATAGTTTTTTAGAAACCGAAGGTTTTTTAAAAGTTGCTACGGTTACTGAAACTGTAAATGAGCAAAAAAAGTTTCTAAAAAAATTTGAAACCTACTACCCTACTATTTTTAAATTAAGTAATGAAATTGAATTCACAACTATTGTTTCAGACAGCATTAAAAAAATTATTACTTCTTATGGTGAAGTAGCAAACAATGCATCACCAGTTTTAAAACAAATAAGAAAAGACATTAATAATGTTCGAGGGAAAATTTCTGAAAGTTTTTCCCATACACTTAGCAAAAGTATCGCTAGTGGTTATTTAGATGATATTAAAGAAACTGTTGTAGATAACCAACGTGTTTTAGCAGTTTCAGCCATGCATCGTCGTAAAATAAAAGGAAGCTTACTTGGTTCTTCAAAATCTGGAAACATTGTTTATATCGCTCCACAGGCAACTTTAGCGTACAGTAGAGAGTTACAAAACTTAATGTATGAAGAAAAACAAGAAGTTGTACGAATATTAAGAGCGTTAGCTACCGAAATTCGTCCTTATACATCTTTGTTAAATGAATATGTTACATTTTTAACTCATTTAGATCTTGTAGGTGCTAAAGCTAAATATGCTGTAAGCATTAATGGTTTACTACCTAAAATAACAAAAGAGAAGAAAATCTATTTTAAAGATGCTTTTCATCCTGTTTTATGGAAAAAAAACACAACTCAAAATATTGAAACCATTCCACAGACTATTCGATTGGATGAGAAACAACAAATTATTGTTATTTCAGGACCGAATGCAGGTGGAAAAAGTATTACTTTAAAAACAATCGGTTTATTACAAGTAATGTTACAAAGTGGATTATTAATTCCTGTACATGAACGTAGCGAAACTACTTTGTTTAATACCGTTTTAACTGACATTGGTGATAATCAGTCTATAGAAAATCAATTAAGTACTTATAGCTATCGATTAAAAAACATGCGTTCGTTCTTAAAAAAATGTAACGATAGCACCTTATTCTTAATTGATGAATTTGGTACTGGATCAGATCCTGAATTAGGTGGGGCATTAGCCGAAATTTTTTTAGAAGAATTCTATGAAAGGAAAGCTTTTGGGATTATTACTACGCACTACGCCAACTTAAAAGTTTTAGCAAACGAATTAGATAATGTTACCAATGCCAACATGCAGTTTGACGAACGAACCTTAGAGCCTTTATATAAATTATTTATAGGACAAGCTGGTAGTTCTTTTACTTTCGAAGTGGCTCAGAAAAACGGAATTCCATATAGCTTAATTAACAGAGCTAAAAAGAGAGTTGAAACTGAAAAAATTAGATTAGATAAAACTATTTCTAAACTTCAAAAAGAGCGAAATCGTTTACAAAAAACTTCCGATAGTTTAGTTAAACAAAAATCAAAAGGTCAAGAACACATAGAAAACCTACAAGAAAAAGAGTTAAAGTTACAAGACAAGCTTTCTGGTTTTCAAGAGCTGTACGACAACAACCAACGTATGTTATCTTTAGGTAGAAAAATAAATGAGTTGTTGAACAAATATTTTCAAACTAACAACAAAAAAGAGTTGTCCACTAACTTTTTAAAATGGGTTACTAGTGAGAAAACAAAACACTTAAAAAGAAATCCTGAAAAGAAAACTAAAACACAAAAGAAACAAGAAAAAGTTATAGCCCAAAAGCAACAAGAAGCTATAAAAAAAGTAGAAAAAGAAGTATTACAAAAAGTTGTAAAAGTTAGAGAAACAAAGAAAAAAGAAGCTGAAAAAGTAGCGAAAGAAAAAGCAGCCTATATCTATAAAATAAATGATCGAGTACGCTTAATTGACGGTAATGCTGTAGGTACGATTGATAAAATTGAAAAGAAAAAAGCTTTTATTAATTACGGTTTGTTTACTACTGAAGCTAAAATTGAACAATTAGAATTGGTTGAGCGCGCTAAAAAATAGCGTTTCTCCTCTTGATTTTTCAATCTCAAAAAACTACCTTTCGCTAACGTTGAATATAAATCATTAAAACGGATTCATATTCTTATCCACATTGGCAACAATATCCCAAAAACTCCAAACTAGAATTTATTAATCACTTTTTTATTCTCTTCAAAAGAGAAAAATCGATAGACTTATAGTTTTCAATACAATTTTACGACTTGTAAATAATTGTAAATCAATAGTAATTTAAAATTGTTTATTTAATAGTAAATAAAACAAATTTGACTGATGTAATTTTGTGAAAAACAACTAGATATGAATAACAAAAAAACATTAGAATTAGAAAAAATAATTCAAGAAGATTATACAAACATTGCTGGAATTATAGTTATAAAAAATAATGATATCGTCTTCGAAAATTATTTCAATGATTATAAAAAAAACGACACTATTCACATTGCTTCTGTAACGAAAAGTATATTATCCATTCTTGTTGGAATAGCAATTGACAAAGGATTTATAAAAAATACAGAACAAAACGTTTTAAATTTTTTCCCTAAATATGTTCTCAAAAAAAGAGAAAGAACCATTCAGAATATAACGATAAGACATTTGTTAACAATGACTGCTCCATACAAATTTAAATCTGAACCTTACACGAGAGTCTATTCAAGTGACGATTGGACTAAATCAGTACTTGACTTATTAGGAGGAAAAACTTTAAGCGGAGATTTTAAATATACAACAATAGGATTGCAAGTCTTGTCCGGTATTCTCGCAAATGCTACAGGGCAATCTATACTTGATTTTGCTTCAGAAAACTTATTTTCTCCTTTGGGGATTAAATCACCTAATAATTTGCGAATACATAACAAAGAAGAACATTTTTCATTTCTTAAAGATAAATATGTAAATGGTTGGGTAATTGACCCTAAAAGTATAAATACAGCAGGTTGGGGATTAACTTTGACAACTACAGATATGGCTAAAATTGGTCAATTATATCTGAATAAGGGAAAGTGGAATAATAGTCAAATAATTTCATCCAAATGGATTACAGAAAGTACTAAAAAGCATAGTCAGTTGAATGATTTAGCTTATGGATATTTATGGTGGATAATTGATAACCAAGAAAATGATTGTTTTTCAGCTATCGGAGACGGTGGTAATATAATTTATGTTAACCGACTTGAAAATGTTATAATCGCTATTACATCACAATTTATGCCGAGAGCAAAAGATAGAATTGAATTGATTCAGAAACACATTATTCCGAACATATAAAATACTGTTGCCAACACAGTATAAAATTAATTGCTAGTTTCTAGCCTACTTACGAAAGTCCTCGCGGACTTTCTATCTGCGATTTATTTGCTAACTTTAGTGCTTAAAACACGCAACTAATCTTATACATAAACGTTAGCGAAAAACTATTCCAAACCTTTCATTTCTTCATCATAAAACTCACCAGCTTTATCCATTAAATCGGCAAGCTCTGTAGTTACATCTTCTTCCTTTTCACCAGTTAAATCTTCAAACCATTCTACCGAATCATCTTTCAAATTAATTAAAAAACGAGGATATTCAGTATGTAACACAAAAATATCTTCTGGATGATTGCTATTATCTGCTAATAAAAATTTAGGTAAGTCCATAAATTGAGAATCTTTTATATATTTTGTTTAACCTCGGTAATTGGGTTATTTTTTATTAATTGTAAAGTTAATTTATTAAATCGAATGAATAATAATATAGAAGCTGTAGTTAAACCTGCTAAAAGTCCTAACCAAATACCAAAACTACCGTACATGTCTTCTTTTCCGAAATAATAACTAATCGGAAAACCTACTATCCAATACGATATAAATGTAATTATTGTTGGAATCTTCACGTCTTGTAATCCACGTAAAGTTCCTAAAACCATTACTTGAATACTATCTGATATTTGAAAAATTGCTGCGGCTATTAATAAGTTTGCTGCAATTTTCATTACCTCCATATTATCAGCATAATTATTAGCATCACTTAAATCCACATATAAATTTGGAAGTGATTTATGGAAAATAAAAAACACGGTTGCAAACCCTACAGCTAAAATAATTCCTAATAAAAATATTGAAAACGCTATTCTTCTTAGCTCTTTAAAATTTTGCAATCCTTTTTGGTTCCCTACTCTAACCATAGAAGCTACACTTAACCCCATAGCAACCATAAATGTCATAGAAGATAAATTTAAAGCTATTTGATTTGCTGCTTGTGGGTTTTTACCTAACAATCCACTTAACCATATTGCTGCTGTAAAAATGGCAACCTCAAAAAACATTTGCATTGCACTTGGAGCTCCTAAACTGATAATTTTTCGAAGCATCAACTTATCTAATACAAATAATTTAATGTTGGTTACTAATTTCCTAGAGCGTTCTTTTTTAGTTAATAACCACCATAAATATACGACCATAACAAACCTCGAAACCAAAGTACCGTAAGCAGCACCAACAATTCCCATTTCAGGAAAACCAAACTTTCCGAAAATCAGTAAATAGTTTAATAAAACGTTTAATAAGTTGGCTATTATCGTTGCATACATCGGATAACGAGTCATCGACATTCCATCACTAAACTGTTTAAATGCCTGAAAAATAATCATTGGAATCAATGAAAAAGCAACCAAATCTAAATAAGGTATTGCCAACTCAACAACTTCAACAGGTTGCTTCATTAAATACATTAATGGTTTAGAAAAAAAAACCATCAGAAACATTAAAATTCCTATGGCAGAACATAAAAACAATCCATGTTTAAATGTAGATTTTGCTTGCTTAAAATTATTAGATGAATCTGCTTCAGCAATCAAAGGTGTTATCGCTGTTGAAAAACCAATTCCTAAAGACATGGCAATAAACATAAAACTATTACCTAAAGAAACCGCAGCTAATTCTGCCGTTCCTAACTGCCCTACCATAATATTATCAACAAAACTCACAAAAGTATGCCCTAACATACCTAACATAACAGGAGCTGCGAGCTTCCAATTATACTTAAATTCAGATGTGTATTGTTGTAAATTCAATAGTTCATTTATTTCAGACTGCGAAGATAACTTTTTTAACAGTCCATAGGTTTATCTACACCTTTTTTTAATTAATTTAATTACCTTTGGTATTCTTAAAAACAAACAAAAATGGCAACAGTTACACTAAAAGGAAACGCAATAGAAACAATAGGAAACTTACCTAAAACAGGAAGTAAAGCAATTGATTTTTCGTTAGTTGGAACAGACTTATCTGTTAAAAACTTAAATGATTTTTCTGGCAGTAAACTAATCTTAAATATTTTTCCAAGTGTAGATACTGGTACTTGTGCTACCTCTGTAAGAGAATTTAACAAAAAAGCTTCAGAATTAGAGAATACAAAAGTTTTATGTATTTCAAGAGATTTACCATTTGCTCAAGGTCGTTTTTGTGGTGCAGAAGGAATTGAAAATGTGGTTATGCTTTCTGATTTTGCTACAGGTAAATTTGGTAAAGATTATGGATTAGAAGTTAAAAATGGTCCATTAACTAGTTTACATTCTCGTTGTATTGTTATTATTAACGAAAACGGTGAAGTTACTTATACTGAACAAGTTCCTGAAATTGTTGACGAACCAAATTACGAAGCAGCTATAAAGGCTTTATAGTACTATTTATGAAAAATCCGAATGACGGTTTTATAAAGGGACGTTTACGAAGTATGAAATTTGCTATTAAAGGTATCTGGTTATTAGCTACAACTGAAGATAGTATTAAAGCGCAAATTACTTTTGGTTTAATTGCTACTATAGCTGGATTCTATTTTAACATTTCTATGACAGAATGGATGATTCAGTGTTTACTTATAGGAATGGTTTTAGTTGCTGAAGCATTAAATACTGCTATCGAAAAAGTAGCGGATTTTATTCATCCAGATTATCACGAAAAAATAGGGTTTATAAAAGACATCGCAGCGGGTGCTCCTGCTTTTGCAGCATTTACTTCGTTGATCATTGCTTGCATCATTTATCTTCCTAAAATAATAGCTATATTGTAGCGTTTAAATTATTTCTAACAAAAATACATGGCTAAAAAAAAGACAACTGTTCAAAAGAAACAACCAAAAACAAGCGTATTTAAAAGAATAAATACTTTTTTTTCTAACAGGCAAAATCAAACTATTTTAGGAGCCTTTTTGTTTCTTTTTTCAATATTTCTAACAGTTGCTTTTGTGTCTTTCTTTTTTTCTTGGCAAGAAGATCAAAGTACATTAACAGAATTTGGTAATAAAAGTATTCCTACAAAAAATCTGTTAGGTAAAATTGGTTCAAAACTTAGCAACTTTTTTGTGTTTGATGGTTTTGGTGTAGGTGCATTCCTTATTCCTATCACACTTTTTTTTACCAGTGCTCGAATTTTCTTACAAACTAATTTAAAAAGAATTGTTACTTCTTGGAACTGGGGCTTATTAAGTATGCTATGGGTATCGGTAGCTTTTGGTTTTGTTCAGAAAAAAAATGCAGTTTTATCTGGTATTATTGGTTTAGAGCTAAATGAATACCTGCAAACCTTTCTAGGAAAAACAGGGTTAATGATTTTATTGCTGTTCTTTCTTATCGCTTTTTTGATTATCAAATTCAGTATTACCCCTGAAGCTATTAACGAAAAAGTAAAAGCAAATAAAGAGAAAAAAGAATTAGCTAGACTTTCTAAGCAATCAGAAGATATAAAAGAAGAAAACACTGATACAGTAAATAAAACTGAAATAGATAAAGTTCAAAAATCTGACTTTGAACTTTCTGTAGAAAATTTACAACCTACCATAACAAAACATTCTGATGTTAAAACTTCAACTCAAAAAGAAGAAGAAACTCCTTCTGTTGAGTTAACAAATGAAACTTCTACACTTAATATTTCTGAACAATCAAAAAAAGAAGTTGAAGTTGCAATTGAGAAAATAGCAGAGGAAAAAAGCGCTACAGAAAACCTTTCTGATCAATTAGTAAAAGATTTTGGAGAATTTGATCCAACTTTAGATCTAGGAAATTTCAAGTTCCCTACATTTAATTTATTAAAAGAATATAACGATAGTATTTCTATTGACCCAGAAGAATTAGAAGCCAACAAAAATAAAATTGTAGAAACATTAAACAATTATAAAATTGGTATTTCTAAAATTAAAGCTACTGTAGGACCAACAATTACATTGTATGAAATTGTACCTGAAGCTGGTGTTAGAATTTCTAAAATTAAAAATTTAGAAGACGACATCGCATTGTCATTATCAGCTCTAGGAATACGTATTATTGCGCCAATTCCTGGAAAAGGAACTATTGGTATTGAAGTACCAAATAAAAAATCGACGATTGTTTCTATGCATTCAGTTATTTCTTCAAAGAAATTTCAAGAATCACAAATGGAATTGCCTATCGCACTTGGTAAAACAATTTCTAACGAAACTTTTGTGGTTGATTTAGCTAAAATGCCTCACTTATTAATGGCTGGTGCTACCGGACAAGGAAAGTCT
The DNA here is from genome assembly GCA_947504185.1 of uncultured Tenacibaculum sp. GTDB lineage: Bacteria > Bacteroidota > Bacteroidia > Flavobacteriales > Flavobacteriaceae > Polaribacter. Next base: position 148,460 of record CANNGJ010000004.1, on the reverse strand, counting down.
GTTGGTTTAAATGCTGTATTAACATCTTTACTTTACAAAAAACACCCAGCTGAAGTAAAATTCGTATTGGTTGATCCCAAGAAAGTAGAGCTTACTTTATTTAACAAGATAGAACGCCATTATTTAGCGAAACTTCCAGATAGTGAAGATGCTATTATTACTGACACCACTAAAGTTGTAAACACGCTAAATTCATTATGTATTGAAATGGATGCCCGTTACGACTTGCTTAAAAATGCAATGGTTCGTAATTTAAAAGAATACAATGCGAAATTTAAAGCACGTAAATTAAATCCAAACGACGGACATCAATTTTTACCATATATAGTTTTAGTCATTGATGAATTTGCAGATTTAATTATGACTGCTGGTAAAGAAGTGGAAACACCTATAGCTCGTTTAGCACAATTAGCTCGTGCTATTGGAATTCATTTAATAGTAGCAACGCAGAGACCCTCTGTAAATGTAATTACAGGTATTATTAAAGCTAACTTTCCAGCGAGAATTGCTTTTAGAGTAACTTCTAAAATTGATTCTAGAACTATTCTAGATGCGGGTGGAGCAGATCAATTAATTGGTCGCGGAGATATGTTATATACTGCAGGAAACGATTTAAACAGAATTCAATGTGCTTTTGTTGATACTCCTGAGGTTGAAAAAATTACTGATTTCATTGGGTCTCAACGTGCATATCCAGAAGCGCATCTATTACCAGAATATGTTGGTGAAGAAGGTGGCACAAATGTTGATATTGATATTGCAGATAGAGATAAACTGTTTAAAGATGCAGCTGAACTTATTGTTACAGCGCAACAAGGTTCGGCATCTTTATTGCAACGTAAATTAAAGCTAGGATACAACAGAGCTGGTAGATTAATAGATCAATTAGAAGCTGCTGGTATTGTTGGGTCTTTCGAAGGTAGTAAAGCAAGACAAGTTTTAGTTCCTGATTTGGTTGCATTAGATCAGTTATTAGAAAACGAAAAAAATAACAATTAAATTTCTAATATTAGAAATATGAAAAAAGTAGGATTATTATTCATCGCAGCATTTATTAGTTTAAATAGTATAGCTCAAAACAGCTCTCCTGAAGCTAAACAGTTACTAGATGAAGTATCAGTAAAAATGGGTGCTTATACCAATATGGTTATTGGTTTTAACTCAACATTAGTAAACAAAGAAGCAGGAATTACAAACGATCCGCCTATACGTGGAGAAATAACACTTTCTGGTGAAAAATACAACCTTGATTATTTAGGTAACAATTTCGTTTTTGACGGAAAAAAATTAGTTGTTATTAATCAAGAAGAAAAAGAAGTAAATATTACAAATGGAGATTTAGATGAAGAAGATGGTTTTATTTACCCTTCTAAACTATTAACTTTTTACAAAGAAGGTTATAATTTTTCTATGGGGAAATTAAAAAACAACAACGGTCGTAAAGTTCAGTTTATAGATTTAATTCCTATTGATAGTAACTCTGATATTGTAAAGGTACAATTAGGTATTGATGCAAAAACCAAGCATATCTATAAATTAGTGCAAATAGGTTCTAATGGTGCTGAAACTACGTTTACTATTACCAAGTTTAAAAGTAATCAACCTATTTCTAAAAAAATGTTTTCTTTTGATAAAGAGAGGTATTTAAAGCAAGGATACTTTATCGACTAAACAATACAATCTAAAAAAAGTTTTGTTAATGAAGATTTAAAAATCATTAACAAAACTTTTATTTTTTTATCCATCTAACCTACTACCTTTGCATCTGTGAAAACATTAGACAGATATATTTTAAAAAGTTTTTTAAAACCTTTTTTTGCTACATTCCTTATCATATTATTTGTTTTGGTAATGCAGGCTATGTGGCTAGCTTTTGAAAATTTTGCTGGTAAAGGAATTAGTCTTGGAATTATCTTAAAATTTCTATGGTACACTACTCTTTTAGTAGTGCCACAAGCACTACCAATCGGTGTTTTATTATCCTCAATAATGACTTTAGGTAGCTTATCTGAAAATTATGAGTTTGCAGCTACAAAGTCAGCTGGTATTTCATTACCTAGAATGGTGCGCCCATTAGTTTTCTTAACAATCTTATTAAGTGGTATTAATTTCTTGTTTTTAAACAACGTATATCCTTACGCTATGTTAAAACAATTAAACATGAAAGTTAATATTCGAAAAAAACAACCTGCTATTGCTTTAGTTGCAGGTAGTTTTAATACTGAAATACCTAATTATCAAATTAAGTTTGAAGAAAAATATGGCGAAGAAGATAATCTCTTAAAAAAGGTAATGATTTATGATTTATCAGCCAGGAAGGGAAATAATAAAATTATAACTGCTAAAAAAGGAAAAATCATTTCTGAAGAAGGTAGCCGATATATGACCTTAATTTTAGAGGATGGCTATTACTTTGAACATCATATAAAAAATGGCTCTTCCTATAAAGAAAAGCAGATGATGCCTGCTTCTCATGCTTATTTTGATAAATACACTATAAATATTGACATCTCTTCTTTAAGTAGTGATGATTTAGAAAAAGAAAAATATACCCGCCAATATAACATGCTTAGTTTAGCACAATTGAAAGACACTGTGCCTACAATGAAAAAAAACTATGATGCTTTTGTTAAAAGTAAAGCTAAAAACTTATTTTTAAGTATTGACATTGAAGATTTACATCACTATCCAGATTCTTTAGTTAATAAAGAAATTTCACCCAACATTCTTGAAAACTTTAACGATAAAGAAAAACGCAATATCCTAACAACTGCTATTTCTAAAATTGAAAGAACATTAAACAATAATAAATCTAATAAAGAAGGTTTTAAAAACAAAAGAAAATATTTAAACCTTTATGATATTGAATATTATAACAGAGTTGCTTTCTCACTATCTTGTTTATTACTATTTTTTATTGGAGCTCCTTTAGGCTCTATTATTAGAAAAGGAGGAATGGGATTACCAATGATTTTAGCAATTGCTATTTATGTATTGTACTTTTTCTCAAATACCTTTGGGAGAAATTTAGCAGAAGAAAGCTCTTTAACTGCCATAATAGGATCTTGGATAAGTGTGTTTATAATGCTACCTTTGGCTATCATTTTAACTGTTAGAGCAACTAAAGACAAAGGCCTCTTTGATGTGAATACATTTTTTGCCCCTATACGTACTACTATAAAAAACTTATTCTCTAAAAAAGAGAAAACAACATAACAATGACAACACAAACATCAACAAAAGTTCAGTTAAACACTATTGAAGAAGCAATAGAAGATATTAAAAACGGAAAAGTAATTATTGTTGTTGATGATGAAGACCGTGAAAACGAAGGTGATTTCTTAGCAGCAGCCGAAAAAGTTACTCCAGAAATGATTAACTTTATGGCAACTCATGGTAAAGGTTTAATATGTACACCGCTTACTGAAGATCGATGTAAAGAACTACAGTTAAACATGATGGTAAACAACAACACCGACCCTATGGAAACTGCCTTTACTGTTTCTGTAGATTTAAGAGGAAAAGGTGTTACCACAGGTATATCTGCATCAGATAGGTCTAAAACTATTGAAGCTTTAATCGATCCTGAAACAAAACCTTTCGATTTAGCTCGCCCAGGGCATATCTTCCCTTTAAAAGCTAAAAACGGAGGTGTTTTAAGAAGAACTGGGCATACCGAAGCTGCAATTGATTTTGCTCGTTTAGCTGGTTTACAACCTGCAGGGGTTATTGTAGAAATCATGAATGAAGATGGTACCATGGCTCGTTTACCTCAACTTTTAAAAGTTGCAGAGAAATTCGATTTAAAAATAGTTTCTATCGAAGATTTGGTAGCTTATCGAATGGAGCATGATTCGCTAATTGAAAAGAAAGAAGATTTTAATATAGAAACTCGTTTTGGTGAATTTCGATTAAGAGCTTACCAACAAACCACCAATAAACAAATCCATATTGCTTTAACGAAAGGTGTTTGGAGCAAAAATGAACCAATATTAACACGAGTAAACTCTACTCTTGTAAATAACGACATCTTAGGTACATTAACCAATAATGCTGATAAGAAATTAGATCAAATGTTTAAAGTAATAAATGATGAAGGACGTGGTGCTATTATTTTTATAAACCAACAAAGTCAAGCTTTAAACTTATTAGCTCGCTTACGTGGTTTAAAAGAGAACCAAGCTAAAGGAGAAATGAAAGCTCCGCATGTCGCAATGGATAATAAAGACTTCGGTATTGGAGCACAAATTTTACACGACTTACACATTCATAAATTACGTTTAGTTTCTAACACCAAACAAACCAAGCGTGTTGGTATGATTGGTTATGGTTTAGAAATTGTTGATTATGTAAATTATTAATTTACCATAAATTTTAAATAAAAAAGTCCCGAGTTTAAACTCGGGACTTTTTTATTCTATAGGAATACAAATATCTACAATACATTTTCTTTCTGGATGCTCTTCTGGGTTATTATAATATATACCAAAAGGAGCTTGATTAGCTTTTTTATATCCTTTTTCTGACATCCAAACAAAGCTGGATTCCCAAGCTTGTTGAAATTCATCTAATCCAATTTCAAAACGAGATACTACACATTTTGTATTTGGTAATGTTCTAAGGTTTACCTCTCCTTCTGTTTTAACTTCTCTGTTTAAAGTCATGCAAGCACTCATTCTTAAATGATTTGGATTGGTAATTTTAGGGCTATCATGATATATAGTAATCATTCTTAAATTTTCTTGTTGCATTAAACCTTTCGGATATGCCCATTGCATTAATCTATTATAAACATTACCAATTAAATCTATATTTCCTTGATGATTTATATAAGCCAACTGCATTTCTGGAATTATTTTTACTTCAGTATTTGCATTCATTTTTAACCAGTTTAAAGAGTTATTTACGTTACAAATGTATTGTTCAAATAATGTAATCGTTTGTCCGTTCTTGCTTTCTTCTTTACTAATCTTGCTAAACTTATTAGGACTGCTCTCTTTAAATTCAACAGGACTCATTCCGTAAAACTTCTTAAAAGCTCTTGAAAATGACGACAAACTTGTAAACCCTACTCTATCAGAAACTTCAGTAATTGTTAATTCTTTTTTATGTAACAAAAAAGAAGCTGCCTTTTCAATTCTCTTTCTTGTGATAAAATTATTTAAAGTTTCTTTTGTTACTATTGAAAATAATCGATGAAAATGAAATGGAGAAAAATGTGCTTTCTCAGCGATATCATTTAACATTAGCTTTTCATGTAAGTGTTCTTCAATATAGGTAATCGATTTACCTATTCTAGTTACTACTTTAGTATTTAACTTTTTTGAAGATTTCATAATTATTTTTCTGAAGGATGTAGAATATTGTTCCACTAGCAAAGTACAAAATAACATCAATAAAATCTGAAGTATATCTTAAATGAAATTTAGGAAGAAAATATTCGAACAAGAAACTATACAAAAAGCAGCTATACAAAACGATACTTAAAGGAATATGATAATTTTTATTATTCTTACTCCAGCGTAGTATATAAAGACTACTGGTTAATACAATCGGAATTATTAAAAAGTCGTTTAAATAAAACTGAATGATATCTGGTAATAAGTATTTATTTCTTTGAGCTATATAAACACTTAACCCTATAAATAAAGAAGAAATAAAATAGATTTTTAAAAATCGATTCATATTATCCTGCTGCTACCATAGCTATAAACCATGCTAATAAAGCTCCTATAGCACTTACCACTAAAAAGGCTGAATATAATACCCAACCAACAATTCGATACAAAAAGATAGGATGCTTTTTTAAACGCTCTGCTAAATTGGGATTTTCAATCTTTTCTTTAGCTTCTTTTATTAAAGTTTCCTTATACTCTTCTTCCTTTAAAGCTCTCTTTTTTTCGTGAGAAATTAACGTGTTACAATTTTCGCAATATTCTTTATTGGTATTAAAAACTCCACAGTTTGGACATTTTATATTCCTTGTAACACTCATCCTTTATTCTTTAAAACTATAATTATTTTTCTTTTTATACGGACGAATAATCAATCGTGTTTCTCTATCAAATCGAATGTAGTTATAAATCCAATTCATAAATACAATTACCTTATTTCTGAATCCGATTAATGAAAATAAATGAACAAACATCCAAACAAACCAAGCAAATACTCCTTGGAATTTCCATTTAGGTAAATCTACCACAGCTTTATTACGACCAATTGTAGCCATAGACCCCTTGTCGTTATATTTAAAAGGTTTTAGTTTTTTACCTTTTAATTTTGCTAAAATATTCTTCCCTAACAATTTTCCTTGTTGAATTGCAGGTTGTGCCATCATTGGATGGCCATAAGAATACTTTTCTGTTTGCATACAAGCAACATCGCCAATTGCATATACATTGTTATAACCAACTACTTTATTGTACTCATCAACTTTAAATCGATTAGCTCTCTCAATTAAACATTCCTGCTCTAAACCTGCAATGGAATCCCCTTTTACACCCGCAGCCCAGATTACCGTTTCTGCTTTAAAATGATCATGACCATTGGTCGTTACTGTTTCTCCATCATAATCTAAAACACGAAGATCTTTCCAAACATCTACACCCAGTTTTATTAAAAAATCTTCAGCTTTTGCAGATGCTTTGTTGCTCATTCCTTTTAACAATTCTCCAGAACTTTGAATCAAATTTATTTTCATTTGACGAATATCTAAATCTGGATAATCTTTAGGTAGAATACCTTTTTTCATTTCTGCCAAAGCTCCTGCCAACTCCACACCTGTAGGCCCACCACCAACAATTACAAAATTCATCAAAGCTCTACGCTTATCTAAATCGGTTTCTAATAATGCTTCTTCAAAGTTTTCTAAAACTAGACTACGAATATTCAATGCTTGTGGAACCGATTTCATTTCCATTGCAAACTTTTCAATATTAGTATTTCCAAAGAAATTAGTGGTAGAACCTGTAGCTATAATCAGCTCATCATATTCTAAATTCCCTATCGTAGTTTCAATAGTATTTTCATCTGCATTTATATTGGTAACTTCTGCTAATCGGAAAAAGAAGTTCTCTACATCGTTAAAACGTTTACGTAACGGAAAGGCGATACTATCAGGTTCTAATCCTCCTGTAGCTACTTGATATAATAATGGTTGAAATGTATGATAGTTGTGTTTATCTATTAAAACAACTTGTAAATCTTGGTCTTCTAATCCTCTTGCAGCTGCTAATCCTGCAAAACCTCCTCCTATAATTACTACTCGAGGAAAGCTCGTTTGTGGTATGTTCATGTAGATTTATTATCATTAAATAATCTAATTACAAATTTACGAAAGTGAAACGAGTTAGTTAAAATTTATTCTTTAGATTTACACTAAACCTCTGAAAATAAACAATTAATTAAAAACAGATTGCCATGTTTAATTTTTTAAAGAAAAAAAAACAAAAAAGATTAGTTATTGAGTGTGATACAGATGTTATTACCATAAATAGTAAACCTGTTACTTTTCCAACAAACTACGATACTTTAATAAACACTTTTGGTAAACCTGATAGAAAGTTAAACAAAAGTAAAAACTACATTATTTGGGACAAGCTAGGTATATTTTGTGGTTATGAAGATAAAGACAATATTTTATCTATTAATTTTTATCAAAACAAACAAGATAGAAGCGAATACAATACCAAAAAGCAATTTACTGGAAAACTGATTCTAAATAATGATGAAATAACCAATAATGAGTTCAGTAAAATATCTTTAGGTGAATTAGCAATTCTAAGATTAGGTAGTGAAAGTACCGTTCGTTTTGGATTTAGTATTGGTGTAAATAAAACTTACAATAATTAATTTACAATTGCTGTTTTAATTCTTGAATGGATTTATTTGAAGCTATTAAACCTGTTATTAGCTTCTCTCTTAAAACATCAATATCATCATCAAAATACTTTGCCCATTTATACTCTTTAAATAAAGTTTGTATTTGCTTTAAACGTTGGTGTACCTGCTCTGAAGTCATTAAAAATACGTCTGTATTCACTATACTCCCTATTCTTTTTATTCTTGCCTGTTGTTTATTAAAATTTACCTCTAAATAAAACACTTTATCAAAATCATTTAATGGATAAAAATCAATCCATTTTGCAAAGCCAACATAGTAATTTTGACTCTTATAATTTTCGACACCTTTAATTTTCCATCTACAATTTGCTACTCGCCCCCAATGATTAGAGTAACGGTATACACCTTCATCAGCATAAAAATATAAACTACCAGATTTACTTTGATAGTGCGATGATTTTCCTTCAAAAAAATCGATTTCTTTTGATTCAAATTCGCAGTAAGTGTATTTAAAAAAATTAAATTTATGATACATTTTATTCACCAAAAACAGTAATTACAATCTTTCTTCTTCCTCCATAATTACGATGCTCACCCAAATAAATTCCTTGCCAAGTACCTAAATTCAGTTTCCCATTTGTTATTGGAATTTGAACTTGACTACCCAACATTGAACTTTTTATATGTGCAGGCATATCATCAGCTCCTTCATAATCATGTTTATAATACGGCATATTTTCAGGAACCATTTTATTGATATGCGATTCGAAATCCATACGAACGGTAGGATCTGCGTTTTCATTAATCGTTAAACTCGCAGAGGTATGCTTTATAAAAGCTTGAAATTGTCCTATTTTAATTTTGGTTAATCCAGGTACGGCTTTCAATAAAACATCAGTAATTAAGTGATATCCTCTTGAATATTCTGATAATTGGATTTCTTTTTGATAAAATTTCATTTTGTAAAAATAAAAAAGCCATCTAAAACTAGATGGCTTTTTATAACTTATGATTTGAGAATTATTTTACTTCTTCAAAATCTACATCTTCAACATTGTCCCCTTGAGCATCTGCTTCTGGTTGACCTTGTTGTGCTCCTGCATCACCACCAGCTTGTTGCTGTGCAGCATACATTTCTTCAGAAGCTACTTTCCAAGCTTCGTTGATAGTTGCCATTGCAGTATCGATTTGAGCTAAGTCTTTAGATTCGTGAGCAGCTTTCAATTCTACTAAAGCAGCTTCGATTGGACCTTTTTTATCATCAGATAATTTCTCTCCAAATTCTTTTAATTGCTTTTCTGTTTGAAAAATCATAGAATCAGCTTCATTAATTTTCTCAGCAGTCTCTTTTGCTTTTGCATCAGCATCAGCATTTGCTTCTGCTTCTTGCTTCATTTTCTCGATTTCTTCATCAGATAAACCAGAAGAAGCTTCGATACGAATATCTTGAGATTTCCCTGTTGCTTTATCAGCTGCAGAAACTTTAATAATTCCGTTTGCATCAATATCGAAAGTTACTTCAATTTGAGGAACTCCTCTTTGTGCTGGTGGAATATCTGTTAATTGGAAACGACCAATTGTATTGTTATCTGCTGCCATCGCTCTTTCACCTTGTAAAACGTGAATATCTACTGATGGTTGATTGTCTACTGCTGTAGAGAATACTTGAGATTTCTTAGTAGGAATTGTTGTATTTGCATCGATTAACTTTGTAAATACGTTCCCCATAGTTTCGATTCCTAAAGATAAAGGCGTAACATCTAATAATAATACATCTTTTACATCTCCAGTTAAAACTCCACCTTGAATTGCAGCTCCTAAAGAAACTACTTCATCAGGATTTACTCCTTTACTTGGTGCTTGCTTAAAGAACTTCTCAACAGCTTCTTGAATTGCAGGAATACGAGTTGATCCACCTACTAATACAACTTCGTCAATTTCATCAATTGATAAGTCAGCATTTTTTAAAGCAGTAGCACAAGGCTCAATAGTTCTTTTAATTAAATCATCAATTAAAGTTTCAAACTTAGCTCTTGTTAATGTTCTTACTAAGTGCTTTGGTCCTGAAGCAGTAGCTGTAATATAAGGCAAGTTAATTTCTGATGAAGTTGTGCTAGATAATTCAATCTTCGCTTTTTCAGCAGCTTCTTTTAAACGTTGTAAAGACATTGGATCTTTACGTAAGTCCATTCCTTCTTCTGCGTTAAACTCATCAGCTAACCAGTTAATAATTTTTTCATCAACATCATCTCCTCCTAAGTGCGTATCTCCATCAGTAGCTAATACTTCAAATACTCCGTCTCCTAATTCTAAAATAGAAACATCATGTGTACCTCCACCAAAATCAAAAACTACTATTTTCTTATCATCATGAGACTTATCTAAACCGTACGCTAAAGCAGCTGCAGTTGGCTCGTTGATAATTCTTCTAACTTTTAATCCAGCAATTTCACCAGCTTCTTTTGTTGCTTGACGTTGTGCATCGTTAAAATATGCTGGCACAGTAATTACTGCTTCTGCAACATCTTGACCTAAATAGTCTTCAGCAGTTTTTTTCATTTTTTGTAATACCATTGCAGATATTTCTTGTGGCGTATATAAACGTCCGTCAATATCTACACGTGGTGTATCATTATCTCCTTTTACTACTTTATAAGGAACTCTTCCTATTTCTTTAGAAGATTCAGAAAATTTGTTCCCCATAAAACGTTTAATAGAATAAACAGTTTTTGTTGGGTTTGTTACTGCTTGTCTCTTAGCAGGGTCTCCAATCTTGCGCTCACCTCCTTCTACGAATGCTACAATAGATGGTGTTGTTCTTTTTCCTTCAGCATTAGGAATTACTACTGGCTCGTTTCCTTCCATTACAGAAACACATGAGTTGGTAGTTCCTAAATCTATACCTATAATTTTACTCATAATAAATATCTTTTAATAAATTTTTAATTCAATTTTACGAGTAGTAATAGTCAAAGTGTATGCCATTAGTTATTGACCTATAATTTGGCAGAAAAAGAAACAAAAAGGATTTCAAAAATGACAGAGTGTCATCAATCTAATGAAGAAATGTATGAGTTATATACTAATCTGATATTTAAATAGGTATTCTCTAAAGCCTTTCTTGTGCTTTCTTTATCTTTAAATTCTACGTTGGTAATTCCCTCTTCTAGCTGAGGCACTAACTTACCATTATACTCAGAATGCATTAAATACCAATGCGTTTCTTTTAAACGATGTTCTCCTTTTTGAACAAATAGATGATAAGTATTTATTAGCTTTTTTGTTATTGATAATTTTTTGACACCACATTCTTCTTCAACTTCTCTAATTGCGGTTTCTTCTATTTTCTCTCCTTTTTCTATACGTCCTTTAGGCAAATCCCATTTATTACCTCTATAAATAAATAATATTCCATTTTTATCATTTAAAACGAGACCACCTGCCGCAGTTATCATTTTAAAATTAATTCTAAATGATTGCCAATGATTCTCCAAGTTGTTAGAAAAAAGGTAAACTCCTTTTAACTTACCTAGTTTTAACTTGTATATAAGTTCATCTATAATTGTATTTTTGTAAATGTAAACTGGATAATCTTCTTCATTTTTAATTGAAGTTGTAAAGATTATCGGCTTATCATTAACAAAAACTTTATACATTTGCGCTATGGATTTTAACAAAGATACTGCAAAAAAAACAGCTGAACTTCTTTTACAAATAAAAGCTATAAAACTGAGTCCCCAAACTCCTTTTACGTGGGCTTCAGGCTGGAAATCACCGATTTATTGTGACAATAGAGTTACATTATCGTATCCACCAGTTAGAAATTTTTTAAAAGAAGAAATTGCAAAATTAGTAGAAGAAAAACACGGTAAACCTGATGTAATAGCAGGCGTTGCCACTGGCGCTATTGCTATTGGCATATTAGTTGCTCAAGAATTAGGAGTGCCTTTTATTTATATTCGCCCTGAACCAAAAAAACATGGAAGAAAAAATCAAATAGAAGGGCATTTAGAAAGTGGTCAGAATGTAGTGGTTATTGAAGATTTAATCAGTACAGGTAAAAGTAGCTTAAATGCTGTTAAAGCTTTAAAAGAAGCACATGCAAATGTAAAAGGTATGGTAGCTATTTTCTCTTACGGATTTAATATCGCTACCGAAAATTTTGAAAAAGATAATGTAGAATTAACTACACTTAGTAATTACGAATACATGTTAGAGCAAGCTTTAGACAGTAAATATATTACAAGTGAAGAATTACGTTCATTAGAAGACTGGAGAATGAACCCTAGTAAGTGGAAACAAAACGAAGAATAAAAAAATAATAGAACATGAATATTGAAGGAAATAAAGTAGTTGTAAAAAAATCAGCTAAAGATGTATTTGATTTCTTTACAAATCTTGAAAACTTTGAACAATTAATGCCAGAAAACACTCAGAAATTTGAAGTAGATGGTGAAAGTTTTATTTTTGGATTAAAAGGAATGCCAGAAATAAGATTGGTAATGAAGGAAAAAACTGAATATTCAAATATAACTTTAGGAGCTGCTAGTAGTAAATTACCTTTTACTTTAGCTTCTAATATTAATGAAATTTCAGAAAACGAAAGTGAAGTAGTTTTAAACTTTGATGGCGATTTTAACCCAATGATGGCTATGATGGTAAAAAAGCCATTAACTAAGTTTATTGAAACTTTAACTGAAAATATTTCAAAATTATAAATTAAGCAAACGAAACTTCTTTAACACCAAATTCTTTAACTGTTTCGTTTTCTAATTCTATTTGGAGTTTTCCATTTTCTGAAACTCCAATAATTTTACCCATAAATAAAATGTTCTGATTGTTTTTAAACATACTCGGAACATTTTTTTTATACAAAACACTTAAATATTGTTCTTCTAAAAGAGCATATTCTTTTTTATTAAGTAACTCAAATTTTTGTTTCAACTTTATTAAAATTTCATTTAGCAAAACATCTAAATCAAATTCTCTTCTTAAAAGTTTTTTAATTGATGATGCATTTGGTAAATCTTTCGAAAAATTTTCTTGATTTACATTTATTCCAATCCCAATTATTGAAGATGCTATTTTAGCACCTTTTAAATTATTTTCTATTAAAATTCCTGCTAACTTTTTATTCACTGACAGAATGTCGTTAGGCCATTTTATAGCCAACTTAGGTAAATTAAAATCACTAAGAGCCTCAAAAACAGCTAATGAAACACTAAAATTTAAATACTTCTGATTTGATATTAGTAAGTTTTCAAAACAAGAAAAAACACTAAAGGTTAGGTTCTTACCTCCTTCTACAATCCATTTAGCGTTCATTTGTCCTCTACCAGATGTTTGTCTCTTTGCAACAACAATTGTAAAGTCATGAATAGTAGAATTAACTGACAAATTCTTCAAAAAAGAATTGGTAGAATCAATGGCATCAAGTTTGATTATTTTCATATACGTTTTGCAAGTAAAACAAGTATCAATATTACATAAATTACTCGCAAAAAAATAATAACTTTGCTAAAACTTAATTTTTTTTAATGACTAAAAAACAAGCAAACACAGACGACTTAATCGCTACGATTATAAAGGGGATTGATCATGTAAAAGGAGAAGATATTCAACTACTAGATTTAAGAGAAATTGAAAATACAGTTTGTGATTATTTTGTAATTTGTTCAGGGAATTCAAACACACAAGTAAACGCTATTACAGGTTCTGTACAGAAAACTGTTAGTAAAGAACTTCAAGATAAACCTTGGCATATTGAAGGACAAGGGAATTCAGAATGGATTTTAATGGACTATGTTAATGTTGTTGTACATGTTTTTCAAAAACAAATACGTGAATATTATGATATTGAAAGCCTTTGGGGTGATGCAAAAATTACAGAAATTAACCCAGCTTAATAGCTAATAATTTAGACACCTTAATTTATATGAGTGATAAGAAAAAAAATACACCGAAATTTAAACTAAATTCATTTTGGTTATACATCCCAATATTCGTTGTTTTATTGGGCTTAAGTTTTTTGAATTCAGGAGACTTAGGGTCTCGTAACATTTCTAAAAACGAGTTTACAAAAATTTTAGAGGCTAACGACATTCAAAAGATTGTTGTAGAAAACAATAATGTTGCACAGATCTTCTTAAAAAAAGAAGCAGAGGAAAAAGAAAACCATAAGAAATTAACGGAATCTCCTTTCTACAGAAAAGGAGCTCCTTTATATACTTATAACTTTGGAAATCAGGAAAATTTTGAAAAAGAAATTTCTGCTGAAAAGGCTGAGCATAATTTAGATTTTGATATTTCAAATATTGAAAGAACAAGTATGTTCGATACTATAATTAGTTTCTTGCCTTTTATTTTACTAATCGGTATTTGGTTATTCTTTATGAGAAGAATGTCTGGTGGTGCCGGTGGAGGTGCCGGTGGTGGACAAATATTTAATATTGGAAAATCGAAAGCAAAACTTTTTGATGAAGATTCTAAAGTTCGAACTACTTTTAAAAACGTTGCTGGTTTAGAAGGTGCAAAAGAAGAAGTACAAGAAATTGTTGACTTTTTAAAGACTCCTGAAAAATACACAAAATTAGGAGGTAAAATACCGAAAGGAGCCTTATTAGTAGGACCTCCAGGTACAGGTAAAACTTTATTAGCAAAAGCTGTTGCTGGTGAAGCTGGCGTACCTTTCTTTTCATTATCAGGTTCTGATTTTGTTGAAATGTTTGTTGGTGTTGGTGCTTCTCGTGTAAGAGATTTATTTAAGCAAGCACAACAAAAATCACCATCAATCATTTTTATTGATGAAATTGATGCCATTGGTAGAGCAAGAGGAAAAAACAGTATGACAGGTGGAAATGACGAACGTGAAAATACATTAAACCAACTTTTAACTGAAATGGATGGTTTTGGTACTGATACAAATGTAATTGTATTGGCTGCAACAAACCGTGCTGATGTTTTAGATAAAGCATTAATGCGTGCTGGTCGTTTTGATCGTCAAATTTATGTTGATTTACCAGATTTACACGAACGTAGAGAAATTTTTGAAGTACATATTAAACCATTAAAATTAGCTGATAATGCTAATTTAGAATTCTTAGCACAGCAAACTCCAGGTTTCTCTGGTGCAGATATAGCGAACCTTTGTAATGAAGCCGCTTTAATTGCTGCTCGTAATGGTAAAGAAGCTATTGAGCATCAAGATTTCTTAGATGCAGTTGATAGAATCGTTGGTGGTTTAGAAAAGAAAAACAAAGTAATTACTCCTAAAGAGAAAAAAGTAATTGCTTATCACGAAGCAGGTCATGCAACAGTTAGTTGGATGTTAGAACATGCTGCTCCATTAGTAAAAGTAACTATTGTCCCTAGAGGTCAATCTTTAGGTGCTGCATGGTATTTACCTGAAGAAAGAAAAATTGTTCAAACTGAACAAATGTTAGATGAAATGTGTGCTACTATGGGAGGTAGAGCTGCAGAAAAACTAATGTTTAACAAAATATCGACTGGAGCCTTAAGTGATTTAGAAAAAGTTACCAAACAAGCTCGTGCAATGGTTACCGTTTATGGTTTAAACGAAAAAGTAGGGAATATTACTTATTACGATTCAACAGGGAACGATTCTTTTGTAAAGCCTTATAGCGACGGTACTGCTAAAACTATTGATGAAGAAATATCAAAAATAATAGAAGGTCAATATCAAAGAGCTATTGATTTATTAGATCAACATAAAGATAAATTAAACGAACTTGCTGAATTATTATTGGAAAGAGAAGTTATCTTTAAAGACGATTTAGTAAAGGTTTTTGGAGAAAGACCTTTTGATAAAAAAGAAGAGAAAACTGATACAGTAACTGAAGATTAGTTTTTAATTAATGAATTTTTTCAAGAAGTTATTTAAATCACAAATAGAATCATCTAGAAATAAAGAAATTAACAAACAAGAAGTTAATTTATCTCTAGATGATTCTTTTGTGCATAATTTTATTAATAAAGGCGGTAAGTTTTTATACTGTACTTCTATAAAAGAAGTAAAAAATAACCTTAAACATATTTTACAAGAAAATAACTGGAAAAAGATTACATGTTCAGATTATGATCTAGTAAAGCTTACTGATAAAATAGATGTTAATTTACAAGAGCATTTTTCTGAATCAATACCTTTTTTTACCTCTTGCGAACACTTAATATCCAATAAAGGTGAGTTATTGTTTTCATCTAATCAATTAGGAAGCAAAAAACTATCTTCTCTTCCTAAGCATTTTATTGTTTACGCAACTACTAGTCAGTTAGTAAAAAACATGGGAGAAGGTTTAACAGGAATTAAAACTCACTTTAGCGGAAACATACCTACGAATATTAGTTCTATAACTAATTATAAAATTGAAGCTGATGAGGATAATTTTTTAAGTTATGGTAACACTAACTCAAAAAACTTATATTTGCTGCTCTTTGAAGATTTATAAACCATGCGCAACCTTATAACAAGAAGTATTTCAGGACTTGTTTATGCTATTATCTTTATTTCTGCAATTCTTTTTTCTGCCGAAACTTACATAGGATTAGTAGCTGTTTTTTCAGCTGTTTGTATTTTTGAGTTTTCAAAAATCATAAAGCTAAGAAGCTATATTCCTTATATTATTTTAGCCTTTATTGTGTATTGTTTAATTACAGAAAAAGTACTTTCTACTTATCCTTTTTTACTTGGAGCTTCATTATTATTTTTAGCAATATTTATATATCAGCTTATTACTAATAAAGTCATAAGCACAGAAAAGATTAGTCAAAAAATATTGCTTCAATTTACATATTTGATCCTGCCTTTTTTCTTTCTAATGAAATTACCATTTATCAATGGTAATTATCATTCTAATATCATCATTGCAATAATTATAATTATCTGGACAAATGATAGTTTTGCTTATTTGGTAGGGAAAAATTTTGGAAAAAATAAACTCTTCGAAAAAGTATCACCTAAAAAAACCATTGAAGGCTTTATTGGTGGACTTATTTTTGCAATTATCGCTGGGTTAATCATTAGTAAATACGTGACTATTTTCTCAACTACTAATTGGATAATTATTGCAATTATCGTTTCTATTTTCGGAACTTTAGGAGATTTAGTGGAATCAAAATTTAAAAGACAAGCTAATATAAAAGATAGTGGAAATATTATGCCTGGTCATGGTGGCTTATTAGATAGGCTAGATAGCTTGTTTTTCCTTGCTCCCTTCGTATATTTGTTTATCCATTATATAATATAATTATACATTTACTTAATCTATCTTTTTATGGTAAATGATTTAGATTCAAAATTTAACGAAGCTTATCTAAAGGCTTCTAAACTAAAGGAAAAACTTCCTCCAGACGTTATGCTTAAATTATACGCTTACTATAAGCAGGCGGTTAAAGGAGATAAGTTTAGCTTTAACGCAAATAGTGATTTAAGAAATGCTTTTAAATTTAACGCTTGGATGCAATTAAATGGTATGGATGAAAACCATGCAAAAGAAGAATACATCAACTTAGTCAACACAATTATAAAATAATCCTTATGAAAAAAGTATTTTACTCACTACTAGTGTGTTTTACAGTTAGCGCTTTGGTCTCTTGTAAATCAGAAGCAAAAAAAGAAACACAAGAGAAGAAAGAAGTTCAAGTTGAAAAAAAAGCAGCTTTTTCTCTTTCTGAAGCTGACAATCAAATAAATTGGACAGCCTATAAAACAACTGAAAAAGCCCCTGTAAAAGGTCAATTTAAAAAAGTTAATATTACTGCGGGTGGTGAAGGTGACACAGCTAAAGAAGCCATTAATAATGTTGAATTCTCAATTCCAATTAGTAGTATTTTCACAAAAGACACTAGTAGAGATTTTAAGATAAAAAAGTTCTTCTTCGGGATAATGGACAAGACTGAATTACTTTCTGGAAAACTTATATTAGAAAATGATTCATTAGGTTATGCTAATTTAACCATGAACGGAGTAACAAATAAACTTCCTTTTAAATATACTATTAAAGGTAAGGTCTTTAATTTTTCTGGAGAAATGAAAATTTCAGATTGGGGAGCAGACAAAGCTTTAGCATCATTAAATGAAGCTTGTAAAGATTTGCATAAAGGAGCTGATGGAGTTTCAAAAACTTGGGATGATGTAGCTATTAACATCACTTCAGTTTTTAAATAACAATCTCCCACAACAAAAAAAGAAAGCCTTAGATAAATCTAAGGCTTTCTTTTTTTGTTACAATTACTGTTTTTTATAATAGTATTTTAGATACTAAATCTTCTTTAGCTTTTTGATCGTCACCAAACAACCAACGCAAAGTATTGTCTTCCCAAATCTCATCATATTGTGTTTGGTTAATAATATCTCTATCGATTGCTAAATCTAATAATTTACCCGGGTATGAAGATTGTGCATCACTTTCCATTTCTCCTAACGGGTACGGATCATCTAAGCCCATAATTACTTGATTAGAACCTTGACGATCTATCATTAACTTTAAAGAATCTGTATCATGAACTAGTGTATCAAAATAAATATTTGGGTGTCCTACCGCTTTTCTAGGATGCGTTTTTCCTTCAAATAAATCTGGTCTTCCATCAAAACCTTGAATACGACGACCTAAATTCATTTGTGCTAATTGACCTCCATGTGCAAAACAAGTTCTAATATTCGGAAAACGCTCTTGCATTCCGTTTAAGGTATAAAAATGATAAGCATCACCACATTGTGCTAACATCCAAATTAAATGAAAACGCCAATTGGTATTTTCTAATTTTATCATCTTATCTCCGTCGTACGGATGAATTTCTATTGCTAATTTATACTTATCAGCTAATTCAAAAATTGGATCGTTTTCCTTGTCAAATACACAACGCCACTGCCCGATAGAGTCCATAAAGTGTGTTGGCAAGCACAATACTTTTAATCCTAACTCTTCAACACAACGCTCAATTTCATACAATGCCCCATAAATAAACCCCGGATGCACAACAAAACCACAAGTAAATTTTGAAGGATGATCGTGTTGTACTTTTGCATTAAAATCGTTTTGAAAGCGCAAGGCTTTTTTCATTTCTTCTAAACGCAACCCGTTACCATATAACTGAGATAAATTTAAAACTACTGCGTGATCTAACTTGTTTTTCTCCATCCAAAGTAATTTCTCATCCAAGAAAAAACTTGAATCTGTTACTGGTCGTTTCCAACCTTTTTGCAACATATGTTTACGTTCATCATCTACCCAAAAAATTTCCTTTTCCTTCATAAAAGCAGGAATTTGTTCTGGATATGGAAGTAAATGTGAATGTCCGTTTATACGTAATTTACGTTTCATCTATTTAATCTTTTTAGGAGCTTCCATTACAGTTCCACAATTAGTACATGTGCACTTCTCTTTGTCTGAGTAGTATTTATCGAAAATGATAGGCATGTCTGTTTCAATATTATCTAAGGCAAACTCTTCTCTATATAAAGGTGTACTACAATTTTCACAGTACCATTCTAAAGCATCCATCATACCTTCTGCCCTTGGATACTCGATTACCAAACCAACAGTATTTTCTTTTCGTTGTGGCGAATGTGGCACTTTAGCTGGTAATAAATAGATATCTCCTTCATTAATTTCTACGTCTACCATTTCACCTTTATCATCAATAATCTTTAACACCATATCTCCTTCTACTTGATAGAAAAACTCAGGTGTCTCATTATAATGATAATCTTTTCTAGAATTTGGCCCTCCAATAACCATTACGATATATTCCCCATTATCCCACACTTGTTTGTTACCTACTGGTGGTTTTAATAAATGACGATTTTCATCAATCCACTTTTTAAAATTTAAAGGTTGTACTAGCTTACTCATAGTTGTTTGTTTTTAATTTTATAAATCTACAATGATTTTGTTCTTCCTCCGTCAACAGGAACATTAATTCCGTTGATAAAGCTTGCTCTTTCACTAGCTAAAAACACCACTGCATTCGCAATCTCTTCAGGTTTTGCAAAACGTTTTGCTGGTGAAGCGTTCATCATATTTTTTGAAACTTCTTCAACAGATAATCCTGTTTTCTTGGCTTTATTATTAATGATTTCATTTAAACGTTCTGTACCTGTTGCTCCAGGCAGTACATTATTTACAGTAATATTAAACTGACCTAACTCATTAGCCAAAGTTTTAGACCAATTCGCTACAGCACCACGAATGGTATTAGAAACTCCTAAACCATCTAATGGCTGCTTTACTGATGTAGAAATTACATTGATAATTCTACCGTAACCAGCTTCTTTCATAAAAGGAACCAACGCTTGTACTAATACATGATTACATTTTAAATGTTGTGTAAATGCTCTTTCAAACTCATCTAACTGTGCATTAAATACTGGACCTCCGGCAGGACCTCCTGTGTTATTTACCAGAATATGAAAATTTAAATCACTCGCTTCTAATTTTTCTTTTAACTCTAATGTGTTTGAAAAATCAGCAACTATGTAATTATGATTTTGATTGTTACTTGGTAACTCTGCTAAAACCTTTTTCAGTTTTTCTTCGTTACGAGCAATCAATGTTACGTTTACTCCTTCTTCTGCTAATTGCATCGCCGATGCCTTTCCTATTCCTTGTGTACTTCCGCAAACTAAGGCGTTTTTATTTTGTATATCTAAGTTCATTTTTAGTCGTTATTCTGAATCATCTTTTTAATCTTCATTGCTTTTTCAAAATGGTCTAATTGATGAGTTTCAATCCACCATTTTGCAACTTCCATTAATAATTTTGGATTGTCATTTTTGTTCTTAAAAAAAGCATAGAACGACAACCCAACATTCTCACCTTTTTTGGCAATTTTATCATCGCAAACCTGAATGATTTTTTGCCTTATTTCTTTATTCATATTGAATACAAACATTTTTAGGTTCTGTAAAAAAGCGTAACGCTTCAAAACCTCCTTCGCGCCCTACTCCACTTTCTTTTTGCCCTCCAAAAGGAGTTCTTAAGTCTCTCAACAACCATGTATTTACCCAAACAATTCCTGCATGAATTTCTTTCGATATTCTCATCGTTCTATTTAAATTGTTTGTCCATAAAGTTGCTGATAAACCGTACTTTACATTGTTTGCTAATTGCAATGCTTGCTCATCATTTTTAAATGACATAATAGTAACTACTGGCCCAAAAATTTCTTCTTGATTCAGTTTACAATCATTACTTATAACTTCTATAATTGTTGGCTGTAGATAATAACCATTTTCACTTCCATTCACCTCAACTCTATCACCTCCAAAAAGAATTTTTCCGCCTTCTTGCTCTGCAATATCAATATATGATTTTACTTTTTCTAAATGTTGTTTAGACACTAATGCTCCAACATTTGTATCAGCTTCTGATGGGTTCCCTACTTTTAATTGTGATACTTTCTGAACAAAGTCTTTTTTAAATTGCTCGTAAATTGACTCTTCTACAAAAATTCTACTTCCGCATAAACAAATCTGACCTTGATTAGCAAATGAAGAACGAACAGTAGTATCTAACATCTTTTCATAATCGCAATCTGCAAAAATTAAGTTCGGATTCTTCCCTCCTAATTCTAACGATAGTTTCTTAAACATAGGTGCTGCAACTCTCGCAATATGAGCACCTGTTGTGGTTCCACCAGTAAATGAAATCGCTTTAATATCTGGGTGTTCAACGATTGCTTGACCTGTTGAACCTCCTAATCCGTGAACGATGTTTAAAACTCCTTTCGGCAAACCTGCCTCGTTACATATTTCTCCTAATAAATAAGCTGTCATTGGTGTTACTTCACTTGGTTTTGCGACAACACAATTACCTGCTGCAATTGCTGGAGCGATTTTCCATGTGAATAAGTACAGCGGTAAATTCCATGGAGAGATACAACCTACTACTCCAATTGGTTGACGCAAAGTAAAATTAACGGCGTTTAAACCTACACTTTCATGCGCTTCAGATGAAAACTGTGTAATCGCATTTGCAAAAAACTGAAAATTAGATGACGCTCTTGGTATATCGATCGCAGTTGCTAAACTTAATGGCTTGCCGTTGTCTTTGGATTCAGCAGCTGCTAATTCTGGTAATTTCTCCTTAATTAGCTGAGCTATTCTAGACAAGATTTTACTGCGCTCATCTAAAGTAGTATTTGACCACTGTTTAAAAGCTGCTTTAGCACTTTGATATGCCTTCTCAACATCTTCTTTGGTCGAATTCGGAATTTGTCCATACACTTCTCCAATTGAAGGATTGTAATTATCAATCCACCTATCAGCCACAGGTGCCAAAAATTTTCCGTCTATGTAGTTTTGAATCTTCATTTAATTCTTAATCTATTCTTGCTTCTTATATGCCACTACCTTGATTTCTATCAACAAATGTGGATGTGGTAACTGATGTACTGCAACAGTTGTACGTGTTGGTCCACTATAATCAAAATACTCTGCATATACTTCGTTATATCCACCAAAATCGTTCATATTAACTAAGAAAGAGCTTACATCAACGATATCTTCTAAATCAGCTCCTACCTCTTGTAAAATTCCTCTAATATTTTCAATTACCGCTCTTGTTTGCTTTTTAATATCCAAGTTTGTTGTACCAAACTCATCTACCTCAACTCCTTCAAAAGAATTATCGGGTCTACGAGAACTGGTTCCTGACACATAAATAAAATCTCCTACTTGGTTTACATGTGGAAACTTACCTCTTGGTATTGCTTTTCCTTTAATTACTTTACTATCCATATTTTTATGCCTCTGTTACCATTTCAAGTAACTTAATTGTTGTTTTATAATTACGAGTCGTAGCTATTACATTTAGCTTTTTCTCGATGGTGCTATTTGTTAGTTTCGTTTTAGCAAAAGTTGATGGGCAATACAAATACACCACATCGTTATCTATTTTATATTGATCTTCATTAATTCCTTTAACTTCAATTTCTGATTGATCGGTAGTCTTATTAAAAAAAGAAAACGCTACTATTTTTTCATTTTCAACTGAAAAAGGATAATTATCTATTATTGCTCCCCACTCTTTTGGAGTTCTTATCAATACAGGAACATCATAACCAAACTTAACTAGAATCTCTTCTTTTATCTTTTTACAGATTACAGATTTACTTTCTTCTGAATTAAGTAGAATATTTCCACTTTGAATATAGGTTCTTACATTTTGAAAACCTAAACCATTTAATAATTCACGTAATTCTGCCATTGGAAGTTTATTTTTTCCTGACACATTTATTCCACGAAGTAAAACGATATATGTTTTCATTTATAAACCTGCTATTTTGTCTTCTTCTAAAATTTCGTTCGTTTCTTTTTGTACTCTTTTTAATACTTCTTTTAAATCGGAAATATTAGCTAAATCATTATCAGCAACCATATTTAACAAAGCTTTATCTTGTGCTCGTCCTTTAGTCATTGCTTCTTGGTAGCCAATGTTTTCATTAAATGTTACCATTGAGTATTTAGAAAAATATTCCTTAGGAAAAATCTTCTCTAACTCCATTTCTAATTTTCTCTTTTCTTTAAATAAAGGATTCGCCACATGATCTCGCATTTCGTAGTAATTCTCTACCGCTAAATCTCCAATAGCATCTGCATCCTTTTTTCTTACTTTTTGATACCCTTTAAAAGTAGCATCCCAGCTTCCTAAATTTTGATTTAAAATTTCATCTAAAACCGTTACATCTTCAAAAGAAGCATTCATTCCTTGTCCATAAAACGGAACAACTGCATGTGCTGCGTCTCCCATTAACAGAGTATTACCCTTGTAATACCATGGTGAACATTTTACTGTTCCTAAAGCCCCTGTTGGATTATTAGCAAACTCTTCAGCTATATTTGGAATTAACTTTAACGCATCTGGAAACTGAGCCTGAAAGAAATCTTTTATTTTTTCTTCAGAATCTAATCCTTCAAAATGATATACTCCTTCTTCATGCCCTAAAAATAAAGTTACTGTAAAGCTACCATCTAAGTTCGGTAACGCAATTAGCATATAATCTCCACGAGGCCAAATGTGTAAATGATCTTTACTTATTTGATGTTTTCCATTTCCATCAGCTGGAATTTCGAGTTCTTTATACCCGTGTGTTAAATAATTTTGCGAATAGCTAAATAAAAATTTCTTTTCTAAATAATAACTCTTGCGAAGTATTGAGCCTGCTCCGTCTGTTCCAAAAATAACATCTGCGTTTACGGAGAATTCTTCTTTTGTTTCGTAACTCTTAAAATTAGCAGTAGTATTTTCTATATCTACGGATGTACATTTTGAATTAAAGTGTATCGTTACATTTTCGTGCTTTTCTGCTTCAGTTAATAAAATACCATTTAAATCTCCTCTTGAAATTGAATTGATATACTCATTTTCTCTTCCTGAATAATTGGATGCAAAGGTATTACCTTCAATATCGTGAATTAAACGCCCATACATTGGAATACATATTTCACGAGCTTTCTCTTCTACCCCTGCTAATCGTAAGGCTTTGAAACCACGATCTGACAAAGCTAAATTGATAGACCTACCTGCAGAAATATCTGTGGTTCGTAAATCTGGACGACTTTCGTAAACCTCAACTTTATAACCTCTTTGTGCTAAACGCAATGCTAGCAAACTTCCGCATAAACCGGCTCCAATAATTAATATATTATCCTTTTTATTCATTTTTTAATTTTCCTTTTGAATCAAATAAAACTGAAAAAGAATTAAAACTAATCACATAATCAGTTCCCTTTTGAAAACCTTCAAAACTTATATCATTATCTTTTAAAAACTTGAGTAATTCAGTTTTTGTCTCTTTTGAATCTATTAACTTTTTAAGTATAGTTTTATCTTTTTCATATTCAATACAAGTTACTTCATAATAACCTCTACCAACAGCTGAATCAATAGTTTGATAAATCCAAAATAAATTTGTTAGAAATAAAATTATCAGGCTAAGCCAAAACAAAGTTTTCCATTTATTCTTCATTTTACAACAACCCTTTTAAAATCTCAACCATTCTAAATACATCCTCAAAGCTGTTATACATTGGCACTGGTGCGCAACGTATTACATCTGGTTCTCTCCAATCGGTAATAATATTATTCTCGGTTAATTTATGATGTAAACTTTTATCAGCGTTTTTAACTTGAATAGATAACTGACAACCTCTTTCTTTTGGATTAGATGGTGTGATAATTTTAATGTCATCTGAACCAATTTGGTTGATTAAAAACTCAAAATATCCTGTTAACTTTTCTGACTTTTCATGTAAAGCTTCCATACCCACTTTGTCAAACATATCTAACGACGCTTTAATCGCAGCCATAGATAAAATTGGTGGATTTGATAATTGCCAACCTTCGCCACCTGCCATTACATCAAAAGGTTGACGCATGTTAAAACGTGTTTCTTTATTATGATTCCACCAACCTGCAAAACGTGGTAAATCTTTATTATGTGCGTGTTTTTCATGCACAAATAAACCTCCTAAACTTCCTGGGCCAGAATTCAAATACTTATAAGTACACCAAGCAGCGAAATCTACACCACTATTATGTAATTCTGGAGAAATATTTCCAGCACCGTGTGCTAAATCGATTCCGACGAAACAATCTTTTGAATGTCCTATTTCTGCAATACGCTTTAAATCTAAATATTGACCAGTGTAATAGTTTACGCCTCCAATTAATAATAAAGCTATTTCATCTCCTTGCTCTGAAACTATTTGCTCTAAATCTTCAATATTTAAAAGCTCTTCTCCTTCACGAGGCTTCCATTCAATTAAACCTTCTTCTGCGTCAAATCCATGAAACTTTAATTGCGATTGCACCGCATATCTATCCGAAGGGAAAGCATCAGATTCTATAACAATTTTATATTTCTTTTTTGTGGGTTGATAAAACGACACCATTAACAAATGAAGATTTGTTGTTAATGTGTTCATCACAACAACTTCTAATGGTTTTGCTCCCACAATTTTTGCCATTTTTTCTGTCAAAAATTCGTGATATGGCATCCAAGGATTTTTAGCTTCAAAATGACCTTCTACACCGTAATTTGCCCAATCATCTAATTCTTGTTGAATATAGTTTTGAGTCTGCTTTGGCTGTAACCCTAAAGAGTTTCCTGTAAAATACAGCCAGTCGTTTCCTTCTTTATCTTTTGGTATATGGAATTCTTCTCTTAAATAAGATAACTTATCTTTTTTATCTTGTTGTTGTGCGTAATCTAATGTTGCTTTGTGCATGTTTCTTTTATTTCAAAAAACCATTTCTTGAGAACACTAAAGATACTTGATTTATTATCAAATTAAAAACAATAGTGTTTCACTAAATGAAACGTTGTTTTATAAATTTACACTTTTTTAATACCTTAGCCAAAACAAATAGCAAAAAATGAGTTCTGACAATAAAACTTTAAACCAATCGATTATAAAAGCTTTTACAGTACTTGATGCTTTTACAAATGATAAAAAAGAATGGGGAGTTAGAGAGTTGGCTAATAAAACCGGTTATAACAAAAGTACAACCTATCGTTTACTAAACACTTTAGCTTCGTTAAATATTGTTCATCAGAATAATAATGAAAAATATAGCTTAGGCAGTAAATTATTTGAATTAGGAAATCGCGTTGCTATCTATAAAACCATTGCTAAATCGACAAACAATCCGATAAAAAATGTTGCGCTAGAAATTCAGGAAACCGTATTACTTAGTATTTTAAAAGAGCATCAGGTTTTTCATATTAATAAAGCTGACAGCTTGCATGGATTAAAAATAAATACTTCAATTGGTTCTTATCAACCTATACACGCTACTGCTTCAGGCAAATTACTTCTTGCCTTTTCTGATCTAGCCACCCAAGAAGATATTCTAAAAAACATTCAACTTACCAAAGTTACTCAACACACTATTACAAACGTAAAGACATTCAAAAAAGAATTAGCTAAAACTGTAAATCAAGACTATGCTTTAGATATTGAAGAATTCGAACTTGGCTTAGTTAGCATTGCAATACCCATTAGAAATAAACAGCAAAATATTATTGCCAGCATTAGTGCTTCTGGTCCTTTAAGCAGGTTTAGAATAGAAAACATCCCAAACTACATTCATATATTAAAAAAAGGAGCAACTCTTATAGAAGAAGAATTTAAAGGTTTTGATAGTTTATAAAAAAATCTCCAAGAGCTACGCCCTCAGAGATTTAAAATATTTTAAAGAATTTTTATCTATTTATTAGCTTTTAAACTAATCTACTATTTCATTTAAAACAGATAAAAAACTAGCATGCACTTCATCTTTACTTAACACTTTTCCTTTTGGGAAAGTATTTTTAGCTAATTCAAACCCTAGCCTTGCTGCCTCCATTCTTTGCAAAGGAGTACCATGATGTCCATCACTAGTAAAAGAACAATCACCTATATTGAAAAATAATTCAAAAAATTCTTCAACTCTTTTCCAATTATAAGTTGCTCCTCTTTTATGCGCCATATAATAAGCTGCAAAAAAATCAGCTTCTAATTCAGTAGTTCTTGTAGCTTCTGGCTCATTATCCGCAGCTCCATCAGGATACCAAATAGCATAATTATCAAACTGTATTTGGTGTGCCCATTCATGTGCTAAAATACCATTCCAAACAACTCTATCTTCAACACCAGATTTTACCATTAACTCTACCAAACCATCTCCAATTACAATTAGATTAGTAGAACTTGCAAATCCATCAAAAGACAATAATGGGCTTTCATTTAGAAAAGTACTTGCCTCATTTACTGCCAACAAAAAGTCTGCATTACTATAAGCTACAACTTCAGGAAGCCCTGCAAAGACAATATATACTAATGCTATTTTATCTCTATCATTTAAAGTACTGTTATGTTGCCCTTTTACAGTTATTTCATTTGGCATACTCCAGAAATTCTCTAAACTCCTTTGCTGCTTTTTAATAAAATTTGTGTATTCACCTTCAGCTCCAAAGTACTGTTTATCTTCATCTATAAACGTGTACAATCTATTTATTGTTGTATATAAATCATAATAATCAAGCCCTAATAAATCTAAATTACTTTGTACCGATTCGTTTATTGCTTGATTAAAAGGAGTACTTCCACACTCGCTCGGATTTACTGCATTTAAATCCGTAATTATAAAATCTTGATGCATTATTTCTCCGTCTTGGAGACTAAAGGTTAAATCTAAAGCGCTATTTTTTTCTACTTTACTAGCTTTTTGACTTTTACGCTCCTCTACACTTTGCACTGAATTAACTATTTCTTCTTGCTCTGTATTACAAGATACAAATACCATACTTATGCCTAAAAAGGCAAGAAACGTTTTTCTAATTACTTTTTTCATATTAGTTATTTTTTTAATTCACCTGTGAAATTAGTAATAATATTAAACTTACACAATCATAATTACTAGATTATCAATACAATACTCTAAACTTAATAGTTCCATCTACATTTTTAAGCTTAGTAACCACTTCTTGATCATACTCTTTATCTACATCAGTAATTACGTATCCAACCTTTTCATCTGTAGATAAGTATTGTCCTGTAATATTCAATTCGTATTTAGCTAATACCTTATTGATTTTCGCCATTACCCCTGGCACATTTCTGTGAATATGTAAAAAACGGTGTGCATTGGTTTGTCTTGGCAATCTAATATTTGGGAAATTAACAGCGTCAACTGTATTCCCTGAATTGATATAAGCCATAATTTTATTCGGTACAAAATCAGCAATATCTTTTTGAGCCTCTTCAGTACTTCCTCCTACATGTGGTGTAAGAATTACATTTGGTAATCCTTTTAATTCTGTAAGAAATTCGCCATTCTTTCTTGGCTCTTGCGGATATACGTCTACAGCTGCTCCAGCTATTTTACCTGACTTCAAAGCTTCAACCAAGGCTTTAATATCAACTACAAAACCTCTAGAAAGATTCACTAAATGTGCTCCATCTTTCATTTCAGCTATTTCTTCCTTTCCTATATAATTTTTATTAGCTGCATTGTCATCTACATGTAAAGTAATTACATCAGAGATATTCAATAGTTCTTTTAGAGTATTTATTTTTGTTGCATTCCCTAAAGCTAACTTATCTTCAACATCATAATAATATACGTCCATACCTAAAGCTTCTGCTAAAACAGATAATTGCTTCCCAATATTTCCATACCCAATAATCCCTAATTTTTTACCACGTACTTCGCGTGATCCTTGTGCCGTTTTATTCCATTCGCCATTATGCAACTCTGTACTTCTTTGAAATACGCTACGCATTAACATAATAATTTCTCCAATCGCTAGTTCTACTACCGAACGTGTATTACTATACGGTGCATTAAAAACAACAACTCCGTTTTCTTTAGCCGCTTCTAAATCAATTTGTTTTGTTCCAATACAAAATGCTGAAACCACCATTAGTTTTTCAGCAGCTTCAATAACCCTACGAGTTACTTGAGTTTTAGAACGAATTCCAAGTACATGTACATCTTTTAACTTTTCTATTAACTCATCTTCTGATAAACTTCTAGACACAGTTTCTACTGTAAAACCATCACTCGACAATTTTGTAAACGCATCTGGATGTACATTTTCTAATAATAATATTTTTATTCTGTGCTTTGGGTATGATATATTTCTTGGCAACTTGTTTACGTATAAAAATTCATCTAAACTTGGTGTAATATGATCAGCATTCGCTACTGTCTTATCTCTTGTTACATTTTCGGTATAGGCAAAAAAGGTATCAGCTACTCCGGCTTCTTTAGTTACGGCATCACTATAGCCATCTCCTATCACCTGAATTTCACCTTCTAAACCTAAATCTTGTAAACATTCAATCTTTCCATTATGCTTTGAC
Source organism: uncultured Tenacibaculum sp. (assembly GCA_947504185.1). Classification (GTDB taxonomy): domain Bacteria; phylum Bacteroidota; class Bacteroidia; order Flavobacteriales; family Flavobacteriaceae; genus Polaribacter. The sequence continues at coordinate 118,750 of CANNGJ010000004.1, read as the reverse complement.
AAAGGATTATCAGCATCAAAACCTACAATCACTTCATCCGCATCAAATTCAAAAGTATTTGCAAATACTCTTTCTGATGGAATATTATATTCTGCAACTATAGGGTCAATAAACTCCTTAAATCCTGCTGAAATTACATAAATATCTTCAGAAAAGTTTTCAAAAAACTCCTTATTTCTTTCTATAGACGAAGAAACATGCTTTTTTAACTCCTCAATTAATAAAGGTAAATCTGTTTTTTTAGCCTCTAATAACTGAATGCGTTTTCTTAAGGACTCAGGAAAAGAGATATCTCCATCAATTCCTTGATTTGTTATATCAATTATCTCCTGAATAACCTCATCCTTTTTCGGATTTCCTGTCAATGTGATTTCTGCTAAAACATCTAATGCTTCTACTCTAGTTAGAGTACTATCGAAATCGAAAACGAAATTTCGTTTTACTAAATTCATGTTGTTTTTTTATTCTTTTGTTGTTGTGTTGTTAAGCCCACGAATGTACAAAGGTTTTTATAAAGAACTTAACCTCAATATCATTTAGTTATAAATTACAAACAATTATTGGCTTCATACTTTTTATAACTATTAAATAACTCTTTTCCCTAAAAAATATTTAAAATTTATAATAATAGCCACCAAAAAATAGGAACTGCCTCCACCAAAAAAGAACTAAAATACTTTGATTGTTTATTAAAAGATCTCATTATCAGCGCTAATAAAAAAAGAAAAATAAGTAAAAAAACCATTTTAAATTGTGAGTTTGGCGCTATTACAAACTCCAACAATAAACAAAATAACAGCAGTACATAACCTAACTTTTTTGTTTTTTCTAATCCTATTTTCTTTGGAATAGTTTGTAAAGAAATTGCGTCATACTGCATATCTCTAATATCAAATGGTAATATCAATACAATAACAAATAAAAATCGCTGAATAAACATCCACACTATTTCAATACTAAAAATCTCTCCTTTCACATCATATACAGGTAACAAAACTGTAACTGCTGCCCAAACTAATGCTACTACCATAATTTTTAAATAACCTATACTCCTTAAGTTCTTTTGAAATCCACTTAAAAAGGGAATCGCGTATAATAATGTTAATATTCCAAAAGGTAAAAACAACAAAAGTGTTTTTATTGAAAGTTGCCACGCATAATAACACAGTAATAAAAAGCAAATCAAAGAAAAAATCTGAATCACTTTTAAATGTGTTGTCAAACTTCTATGATGTAATTTTGCTACACCAGCATATTTCACAAAATTATAGCCAGTAATTGTTCCGTAAAACACAAAGTAATCGAGTGGTTCGTTATATGATAAATCAAAATATAATTCTGTAATTCTTACAAACGCATATACAGCCAAAGCTACATGGATACTAGAATTTATATAGAAATCGAATACTATTTTTAAAAACTTCATTACACAAAAATAGCTCTTCTGTTTATAACCCTTACATCTGGTTAATAAAATATCGTTTTTAAACAAAAAATATACATTTAAAAACCATTCAATTTCACTATTTTTGAGCCACTTAAAAACAACAACACAAATGAACACAAATTCATTTCAACTACGTCATATTGGTCCACGCGTAAAAGACCAAAAGCAAATGCTTGAAACTATCGGAGTAGATAGTTTAGATCAATTGATTTATGAAACTATTCCTGATGATATTCGATTACAAAATGAATTGGATTTAGCTCCAGCTATGAGCGAATACGAATACTTAAATCATATTAACGAGTTAGGCGCTAAAAATAAAGTTTTTAAAAGCTATATAGGTTTAGGGTATCACGAAGCAATTGTACCTAGTGTTATTCAACGAAATATTTTAGAAAACCCAGGTTGGTATACTGCGTATACACCTTACCAAGCAGAAATTGCTCAAGGTCGTTTAGAAGCTTTATTAAATTATCAAACGATGGTTTGTGATTTAACTGGAATGGAATTAGCCAATGCTTCTTTGTTAGATGAAGGAACAGCTGCAGCTGAGGCGATGGCTTTATTATTTGATGTTCGTGAAAGAGCTCAGAAAAAAGCAGGAATTCACAAATTCTTTGTTTCAGAAGAAATTTTACCACAAACCTTATCTGTATTACAAACACGTGCAATCCCAATAGGTATAGAGTTAGTTATTGGTAATCATGAAAAATTTGATTTTTCTGAAGATTTCTTTGGGGCTATTGTTCAATACCCTGGTAAACATGGTCAAGTTTATGATTATACTGAATTCACCGCCAACTGTAATGCTAATAATATAAAAGTAGCTGTTGCTGCTGATATTTTATCATTGGTGAATTTAAAAGCACCTGGTGAATTTGGTGCTGATGTTGTAGTAGGTACTACACAACGTTTTGGTATTCCATTAGGATATGGAGGACCTCATGCCGGTTATTTTGCTACTAAAGAAGCATACAAACGTAGTATCCCTGGGCGTATTATAGGTGTTACTAAAGATGTAGATGGAGGTAGAGCTTTACGTATGGCCTTACAAACGCGTGAACAACATATTAAACGTGAAAGAGCCACTTCAAATATTTGTACAGCACAAGTATTGCTAGCAGTTATGGCTGGAATGTATGCAGTGTATCATGGTAAAGACGGAATTCAATTTATAGCAAACCAAGTACATACTGCTACTGCTACCTTAGCAAACGCATTGAACAGCTTAGGTTTCAAACAAAAAAACAGTGCTTATTTTGATACTTTACTAGTAGAAGTTGAAGCCAATAAGTTACGTCCAATAGCGGAAGCTAATGGAATTAACTTTAATTATATTGACGAAAATCACATTTCAATTTCAGTAAATGAAACTGTAAGCTTAAAGGAAATTAATGCAATTGTTGATTGCTTCGAACAAGCTTTTAATGTTCAAGATATCACAGTTACTGAATTTGTTTCAACAGCTATAATTCCTTCAAATATTAAAAGAAATACTTCTTTCCTAGAAAACGAAGTATTTAACACGTATCAATCAGAAACTGATATGATGCGTTATATTAAAAAACTAGAACGTAAAGATTTAGCTTTAAATCACTCCATGATTTCTTTAGGTTCTTGTACCATGAAGCTAAATGCTGCTTCTGAAATGCTACCTTTAAGTAATCCTAATTGGGGAAATATTCACCCTTTCGTTCCTTTAGATCAAGCAGCAGGATACCAAGAAGTTTTAACGAATCTTGAAAATCAATTGAATGTTGTTACAGGATTTGCTGGAACTTCACTACAACCAAATTCAGGAGCACAAGGAGAATTTGCTGGTTTAATGACCATTAGAGCTTATCATGAAAGCAATGGTGATACAAACAGAAATATCTGTTTAATTCCCGCTTCAGCTCATGGAACAAACCCTGCTTCTGCAGTAATGGCTGGTATGAAAGTAGTAGTAACTAAAACTGATGAAAGAGGAAATATTGACGTAGAGGACTTACGTGCTAAAGCTGAAAAGCATACCGATAACTTAGCTGCATTAATGGTTACCTATCCTTCAACTCATGGAGTATATGAAAAAGCCATTAAAGAAATTACGCAAATTATTCATGATAATGGCGGACAAGTATATATGGATGGTGCAAATATGAATGCTCAAGTAGGATTAACAAATCCTGCTACCATTGGCGCTGATGTTTGCCACTTAAACTTACATAAAACTTTTGCTATTCCTCATGGAGGTGGTGGACCTGGAGTTGGCCCTATTTGCGTAGCTCCACAATTGGTTCCTTTTTTACCAACAAACCCTATTGTTGCAACCGGTGGAGAAAACGCTATTACCGCTATTTCTGCAGCTCCTTGGGGTTCTGCCTTAGCTTGTTTAATTTCTTACGGATATATTACAATGTTAGGTGCCGAAGGATTAACAAATTCTACTAAGAATGCGATTTTAAACGCTAATTACATCAAAGAAAGATTAAACGGACATTTTGCTACTTTATATACAGGAGAAATGAATCGTGCGGCTCATGAAATGATTTTAGATTGTCGTGAATTTAAAAATAACGGAATTGAGGTTGTTGATATTGCCAAACGTTTAATGGATTATGGTTTTCACGCCCCTACGGTTTCTTTTCCTGTTGCAGGAACTATTATGGTAGAACCTACAGAAAGTGAAAGTATTGCTGAATTAGATCGTTTTTGTGATGCTATGATTTCTATTAGAAAAGAGATTTCAGAAGCTGTTAAAGAAGACACTAACAATCCTTTAAAGAATGCTCCACATACACAAGAAATGTTAACTGCTGATGAATGGTCTTTACCATACGCTAGAAAACAAGCTGCATTTCCATTAGAGTACATTGCTGAAAATAAATTTTGGCCTTCTGTACGTCGTGTAGATGATGCTTTTGGTGATAGAAACTTAATTTGTTCATGTAATCCTATTGAAGACTATATGGATGTAGAAGCATAAAAACATTTCTAAAACTTTTAAAACCTTACCGTTCTTGGTAAGGTTTTTTTATACTCCTTTTTTTATGTTTCAAAAATTATTCTCAAATTAATTTTTATTAGTTAGGAATCCTAATTATATTTGTAACGGTAATAATGCCAAGAAAATTTAATTTAATAAAAATGGAAAAATCAATTTTTTATCATGCAGGTTGTCCTGTTTGTATTAGTGCTGAACACGACATTGTAAATCTTATTGGAGAGGGTAACGTACAAATCATTCATATAGGTGAAGATCGTTCTAAAATATCAACTGCTGAAAATGCAGGGGTAAAATCGGTACCTGCACTAGTAACTCCAAACGGAAATGTTTTACATATTAATTTTGGCGCATCTATAGAAGATGTTAAAGGATAATATTTTTTGCTTCATATAGTTAGGATTACTAACTTTGTGAAGCAAATTTTTTACTATGTCTTCATTCAATTTAAAAGAACAAGAAAATAATATTGACCATAAAATAGTGGTTGCACTGGAACGTATTTCTGAAGCGTTTAAAGTATTACTTTGGGAAGAAAGCAAGGAGAGTTCGTTAAGTCCTATTCAAATTCAGATTCTCGTTTTTTTACTTTTTCATTCTGAAGAAAAATGTAAAGTAAGCTATTTAGCAGATGAGTTTAATCTTACCAAAGCTACTATAAGTGATAGTATTAGAGTACTCCACAACAAAGAGTTAATCATAAAAGTATATAACGAAACAGATAGCAGAAGTTACACTATACAATTAAGTACTAAAGGAAGAGGAATAGCTAAAAAATCAGCACATTTTACTACCTCAATAGAGAAACCAATTCAGCAATTTTCAAAAGATCAAAAAGAAGTGGTTTTTAGCAGCCTTTTACAGATGATTAAAAGTTTAAATACTTCTGGTGTAATAACGCTACAACGTATGTGCTTTTCATGTACAAATTACAAACTTCAAAACAATCAGCATTTTTGCACTTTATTACAATCTAATCTTCAATATTCAGAATTAAGAGTAGATTGTGAAGACCATGTTTTAAAAGTATCATAAACAATGAGTTTTATAAATATTGCTATTCATTCAAAAGAAGCTACTCTTGCTTTAGAAGAACTTCATTTAAGTAACGAAAATCAAGAAGCTATAGATCAGTTATTAGATGAATTTACCTATTATAGTTCTTTAAAAAAATATAATTTACCAATAGATAATAAAATCTTGTTTCATGGTCATACTGGCTGTGGAAAAACCGCTACTGCAAAATCGATTGCGAAAGCACTTAATAAAAAAATTATTGTCTTGAATTTAGGGAATTTTGTTTCTTCAAAACTTGGGGAAACATCTAAAAATATTTCTGAAGTTTTTAAAAGAGCTTCCTTAGAAAAAGCTGTGCTGTTTATCGATGAATTCGATTTTATTGGAAAGACTCGTGATTACGACACCAAAGATTCTGGGGAAATGAAACGTTTAGTAAATACCGTAATTCAACAAATAGATTATTTAAATAACGATGCTCTTTTAATTGCTGCTACCAATTATGTTCAAATAATTGACTCAGCTCTTTTAAGAAGGTTTGTACTTCAATTAAAATTTGACTTACCAAAAAAGAAAGAATTGGATGTATATTATGATGAATTAGTAAATAAGTTTCCTAAAGAATTTCAAAATATCCACAGAGACTATAACATCTCTTATGCCGAAGCTAAAAACCTTACTTATCAACAAGTAAAAAGAAAGATTATAGCCTTAGAAAAAACCAAAAAGCTACCTCAAGTAAAACATAGCTGAAATAGTATGTCACAAAGAATCTTAGATAATCTAAAAGTAATTCAACAACGAATTGAAAATGCTTGTAGAAAAGCAAATAGAGAAGTAAATGAAATTAAATTATTACTTGCTACTAAAACGGTAGATGCTAATCGTATTAAAATGGTTATTGAAAAAGGCAAAACTCTTATTGGTGAGAACGAAATACAGGAAGTCAAGCAAAAGTACGATGAGCTTAAAAACATCTCGCATCAAAAACATTTTATCGGACATCTTCAATCTAATAAAATAAAAGAAGTTCTTAAATATGACGTTTCATGTATTCAATCATTAGATAGAATTTCATTAGCTCAAAAACTGCAAAAAAGGTTAGAATTAGAAAACAAAACTATCAATGCTTTTATTCAAGTTAATACCTCTGCAGAAGAAAGCAAATTCGGGATTTCTCCAAATGAAGCTATTGGATTAGCAAAAGAGCTAGCTAATTTTGATAGAATTCATATCAAAGGCCTAATGACTATAGGTCTTTTTAGTGCTGAAAAGGAAAAAGTAAGAACATGTTTCAAACTATTAAAATCAATTCAACAAGAAATAATTGCTCAAAACATTCCAAAAATAGAAATCAAAGAGCTTTCTATGGGAATGAGTGGTGATTTAGAAATAGCTATTGAGGAAGGTGCAACTATCGTTAGAGTTGGTACAGCCATCTTTGGAGAGAGAATATACCCTGATAGCTATTATTGGAATGAGAAAAATAGTATTCAATAACTTTAATAAATTCTTTTAAAACATAGCAACTATAATCAATTTAGACTATTTTTCTATATTTAAAATATAAATAGAAAAATAATCTAGTTTAATAAAAAATAACTGACACATATTATTAGTTCTATTACTTTTGCCCGCTAAATTTTACAGTTATGGCAAATATTAAAAACTTACCTAGAGAAAGTCAGGAAAAATTAGATACGCTTAAAAAGCAATTAACTTCAGCTAGAGATACCTTTTTAGGATATCCAGTATCTAAAGACTTTGATTATGCTGCTTTAAATGAGTTTTTTCAATTTCCTATCAACAATTTAGGTGATCCTTTTGAGCATGGTACCTATCGTGTACAAACCCATGAAATGGAACGTGAAGTAATTGCTTTTTTTGCCAAACTTTTTAGAGCCAATCCAAAAGATTTTTGGGGATATGTAACCAATGGTGGTTCTGAGAGTAATTTATATGGTTTATACTTAGCACGTGAATTATTCCCTAAAGCTATTGTATATTATTCAGAATCTACACATTATAGTGTTCGTAAAAACATCCATTTATTAAACATTCCTAGTATTGTAATTAAATCGCAGCCCAATGGCGAAATGGATTATGAAGATTTTGAAAATACAGTACGTATGAATCGTCATAAACCAGTGATTGTATTAGCCACTTTCGGTACTACCATGAAAGAAGCAAAAGACGATGTTGCTAAAATCAAAGGAATTTTAGGTGATATGGCAATCCAAGATCATTATATACATTGTGATGCTGCATTGGCTGGAACCTTCGGTCCTTTTATGCAACCACGATTAGCTTTTGATTTTATGGATGGAGCAGATAGTATTTCTATAAGCGGTCATAAATTTGTAGGATCTCCAATACCAACAGGAGTTTTAATCGCAAAACGTTCTAATCGTGACCGTATTGCTAAAGGGATCTCTTATATTGGTTCATTAGATACTACTATTACTGGATCACGTAATGGACATTCTCCTTTATTTTTATGGTATGCATTAAAACAACTTGGAGTACAAGGTTTACGCGAACGCTATTTACACAGTTTAGAAGTAGCTGAATACTGTGAAACTCAGTTAAAAACTATTGGTATAAAAGCTTGGAGAAATCCAAATGCTATTACTGTGGTATTACCAAAAACACCTAAAAGTATTAAAGATAAATGGCAACTAGCAACCGAAGGAGAAGTATCGCATGTTATCTGTATGCCTAATGTAACCAAAGCACAAATTGATGAATTTATCAACGATATAAAAAACTGTAATGAACCTATTATAGAGGATGAGTTTTCGTATGATTTTTCTTTGAGTTAAACTAAATATTATCTCAAATGAATATAAAAAATTTATTATATAATTATAAGATCTCCCATATTCGTTCGTGATGACTGATAAAAAAAGACTAAGAAATATCTTAGTCTTTTTTTATACTCTCAATAATTTGAAACTTTTTATTTTGTTGTACAATGTTCACTACTTTAAATAGTTTTAGTAAATGTGTACTGTAATTTAAATGTGAGTTAGCCACTAAAACCAATCTTCCTTCTGGTTTTAAAATTCTATATACATCTTTAAAAAGAGACAATGTTACCTCAATATTATTTTCGTATTCAAAATGAAAAGGTGGGTTCGATACTACTAAATCAAATGAATTGTCTTCAAAATTCATCAAACTATCATTACAAACAAAACTTGCATTTTGATTCTTTACATTTAATCTAGATGACGCGATTGCTAAATTAAAATCATCTACTAAAGTAACTTCTACTTTTGAGTGTTGTTCTGTTATCCAACGAGCTATTACTCCATTTCCTGAAGCTAAGTCTAACACCTTTCTCTCTTCCTCTTTTATTTTTAAATGCTCTAAAAAAAACTGCGTTCCTATATCAATACTTCCAGAAGAAAATACACCGTAATATTGTTTGTATTCATTTTCTTTCCAAATAAAAGAGTTCAGTAATTCTTCATACTTAATTATAGGTTTTGGTTGTTTTAAAATTAACAACCGTGCTTTCTTCCATGCTTTTGATTGCTCTACTTCTCCAAAATAGTTCTCTGCTATTTTTAAAAATGAAGGAGAAAAGTATTTGGTCATGAATCCGCAAACTACTTCTATCTCATTATTAGATGATTTGTGAATCTGCTGTAAAAACAACTCAAATAATTCTAATGATTTTGGGATTTTAATTAAGGCTAATTCTACATCTTTTAAAACATCAAGAGGTGTTTTATAATTAACCTTAACTGGTAAATTATTCAATTGTAAATTTTTAGAAATTGCTTTTTGTTGACTTGCATAAGTCCATACTGTAGTAACTTCTTTTGTATTTAAAGTACAATTCCATACTCCAAATCGATCATTAAATAAGTGAACCCGATTTACTTTTTTTTTTGAAATATAATCTAGGACTAATAATTCTGCATTACTCCAAGCACGTAACGATTTATCACTTGTTTCAGGATAACGTTCTAAACAATATTCTTTAAAACTTACTTCAACCTTATTCCCCATTTAATTAACTAAACTTTCTTCTTTCAAATCATAAATTTTATCCAACGAAGTAATATCTCCTGCTTTGCTTCTTCTAAAAATATGTTTAGCCTTAACATCAGAAATAGATGCTTTTCCCATAGCCGCAACCACTTCTTTTACTGCAGCTATTGTTTTATTATGATAGTTTTTAACACGTATATTTTTATCCTCTACGACTAATGCTTCAACCAAGTCTTCATCTTGGGTAGCTACACCAACTGGACAGGTATCTAAATTACACTCACGAGCCTGAATACACCCCAAACTCAACATAAAACTACGTGCCATCGCAATTACATCTGCACCTAAAGCTTTGTATTTAATTATATCGAAAGCATCAATTGCTTTACCACTCGCTATAATTTTTATTTGATCTTTTAAATTATATTTTTTTAATGTTTTATTTACAAAAACCAATCCTTCTAACAAAGGAGTACCTATATAATTAGAAAATTCTAAAGGCGCTGCTCCAGTTCCTCCTTCACCACCATCAACAGCTATAAAATCAGGATAATTGTTTGCTTCAGAAAAAACTTTAATCATGCTTTCTATTTCTTCATTATCTCCAACACAAAACTTAATTCCTACTGGTTTCCCTTCTGCTAAATCACGAACTCTTTGGATAAACACGATCATTTCCTCAAAATTTGAAAAGGCTGAATGACTTGGAGGTGAATCAACAGTAGTATGTGGTTCTACAGCACGAATTTTTGCAATCTCTTCAGTATTTTTCTTTGCAGGTAAAATTCCTCCATGTCCTGGTTTTGCTCCTTGAGAAAATTTAATCTCTATCATTTTTACTTCTGGACGAATCGCATTTTCTTTAAAAATTGCATTATCAAAAACACGCTTCCCATCCACACTTTTTCCCGCTCCAAAATAGCCTGTTCCTACCTGGAAAATTAAATCTCCTCCTTGTAAGTGATAAGGTGAAATTCCTCCTTCGCCTGTATTATGTGCAAATCCTGCCATTTTAGCTCCTTGATTTAACGCCATAATTGCGTTTTTACTCAACGAACCAAAAGACATTGCTGAAATATTAATAATTGAAGTATTGTACTTCTGAGTACATTTATCAGAGCCAATCAACACCTTTTCTCCTTCTATATAATGATGATCTTTTGGAAATAAAGAATGCTTTACAAACTCATAACCTTTTTCGTATAGATTGTGCTGTGTTCCAAATGGAATAGTTTCTATTTCTTTTTTAGCACGTTGATATACAATACTTCTTTTTTCGCGATTTATTGGAGTTCCGTTTAAATCATCTTCAATAAAATATTGCTGAATCTTCTCGCGCTCTTCTTCAAAAACCCAACGCAATCGAGCAACCACAGGAAAAGCACGCATTAACGAATGTTTTTTCTGAATAAAAGCATCATATATTGCCAAAATAGTTACAGCTGTGGCTATTGTTAATAAGATGTAATTACCAATATCTGGAATAAAATATGCTAATACTCCGCATAAAACATTAACAACTATAATAACAGCTAAAATAGTATCTCTCATTTTTGTGAATTTTACAGGCTAAAATACAAGATTTTTAACATAAAAAAAGCTCTAACATCAGTCAGAGCTTTTATAGATTGTATATACTTAAAATTACTTTTTGAATTTCGAGTATTTGTTTTTGAACTTATCAATACGTCCTGCAGTATCAACTAACTTAGACTTACCTGTATAGAAAGGGTGAGAAGTTCTTGAAATTTCTAATTTGATTAATGGATACTCAGTTCCTTCTACGTCTAAAGTTTCTTTAGTATTAGCAGTTGAACGTGTTAAAAATACATCTCCGTTAGACATATCTTTAAAAGCTACCATTCTATAATTTTCTGGATGTATTCCTTTTTGCATCTTAAATGACTTTTAAATATTGTTTTAATTATTTATCAAACATGTAAAAATGGTAAGGTTTTACACTAAAAAAATATTTTTAGTTGTTTGAGGGTGCAAATTTAACCATATTTTTTAATTTTCAAACAAATAAATTGTTTTAATTTGTAGAGAAATCGAATAAATTAGAAATCAAACTATAAAATATGCGTGTTTATACATACTTTGCTTTAGCTTTATCAATTGTAACGATTACTTCTTGTAGCGATACTGGCTACAAATTTAAGCTAAATACCTCAAAAAAAACGACTTTAGGAAAAAAGGCTGCAATTAAATTTGAGCAACTTAAAGGCGAAAAAATTGATTCTGTTCAATTATTTGTTGATAAAAAACGTGTAAATAAAAACGAAACTAGCGTAGCTATAAACACGGCTGATTTTGGTGTTGGAAAACATGCGGTAACTGCTTTAGCTTTTTACCCTAATAAATCTAAAAAAATCAATAATTCTATTGAAATATTAGCAAAGGATGCTCCTGCTGTATATTCATACAAAATCATAAACACTTTTCCTCATGATAAAGATGCTTACACGCAAGGTCTAGAGTATAAAGATGGTTTTTTATATGAAACCACAGGTCGAAGAGGACAATCAACTTTAAGAAAAGTAGATATAAAGACTGGTGAAGTTTTACAAAAAGTTGGCTTAGATAAAAAATACTTTGGTGAGGGAATGACTATTTTAAATAATAAAATTTATTGGTTAACATGGCAAGCTCGCAAAGGTTTTGTGTATGATTTAGATACTTTTAAACAAGTTGGTGAATTTGATTACAATCACAGTAATGAAGGTTGGGGTTTAACTCACAACGATAATGAGTTAATAAAATCTGACGGAACCAATAAAATTTGGTTTCTAAATTCAGAAAATCAAAAAGAAAAAAGAAACATTCAAGTATATACAAATAAATACCCTGTTGATAATTTAAATGAAATTGAATTAATTAACGGAAAGATATACGCTAATAAATGGCAACAAAATTCAATTGTAATTATCAATTCTGAAACTGGAGTTGTTGAAGGTGTTGCTAATTTAAATGGCTTAAGAGATATTGTAGCAAAAGAGCAAAACTTAGAACCAAGTGATGATGTTTTAAACGGTATTGCTTACGACTCTGAAAACAATCGTTTATTTGTTACAGGAAAACATTGGGGTAAATTATTTGAAATTGAATTGATTAAGAAATAAAATTTCTATCTTTAAATCTTTACCAAATTTCATTTATGAAAAACGCCCTTCTTTTTTTAGCCCTTATTATAGTAGTTTCTATCAGTTCTTGTAGAAAAGATTTTGAAACTGTTCCTAGTTTTGGAAACCTTAAATTCTCTAAAGACACTGTTTTTTTAGACACTGTTTTTAGCAAAATTGGTTCAGCTACCTATAACTTAAAGGTATATAATAAAAGTAGTAAAGCTATTTCTATTCCTGAAATAAAACTAGAAAACGGAATAACTTCAAACTATCGTTTGAATGTTGACGGAGTGTCTGGAAAAGAATTTAAAGACATGGAGATTTTAGCAAATGATAGTATTTATGTTTTTATAGAAACAACTATTGATGTTACTACAGTAATAGATCCTCTATATACTGATAAGATATTATTCGATAACGGAAATAATCAGCAAGATGTCGATTTGGTTACGCTGGTTCAAGATGCAAATTTCATTTTCCCTTCAAAAAATAGCATGGGAATTGAAACTTTAACTATCGATGGTGAAGATTCAAAAATTCAAGGTCGTTTTTTAACTGATGCTGAATTAACCTTTACTGATGAAAAACCTTATGTTATTTATGGATATGCTGCTGTACCGGCTAACAAAGTTTTAACAATTGATGCAGGAGTTAAAGTACATTTTCATAAAAACTCTGGACTTATTATTGACAAAGAAGGAAGTTTAAAAGTTAACGGAACATTAGATAAAAAAGTAGTCTTTGAAGGTGATAGATTAGAACATCGTTTTAGTGAAATACCAGGGCAATGGGGAACCATTTGGATGCGAGAAGGCAGTAAAGAAAATGAAATAAATCATTCAATAATTAAAAATGGTACTGTAGGTCTTTTAGTTGATGATAATGAAAACATAACCTCTCCTACTCTTACTCTTAAAAACACAGAAATTTACAATAACTCTAGTTATGGAGTTTTAGGAAGAAACGCTAATATTTCTGGAGAAAATTTAGTAATTGGTAATTCAGGACAGTCATCTTTAGCATGTACTTATGGAGGAACATATAACTTTACGCATAGTACGTTTGCTAATTATTGGACTAATAGCTTTAGAAGTTTACCAACAATGGTAGTAAACAATCATTTTACCTATATTGATGATAATAATGAAGAAAAAACTATAACAAGAGATTTAACTGCTGCTAATTTTACAAACTGTATTATTGAAGGTAATAATAACGTTGAATTTATTTTAGATAAGGTTGATGGAAGCTCTTTTAACTATAATATAGAAAATTGCCTAATTCAATTTAACGACTTTAATAATTCGTTTACTGGCAATACAGAGTTAGATTTTGATGATACTACTCATTATCAAAATATCATTTTAAACGGGAATCCAAATTTTAGAGACACTTCTAAAAACGATTTTATAATCGGTAAAGAAAGTGAGGCAATTAATAAAGCAAAAGCATCATCTATTTCTGAAGATATCTTAGGAGTAAATAGAACTATCAATCCAGATATTGGAGCATATCAACATATAGAGTTTTAAATATATTGCGTTAAGTTTTGTTTAAACTCATTTTTATGATCTATAAAAACAGCTAAAGTTTTAGCTTTCTTAGAAAGACCATAAAAACTATTAAACTTAATTTCCTCTTTTAAGTGTAAAACTAAATTATGCCCTCCTGAACTACCTAATGGAGAGAAATATTTTATTTGTGTTTTTTCTGACAACTCTTTCGTTGTTAACTCTACCTCTTTTATTTGATTAAAAGGAATAACGGCATTAGCTAATATTCCAAACTTAAGTATTAATTGTTTTTTATCCACATCAATGTAAACTGGTCTTTTAGCTAAAGAACGTAAAATAGCTATTACTTGCAAAGCCGTATATACACTAAGTACACCTAAAATAAATGAACCTTTTACATTTCCTTGTTTCATCATAGCATGAGTAACAAACATTTCTACAACTACTACTAGCAAAAAACCAAGTATAACACTTACCGCTGTACTATCTTTATGGTAACTATACTCATTTTTTTGAAGTGTTCTCTTTTTCCAATTAAACAATCCATAATAAATTACAGAAATCTCTGATGCAAAAACACTTCCAATTCCAACTGGTAATATATCATTACAGACTTGTTGCATCACATCAAAAAAATCAAAAGAATCATTATTACTCTTTTTAACCTTTTTAATTATTCTTCTTCCTTTAACAAATACAAAACCAATTAAAAACAGCTCTACCAAAGGCAACAGATACACTTTTATTTGAGCTAACAACGATTGATTTTCTTTTGGAAGAATAACACTTGTAATTGCCAAACCTAAAAATGCGACAGTAATTACAGTTTTATTCGTTGTTTTCTTTTTTCTAATTAAGAAGAAATAAATTAAAGGTATTGTAATTATAAAATCTATAATAATAAACGGCGAAAGCTTGGGAATAAAAAAAGATGATTTTACCACAGCTACAAGTGATAAAATCATCAATAAAGGAATTCCAAAAACTATTAAATTACTTTGTAAATTAATTTTAGAATACATATACAAATCTTATTAAATTACTTCTATTCTATTAGTAGCTCATATTCAAGTTTTGTTACCTTTTATTGAAACTATTTTTTCTTATATACTTTTCCGTTTTTCATAACAAAAACAACATTTTCCATGGTGTTGATATTTTTAGTTGGATCTTCATCTACAGCAATGATGTCAGCCAAAAAACCTTTTTTAATTTGACCTATTTCGTTCTCCATCTTTAAAATTTTTGCATTGGTAATTGTTGCAGATTGAATTGTTTCCATCGCTGGCATACCTGCCTCAACCATATAACCAAACTCTTTACCGTTTTTACCATGTTTAAAAACCCCAGCATCGGTACCAAAAGCAATACCCACTCCTTTTTTATATGCTTTTGCGAAAGTTCCTTGAATTTGAGGTCCCACTGCTAATGCCTTAGGCACAACAATATCTGGATAAAATCCTTTAACCTTTGCTTTCTCTTCTACTTCTTTTCCTGCAGTTATAGTCGGAACTAAATATGCATTGTGCTTTTTCATCAACTCCATGGTTTTATCGCTCATATAAGTCCCATGTTCAATTGTTTTTACACCTCCTATAATTGCGCGCTGCATTCCTTCGTCTCCATGGG
Organism: uncultured Tenacibaculum sp.; assembly: GCA_947504185.1. Classification (GTDB taxonomy): domain Bacteria; phylum Bacteroidota; class Bacteroidia; order Flavobacteriales; family Flavobacteriaceae; genus Polaribacter. Next base: position 103,033 of record CANNGJ010000004.1, on the reverse strand, counting down.
CGTGTGCAGCTACATGCATTCCGTAATCTTTTGCCATATCACAAATTGCTTTTACTTCTTCAATTGTAAACTGAGGGTTATCTCCACTTTTAGCAACACTTAAAACTCCACCTGTTGCAGTTATTTTAATACAATCTGCTCCGTTTTTATAACGTTGGCGTACTGCTTTTTTAGCATCTTCAACAGAATTTACCACTCCTTCTTTCGGACCAGGGTTTCCTATTAATTTCCTACTACTTCCGTTTGTTGGATCTGCATGACCACCTGTAGTTGCCAATGATTTTCCTGCTGTAAATACTCTAGGTCCTGGTATCTTACCAGATTTAATTGCTTTTTTTATCGCAATATTAACACCTGTACCTCCTAAATCACGAACCGTTGTAAACCCGTTTAACAAAGTAGTTTCAGCAAACTTTACAGAATTAAAAGCAATATCTGCTTCATTTAAAATGTACTTATTTAATCTCGCTTTTTTATCATACTCTAATTCAATATGCACATGCATATCTATCAGCCCAGGCATTACCACCTTATCTCTTAAATCTATAGTTTTAGCATCACCTCCTCTAGGCATTATATAACCGTTTTTCACGTCTATAATTTTGTTTTCATGAACAACAATGGTTTTTTTAATTTCAATTTTCCCTGACTTAACATCAATCAATTTTCCACATAGAACATAGGTGTTTTGACCAAAAGAATAAGTTATTGCTAATAAGAACGTAAGTAAAAAACTGATTTTTTTCATGATAAAATTTATAATTAGAACTATAAATGTATGAAAAATTAAGTAGCTTGCTCCTTATAAATTTTTACCATTCGATGAAAAACATTGTTATTACAGGTACTAGCAGAGGTATTGGTTTTGAATTAGCGCAATTATTTGCAAACAAAGGACATCAAGTACTTGCTTTATCAAGAAACACAAAGCCGTTAGAGCTTATAAATCATAAAAATATCACAACAATTTCTGTTGATTTATCTAAAGACTCAGATATAAAGAAAGCTACTGATTTTATTAAAGACAAATGGAAAAAAGTAGGTGTTTTAATTAATAACGCTGGTAAGCTAATTAATAAACCTTTTACTGAATTAACTACTACCGATTTTGAAGAAGTATATAAAGTAAATGTTTTTGCGGTTGCTGAATTAACAAAAGAATTAATTCCGTTTATGCAAAAAGGGAGTCATGTAGTCACCGTGAGTTCTATGGGAGGTATTCAAGGTAGTATGAAGTTTCCTGGATTAGCAGCTTACAGTTCTGCTAAAGGAGCTGTAATTACCTTATCTGAATTATTAGCTGAAGAATATAAAGAACAACAAATTGCTTTTAATGTTTTGGCGTTAGGAGCTGTACAAACAGAAATGTTAGAAGAAGCTTTCCCTGGATATGTAGCTCCGTTATCTGCTAAAGAAATGGCTGATTATATTTTTAATTTTTCATTAACAGGCAACAAGTTTTATAACGGAAAAGTTTTACAGGTTTCTAGCTCTACACCTTAAAAAATAGAACAAACTAAACTTGCATAAAACACTTCTAAAATACATACCAGAAAAAGCTGTTCCGTTAGTTGAATATTTAATTAACGAGCATAAAGTGCGTCTTAAAATTGTTAATCAACGACAAACAAAACATGGTGATTTTAGAACATTTCCAAACGGACAAACTCAAATTACGGTTAATAATAATTTAAATCCACATCAATTTCTATTAACTCTAGTTCATGAAATTGCGCATCATGTTACACATAAAAAATTCGGACGTGTACAACCACACGGAAAACATTGGAAAACCGTTTTTCAACATTTAATGTTGCCTTTTTTACAACCAGAAATATACCCTAAAGAAATACTACCTCATTTAGCAAACTATCTTAAAAATCCAAAAGCAAGTACCGATACAGATGTGAATTTATCTTTAGCTTTACGAGGTGGACAAGCAGAAAGCGGAAAGAATTTTATCTTTGAAATTCCATTTGAAAGTGTTTTTCAATTTAAAGACACTTTATATAAAAGAGGAAACAAGCGAAGAACTCGTTATGAATGTTTAAATTTAACGAACAAAAAAGTATATCTTTTTAATCAGAATGCAGAAGTAAAACTAATAACTTCTAACATATAATTAAATTTCTTAATAAAATTCATGAACAACAATTATTACGCAGTAATTATGGCAGGTGGTGTAGGCTCAAGATTTTGGCCTGTTAGCACACAAGAATATCCTAAGCAATTTCATGATATGTTAGGCACTGGTGAATCGTTAATTCAACGTACTTTTAATAGAATTAATCAGTTAATTCCTTCTGATAATATTTTAATTGCTACCAATAAACGTTACGAAGATTTAGTTTTAAAACAACTGCCAAAAACTACACAACAGCAATTATTATTGGAGCCAGCAATGCGAAATACTGCTCCTTGTATTTTATATGCTGCTTTAAAAATATACGATCAAAATTCTGAAGCAGTTATGTTAGTAGCTCCTTCAGATCATTGGATTGAAAATGAAACGGAGTTTTTAAACAACATTAAAACTTCTTTTGATGCAACTGAGAAAGATGATATTTTAATGACTTTAGGTATTCAACCTGATGCACCAAATACTGGCTATGGTTATATTCAGTTTGAGCAAAATTCATCAGAAATAAAAAAAGTGAAAAACTTTACTGAGAAACCTCATTTTGAAAAAGCTCAAGAATTTTTATCTAGCGGTGATTATTTATGGAATGCTGGAATTTTTGTTTGGTCGGCAAAAAATATTATCAAAGCTTTTAAAAATCATCTTCCAGAAATGGTTGATATTTTAGACGATGGAAATAATGTATATAATTCAGATTTTGAAGATGATTTCATAAAATCTAACTACGAGAAATGTGAAAATATTTCTATCGATTTCGGAATTATGGAACGTGCTAAAAACGTACATGTTTTACCTGTAGATTTTGGCTGGAACGACTTGGGTACTTGGGGCTCTCTTTACAACAAACTAGAAAAAGACAATCAGCAAAACGCTATTGTAGGTGCCAATACTATTTTTAGAGATGCTAGCGGAAATATGGTTAGAACTCAAAATGGTAAAAAAGTAATTATTCAAGGTTTAAACGATTTTATTGTTGTTGAGAAAGATGATGTTATTTTAATTTGCCCAAGAAAAGACGAGCAAGACATCAAACAAATTAGTGCAGCAGCAAAAGATAAAATTTAACTATTTAAAAGCATCACTTCTAATTAATGAAGTATTCTAACATTCTTAACATTGGTATTTTAGCACATGTAGATGCTGGTAAAACAACCTTAACTGAACATTTATTATATCATGCTGGTGCTATTAGAAAAATAGGAAGTGTTGACAAAGGCTCTGCTGTTACCGATAGTTTAACGTTAGAAAAAGAACGTGGTATTTCTATTAAAGCAGCAACCACTTCTTTTATTTGGAAAAACACCAAAGTAAATTTAATCGATACGCCAGGTCACGTAGATTTTTCAAGTGAAGTTGCCAGAACTCTTTGTGTGATTGATGCTGTTGTTTTAGTAATTTCTGCTGTAGAAGGTGTACAAGCACATACCTTAACCATTGTTGATGCTTTGCATAAACTAAACATACCTACACTTATTTTTATTAATAAAATTGATAGACAAGGTGCCGATACGGAAATGGTTTTAAAGCAAATAAAAAGTGATTTACAATTTAAAACTGTGGCTATATATACTAGTCATGATGAAGGATTACCTTCAGCTCATATTAATTCAGTATTTAATAATCCAACTGTAGATAAAGAGAGAATTATTGAGGAATTAATTGAAACTGATGAAAACTTACTAACTCAATATTTAAACGGTGTAAATTTATCTGATGAAGTATATTTAAAAGCTATTACAAAAAACACTTCTAAAGCATTAATATCACCCGTTTTTACTGGGATTGCTAAAAACAATATTGGTATTGAGAAATTACTTAATGGAATCATACAGTTTATTGAACCAAATGAAATAAGTACTACTAAAGAGACCTCAGCTTATGTGTACAAGCTAGAACATCATAAAATACATGGAGCTATGGCACATGTAAAAGTTTTTTCGGGCAAATTATCATCTAAATCAGCTATTTACAATCACACACAAGATTTAGAAACGAAAATCAATCAATCAAAAACTTTTTATCAAACCAAACATATAGATACCAATATTAAATCTGGAGATATTGGAATTATAACTGGTGTTTTAGGCACAAAAGCAGGTGATATTCTTGGAACACCAGAAGGAATTCCAAAGCTACCACAATTAAATATTCCTGTATTAAGCGTACAAGTAATAGCTATTAACGATAAAGATTATAATGCACTTGCACAAGCTTTACAAGTTATAGATAAAGAAGATCCTAGTTTACAATTTAAATGGCATAAGCCAGAAAAAGAGTTAATACTCTTATTAATGGGTGATATGCAAATAGAAGTACTTACTCATTTATTACAGGAGCGTTTTAACATAGCTGTGCGTTTTACAGAACCTCAAATTGTATATAAAGAAACTATAAGTAAAGCAGCAGAAGGGTACATTCGCTATTGGATGCCTAAACCATGTTGGGCGATTATGACTTTTTTAATTGAACCTGCTCCTTTAAATTCAGGAGTTACTTATCAATCTATCGTTTCAAAAAATGATGTTCATAATAAATATCAAAACGAAATAGCGAGAACAATTCCTAAAGCTTTAGAACAAGGTTTACTCGGTTGGGAAGTTACGGATGTAAAAATTACTTTAATTAAAGGTGAAGATCATAATGTACATTCAAGACCAGGAGATTTTAACCTCGCTACTCCTATGGGAATTATGAAAGGTTTACAAAACGGTGGCACTCATTTACTAGAACCTTTATTACGTTTTGAAATAAAAACCAATGAAGAATTATTAGGTAAACTAATTTCAGAACTAACCAATAGAAGAGCTTCTATAGAAACACCAATGTTTCAGCAAGATTTAGTTTCTCTTACAGGAACAATTCCTGTAGCTACTTCTTTAGACTTAAGTATTAAGTTAAACACTATTTGTAGCGGGCGACTTCGTTTACGAACTATTTTTTATGGATATGATGTTTGCCCAGAAGGTGAGGGAGAAACAAAAGAATTTAAAGGCGTAAATCCATTAGACGAAGCCCAATGGATTTTACATCGTCGTGGTGCTTATAAAGCAGACGAACGTGTTATTTAATTGTTTTTTACAATTTCTTCTAAAAAAGGATAATAATACTCAGTCATATATGCTCCTCTTTTTTCGCCTAAAACATTACCATCTGCATTTACCACTAACATAGTAGGAAAAGAACTGATTCCGTATTTAAACTTTAACTCTCCGTTTTCTTTTCTTGCATCAGCAGTAACTAAATCTCTATTTCTTGGAAAATCAGCTTTGTATAATACTAGATTTTTATCAGAAAAGCCTTTAAACTTATCTGTTTCAATCAACTCTCTTTCAATCCTTTTACATGGAGGACACCAATCTGAGCCAGTAAAAAACACTAACACAGGTTTCTTTTCTTTCTTTGCCTTTTTAATTGCTTTTTCAAAAGACATTTCCCACTTTACATTTTCATTAGCAACAACGTGTTCTTGAGCAAAAGCTACGTTTACTCCAAAAAACAGAACTAAAATCAAAAGTATTTTTCTCATTATAATTATTGTTTACCGCTCCAAATGTATCAAAAATAATACCACAATAAAAAAATTTAACTTTTTATTTGGTTGATTATAAAATGATTAAACACTTGCTTTTTATCTAAAAAGGTACTCCTAATAGCTATATAGTACAAATTATCGATCTTTCTTTTTAATCTCATATAATCTTTCTCTGTTGTTAAAATTATATTTTCAGAAGAACTCACACCACTTTCTTTTTTGATTCTTAAAACATCCTCATCAGTAAAATTATAATGATCTGGATACTTTAAATGCTTATAATCTATTTCTCTTTTTGATAAATATTCTAATAGCGGATTCGGATTTGCAATTCCAGTCACCAATACAACCTCTTTATTCTTTAAATCTGAAATAGAAAGATTCTTTTCTCCTTTTAAATCTTCATCATAAGAAATAGTAGTAAAAAATATTTGTTGATTTTTCGTTGAACTTATCTTCTTAATAATATTCTTCTGATCAACTTCTGACAAATTATCAGGACATTTTGTAACAATAATTACATCAGTTCTTTTAGCACCTCTCCTACTTTCTCTTAAATTACCTGTAGGCAATATAAAATCATCAGAAAACAAATCGTTGTATTTAGTTAACAGAATATACGTACTTGCTTTTACCTTTCTATGCTGATACGCATCATCTAGCAAAACTACTTCTGGTGGGTTTTTACTTTTTAATAATTGTTGAATGCCGTTTGTTCTATCAGCATCAACTGCAACTATAACTTCGTTACCAAATTTTTCATAAAACTGTAACGGTTCGTCACCAACATCAATTGCTTTGTGATTATCGTTTACTATTTGAAACCCTTTTGTTTTACGTTTATAACCTCTGCTTAAAACAGCAATATTATAGTCACCTTTTAATAAGCGAATCAAATATTCTATTTGTGGAGATTTTCCTGTTCCGCCAACACTTAAGTTTCCAACAGCTATTACAGGAATATCGAAAGAAATCGATTTTAAAATTCCTATATCAAAAAACCAATTACGAATCGTCGTAACTACATCATATAAAACTGCAAACGGAAATAATAAAAATCGAAGTAACTTCATTATACCAAAAGTAATAAAAATCTTAACTTTGATTCAAGATATTTTATACTATGCAAATAAAAGACGTTACCAATTATATTGAACAGTTAGCTCCGCTTTCATACGCCGAAGATTTTGACAATGTAGGTTTATTAATAGGAAACTATACAACCGAAGTAAGTGGAGTTCTAGTTACTCTTGATACTTTAGAAGAAACGGTTGATGAAGCTATTGCTAAAAACTGCAATCTAATTGTTAGCTTCCATCCTATTATTTTTAGTGGTTTAAAAAAGTTTAATGGCAATAATTATGTTGAACGTGTGGTTTTAAAGGCTATTCAAAACAACATTGCTATTTATGCTACTCATACAGCATTAGACAATGTAAACAATGGTGTTTCTGCTAAAATGTGTGAAGTTTTAGGTTTGCAAAATTGCAAAACGTTAATTCCAAAAAAAGGAATTATAAAAAAACTAACTACTTATGTTCCTTTTGCTGAAGCAAATAATTTAAGAAATAAACTTTTTGAAGCTGGAGCTGGAAATATTGGCAATTATAATAATTGTTCTTTTAATGTAGAAGGCAAAGGAAGTTATAAAGGTAACGAGGACTCAAATCCAACTGTAGGTCATAGAGGAGAATTAATGTTTGAAGAAGAAACTTGTATCTCCGTTACTTTTGATAGTTTTTTAGAAGGTCAGATTTTAAATACGCTGTTTAAAAATCATCCTTATGAAGAAGTTGCTTACGAAATAATAACGTTAGATAACAGCAATCAAAATGTGGGTATGGGAATGATTGGCGAACTTCCTTCAAAAATGAAAGAAGAAGACTTTTTACAATTTGTAAAAAAGACTTTTAAAACAGACTGTGTACGTCATTCAGAGTTACTTAATAAATCAATAAAAAAAGTGGCTGTTTTAGGCGGATCTGGTAGCTTTGCTATTAAAAATGCAATACGTGAAAAAGCTGATGCTTATATAAGTGCAGATTTTAAATATCACGAATTTTTTAAAGCTGAAAAAAGAATATTACTTGCCGATGTAGGACATTATGAAAGCGAGCAGTTTACAAAAAACCTTTTGGTTGATTATCTTAGTAAAAAATTTAGTACTTTTGCCATTATTTTAAGCGAAAAAAGCACAAATCCAATACACTATATATAACAGATGGCAAAAAAAGAAGTAACGGTAGAAGAAAAGTTAAGAGCGTTATACGATTTACAGTTAATCGATTCTAGAATTGACGAGATCAGAAACGTTCGTGGTGAATTACCTTTAGAAGTAGAAGATTTAGAAGATGAAGTTGCCGGATTAAATACTAGACTTTCTAATTTAGGAGAGGATGTTAGTAATTTAGATACTGATATTAATAACAAGAAATTAGCAATTGAAGAATCTAAAACTTTAATTACTAAATACGAAGAGCAACAAAAAAATGTTCGTAACAATCGTGAGTTTGATTCTTTAACAAAAGAAGTTGAATACCAAGAATTAGAAATTCAATTATCTGAAAAGAGAATTAAAGAATACAAAGTAAAAATAGCTCAGAAAAACGAAGTTATTGATACCACTAAAGAAAAATTAACGAAGCAAGAAAACCACTTAACTCACAAAAAAAATGAGTTAGATGCAATCTTAAAAGAAACGGAAAAAGAAGAGCAATTATTAAAAGAGAAGTCTGCTGAATATGCACAATCTATAGATGAGCACTTATTAACAGCTTATAATAGAATTCGTACTAAAGTAAGAAACGGATTAGCAGTTGTTGCTATTGAGCGTGGAGCTGCAGGAGGTTCTTTCTTTACAATTCCACCACAAATTCAATTAGAGATTGCGAATCGTAAGAAAATTACAATTGATGAGCACAGTGGACGTATTTTAGTTGATGCTGCTTTAGCACAAGAAGAAAAGGACAAAATTGATAGCTTGTTTGCTTAAAATTTTTCTACAATATATTTTAAAAGCTCTCAAATATCGAGAGCTTTTTTTATTATTTATAATTTATTTAACTTAATTCTTATGTTTTTTCTATTAGCTTTAGCTAAATACAATTCATTAGATCAATTTTATATTCTTAAAAAGCTGGCTATAATTATGAAAAAAACATACTACCTATTAACAATAATCCTTTCATTTACATTAGTATTTTGTAATAGTCAAGAAAAGAAAATAGAGGAAATAAATTTCAAGACAGGCTATAAACTTAATTCAGAAATTGAAAACAAACTTAAAAAAAATACTTCCTCATGGAAACATCAAGCTTCAGCATCTAATTATTCCTTAAAAGGAGATTATAAAAATGCTTTAATTCAATGGGATTTAGCAATGAATGCTACGGAGAAAAGCTTTACTAAAACTCAAAATGACTCTATAAACTTAAAATATTCATCAGTCAATGCTAAAGATTATATTATTGAACAAGCAAAAAAAAATAAAATAGTAATAATTAATGAAGCGCATCATAATTCTTTTCATAGAGTGTTCTCCAAATCACTTCTTCAAAAATTGTTTGACAATGGGTATAAAAATTTAGGGCTTGAAACATTGTCCTATAAAGAAAATATTGATTCTCTACAAAAAATCAGAAAGTACCCTATTCTAAAAACTGGATACTACATTAAAGAACCTCAATTTGGGAACTTTGTTCGAGAAGCCCTTCAAATTGGTTACAACATTTTTCCTTATGAAACTAAAAATAGAAAAGCAAATGGGAAACTTAGGGAAATTGATCAAGCAAAAAATATTCAAAAAGTTATAGACACAAAACCAAATGAAAAAATTTTAATTCATTGTGGCTTCGATCATGCTTTAGAAGGCAACCACAAATCTTGGGGAAAAGCAATGGCAGAAAGGCTTAAAGAGTATACTGGAATAAATCCATTAACAATTAATCAAGTTGAATATAGTGAAAAAAGTAAAGCTGAATTTAACAATCCAATTTTACAAGCATTAGATATTAAAGAATCATCTGTTTTACTTGACAAAGACAGTAAGCCTCTCAAATATAAAAGAAGTAAAACTTATACTGACATTGCAGTTCTACACCCTAAAACTACATATATAAATAATAGACCTAATTGGATATTTACTAACGGTAATAAACAAACTCAAATCACATTAGATAATGTTGAAATTGAATTTCCTGTTATGGTTTTGGCTTTTAAAAAAGGAGAAAACATAAACAATGCGGTTCCAATTGATATTACAGAAGTTAAAAACAAAACTGAAAATTGCACATTAGGACTACAAGAAGGAAATTATAATATAGTTGTTACAAATGGAGAGAAATCAATCAAATTTGAACAGAGAGTAAAATAATTATTAGCCAGTCAGAACATCTATAATTAAATATTAATACTCAGGTTTACTTATTAGTTAGTTTATTTACTAACCCCCTATACTAATCAGTCATACCTTGAACAAATACATTAGGAAAGCTATCAAACAAAAATATCTATTCTAAAACTAAAAAACTCGAATCAAATGATTTGAGTTTTTTATCTATTTTATTTAAAAAGTCAGATTAATAATCTAACTTCTTCACGTACTCTAACTTAGCTTGCCAAACATCTAATTGATCTTTAAAATCTTGAATTCCTTTACGAACGTTTTGTACCAAAGGATTATCAGCAGTGGCATTAGATATAAAACTTAAATTATTTTCTAATTGTTGCATCTCACGAACAGTTTCGTCAATTCTTTTACGAATAAAGTATTGTTCACCATCTAACTTTCTAAAATCTTCTTGAGCTAAAGCTGTATCTACTACATTCTTAAACTTCATCATTTCAATATCAACTCTACTCATGTTTAGTCCTCCTAAATGAGCATCAATTGCTTTGTTAAATTTTTCATCTAAATGACGTGCATTTCTAGGTAGAGACCCTAATTCTCTCCACTTTAAAATTGCTTCTTTAACATTATCTAAAGTAAAGTTCTCGCTTGCTTTAATTTGTTCGATGTATTCTTTCTTAGAATCTACAACTGCTAATTGTTCTTTGTTTTGTTCGTTTTTCTGAGCGTGTAATCTATCAAAATAAAAATTACAAGCATTTTTAAAACGTTTCCAGATATCATCAGAAAATTTTCTTGGCACGTGTCCAATTTTTTTCCAATCAGCTTGTATACGTTTCATTGTATTTGTAGCCTCGTTCCAATCTTCGCTATCCTTAATACTTTCTGCTAATTCAACTAGAACTATTTTCTTTTTTAAATTATCATTCTGAGCTCCTTTTTCAAACTTGTAAAAAGTGTTTTTAGCGGTATTAAACTTCTTAGTAGCAGTTTTAAATTGTTGCCATACCGATTCGCTTTTGCTATATGGAAGTTTACCAATATCGAAATATTTTTTTCTCATTGCCTCGATAGCAACAATACTTTTTTGCCAATCGTTATGCGTTTTATTATTAGAAGTATCGTATGAATTAATCTCTGCAACAACTTCTAATTTAGCATCAATCATTTCTTGATACTTCGATTTTAATTCTTTAAAATACTGGTGACGTTTGTCATGAATTTTTTTAGTTGCCTCACTGAACTTACCCCAAACTTCCTCTCTATGCTCTTTACCTACAGGACCAATTTCTTCTTTCCACATACGGTGTAACTCCTGTAAATCTTTAAATGCTGCATTAACATCCGTAACTTCATTTAAAGCTTCTGCTCTGGTAATTAATTTTAATTTCTCTTCTAAATTATGTTTAAAATCAAGTTCTCTAAAATCTTTATTTAAGTGCAGTAAATCATAAAAACGCTCAACATGGTGATGATAGATTTTCCATGTATCATTATACTTTGTTTTTGGCACTGCTCCTATTGTTTTCCAGCGTTTTTGAATCGCTTGAAAATCATTATACATTGTTTTAGGATCAGCATTTGTAATTAATGACTTTAATTCATCAATTAAATTATTTCGCTTTTCTAAATTATCTTTTAATTGACTTTCTAATTGAGAATAATAGGCATCGCGTTTAGATTTATATTCCCCTAATAACTTATTGTATTCTGATTTAACAGGGCTAGAAAATTGAAAATCGATTGAATTACCTCCATCAGCTAAAAAAGCTGCTTTTTTCTCTGCCAACAATGCGCCAAACTTTGTATTAAAAGCACTCTTAAGTGCTTCTACATTTGACTTTAATTGTTGAACTGGGTGATTTTTTAACAACTTACTTAATTCATCAACCAAACTATCTAATTCCATTGAAGCATAATCAAGCATTTTTATTTCATGCTTCTCTTCTGCTTTTTCAGCATCGTTTGCTACTTCATTTTCAACTTCATTTACAGCATTCTCTGTTTCTGCATTTGTAGTCGTATTATCTTCAATAGTAGATTGTTGTGATTTCTCTTCGTTATTTTCTAACATATATACAATGTTTAAGTTCCATTAATTTAGATTATAAAGATACGGATTCTTATAAAATACCAAAGTTTATTTTAGGGCAATATTCTCTTTTACTTGTTCCAAATTCTCCAAGCTTTTTCAGCTTGTTGCTCTAACATTTCTAATCCGTTTTTTATATCTGCTCCTTTTTCTTTTCCTTTTCTTAAAAAAGTGGTTTCAGATGGATTGTAAATCAAATCATATAGCAAATGATTTTCAGTTAAGAATTCATATGGAATATCAGGACAATTATCAATATTTGGATGCGTTCCTAAAGGTGTACAATTAATTATTAAATGGTGAGATGCTATTTTTTTTTGAGTTAACTCGCTGTATGAAATCTGTTTTTTATCATCAGGACTTCTAGAAACAAACTTATATTGAATATTTAATTTATCGAGTGCGAATGCTATAGCTTTCGATGCTCCTCCTGTTCCTAAAATCAGTGCTTTCTTATGATGAATTTTTAACAAAGGTTTTAATGATTTTTTAAAACCATAAACATCGGTATTAAAACCTTTTAACCTTCCTTTTTTAGTGATTTTTATAGTATTTACAGCTCCTACTTTCAGTGCTTTTTTATCAATCTTATCTAGATAATTAAACACCTCTAATTTATAAGGAGTTGTTACATTTAATCCTTTTAGGACTTTTTTATTTTCTTTTATTTTTTGAGTAAGTTCTTTTATCTCTTGAATATCAAAATTGATATACTCATGATTATCCAAATTTAAGTCTTTAAACTTATCAGTAAAATATCCTCTAGAAAAGGAATAGGAAATATTTCTACCCACTAAAGCGAATAGCGTTTTATTTTTTTCTTTTCCCATAAAAATCAATAATTAAAATTAAAGCTATACCTAAAACTATAAACCCTATTGAAATCCAAGTTTCTTGCGAAGATAAATCTGGAGTATAACGTTGATAGTTTTCTACAATTTTATCTCCATTCTGATCAAATAAAAATCCTTTTTCATCAGTTTTAAAAATTGTTTTCTTCCAAGGCCAAACTATACCTAAAGAACCCGTGATAAAACCAATAATAACGGCTGTAACTATTTGATGCCATCTTTTTAAAACATATCCTAAAACATGGGATATTGAAACTAATCCAAAAGCTGACCCCGCAGTAAAAACACCAATAATTTTTAAATATCGTGTTTTAGCTTGGTCTTTTAGTACTTCAAAATCCCCTGAAAATAAACTGGTGATTACACTTCCAAAAGCGTTTACACTATCTACTAAAAGCAGTACATAATTACCCAATAATATTAAGATAAATGATCCTGACAACCCAGGTAAAGTCATCCCAGAAACACCGATAATTCCGCAAATAAAAACAAACCAAAGGTTATCATTTTCTTTAGCAGGAGTCATAAAACTAATTGAGATCCCTATCGAAGTTCCAATTATTAATGCAATTACATTTTTAAGTTTCCAATCACCAAAGTCTTTGGATATATAATAAATGGACCCGATTATCATTCCGAAAAACCATGCCCAAACATATAATTCGTAATTCTTTAAAAAATAATCTAATATTAAGGAAATACTAAAATAACTAAACATGCTTCCTAACATTACAAATGTTAAAAAAGACAAGTTAGTATACTCTGCAAAACTTTTAAATCGTCCGCTAAAAAGCAACTTAAAAGCCTTAAAGTTAATTTTTTGAAATGTATAAATAAGCTCTTCATAAAAACCCATTACAAAAGCAACCATACCACCAGAAACTCCTGGTACTTTGTTTGCTCCTCCCATGGCCAACCCTTTAAAGAAAAGGTTTACTTTTTGCAATAGTGTACGTTGCTTATACATACTGTTTGATTAGAAGACTAAGGTACTTATTTCTACTGTTTTTTTACAGCCAATTTTTCAAGTAATAAAATTAAACTAAACCCAACAACTGCTAACAAACTTGCATATAATAATTGTGGGTCTCCATCGTAAGAAAATGGTGACACTGATAATTCGTTAAACGGAACCTGCTCTCCATGAGAATTGGTACGGTATGTTAATACCTTTTTCCAAGGCCAAATTTTATTTAATGATCCGATTACAAAACCTGTTAACACTACCAAAGTGTAATTCTTATAGTTATTGAAAAGAAATTTTAAAATTCTAGAAAAAGACAACAAACCTACTATAGCTCCTGCGCCAACTACTGCTATTGTTGTAAAATCTCGATTATTGATTGCTGTTAATACAGGTTTATAAGCACCTAAAAGTACTAAGATAAAAGAACCTGAAATACCTGGTAAAATCATTGCACAAATTGCAATTGCTCCTGCCAAAAACATAAATAGCGGAGAGGCACTTTCAGAAATTAAAGGATTTAATGTAGTTATATAGTATGCTAAAATCGCTCCTAAAACTAATAGAACTATTGAAACCAAATTCCATTTTGTTACTTGTTTAGCTATATAAAGAACACTTGCCAAAACTAATCCGAAGAAAAAAGACCACAATAAAATTGGGTGATTTACTAATAACCAAGAAATCACTTTTGCTAAAGAAACAATACTTATAAAAATCCCTACAAAAAGAGATGCTAAAAAATTACCGTTTAATTGTTTCCAAGCTACTTTAAATCCATCTTTTTTAAGTGTTTTAAAAAGATTTAAGTTTATACTACTAATAGAACTCAATAGTTCTTCATAAATTCCTGAAATAAATGCGATGGTTCCTCCTGAAACCCCAGGAACAACATCTGCAGCACCCATAGCAATCCCTTTTAACATTACAACTAAGTAATCTTTATTTGTTCTACTCATATAAGTTTGGTTATTCTTTCTTTTCTTTTTTTGTTTTAAACTTAATTAGTTTATTCTTTTTAAGTTTTATAGTATCTTTTTTAATCTCTTTTTTCTTTTTCTTTAACCCTATTTTTTCGCCTAATTCTGATAAATTATTAAAATTTACCTGATACGATATACCAATACCTTGGGTGTACCCTTCTTCTTCTGTTGAGTTCTGAATTTCATTTTGACGGTTAAAAACATTCGCTCTTAAATTTCCTTCTTCATTCAACAACACCTCAACTTTTACCTCACCTACCACACTAGTTTGTGTATTTGCTCCTACTGGAACTCCCACTTTTCCGTTTACCAAAACTCGATCTCCAAACTGTGTTGAAAATGAAACATCTACCTGATCATCAGAATTCAAATCATCTACATCACTTCTATCTCCTTGTGTATACCCTAAACCTAATTGAAATTTATTTCCTTCTGAATTCAGCATATTTGTTAAAATACTTGAAGCAATTTCTGATGCTGTTCCTGTTAAACCAGAAGCTGCACTATTACCAATAGCATCTTCATTATAAAAAGTACCAAATGCTAACAGAAAAGAAAAATGCTGCATTTTAGTATTTAGGTCGTTTCCGTTTAAAACAAACTCTAACTCTGATGCTACCGTAGAATTTGCATTTGGAATTTTTATATCAAACTCTTGTTTTGAATCGAATAAACTTCCTGTAATTTTCGTGTATAAATCTATGGGGATTTTACGATTCGAGTTGATATTATCTAATAACTGAGCTGGGTTTGCTTTTGTTTTATAAATGGCTGTTAAATCTAATTCAGCATTATATGGATCTCCATCCCAAGAAATTGTTCCTCCTTTTTGAACAATAAATGGTTTTGTAATACCAGCATATTTAAAATTGTACAACCCATTGTCAATTTTAAAATTACCGTACATATTAAATTTACCAAGTGTATTTATATCAATTCTTAAATTACCCTCTCCACTTCCTTTTAATTCACTTCCTGAAACTTTATCTATTACTACCTGGGCAACAGCATCTTTGGTTACATCTAAATTGATTTTTAAATCAAGTCCTTTAATATCTTTTATGGCTTTACCCTTTTCATCGTCTTCTGGCTTACCTGTTTTAAAACGAATTAATTTGTAATTATCAATGGTTTTAACATCACTTAAAGGAATTACGAAAACAGTTCCTTTATTTGTACTACCATTTACGATAATGTCTAAATTATTGGTAAGCCCTCTTATTTCAGCATTTCCATTTAAAAAACCTGTACCATAGTATTGAACCTCTTCATCTTCTTGAGTGTCTAACACCAATAAGTTTTTAGTATCAATATCTAATTTTAAATACCAATCTTTAAAATTTTGATGTGCTATATATCCTGATAAATTTCCTTGAGTTAAATGCTTTGTATCTTCTAATAAAATATTATTTAACTTGAACTGCTGTTTATCTAAAATAACACTCGTATTTCCTTTTAAATTAAAATCAACATTTAAATATGGAAAAGTTAAACCCGCATCTTCAAAATTTAAAACACCTTGAAAATCAGGATTACTTAAAAAACCTTTTGCAGTAAAATTACCGGTAACTTTTCCTCTTAATTTATTTAAAACTTCCTCTCCTAACGGACTGAATGCAGCAATTTCATATTCTTTTAAAAAGACATCCAAATCAATCGTTGGTCTATCTTTGGAAAAATCTACCCCACCAACTGCTGAAATATTTTTAGCTTTTTCGTTAGCTAAAGAAAGATTTACTTTAAATTTTTCGTACGAATTATCTCCAGAAACATTTAAGGCTAAATCACCTTGAGGCAAATCATTTATTTTAAAATTTTCAATTAATAAATTTCCTTTTGGAGCTAACTTCTTCCCTTCTTGCTTAAAATCAATAATTCCGTTTAAATCTCCATTTAATTTTAAACTATCTATGGGTGGTAAAAAGCTTGCCAATTTTACTTTTTCAAAATTAGCTTGTACATCTTTGTAGGTACTATCTCTAACAATTCCTCTAAATCCTATTTTTTGATCTCCTGATTTAAAAACAAACGGACTAATTTCGAAATTATCTTCTTTTAAATTAAAAGAAACTTTATTATTTAAATCATTTTTAGGATTTACAATCCAATCAAATCCTTTATAATTAAAAGTTGATTTTTGTATTCCTACTACAGACTTCTGCAATTCGTTTATCGTATAAAAAAAGTCGAGATTAAAACTTTCGGAATAATTTTTACCTCCTTTAAAAACCGATTTAAAAAACAACGTATCATTTTTAGTACGATTTAATAAATTCAGTTTTTCAATATTATAATACTTTGTATTTATTTTACCCGCTGTTAAGTGCGTATTATATAGCGGATTCTTATTATCCAACCTCAACACTACGCTTTCTATAACATTTTTATATGCATCTATTTCTGGTGAAGAAAATGTTAGTTTAACAGAATTCTTATCAGAATTTATTCTCCCTTTTAATTTTGTGTTTTTTCCAATAGAAATCTCTGGCAAAAACACATCTATAATTTGATTATAAATCGTGAAATCGAAATCTAAAAATTGATTAGGAGCTACTTCATGCGGTTGATAGTTTGTATAAACACTACCTAAAGCATTTTGAGTAATCGGCACCAACTCATCAAAAGAAAATTTACCTTTTAATTGCCCTTTTACAATATCTTCAGAATCTACATTAATCGTCTTAATACTATCTTTTACAGATGAGTTTACCTCAAACCTCTTAAAAGCATAACTCTGCTTCTGGTTTTTATATACTAAGTTTTTAAACGTGGCCTTACCGACTATGTCATCAAAAGTATTTCCTGAAATATTTAAGTTTATATTTCCTTTTAACTCCGAAATACTATCACGAGTAAACAAATTTGTTTTTCTTAAATCTATTTTATCAATATTAGCAACGAAATCGAATTTATTTATAGCTGATGAAAAATCTGCGAGCCCTTCAAATTTTAATTTAAAATTATCATCCTGAGCGCTTAATAAACCATCAAACTTTTTGTTTTGAAACTGCCCATTTACGTTTAAATCTTTATACTCATATTGATTAAATGTTAAGGCACTTACCTTACCAATAATAATTGTGTTGATATTATCTACATTAAATCCACTTCCATTTACATCAGCTTTTAATGAGATTTTTCCTAAAATAGGATCGTTGGTAAATACTCCTAGATCAAAATCTTTAAATTCAACTTCTCCTACATATGTAGCTTCATCAATATTATCAATATTGGTAAGCTGAAGATCTGAAATTGTAGTTCCGATTTCAGAATCAACAGATAGCGTCGCATCCATTTGTTCGGGTGTAACTCTTATAATGCCTTGCATGGTAAAATTTCCCAATCGCTGAAATTCTGAAGGTAAGCTTTTGCCAAGTAAATTAGGTAATACGCTTTTTAATTGATGATAATTAGCTGTTACCTTATCTAAATCTGCATCAAAAACAAATCCTCTACTGGTTTTTATGGCATTAACAAAACCCATATTACCAATAATTCTCATTCCTTTTTTAGAATGTAATCTTATATTATTAGCACTAAAGTTATTAAGCACTCCATTAATATTTCCTGAAAAATATAATATATCGTTACCACTTAATTCGTTATACAACTTTGTTAGATCTTTAACTGCAAGAGCGCTCTTTACAAATTTGGCTTTAATCTTAACTTTATCATTAAAATTAGCAAGATCTTTACGGTTATAAGTCAGTTTTATATCTCCAACTAATTTTGATTCATTATCTGTCTCAAGTGTTGTTTTCTCAAAAAGCATCTGCTTTAGAGTGTAAGAAAAATCAGTAGATAAGTTAGAAACATTCACACCCCTATTTTCGGTAAAGTGCATACCTCTAATTTTCAAAGATACATCAGGGCCTATAATTGAAAAATTATTAAGTTCTCCTCCTGTCTTATAAGCTGCAAATTGAAGTGGATCTTTTTTATTTTCATCCAGTAACTTAAAAGTTAAATTATCTAAAGAAATTTTATCACTTCGTAAAATAAATGGATTCGATAAACTATCTCTTGGCTTACCATCTTCAAAACTATCAATGAAGATTGACATATTATCGTTTTTCTCACCCTTATATGTTTTCATATAAAAATGAACACCTGATAAAGAAGCTGAACCTAAATCGACATTATTATCTAAAATTCTTTTTACATTTTGTAGTGAAGTACTTAAGTTCTGTACAAAAATTAGTGTATCCTTATGGTGATCTCTAATTTCAATTTCTTTAAGTTGCACAATACCTAGCCACGATAGGTCTACTTTTTTTACAACAATATTGGTCTTATATTCTTTATTAACCCAATTTGTTGCTTTTTTTGCAATTCTGGTTTGAACTGCTGGTATTGAAAGTAAAATAAAAAGCAGGAGTAAAAAAAGTAGTGTATACTTTAATATCTTCCATATTATTTTACCTGTTTTTTTGATACTATTCCCCTTTATAAACTAACTAACAAATGTAATCAGCAAACTGCAAAAATGCTGCCTTATTTTAAAGAAATGTCAATTTTAACGAAAATCTAACGCAATATCGATATTTTTGCTGTCTAATTTGATATAAATTGAATACAAATAATATTTACATTTTAGGAATTGAAAGCTCTTGTGATGATACTAGTGCTTCAGTAATTTGTAACGGAAAAGTATTAAGTAACGTAGTTGCCAACCAAGAAATACATGCCAAATACGGTGGTGTTGTTCCTGAATTGGCTTCAAGAGCACATCAACAAAATATTGTTCCTGTTGTACAGCAAGCCATAGAGCAAACTAACATTACCAAACACGATTTAAATGCCATTGCTTTTACTCGTGGACCAGGTTTAATGGGATCTTTATTAGTAGGGACTTCTTTTGCGAAGTCGTTAGCTTTAGGATTAAATATTCCTTTGATAGATGTTAACCATATGCAAGCACATATTTTAGCGCATTTTATCGAAGAAGAGGATAGTAAAATTCCTCCGTTTCCTTTTGTTTGTTTAACAATTAGTGGCGGACATACTCAGATTGTAAAAATCACCAATCATTTTGAAATGGAAATTTTAGGTGAAACAATTGACGATGCTGTAGGTGAAGCTTTTGATAAATCTGCTAAAATTTTAGGCTTACCTTACCCTGGAGGTCCTTTAATTGACAAATACGCGCAATTAGGTAACCCAAAAGCATTTCCTTTTACCAAACCTAAAGTTGGTGATTTAGAATTTAGCTTTAGTGGTTTAAAAACTGCTATCTTATATTTTATTAGAAAGCAAGAAAAAGAAAACCCAGATTTTGTTAAAGAAAATCTTTATGATATCTGCGCTTCGATACAATATACTATTGTCGAAATTTTAATGGGTAAATTAAAAAATGCGGTAAAACATACTGGTATAAAACACATTGCTATTGCTGGTGGTGTATCTGCGAATTCTGAAATTAGAAAACGATTACAACTTGCTGAAAAACATTGGGGATGGACGACATACGTTCCTAAGTTTGAGTACACAACTGACAACGCTGCTATGATTGCTATTACTGGGTATTTAAAATACTTAAATAATGATTATTCAGATATATCCGTTACTGCACAAGCTCGATTAAAAGTTACTGAATAAACCTCTCAACTTCAAAAAAATGAATAGTTTTAAGAATAGATTTTTATTTAACTGTACCTATTATCTTTTATGGGTTGCTTATTTTTTCTTTGCTCGATTTTTATTTTTAACCTATTATTTTGATAAAACTTCTGAGCTTGGTTTTGTAACAGCACTTAAAACTTTTTTATACGGAGTTCAATTGGATTTTTCTTTTGCAGCTTATCTGTCTGCAATTCCTTTTTTAATTATCCTTTTTTCAATATGGATACCAAAAAAATATATTAGTTCTATAATTAAAGGCTATACCTTCCTTATCATATTTATCGTCAACTTATTTATGCTAGTAGACATAATTTTGTATAAATCTTGGGGAGTTCGTATTGATACTACTTTATTAAACTACATGAATGCTCCTAAAATAATGATGGCTTCTGTTTCTACCTTTCAATTAATTGGAGGGATTCTCGTTTGGCTTTTCATCTCTTTAATTGTTATTTATTTTTTTAATAGAGTTTTAAATATAGCCTTAAGCAAATTAGATAAAGGTTATTTTATAGAAGCTCCTGTTTTTCTTTTATTAATCGGAGCTTTAATCATTCCTATTCGAGGTGGTTTCGGAAACATTCCTATCAATCAAAGTAATGTGTATTTTTCTACAAAAATGTTTGCCAATCATGCAGCTGTAAATTTTATGTGGAATTTCGCCAATACCATTTCACACAGAGCTGATAATAAAAATCCATATGTTCATTACAAAACAGAAGTAGCTCAAAACATTATCAATAAAACAAGAAATCAGCTTTTAACAGGTACTGATTCCATTTTAAGAACTAAAACCCCAAATGTAATTTTACTAGTTTGGGAAAGTTTATCAGCCAAAGCAGTAGGAGCTGTAGGTGGAGAACCAGATGTAACCCCAAACTTAAATAGATTCGCTAAAGAAGGTATTGTATTTACCAATTTTTACGGTAATGGTGATCGAACCGATAAAGGTCTTCCTGCTATTTTAAGTGGCTACTATCCGCAACCTACCAAGAGCATTATGAAAATGCCGAATAAAACGCAGTCGCTACCGATACTAACTCAAGAGATGAAACGACTGGGTTATTATACTGGTTTTTATTATGGAGGCGATAGTAATTTCGGGAATATGATTACCTATTTACGTAATGGTAATATTGATAGAATTGTAGATGGTACTGAATTTAACAAAGAAAACTGGAATTCTAAATGGGGCGCACACGATCATATTTTTTTAGATCGCTTTCTTAAAGATTTATCTGAACCTACTTTACAACAACCTTTCTTTGAAATAGCTTTAACCCTAACAAGCCATGAGCCTTACGAGTTTCCTGGTGAATATAAATTCGGAAAAGACTCCGAAGAAAATTTGTATAGAAGTGCCCAAGCTTATACCGATAAAGCTATTGGAAAATTTATTGATGAGGCAAAAAAACAGCCTTGGTGGGATAATACACTTGTTGTTATTTTATCTGACCACGGACATCCTTTACCTAAACACGAAGGATATTTTAATGCTCCTATACGTTTTAAAATCCCGATGGTTTGGTTAGGTGGTGCATTGACTAAAACTGGAATTACAATTGACAATTATAGCGGACAAAGTGATCTTGCTTACACCTTAACGGATTTATTAGGTGGTAACTCAAAACAGTTTCAATCTGGCAAGCATATTTTTAATACCAATGACAAGCAATATGTGCACTACGTGTTTAACAAAGGCTTTGGTACTATCTCTAAAGATGGAGAGTTTGTATATGATTATGTTAGTAATAAGCCTGTAATACAAACCGGAAATTATCAGGTTTTAGATTCTTTAGGTAGAGCTATTAGCCAAGAAGCCTATCAAGATTTTTTAGATCGATAATTTAGCTTGATTTTTAAACTAAATTCTAATACCTTTCGCTAACGTTGAATATAAATCATTAAAACGGATTCATATTCCTAAACTAGTTAGCGAAAAACCAATAAAAAAGCCCAAGTTTAAATTTAAACTTGGGCTTTTTTATTGAGAAGAAAATTACTTCCAATTTCTTTTATCTTTAATAGAACAACCAATAGCACGAGTATTGTTCTTTTTAGGCTTATCTCCTTTTATTAAAGCTTCCACTGCATCTTCAACAAAACGTTCTGACACACTATTTTCATCACGAGAAGAATCATCAATTGCTCCAATATACTCTACTACTAACTTGTCATTATCTTTATTTAAAATATATACATGTGGTGTTTTTGTTGCTCCATACATCGGGTATACTTTTTGTCCCTCGTCAAACAGATAAGGAAATGTAAATCCTTTTTCTTTCGCTCTTGTTTTCATACCTGCAAAACTATCTCCTTTAGACACTTTTGGGTCGTTAGGATTAATAGCAATTACTGGATATCCTTTTTGTTTGTATTTTTTATCTAACGCTATTAATCGATCTTCATTTGCAACCGAATACGGACACATATTACAAGTAAACACCACAATAAATCCTTTAGCTTCTTTAAAATCAGCCAAAGAAACCATAGTGTCATCAATGTTTTTAAGCTTAAAATCTGAAGCAGTATCTCCAACTTTATATCCTTTCGAAGTATTTAATGTAAATGCAGAAATAACTATAACTACGACTAGCATTACTACTGTTTTAAAAATTTTCATAATTAATTAGTTTAAAAAGGTTTGTAATTCATTTTTTAACGTTTCGTAATGAAACGACTGTTCATAAAACTTTCTCTTTTTCGAATTATAAATAATTGTTGCAGGTATTGATCCTGACCAATTATCTGCGATATCTTGAATCCAAAATTGTTCATTTTTATCTTCAAAATGAATCACTTTAGATTTTATATTCTTATTTTTTAAAAACGGAATTAAGTTCGTTTCTAACTGTCTTGAAAAATCTAAACTTACCAAAACAACCTCAACATTTTTATCTTTATACTCTTTATTTAACTTCTCGAAAGCTGGTAATTCTTTTACACAGGGCAAACACCAAGTAGCCCAAAAATTAATTACATATGTTTTATCATCATCCTTATGAAGCAATGGTTTTAACTGCTCATAATTCAAAGTCTCTAGCTTTATATTTACAACATCTTTATTCGAAGAACTCTCTTTATTTTCACAAGAAAAGATAACAAAAACTAATAAAATTAATAATCGTAATTTATACATCCATTAAATTATTTATCTCAAAATTAAGTGATTATCACATTCAAAAAACTGAATTAACGAAACATTAACAAGAAAAAAGTCCTAAAGAAAATTCTTTAGGACTTTAAAATTTTATTAATAAACTTATAATTAGCAGAAAATTTCGTTTAATAATTTTGCTAAACGCAAACCTCCTTTTTGTAATTGCTCTCTAACAATTGGAAAGTAATCGTAAGAATAACGGTAACGTAACTTATCACCTGACTTAACCGAACCATATACTTGTTTTGTTAACTTATGAGTATCGTACATCCAATCGATAACACTTCCTTTTTGGATTGCTTTAATTTGTTCTTTTGATAAATGCTTTGCGTTATCTGCTAACTCTACATAGCTCATTCCCCATTTTTCAATTAAGTTCTCATCCCAAACTCTATGCAGGTTAGAACCTCTTCCGTGCCATTGCACTTGAATCGTATTTCCTCCTTTATCTTCAGATTGACCAATATGCATTGGCTGGTGCATATCTCCAACTAAGTGCACCAACATTTTTAAGTAAAAACGTTTATCAGCAGTTGAACTATTTTTATCTTTTAAGATTTTAACACACTCATTAATTCCTGTGATTAAATCTCCTTTAGGATTCTTCTTCGAATCCTCATATTTTGCATCTAAAGGCATATTTACATAATGCCAAGTATAAAACTTACCATATGTTTTTCTATCAGATTTAATTTCATCAGCATATGTTGAAACAAAAGCTAAACTTTCTCCTTGTAATAACTTTTCAATCTTCTTTTTTGCTGATTTCGTTAAATTTTTTTCTGCAATCTTACCTGTAGCTCTATGACCAGTTGGACCCCAAACATCATCGTTATTTGCTATAGATGAAACACTTATAAAAAATACACTAAGCAATAATAAAACCTTGATTTTCATAAATAAATTTCTGTTAATTTTTCGCTAAAGTATAAAAATATTCATTCAAAAATTTGGTTTTAACATAAAATTACATATATCTTTGTGATATCATTTTAATATCACTTTAATTTAAACTAAATATGAAATCAGAAAAAATCATCAAACCAGCAAACGGTTATTTAATGTTCTTTATAGTATTAGCATTTATTGTAGGCGGTATTATTTTAACCATATCTAACGAAAATCCTATTTATCTACTATTTGTCTTAACAGGTTTTATTACTGCTCTTGGATTTATCTTGGTAAACCCTAACTCATCTAAAGTTTTATTGTTTTTTGGAAAATATGTAGGTACGGTAAAACAAAACGGATTGTATTGGGCGAATCCATTATACAAAAAGAAAACAGTTTCTCTAAGAGCGAGTAACTTTGATAGTGAACGTTTAAAAGTAAACGACAAATTAGGAAACCCAGTGATGATTTCTACAATTCTAGTATGGCGAGTTACCGAAACATATAAAGCTGCTTTCGACGTAGACAATTACGAAAACTTCGTCCGTGTGCAAACTGATGCTGCTGTTCGTAAACTAGCGAGCATGTATCCATATGATAATTTTGCTGATGAAGGTCATGAAGAAGATATTACATTACGTTCTAGTGTAAATGAAGTTTCTGAAGCTTTAGAAAAAGAATTAGAAGAACGTTTAGCCATTGCTGGTATCGAAGTTTTAGAGGCTCGTATTGGTTACTTAGCTTATGCACAGGAAATTGCTAGTGCTATGTTAAAGCGTCAGCAAGCTACCGCAATTGTTGCTGCACGTCATAAAATTGTTCAAGGTGCTGTAGATATGGTGGACATGGCTTTAGAAGAATTAAATAAAAAAGAAATTGTTGAGCTAGACGAAGAACGTAAAGCTGCTATGGTAAGTAACTTATTAGTTATCTTATGTGGAGACAAAGAGGCTTCACCAGTAGTGAACACAGGAACTTTAAGTCATTAAAACCATGAACAAAAAGAACAAAGAAAATAAGCTAGCTATTAGCATTGCTTTAGGAGTTGCTTTAAACAATATTGCTATAGGGGTTTCTATTGGTATTGCAATTGGAGCAGCTATCGGATATACACTACAAAATAATAAGAAGTAATGAAAGAATATAAAGTAGTAAGTTGGAAAGCTGGTCTTACAAAAAATAATCAAAAATTAGAAGACACATTAAATCAATATGCTAGAGATGGATGGGTGGTTAAACATATTGCCGAACAATATCCAAGAATAGTTTTTGAACGAGATAAAAATAGGTAAGCATGAAAGTTTTTAAAGAAGAACAACGATTTACACAATGGTGGGTTTGGGTTTTATTTATAAGTCTGAATACATTATTCTTATACGGAATCTATCAGCAACTAATTTTAAAAATTCCTTTTGGAGACAATCCAATGCCAAATGGAGGATTAGTTATTACAGCTATAGGTATGCTTATTTTTACCCTATTTTTTTTCTCTTTGAAACTAAAAACAAAAATTGATGAAACTGGAATTTATTATCATTTTCCTCCATTTCAATTAACTCCAAAGAAAAAAAACTGGAGCGATATAGTGACTGTTAGAGTAATAAAATTCCGTCCGATTATGGATTATGGCGGCTGGGGAATAAAACACGGTTCATACACAGTAAAAGGAAATAAAGGGATACAAGTAGTCTTTAAAAATGGAGAAAAAATATTAATTGGTACTCAAAAAGAAAATGAAGCTAAACGTGTATTAGAAACCTATAAAAACAAATTGTCATGATAAGAATTATTGCATTTACTATCATTTATATTTTTAGCATTATAGTTTCTAATGCTCAGGTAAAAACTGAAGAAATACTTGTAAACAATCAAGCTATTCAATTACCTGGAACGCTAACATATACAAAAGAAAAATCTCCCTTAATTATTTGGGTACATGGTTCTGGTGGTGTCAATAGAGATGGTAATCAACCACAATACATTAAACAGTTTAGAGAGGCTATTAATAAACAAAATATTGCTTTTTTTAGTTACGACAAACGCACTTCGAATCCTAAAAATGCTTCATTTTTAAAGGATGGTGTTTATATTTCTGATTTTATCTTTGATATTCAAGAGGTTGTTAATAATTTTAAAAATGACAAACGTTTTGCATCAATTATATTAATTGGTCATAGCCAAGGCTCTTTAGTCGCTATGAAAGCTTTAAACAATGTCGACAAATACATCTCTTTAGCTGGAGCTGGAGAAATAATTGATAAAATTTTTGTGAGACAATTAGCTGCTAAGGATCCTAAAATCAAAGAGCCTTTAGAAGCACATTTTAAAGAACTCAAAGAAACAGGTTCTATTAAAAATGTAAGTCCTAATTTAGCCGGACTTTTCTCAAAAACGAATCAAGCTTTTTGGTTATCTTGGATTAAGTTAAGCCCGTTAGTAGAAATTAAGAAAGTAACAATACCAACATTAATTATAAATGGAGATAAAGACCTACAAGTTTTAATTACTGATGCTGAAGCTTTAAAAAAAGCTAAACCTAATGCTGAATATGCAATTATAGAAAACATGAATCATGTTTTAAAAGAGGTTAATGATGAAGATAATTTAAAATCGTATTATTCTCCTGATTATCCTTTATCGAAAAAACTAATCAAAACCATTGTTACTTTTGTAAAAAAATAAGCATGGCAAAAAAGAAAGCATTTGCACTTCGTATAAATGAAGACATCATAAAAGCCATTGAAAAATGGGCATCAGACGAATTTCGTTCTACAAACGGACAAATCGAATGGATGCTTATGCAAAAACTTAAAGAAGCTAAACGAGAGCCTAAAAAGAAAGAAGAATAAATTCAAGCTCTTAATAAAATGTTAAAAACCATTCAGTAAATTATTGAGTGGTTTTCTATTTTGTACCTTGTCTTCTTATCAATAATATAGCAATGAAAAAACTACTACCAATCTTTTTTTTACTTATAACTCCATTACTATTTTCTCAAGAATTCTCAATGGATTTAGTTAAAAACATGAAACCAAGAAACATCGGTCCAGGAGGAATGTCTGGTCGTGTAACAACAATTGACGTTGTACAATCAAACCCTGATATCATGTATGTAGGTACAGCTTCTGGAGGTGTTTGGAAATCAACTTCAGGTGGAATAAAATGGGAACCAATTTTCGAAAAAGAAGTTACAGCATCTATTGGTGCTTTAGCTATTCAGCAATCAAACCCAAGTGTTATTTGGGCTGGTACAGGAGAAGGAAATCCTCGTAACAGTTTAAATGGAGGTTATGGAATTTATAAATCTTTAGATGCTGGAAAAACATGGAAGTCTATGGGGTTAGAAAAAACACGTCATATTCATCGTGTAATAATTGACCCTACAAATCCAAATATTGTTTATGTTGGCGCAATCGGTTCACCTTGGGGAGAACACAAAGAACGTGGTGTCTATAAAACTACCGATGGCGGTAAAACTTGGAAACAAATTTTATTCAATAATATAAAAACAGGAGCTGCTGATTTAGTAATGGATCCTTCTAATCCAAACAAATTAATTGCAGCAATGTGGGAACACAAACGTGATCCGTGGTTTTTTAATTCAGGAGGAAAAGGGAGTGGATTATACATTACTCATGACGGTGGAGAAAACTGGAAAAAAATCACAGATAAAGAAGGTTTTCCTAAAGGAGATTTAGGAAGAATTGGTGTTGCTATTTCTCGCTCAAACCCTGATGTAATTTATGCTTTGGTTGAAGCTAAAAAAAATGCGCTTTACAAAAGTGAAGACGGTGGCTTTAAGTGGAAGATGATTAATAATAAATCAGGTAATAGAGGTATTGGAAACAGGCCTTTCTATTATTCTGAAATTTATGTAGATCCACAAAATGAAAATCGCTTATACTCTATTTACACCTATGTAAATGTTTCTCAAGATGGTGGTAAATCTTTTAAACAATTAATGCCGGCTTATGGCGTAGACAATGGTGTACATCCAGATCATCACGCGTGGTGGATAGATCCGAATAATGGTAAGTTTATGATTGATGGGAATGATGGTGGATTAAACATTACCAAAGATGGTGGGAAAACATGGCGCTTTATTGGCAATTTACCTGTAGCTCAGTTTTATCATATAAATGTAGATAATGAATTCCCTTATAATGTTTATGGCGGAATGCAAGATAATGGTTCTTGGCGCGGTCCAGCTTATGTATGGAAAGCCCAAGGAATTAGAAATTCTTATTGGCAAGAAATTAGTTTTGGTGATGGTTTTGATGTAGTACCAGATAGAGATGATTCTCGTTACGGTTGGACAATGAGTCAGCAAGGATATGTTTCTCGTTACGATTATAAAACAGGTAATAATTATACAGTTCGTCCAACGCACCCAGACGCAAAAGTTAAATTGCGTTTTAATTGGAATGCTGCCATAAATATTGATCCATTCGATAATTCAACTTTATATTTCGGAAGTCAGTTTGTACATAAATCAATTGATAAAGGGTTAACTTGGAAAGTTATTTCTCCAGATTTAACAACCAACAACCCTAGTAAACAAAAACAATCAGAAAGCGGTGGTTTAACTATGGATGCTACTGGAGCAGAAAATCATACTACTATTTTAGTGATTGAACCTTCTCCTTTAGAGAAAAACATGCTTTGGGTAGCCACTGATGATGGACAAGTACAAATCACTAAAAATGATGGTGCCACCTGGACAAATGTTTCAAAAAACATAAAGGGTTTACCTGCTAACAGCTGGATTACACAAATAAAAGCATCCAATAAAAATAAAGGGGAGGCTTTATTAATTGCAAATGATTATCGTCGTTTTAATTACACACCTTATGCATATAGAACCAAAGATTACGGAAAAACATGGGAGCGTATTGTTGATTCTAACGATGTAGAAAGTTATACATTAAGTATTGTTGAAGATCCTATTGAAGCTAATTTATTGTTTTTAGGCACCGATGATGGTTTATACATTTCTATAGATGGTGGTAAAAAATGGACAAAATGGATGCAAGGTTTCCCTACTGTTTCTGTAAAAGATTTAGTAATTCATCCTCGTGAACACGATTTAGTTATTGGAACTTTTGGTAGAGCTGCTTGGGTTTTAGACGATATTCGTCCGTTACGAGAAATCGCTAAAAATCAAAACACACTTAAAAATAAGTTAGAATTATTTGAACCTCCTACAGCTTATATGACAGCTTATCAACAACCTACTGGAAGTAGATTTGGTGGTGATGCGTTGTACAATGGTGAAAACAGAAAACGTGGTGCTGCGATTTCTTACTATATCAATAAACCAGAAAAGAAAATTGATTCTTCAAAAAAAGTAAAAGAAGTTAAAAAAGAAGAGACTCCAAAAATAAAACACGATTCTATTAAGCTTGAAATTTTTGATGGTACTCGATTAATTAGAACATTAAAACATAAAACCCCTAAAGAAAATGGTATTCATAAGACCTATTGGTATTTAAATGAAAAAGGTGTTTCGAGACCATCTAGAACTATTAGAAAACAAAAAAGAGAACCTAGTGGTGTTCGTGTAAAACCAGGAACTTATCGTTTAAAAATGACTTTTGGCGATCAAACTTCAGAGCAAAATATTAAGGTTGAATCTGACCCAAGACTTACCACTTCTGAGTCCGCCATCAATCAAAAATATAATACTAGTAAAGAATTGCAAGAATATCAAAAAACTATAGCTGATGCTGTAAAACAATTAGTTGAGAGCAAAAAGATCGTTAAAGACTATAAAACAAAGTTTACCAAAGAAGATAAAGAGAAATATAAAGAGCAAATAAAAGCATCTACTGATATTACTAAAAAAATAGATACACTAATTGCCGTCTATTTAGGTAAAGTTGACAAGAGACAAGGAATTATTAGAAACCCTGAAGTTACAGTTAACCAACGTTTAGGAACTGCTCGTTGGTATGTTGGTTCTCGATTTGGAGAGCAAACTGAAACTGAAAAACAGCTAATTGATCAATTAAAAACTTCTTTAAAAGAAGCTCTTGGAAAAACTAATACATTTTTCAATACTGATTGGAAAGAATATCAAAAATCAGTAGAAAACATAACCATTTCTCCTTTTAAAAAGACTGAAAACTTTTTTATAGATTAATCAGTATATTTATGTAAATCAACAAACTAAATATAAAACAATGAAAAAACTAGCATTTCTTTTAGTTATTACTTTATCTGTAATAGCCTGTAAAAAAGACAAAGGTTCTTCTAAAGAAGCGATAAAAAAGGTAAAAAAATATACCATCAAACAGATGATGGATAACGAGAGTGTTTTTGGCGGAAGCTTTTCTCCAGATAAATCAAAACTATTGGTAACCAGTAATCGATCGGGAATCTATAATATGTATACCGTTTCTACTTCAGATGGTACATTTACACCGATTACAGCATCAGATAGTTCTTCTGTTTTCGCTCGTTCTTATTTTCCAAAAGATAATAGAATATTATTTAGTATGGACAATAACGGAGATGAAATTTATCACATTTTCTTAAGAGAGCTTGATGGCAGTATTAAGGAATTAACGCCCCAAAAAGGAGCCAGAGCTAGTTTTTATGGTTGGTCTAAAGATAAAAAAAGTTTCTTTTATGCTTCAAACAAGAGAGACAAACGTTTCATGGATGTTTACGAAATGGATATTGAAACATTAATCCCTAAAATGATTTATGAAAATAAAGAAGGGTATAATGTTGCTGCAATATCTAACAACAAAAACTATTTTGCATTAAGTAAAACAGTAAACACAAATGATAGTGATTTATTTTTATACAACAGAACATCTAAAAAGAACACAAAAATAAATAAAACACTAAGTGGCAATTCTGCTGCTGATTTTTCTACAGATGATACTAATTTTTATTACACAACTGATGCCGACGGAGAATTTGCTAGTTTAATGAAATATAATATTACAAGCGGAGAAATAGAAAAAGTATTACAAAAAAAGTGGGATGTTTCTGGAAGTTATTTTACCAATAACGGAAAGTACAGAGTTACCTATATAAATGAAGATGCTAAAAATGTAATAGAAATTTTTGATATTGAAGCTGGTAAAAATATTGAGCTTCCAAACGTAGATGGTAAAAGTATTACCAATGTTGGGTTTTCAAGAGATGAATCTATGATGCGTTTTTATGCGGGAGGTTCTCATACTCCATCTAACCTATATGTGTATGATTTAAAAACTAAAAAACAAACACAATTAACAGATGTATTGAACAAAGAAATTGATGGTGCTGATTTGGTAAACGCTAAAGTAATTCGTTATCCTTCTTTCGATGGAGTTACCATTCCTGCTATTTATTACTTACCACATCAAGCAACAGAAAACAATAAAGTTCCTGCTTTGGTTTGGGTTCATGGTGGTCCTGGTGGTCAATCTCGTCAAGGCTTCAATTCAAGAATTCAATACCTAGTAAATCATGGTTATGCTGTTTTAGCAGTAAATAATCGTGGAAGTAGTGGTTATGGAAAAACTTTTTTTACCATGGATGACTTAAATCATGGTGAAAAAGATTTACAAGATTGTGTAGAGGGAAAAAATTGGTTAGCAAAACAACCACAAATAGATGGTGATAAGATTGGAATTATCGGAGGTTCTTATGGGGGATATATGACCATGGCCGCCTTAACATATACTCCTGAAGAATTTGCTGTTGGAGTAAATATTTTTGGAGTAACTAACTGGATGCGTACTTTAAAAAGCATACCTCCATATTGGGAATCTTTCAGAGAGGCTTTATATAAAGAACTAGGCGATCCACATTCGGCAGATTCTGTTCGTTTAAAGAAAATATCACCTTTATTTCATACAGATAAAGTAACCAAACCATTAATGGTTTTACAAGGAGCAAAAGACCCAAGAGTTTTACAAATAGAATCTGATGAAATAGTTGCAGGAGTTAAAAAAAATGGGGTTCCTGTAGAGTATGTTTTATTTGACGATGAAGGACATGGTTTTGTTAAAAAGAAAAATCAAATCGAATCGAATAGTCGAATTTTAAAGTTCTTAGATAAATATCTTAAAAAAGAAGAACCTTTACAAAATAACGAATTATAATTATTAAAAATAGTTTAGTTAAAAACCCTTTGTGTTTTCCACAAAGGGTTTTTATTTTTTTAAGTAAATAATAGGTAATAAAAAAACAGGCCTATTAAATAAACTTGAGTTGTAATCATAAAAATTATCAATAATAATAGTTGAATACCTAAAGCATTGATCCATTTTATTTGATATATGTATTTTATTAGATAAAAAATTATCATAAAAGTAGTTATTCCTAAAAATAACATAAAACCTCCAGAAAAATCAAAAAATAATGTTACCAATATTAGGATTAAACTTGTCCAATTTGCAGTCCCAAACAAATAACAATGTATAGCTAAATTCTCTGCATAATTATATTTTTTCCTAAAAAATAAATAAGTCACCCATCCAACTATAGGTACTGCAAAAAGATAGATAATATTCATCGAAGACAAATAAAACTCTTGAGCTAGTAAAAATTTCTCAAAAAGTTCTGCATCAAACATTTTTTCAATCCCTTCGAACGTCTTTTTATTACCCTTATTTGCATTCGTCATAAAATCTTTAAACCCATTATGATAATTAACGAATAAAGTATAAACGGCTACGCTAAACAATAAATATTTTAATGGATTGGTTAAAAACTTCCTATCCTTTAAAGTATAAGTTTTTATTGCGTCAAATGGCTTTTTAAATAAAGTAATGTAAGTAAACGGAATTCCTTTTTCTAAATTCAAAAAAGCAAACAACTCAGTTTTTAATTCAGTAATAGATAAGTTTTCAATTTCTTCTTCCACAATTTATCGATTTATAAATTACGTAAATGTAATGTTTTCATATAAATTTTTAAAAGGTCTTCTTTTCCTTATTTTTGCTTTCTTAACATAATTTAAAAAATGAAAAAAACAGTAATCTTTTTATTATTCCTAGTAAGTATTAATAGTTACGCTCAGGAAAACCCTGAAAAAGAACTGGGAGTTTGGTACATGTATAACGGCTCTCATAAAGTTTCAGATAAGTTTAGTTTAAAAACCATGGCACATTTCCGTTTTTTTGAAGTTGGTGATGATATGCAACAATTTATTGGACGATTAGGTGGTAATTATCAATTTAATAAAACCGTAAGTGCTACTATTGGGTATGCTTTTTTAAATACTGATGATCTTGATTCATATAATGTAGATGGTGGTGATGATAATGAGCATCGTATTTACGAAGATTTAAATGTAAAACATAAATTATCCAATTTAGGTATTGCTCACCGTTTAAGAGCTGAGCAACGTTTTTTTGAGTCAAGAACAGGTCATTTTATTCGATATCAATTAGGTTTAAGTTATCCATTATCTAAAAAATGGTCAACTTATCTATATGACGAAATCTTCTTTGATTTTGACGGACAATCATACAATCAGAATTGGTTTGGAACTGGTTTAAAATATAAACTTTCTGATGTTGTAAAATTACAAGTTGGTTATATGAATATTTCAAATGACGCTAGTAGAAGCTTTGATAGAATTCAATTAGGAATTGCTATAAGTACTGATCACAGAAAAAAGACTAAGTAATTTTCATACTTTAGCAAAAAACTAACATAAAAATGACTGCACCTACTTTTACAAATGATGCTATTGTATTCGGAATCTTAATGATTTCATTAGGATTTGTATTTTATACTGAATCTAAAACTTCAGGGTTTTGGCATAAATTCTATAAAATAGTTCCAGGATTATTCATGGCATATTTTATTCCTGCAATATTCACTACTCTTGGGGTTATTGCTCCTGAATGGGAAACGGTAAGTACAGCTGGCGAAGCTGTAAAAGGAAAATCTCAATTGTATTATGTTGCTAGTAGATTTTTATTGCCTGCTGCTTTGGTTTTAATGACCTTGAGTATCGATTTAAAAGCTATTTTTAATCTAGGTTCTAAGGCACTAATTATGTTTTTCACCGGAACCATAGGTATTATTATTGGTGGTCCTTTAGCTATTTTATTAATTTCAATATTTTCTCCAGAAACAGTTGGAGGAGCAGGATTTGATGCTGTATGGAGAGGTTTATCAACTTTAGCTGGAAGCTGGATTGGTGGAGGTGCTAACCAAACTGCCATGTTAGAAATTTACCAATACAGTCCTGCTAAATATGGAGGTATGGTATTTGTTGATATTGTAGTTGCTAATATTTGGATGGCTATTTTGTTAATCGGAATTGGTAGAAAAGATAAAATTAACAAGTGGTTAAAAGCAGATACTACAGCGATTGAAGAGTTAAAAGAAAAGGTTTCTAGTTTTACACAAAGTGTAAAAAGAAACCCTTCGTTAACAGATTTAATGATTATGCTTGCCATAGCATTCGGAACTGTTGGTTTTGGTCACTTTGCTGCATCATATTTAAGTTCTTTATTTAGCGATTTAGTTGCTGGTATTGAATCTGAAACTTGGAAAAACGTTTTCACCTTTTTAGGTTCAAGTTTCTTTTGGTTGATTAGTATTTCAACCATTATTGCAATTATTTTATCGTTTACAAAAGCTAAGAACTACGAAGGTGCAGGTGCTAGTAAACTAGGTAGTGTATTTATTTACATCTTAGTTGCTACCATTGGTATGAAAATGGACTTAGCAATGATTTTTGATAATTTAGGATTAATCGCAATTGGTTTAGTTTGGATGAGTATTCATGCAGGATTATTAATATTAGTTGCTAAACTAATTAGAGCTCCTTACTTCTTTTTAGCAGTAGGTAGTCAAGCTAACGTTGGTGGTGCTGCTTCTGCTCCTATTGTAGCTTCTGCATTTCACCCATCTTTAGCGACTGTAGGTGTTTTATTAGCTGTATTTGGTTACGCTATTGGAACTGTTGGAGCTATCTTGTGTACAATTTTAATGGAAATAGCCTCTAAAATTTAGTAGATTTCTGCATATTTGCAATTCAAAATTTTATTTCAGATGAAAAAACTTTTAGCCATTTTCGTATTGGTAATTATAGCTATCGCATGTTCTTCTAAAAAAGAAGGAAACATGATTGTTAAAGGTCAAATTAAAGGATTAAAAAAAGGTACGCTTTATCTTCAAAAAATGAATGATACCCTTTTAGTGTCTGTCGATTCTATGGCTTTATTAGGTAGCGATAAATTTACATTGACTGATAATGTAGACACTCCTGTTATGTATTACTTAACTTTTGATGGTAATACTAAAGACAAACACTTAATGTTTTTTGGAGAAAAAGGAGAAATTACTATTAATGATGGTGTTGAAAACTTTGGATTTAATCCAGAAATAAAAGGATCTAAAAATCAAGAAGTAATGGATAAATTTCGTGAAATAGATGGTCGTTTTAGAGATCAGCGTTTAGATTTTATCGCTAAAGATTTTGAAGTTCGTAAAACTAAAAATGATAGTTTAATTAAGCAATTAGAAGCTGATTATAAAAAAATGATGCGTCGTCGTTTTTTATTTACTACAAATTTTGCCATCGCAAATGCTAATAGTGAAGCTGCTCCTTATATTGCTTTATCAGAATTATTCGATGCTAATATTCAATTATTAGATACTATTAATAATAGTTTAACTGATAAAGTTAAAGCTTCAGATTACGGTAAACGTTTACAAAAATTTGTAAGCAATATTAAGGCTAAAGAAGCTAAGTAATTTTACTTTTATATAAAACAAAAAACTCGATACAATCTGTATCGAGTTTTTTGTTTTATAATTAAATTATTGATATTAAATCTTAAATGAAAGTACCGGCAACTTACTGTGATTCGCAATATCCTCTGAAATACTTCCTTCAAAAAAGTGAGAAATTCCTTTTCTACCATGGGTCGCTACAGCCAAAATATCCGACTCACTTTTGTTGGTATAATATAACACTCCCTTTTCTACTGAATAATCAGAGATTACTTTTACGTTAGAAACTTCATTTACATCTTCATTAGTTTTATTAAAAAACTGAATCATCTTTTCTTCAATCTCTTTTGTACTTTTAAACTTTGTAGTTGGTGTACTAACATACACTAATTGTAAACTGCAATTCATTTTTTCGAAAAAAGTTTTAGCTTCTAAATAAGGACTAACATCATCATCAGAAAAATCACACGCAAAAACTGCCTTCTCTAATTTACTTACTATCGGAGTGTCTTTTACCACTAATACAGGCACATGAGCGTAACGAATTACCTTTTCGGTATTAGAACCAATAAACATTTCTTTTAGTCCGCTAGTTCCTTTAGAGCCCATAACTATTAAATCGGCATTCTCTTCTCTCGCTAGTTCATCTAATTCACTAAAAATTTTAAAGTGCTTTATAACTGGTTTTACCTTTACTTCAGACAAATAATCTTTCTGTAAAAATTTATTGAACCTTTTTTCAGCTAACTTTAAATAGAAAACAGTTTCTTGCTGAGCATAACTTTCTGATTGACTTATAATAGCATTTGAAAGTTCTAGCATATGAACAACTAAAACCTCAGCATCAGATTGTTTTGCTAAAAAAGCAGCGGTTTGTAAAGCGTTTTCTGAATATATTGAAAAATCGACTGGTACAATTATTTTTTTCATAATAGGGTAATTTATTGGTTTAACTTCTAGTATAAAGTTACTTTACATTCTTAAAAAATAGTATGATTTATATCATGTCAAAAAGTATTAATGGCATCCTTTTACTGAAGTTGCTAAGTCCGAAACTGGTACTGGAGATACATAAGGGATTCCTAATCCCAAACCACGAAGCACAAATAAAACACCGATAAAAACTACTACAAAAGGTATTACTTGTTGAATCTTTTTTCTTACCAACCCGTTAGCGAAATTACCAATATACACTACAGTTGTCATTAACGGAATTGTACCTAATCCAAAGATGAACATATATAAACTTCCTGAGAGCGCATTTGTGGTTACTAAAGCTCCGAAAACTGCCATATAGACCAACCCACAAGGAAGAAATCCATTTAAAAATCCTATAGTAAAAAAAGTATCATTTCCTCTCTTTTTTAATTCTTTTCCTAAAGCAGATTTTACCTTCATTACCACCTTATTAATTGGCTTTGAAAAATTGTATTTCTGAAAATTTTTGGGTAAAAGGGTAACCAAAATCATTAAAACCCCAACTATAATAGAAAGTTGTTGTTGAAATCCAAAGAAATAAAATCCTTTTCCTAAAAGTCCAAATAACAATCCGATTAGACTATACGTAAATAAGCGGCCAAAATGATAGCTTACTATTTGTAAAACTTGTTTTGCTTTATTAGTTCTATCTACAGGCAACATAAAAGCTATCGGTCCGCACATGCCTATGCAATGAAAGCTTCCTAGTAAACCAAATATGAGTGCCGAAATAAACATTAGTAGATCAACTCTTTCTGATAAAAATAAGCTGTATTGTTGTAGTTCCAAGAAACACTAATGTTCCAACGACCACCCAATAAACGTTTCTCAGGCACGAGCAAATATGTTTTAGATAGTGAAATAGGAATTTCAAAATCTAATTGCTTATTAGATGGTCTGTATAGGAACACTTTTCCTGAAATTTTTTTATAATCAAAATCTTTTGGAAAATTTACAATCAGTCCCCCGATTGATTGTTCTATTGATATGTTTTCTTTTAATGCTTTTGCATTTTTAGTTGCTGTTATTGTTTCTTGATATTCTAGTTCTTTCTGATAATATTTATCAGATACTAAATCGTGATTATAGTTTTTACCTGTACTCATCGATATAACGAAATACATAATAAAACTTATAAATCCAATAATTGCAATTACTATACCCGTGCCCCAGTTTAGTTTCATTTTTATTGTTTTTAAATTATCTATAACTTCTTGGTCCTAAAAAATTAGTTTTAGTAGTTTCTATTAATTTATCACCGCTATAAACTCCTATTTTTAAGTCTATTTTTTCTTTTTTCATTTCAGATTGATGTACCTCTATAAATAAGGTTCCTTCTGCCAATCCTTGTTTTGGAATTTCAAAATTTTGATGCGTTACTGTTTCTATTTTTCCTTTATGTGATACCAGCTTAAAACTAACATCATCAAATTGTCTCGTCGTTTTATTGATTACTTTGTAGGTGTAAATATTACTAATAATTCCGTTTTCTTTATGCTGATATAATTGCCCTGGTAAACGTAAAATAGTAGCCTCAACATCATTTCTTAAGAACAACATTCCGATTAATACCGCTATTAAAATTCCCAACACAGCAGAGTATCCTTTCATTCTTGCTGAAAACTGAAAAGGTGCTTTCTTTACAATATTCTCCTTACTAGCATAACGAATTAGTCCTTTTGGCAATCCAACCTTTTCCATCATATGATCGCACTCATCGATACAAGCGGTACAGTTTACACATTCTAACTGCGTACCGTTACGAATATCAACTCCTGTAGGACATACATTTACACATTGAAAACAATCAATACAATCTCCTTTTCCTGTGGTTGCTCTATCTTCTTTTCTATTGAATTTTGCTCTCCCCTTTTCTCCTTCTCCACGAACATGATCGTACGCAACATTAATGGTTTTATTATCTAATAGAACTCCCTGTAACCTACCATAAGGACAAGCGATAATACATACTTGTTCTCTAAACCACGCGAAAATAAAATAGAAAACTCCTGTGAAAATTAATAAGGAAATTAATGTATTTAAATTATCAAACGGATTTCCTGTTACATATTCAATTACAGTGTCTCCCCCTATTAAATACGCTAAAAATACATTTGCAATTAGGAACGAAATAATAAAAAAGATAAACCATTTTAATAATCTCTTTTTTATTTTCTCTGCATTCCATTTTTGTTTTTCTAAACGAATTTGTTTTCCTCTATCTCCATCAATCCAGTATTCAATCTTTCTAAAAACCATTTCTAGAAATATCGTTTGCGGACAAATCCATCCACAAAAAATGCGTCCAAAAACAACAGTAAACAGAATAATAAATACAACTCCAACAATCATTGAAACCACCAACAAATGAAAGTCTTGTGGCCAAAAAGGAAATCCGAAAATATTGAACTTACGCTCTAAAACATTAAACAGTAAAAACTGATTTCCATTGATTTTAATAAATGGCGCTGATAATAAAAATGCTAATAAAAAATAGCTTACATAGCTTCTATATTTATAGAATCGTCCGCTTGGTTTTTTAGGATACACCCAAGCACGTTTGCCTTCTTTTGTAACAGTACCAATACTATCTCTAAATTGTTCGTTCTCGGGTGTTTCCATCATCAACTATTAAAACCAAACCAATGTTCAATATTATTGAACACTATCTTTTACTTGTTCTATAACTTCTTCTTTTACTTCTTGAGCTTCGTCTTTATACAACTCTCCTTGTGGTGGTTTTGGCTTTGCAGGTGTAGTACCTTGCATACCCATAATATAACTTGCCACTTTTTGGATGTCTTTTGGCTTTAAGGTTTTACCCCAAGCAACCATTCCTTTACCGTCACGACCACCATTTGTAATTGTTGTAAAAACGTTTTTAATACCTCCACCTAAAATCCAATATTCATCGGTTAAGTTAGGTCCGATACCTCCACCTCCATCAGCGATATGACAAGCAGCACAGTTTAAATTATAAACAGCTTTACCTCTATTTAAATCACTTTCACCTGTTAGAATCGTTACTGTTTCAGCATCGATAATTGCTTCTTTAGATGTTGATCTAAAAGCTGCTAGTTCTCTCTTAGCTTGTGCTACAGATTGTGCATACTCCATATCTTGATTTGGAGCTCCCATCATTTCGTATTTTACTAAATATACTACTGCGAAAATGATCGTTGCATAGAACATATACACCCACCAAGGCGGTAAATTGTTATCTAATTCTTTAATTCCGTCGTAATTATGATCTAACACAATTTCTCCTTCTTCTTCAATAGCTTTGGCTTCTGTCCATTTATTAATTAGTTTTTTAGCCCAAGCCCAATGATCAACTTCTTCAGGATTAATTCCTGCTTTAATCATTTCAGCTTTTTCAATTTTTGCTACTCCAGTTATCGTTAGCATTTCTTTTGCTAATACTACTAAACCAAAAGCTATCAAACCAATCCAGATTAATGGATTTTCTAAAAAGTTAAACGGATTCTCATATGAGCTAATCGCTTTTGCTAATGCTATGGGTGTTAAAAACAAAAACAAAAAAGAAATAACTGTTTGTACTCTTGTGTAATTTTTAGGCATTAACTCATTTGCCTTATTTACAACTGTAGCTGCCAAAACTTCTTTTAACAATACTACTAAACCAAACCCTATAATTACAAACCACACAATTGGGTTTTCATATAAACTAAATGGATCTTTATATGCCATAAAAGCTTTTGCTAAAATAAATGGCATTGAAAAAACAAAAAGAAATGATACTATAGATTGAATATATTTTTTCATCTTATTTTATTTTAATCGTTTAATGGTATATCGCTTACTCTACTTATGTATTCCTTTTTAGCGGTATACACCCACCAAAACAGCACTACAAAAAATGTAAAGAAAATAGTTAGTGAAATGATTGGGTATATTTCTATACCTGTAATACTTTCCATGTGATTTTTTACGAACTTCAACATAATTTCTAGTTTTTAGCGCTTAATTGTTTTTGAACATCTTTTACTTTAATGTCTGTTCCTAATCGTTGTAAGTATGCAATTAAGGCAACAATCTCTCTATCTTTCATTTCTATAAAAGTCTGTCCGTTTTCTTGAGCATACTTTTTATCTGCTTCATAATTCGTAGCAAAATCAGGATCTTGTTTTAAGTTCTCTTGAATTTGAGCTCCTTGTGCATCCATGCTAGCTTGCGCATTTGCAATTTCTTCTTCTGTATATGGAACACCAAGCGTTACCATGGCTTTCATTTTCCCTTCAGTATCACTCTTATCTAATTTATTTCTAACTAACCATTGGTAAGCTGGCATAATAGAACCTGGAGATGTACTTTGTGGATCATACATATGATTTAAGTGCCAGCTATCAGAATACTTGCCTCCTACTCTTAAAATATCTGGACCTGTACGTTTAGATCCCCATAAGAATGGATGATCATACACAAACTCTCCTGCTTTCGCATATTCTCCATAACGCTCTACTTCCGATCTAAATGGACGTACCATTTGAGAGTGACATCCTACACATCCTTCACGGATATAAATATCTCGTCCTTCTAACTCTAATGGTGAATATGGTTTTACACTTGAAATCGTTGGAATATTAGATTTTACTAATAAGGTTGGTACAATTTGAACAATACCTCCTATTAAAATAGCTACTGTTGCATAAATTGTTAATTTGATTGGTTTTCTTTCTAACCAAGTATGCCATCCTTCTCCTTTAGTTCTATGTTTAGAAACTTTTGTTAATGGTGCTGCTTCTGCTAAATCATCAGTAATTTCTGTACCAGATTTAACTGTTCTAATCATGTTATATAACATTACAAATGCTCCTATGATAAACATACTACCTCCAATAGCACGCATCCAATACATTGGTACAATTTCGTTTACTGTTTCAAGGAAGTTCCCGTATGTTAACGTTCCGTCTGGATTGAATTGTTTCCACATAGATGCTTGTACAAATCCTGCAACATACATCGGTAATGCATACATAATAATACCTAAAGTACCAATCCAAAAGTGGAAGTTTGCTAACGCTCTAGAGTATAATTTTGTTTTAAATAATTTTGGAACCATCCAGTAAATCATACCAAAAGTGAAGAAACCGTTCCATGCTAACGCTCCTACGTGAACGTGTGCGATAATCCAATCACTAAAGTGTGCAATCGCATTTACATTTTTTAATGATAACATTGGTCCTTCAAAAGTTGCCATACCATAACCTGTAATAGCTACTACAAAGAATTTTAAAACTGGATCTGTACGAACTTTATCCCAAGCTCCACGAAGTGTTAATAATCCGTTTATCATACCACCCCAAGATGGTGCTAACAACATAATAGAAAATGCAACTCCTAGGTTTTGTGCCCAATCTGGTAAAGAAGTATATAATAAATGGTGAGGTCCT
This sequence comes from uncultured Tenacibaculum sp., assembly GCA_947504185.1. Taxonomy (GTDB): domain Bacteria; phylum Bacteroidota; class Bacteroidia; order Flavobacteriales; family Flavobacteriaceae; genus Polaribacter. Next base: position 60,361 of record CANNGJ010000004.1, on the reverse strand, counting down.
GCCCAGATATAAATAAATATCAGCGACCAAAAGTGCACAATTGATAATCGATAAGAATAAACTGGCCTGTTTGCTGCTTTAGGAACGAAGTAATACATCAATCCTAAAAACGGTGTGGTTAAGAAAAATGCTACCGCATTATGTCCGTACCACCATTGCACCAAAGCATCTTGAACTCCTGCATAAACCGAATACGATTTTAAGAAACTAACTGGTAATTCTAAACTGTTGAAAATGTGTAATACTGCTACCGTAACAAATGTTCCTAAATAGAACCAAATAGCTACATATAAATGACGTTGTCTTCTTTGAAGAATTGTCCATATCATATTTACACCAAAAGCCACCCAAACTAAAGCAATAGCAATATCAATTGGCCATTCTAGTTCGGCATATTCTTTTGAAGTAGTGTACCCTAAAGGTAATGTTATGGCAGCTGCAACAATAATTAATTGCCATCCCCAGAAATTAAAATTACTTAAAAAATCACTCGCCATACGTGTTTTTAACAATCGTTGTAACGAATAATACACACCGGCATAAATTGCGTTACCAACAAAAGCAAAAATTACTGCGTTGGTATGTAACGGACGTAAACGACCAAAACTTAACCACGAAATTCCGTCAGTAATATTTGGGAATAAAAACATAAAAGCCAACAATAATCCTACAGTGAAACCTACGATTCCCCATAGAAGTGTGGCATAGATGAATTTTTTTACGATTTTATTATCGTAATAAAATTGTTGCATTTCCATAATCTAATTTGAATTTAATATCTATTGTTAGTTGTTAATTTTATCTTCTTTTACTAGTTCATCATCAAATAGCATACGAACTGAAGGCGTGTACGAATCATCGTACTGTCCTTTTTTTACCGAAACGATAAATGCAATAAAAAAAACAATTGCCACTAAAATACTTAGTGTAAGTAGTAAGTAAATAACGCTCATATCTTGCCTGATAATTATAGCACAAAGATAGATTTGAGTGTTTTCTTAAAATATGATAATTGTCATGTTTGTAATTTATTCTGTAAACAAAAAAAGCGAACCCACTATAGCGGGCTCACTTTCAATCACTTAACTCTCTTAAGTGTTATTTTAAAACTCTTTTTAATCCTGTCATTAAATTTCTCTCTAAAATCTCATAGTTACCATCCGATAAAAACAACTCTTTTATCTCTTCAAATAGTTTATCTAATTCTTCTTTGCTATAGTTTAAATTGTTTAATGAGTTTTTAATCTTTTGAATGCTAGCATAATCATTATCCTTTTCAAACTCAGCATGCATTCTTTTATACACTTTCTCATTCGTTTTTAATGAAATAGCTTCTAATTCTTCTTTACTTTCCTTATAATCCGCATTTATACTATAAATAAAAAGATAGGTTTGAAGTTCTTGTCTTGACCAATTTGTTTCTAAATCTTTCATGTTGTATGGTTTTAAGGTTTACCTAAAGTTAAACATTTTTCTAAAATACACATATGATAAAAATCACATAATCAATAACTTAAATTGTCATCGAAAATAATTTTGTTTCTGGCTGTTTCTGATGCAGTTTTTTATCGAATGCCATACAAATATTACGCACATAAGGTCTTGCTTTTTCAGGAACTGATAAGTTATCTCCGTTAACAAACACCAAACCGTCATCAATCATTTCTTGTAACTTCTCTAAATGATTTTCTACATTTTCTATTTGCAATGACTCTTCTTCCCAAGAAGTAGTAAAATGACACATAATATTTAATATGTGCTTTCTGATAATTAAATCTTCTTGAGATAAAATATGTCCTCTAAACACTGGTATCTCTCCATCGTTTACCAATTTTTCATATTCCTTTACTGTTTTTACATTTTGTGCAAAACCATACCAAGAATCTGAAATTGATGACATACCCAAACCAATCATTAATTGAGTTTTATTGGCTGTATACCCCATAAAATTACGGTGTAATGTTTTTTCTTTAGTAGCTATATATAAAGTATCTGATTTTAATGCAAAATGATCCATACCTATTTCTACATAATTCATTTCAGCAAACATTTCTTTTCCTATTTCATACAACTCACGCTTTTCTTCATTTTTAGGTAAATCTTGCTCATTAAATCCTCGTTGACCAACTCCTTTTACCCATGGAACATGCGCATAGCTATAAAATGAAATTCTATCGGGTTGTAATTCTTTTGTTTTATTAATCGTATGAATTACATTCTCTTTAGTTTGAAACGGAAGTCCGAAAACTAAATCGTGACTGATTGAAGTGTACCCTATTTCTTTAGCATAATTATGTGCTTTCTTTACATTTTCAAAAGGTTGTACTCTATGAATTGCTTCTTGTACTTTTAATTTATAATCTTGCACACCAAAACTAACACGTGTAAAACCTAAATTATATAAACTTTGTAAATGCTCTTTGGTTGTATTATTTGGATGCCCTTCAAAACTAAATTCATGATTTTCATGTTTTTTAGCTCGCTTTAAAATTCCGTTGATTAATTTTTCTAATTGTCCAACAGAAAAGAAGGTTGGTGTTCCACCACCTAAATGAATCTCTTTTATAATTGGAGTTTCATCCACCAAATCAACATATAAATCCCATTCTTTTAAAACGGTTTCTATATATGGATTTTCAACTTCATGACGCTTGGTTATGTGTTTATGACAAGCACAAAACGTACATAAACTCTCACAAAATGGTAAATGAATATACAGACTAATTCCTTCTGATGAATTACTTTCTATAAACGACTTCTTAAACGTTTTAATCCATTTTTCTTTTGAAAACGTATCATTATCCCAATATGGAACTGTTGGATAGCTTGTATATCGAGGTCCTGGAATATTATATTTTTGTATCAGTGATTTCTTCATTATAAAGTTCCTAAAGCGATTTCTATCATTTCTTTAAAGGTTTGCTCTCTTTCATCAGCAGTAGTTCTCTCTCCTGTAACTAAACTATCAGAAATTGTTAAAATTGATAGCGCATTTACTTTGTGTTTAGCTGCAACTGTGTACAATCCGTTTGTTTCCATTTCTACACAAAGAACTCCGTAATCTGCCCATTTTTTATAGCTTTCAAACTCATCGGCATAAAATTCATCTGAACTTAAAATGTTTCCTGCTTTTATTTTAATTCCTTTTTTGTTTGCAATATGTAAAGCTTTCTCAAATAACTCAAAACTAGCAGTTGGTGCATAATCTGCTCCGTTAAAACGAATCGTATTTAAACCAGAATTTGTGGATGCAGCCATCGCAATTACAATATCACGGATTTTTACTTCTTTTTGATAAGACCCTGCGGAACCAACACGGATTAAATTTTTAACTCCATAATCATTTATCAATTCGTGTGCATAAATTAATGCTGAAGGAATTCCCATACCGGTTCCTTGTACTGAAACCTTCTTTCCTTTATAAGTTCCTGTAAAACCTAGCATTCCACGGACATCATTATAACAAATTGGGTTTTCTAAAAAAGTTTCTGCAATCCATTTCGCTCGCATTGGGTCTCCTGGTAATAAAACCGTTTCTGCTATTTCCCCTTTTTTTGCTTCAATATGTACACTCATCTTAATATTGATTTTTATCTGAAACTCCAGTAGTAACCAATGAAACTCCTGAAGAAGTTCCTAAACGAGTTACTCCCATTTCAATATATTTTTGTGCAGTTGCTGTATCTCGCACTCCACCAGCTGCTTTTATTTGAGCTTTGTCTTTTACAACATTCTTCATCAATTGAACATCTTCAAAAGTAGCTCCGCCAGTTCCAAATCCTGTAGATGTTTTTACAAAATCTGCTCCAGCGTTTACAGCTAATTGAGAAACAGTTTTTATTTGTTCTTCGGGTAAGTAACAATTCTCAAAAATCACCTTTAAAACGTTGTTTCCAATCGCTTTTTTAATTAATCGGATTTCATTTTCTACATAATCATATTCTCCATCTAATAACTTTCCGATATTAATAACCATATCAATTTCTGAAGCGCCTTTTTCAATACAATTTTTTGCTTCAAAAACCTTAGCTTCGGTTGTCATTGCTCCTAAAGGGAATCCTATTACAGCAGCAACTTTCACATCAGAATCTTGTAATTCTTGTTTTGCTAAGTCAACATAGCTACCATTTACGCAAACTGCATAAAAATTATACTCTTTAGCTTCTGCACACAACTTTACTATTTGTTCTTTTGTAGCTGTAGCTTTTAATAATGTGTGATCTATATATTTATTGATTTCCATAAGCCTATACGTTTTTTACTCTTTTTAAAGTATCCGATTTTGATAAAGACAAACGTACAACACTTTCTTCAGTAGCTGTTAAATTATGTACTACTTGTGGTTTTAATGAAATGATATCTCCTGTATTCATTTGTTGTACTTTATTGTTTACTCCAAAATCAATACTCCCTTTTATCACCTGAACAATAATTGCAAACGGAGCTTGATGATCTTCCATTATTTGTCCTTTTTTAAAGACAACTCGTATTTCTTTTGAAAAGTCTGTATCTAATAATAATGAAACTGCTGGTTTCATATCGCTAAACTTTATATCTTCTAAAAATGAGGCTACTTTCATGATTTTTTATTTAATTTTTCTTGCTAATAAATTAGTTGCTATCGTTGTAAAAACTACAATACTAATTGAGCTTAAAGGCATAAGTATTGCTGCTACTACAGGTTTTAATTGCCCTGTTGTTGCAAAATATAATCCGATAACATTATATAATAAAGATAATACAAAACAATACTTAATTATCTGAACTGCTTTTTTTGACGCTTTTATATATGATCCTATTTCACTAAATTTTGATGCATCTAAAATGGCATCACAAGCTGGTGAAAACACATTAATATTTTCTGACAATGCAATACCTACATTACTTTGTGCTAAAGCACCTGCGTCGTTTAATCCATCCCCAATCATAATTACATTTTTCTTTTTCCCTTGTAACTTATCAACGTATTCTAACTTATCATTTGGTTTTTGGTTGAATAAAAATGATGTTTCTTTAGGTAAAAATTCTTCTAAATATTTCTTCTCTCCTTCATTATCACCAGAAACAACTGCTAAAGTATAATCAGATTTTAATTCAGAAAATAAAGCTTGTACACCATCTCGATAGGCATTTTTAAAAACGTATTTCCCTTTATACTCATTATCAATACTGATATGAACAGAAGTATCTAAATTCGTTTTTTCAGATTCATCTTTTACAAATGATGAAGAACCAACCTTAATTTTAGTTTCTAAATACTTGGCTTCAATCCCTTTTCCTGTATACTCTTTAAAATTTCCTACTTCTAACGATTTCTCTTTTAAAGAACTATATAACATTCTACTCAACGGATGATTAGAAGCTCTTAAAGAACTCTTTAAAATTGATTTTTCGTTAGAGCTCAACTCTTCTCCTTGGTAAACAATTGAACTTTCTTTACTGGTTGTTAAAGTTCCTGTTTTATCAAAAATTACCGTATCAATTGCGGCTAATTGTTCAACAACCGTTGCATTTTTTAAATAGAATTTCTTCTTACCAAAAATACGCAACATATTACCTAAAGTAAAGGGTGCTGCTAATGCAATTGCACACGGGCAAGCAATAATTAATACTGCTGTAAATACGTTTAAAGCTTTGCTAGCATCTACATATAGCCAAAATGCTGTAGCCACAAATGCAATTAATAAAACTGTAATTGTAAAATGCTGACTTATGTTATCTGTTAATGTTTTAAAACTTGAATTTTTATCTTTCTTAAAAACATCATTACTCCACAGTTGAGTTAAATAACTTTGCGAAACTGAACTCAACACTTCCATCTCTATAACTCCTGCCAATTGTTTCCCGCCAGCAAATAATTTATCTCCAGACTTTTTTGAAACCGGAACTGCTTCACCTGTAACAAAGCTATAATCTATTTTTGCTTCTCCGTTGATAAGAATTCCATCTACAGGAATTAATTCATGGTTTCTAATTAACAATCTATCTCCTTTTTCTACCTCATAAATCTGAGTATTCTCTTCTTCCCCATCAGAAGTAGTTCTAGTAACTGCTATCGGGAAATATGATTTATAATCACGCTCAAACGATAAAAAATTATAGGTTTTCTGTTGAAAAAACTTACCTAGTAACAAGAAAAAAACCAATCCTGTTAAAGAATCAAAGAAACCAGTTCCTAAGTCGAAAATAATTTCAGCAGAACTTCTAATAAACAATACCGTAATTCCTAAAGCGATAGGTACATCAATATTTAAAATTTTAGAACGTAGCCCTTTATAAGCAGAAATAAAATAGTCTTGTGATGCGTAAAATACTACTGGTAGAGAAAAGAAAAACATTAACCAACGGAAGATTCCTTTGTATTGTTCTAACCAAAATCCTGACACTTCGAAATACTCTGGAAATGATAAAAACATCACATTTCCAAATGCGAATCCTGCAATTCCTAATTTATAAATTAAACTACGATCTACTTTCTTTTTTCCAACTTCATAATCCTCTAAAGAAATGTAAGGTTCATATCCTATAGAGCTTAATAACAACACAATCTCTTTTAATGAAGTAATATCAGAATTAAAAGTTATTCGAACTGTTTTCTTTGGAAAATTAACTTGTGATGAGGAAACATTTTTTTGCAGTTTATGCAAATTTTCTAACACCCAAATACAAGAACTACAATGAATATGTGGAATATATAAATTAACTACTTGAACATTACCATCGTTGAACTCTAGTAATTTATCAACAATAGATTCATTCTCAAGAAAATCATATTTTCCTTGAATCTCTTCTGGAATTGCTCCAGGATTATTTTGAAAATCGTAATAACAAGTTAAATCGTTTTCAGAAAAAATTTCGAAGACAGTTTTACAACCATTACAACAAAAAAATTTCTCTTCTATTGTAATCGTTTCAGTATCGCACTCGTTACCACAATGAAAACATTTTGTGTTTTCCATATTTACTCTTTTGCCTAGTGCAAATATCTAATAAGAATACATTTAAAAATATGATATTTATCAGCTTTTGGTTATCTTTGAAGTATACACAAAAGCACAATTTTATGAGCAAATGTGAACAATGTATTGTTCGTCAATTTAATTCTTTAAAAGCACTTACAAAAGATGAATTGGTTAGAATTTCTAGTTGTAAAACCTCTAAAACTATAAAAAAAGGTGAAATACTTTTTGAAGAAGGAGAACACATTAATGGTGTTTTTTGCGTGAAAGATGGAATTTGTAAAGTTTCTAAAATGAGTGATAATGGTCGCGATCAAATTGTTCATTTAATTAAAAAAGGAGACTTATTAGGTGAGCGAAGTTTGATAAATGATGAAGTTTCAAACTTAAAAGCTATTGCGGTCAACGATATGGAGGTTTGCTTTATTCCAAAAGAAGAAATTGTTCGTGATTTAGAAAAGAATCCAAAATTCACCATGGATATTCTTAAAAATATGGCTTCTTCACTTAAAAACGCAGATAATGTAATTGTTGATATGGCACAGAAAACTGTAAAACAAAGACTAGCTGCTACACTTCTTTATTTAAATAATAAATTCGAAAAAGATACTGATGGAGCAATAGATGTACATCTTTCTCGTGAAGATATTGCTAATATTATTGGGACTGCCACTGAAAGTGCTATTCGTTTACTTTCTGAGTTTAAAAAGAAAGGACTTATCAATTTAAAAGGAAAACAAGTTTTTATACTCGATACTCAGAAGTTAAAAGATATTTCTACGGGCTTTTAATTAAACTTAAATAGTAAGCATAAAAAAACGTCTATAATAGACGTTTTTTATTTTTAAGCTTCTCCTGTAGTTCCTCCAAAATTCATTGGAATAGGTACTTGCTCGTAATCTTTTATTTCACCATGAGTTTGCTCGAATTTACGAACATTCTCTGCTAATGCTTTTGTTAGTCTTTTAGCATGTTGTGGTGTTAAAATAATTCTTGATTTTACTTTAGCCTTTGGTACTCCTGGCATAATGTTAATAAAATCAACAATAAATTCTGATACCGAATGATTGATAATTGCTAGGTTACTATAAGTTCCTTCAGCAATATCTTGATCTAATTCGATATTTAATTGTGGGTCTTTTTTATCTTCCATTGATATGAATTTAAAAAGAAAGACCTCTAAAAATTTAGAGGTCTTATCTTAGAAATTATAAACTTTGTTCCATTTCATCTCTAGGTCCTACAATTTGATGATCGTAAGATCTCATTCCTGTACCTGCTGGTATTCTTTTACCTACAATTACATTTTCTTTTAATCCTTCTAATGTATCAACTTTACCATTTACAGCGGCTTCATTTAATACTTTAGTAGTTTCCTGGAATGACGCAGCCGAGATAAATGATTTCGTTTGTAACGAAGCTCTAGTAATACCTTGTAATACTTGCTCAGCTGTTGCTGGTTGAGCATCACGTGCTTCTACTAAATTCTTATCTGATCTACGTAATAATGAATTTTCATCTCTTAATTGACGAGCTGAAATAATTTGCCCTTCTTTTAAGTTCTCAGAATCTCCAGAGTTTTCAACAACTTTCATTCCGTAGATAGCATCGTTTCCTTTAATAAAGTCGTTCTTATGAGCTAATTGATTCTCTAAGAATAGTGTATCACCAGAATCAATAATTCTAACTTTACGCATCATTTGACGTACTACTACTTCGAAATGCTTGTCGTTAATTTTTACACCTTGTAAACGATAAACTTCTTGAATTTCGTTTACTAAGTATTGTTGTACTGCAGAAGGTCCTTGAATATTTAAGATATCAATAGGAGTAATTGCTCCATCTGATAACGGCATACCTGCTTTAATGAAATCATTTTCTTGAACTAAGATTTGATTAGATAACTTAACTAAGTATTTTCTAATTTCTCCTGTCTTAGACTCAATAATAATCTCACGATTACCACGCTTAATTTTACCGAAAGATACAACTCCATCAATAGCAGCAACTACTGCTGGGTTAGATGGGTTACGTGCTTCAAACAATTCTGTTACACGTGGTAAACCTCCTGTAATATCTCCTGCTTTACCAGACTTACGTGGAATCTTAACTAAAGTATGACCTGATTCAACTTTATCTCCATCATTTACCATTAAATGAGCTCCTACTGGTAAACTATACGAACGTAAAGCATTACCATCAGCATCTTCAATAATTAATGAAGCAATGATTTTCTTGTTTTTAGAATCGATCATTACCATTTCTTGGAAACCAGTTTGCTCATCAATTTCAACAGAGTAATTAATACCTTGTTCTAAATTGTCGAACTTAACTCTTCCTCCAAACTCAGAAACAATAACTCCGTTAAATGGATCCCATTGACATACTGCATCACCTTTCTTAATCGTCTTTCTTTTCTTATCGAAAATAATAGAACCATAAGGAATAATGTTAGTACTTAATGTAATATCTGTTTTCTTATCAGTAATTTTTATTTCAGCTGTACGAGAGATAACGATTTCAATTTCTTTACCTTCTTTATCTTTCCCCATTACAGTACGCAAATCTTCAATCTTAACGTTACCGTCGAATTTAGCGATTAGCTTGTTATCTTCAGAAATGTTACCTGCTACCCCACCAACGTGGAATGTACGTAATGTTAACTGTGTACCAGGCTCTCCAATAGATTGTGCTGCGATTACACCAACTGCTTCACCTCTTTGAACTTTTTTACCTGTTGATAAAGATTGACCGTAACATTTTTCACATATTCCTCTTTCAGATTCACATGTCAATGCTGAACGAACTTCAACTTTATCGATACCTGATGCTTGAATCTTCTCTGCTAAAACTGGCGTAATTAATTCACCAGATGCAACTAATAATTCTTCAGAATTTGGTACGAATACATTATGTAATGCTGTACGACCTGAAATTCTATCGCTTAAAGATTCAACGATTTCATCATTTTTCTTTAATGGTGCAACATCTAAACCTCTTAATGTACCACAGTCTACTTCGTTTACGATTACATCTTGAGATACATCAACTAAACGACGAGTTAAATAACCTGCATCGGCAGTTTTTAATGCCGTATCTGCTAAACCTTTACGAGCACCGTGTGTTGAGATAAAGTATTCTAAAATCGATAATCCTTCCTTAAAGTTAGATAAAATCGGGTTTTCAATAATTTCTCCACCACCTGCAGTCGATTTTTTAGGTTTTGCCATTAATCCACGCATACCTGTTAACTGACGAATTTGCTCTTTCGATCCACGTGCTCCAGAATCTAACATCATAAATACTGAGTTAAATCCTTGTTGGTCTTCACGTAAACGCTTCATAGATAATTCAGTTAATCTGTTGTTGGTAGATCCCCAAACATCAATTACCTGGTTATAACGCTCTTTTTGCGTTAACATACCCATGTTATAGTTAGCAACAATACCATCTACTTCCTTATTTGCTTCAGCAATCATTGATTGTTTTTCAGCTGGAATAATGATATCTCCTAATGAGAATGATAAACCTCCTTCGAAAGCGTATCTATATCCCATGTTTTTAATTTCATCTAAGAAATTTCCTATTGCAGGAATATCAGTAACTTTTAAAATATTACCAATAATACCTCTTAATGACTTTTTAGTTAAAACTTCATTAATATAACCGGCAGCTTTAGGTACTTTTTCGTTAAATAAAACTCTACCAACTGTAGTTTCTATAATTCTAGTTACAGCCTCTCCATCAACTACATCATGTGTACGAACTTTAATACCTGCATTTAAGTCTACTCTTTCTTCATTTAAGGCAATAATTACCTCTTCTGGAGAATAGAAAGTTAATCCTTCACCTTTTACAGGTACTTCTGGAGTTGACTTTCTTTCTTTTGTCATATAATAAAGACCTAATACCATATCCTGAGATGGTACCGTAATAGGCGCACCATTTGCAGGGTTTAAGATATTGTGCGATCCTAACATTAATAACTGAGCTTCTAAAATAGCTTCAGGTCCTAATGGTAAGTGAACCGCCATTTGATCCCCATCAAAATCGGCATTGAAGGCAGAACATGCAAGTGGATGTAATCTAATTGCTTTTCCTTCAATTAATTTTGGTTGGAATGCTTGGATACCTAAACGGTGTAACGTAGGGGCACGGTTTAATAAAACTGGATGTCCTTTAATTACGTTTTCTAAAATATCCCAAACAACTGGCTCTTTTCTATCTATAATCTTCTTTGCAGATTTTACAGTTTTAACAATACCTCTTTCAATTAACTTACGAATAACGAAAGGCTTGTATAATTCTGCTGCCATATCTTTTGGCAATCCACATTCAAATAATTTTAACTCTGGTCCAACAACAATTACCGAACGTGCAGAATAATCAACACGCTTACCTAATAAGTTTTGACGGAAACGTCCTTGTTTACCTTTTAAACTATCAGATAATGATTTTAATGGACGGTTAGATTCTGTTTTTACTGCTGATGATTTACGTGTGTTATCAAATAATGAATCTACTGATTCTTGTAACATACGCTTTTCGTTACGTAAGATAACTTCAGGAGCTTTAATCTCCATTAATCTCTTTAAACGGTTGTTACGGATAATTACACGACGGTATAAATCATTTAAATCAGAGGTAGCGAAACGACCACCATCTAATGGAACTAATGGACGTAATTCTGGTGGAATCACCGGAACTGCTTTCATTATCATCCACTCTGGATTGTTTTCTCTATTCTTTTGAGAATCTCTGAATGCTTCAACAACATTTAAACGCTTTAATGCTTCGTTTTTACGTTGCTTAGAAGTTTCAGTATTTGCTTTGTGACGTAATTCAAATGACAAGGTATCTAAATCGATTCTTTCTAATAAATCAATTAAACACTCAGCTCCCATTTTAGCGATAAACTTGTTAGGATCTGTATCATCTAAATATTGATTGTCTTGAGGTAATTCCTCAGCAATATCTAAATATTCTTCTTCAGTTAAGAAGTCCATTTTTTGTAATGGTTCTCCTTCACCGTTTTTAGCGATACCTGGTTGAATTACTACATAACGTTCGTAGTAAATAATCATATCTAACTTCTTAGATGGTAACCCTAAAAGGTATCCCATTTTGTTAGGTAACGATCTAAAATACCAAATATGTGCTACAGGTACTACTAAGTTAATGTGACCAACTCTATCTCTACGTACTTTTTTCTCTGTAACTTCTACACCACATCGATCACAAACAATACCCTTATAACGGATACGTTTATATTTACCACACGCACATTCATAATCTTTTACAGGACCGAATATTCTTTCACAAAATAATCCGTCACGCTCAGGTTTATGAGTACGGTAGTTTATAGTTTCAGGTTTTAAAACCTCACCTCTTGAAGCCTCTAAAATAGATTCAGGTGATGCTAAACCAATTGAGATTTTGTTAAACTTCTTAACAGTGTATTTTTCGTTTTTTCTTGCCATAATAAGTAATGGATTCGAATTAAAAATTTGTCTCTAAAGAGACGTATATTTAAAATGATTTATCATTAGGTAGAAAAACTCTACCTAATGATATTTCACTGTTTATTATTCTTCTAATTTAACGTCTAATCCTAAACCTTTCAGTTCGTGCATTAATACGTTAAATGATTCAGGTAACCCTGGTTCTGGCATAGCTTCACCTTTCACAATACTTTCGTATGTTTTGGCTCTACCTAATACATCATCAGATTTTACAGTTAAGATTTCTCTTAAGATACTAGATGCACCATATGCCTCTAATGCCCAAACTTCCATCTCTCCAAAACGCTGACCACCAAACTGAGCTTTACCTCCTAATGGTTGTTGTGTAATTAATGAGTAAGGACCAATAGAACGCGCGTGCATTTTATCTTCAATCATGTGACCTAACTTAATCATATAAATTACCCCAACGGTTGCTGGTTGATCGAAACGCTTACCTGTACCTCCATCATATAAATATGTATGACCATATCTTGGAATACCTGCTTCGTCTGTTAAAGCATTAATCTCGTTAATGTTTGCTCCATCAAAAATTGGTGTTGCATACTTTTGATCTAATTTTTGACCTGCCCATCCAAGAACAGTTTCATAAATCTGACCAATATTCATACGAGATGGTACCCCTAGTGGGTTTAATACAATATCTACTGGTGTTCCGTCTTCTAAGAAAGGCATATCTTCTTGACGTACAATACGTGCAATAATACCTTTGTTACCGTGACGTCCTGCCATCTTATCTCCTACTTTTAACTTACGTTTTTTAGCAACATAAATTTTAGCAAGTTTTAAGATTCCTGCTGGTAATTCGTCACCTACAGAAATGGTAAACTTTTCACGACGTAAAGAACCTTGTAAATCGTTTACTTTAATTTTATAGTTGTGAACTAATTCAACAACTAATTTATTTAAGTCTTTATCAGTAGTCCAAGTTCCGTGTAAGTGTGTAAAATCATCAACAGAGTTTAACATCTTTTGAGTGAATTTTTTACCTTTTGGTAATACTTCTTCATCTAAATCGTTAAATACTCCTTGAGAAGTTTTTCCAGCAATTAAGTTGAATAACTTTTCTATTAATCTGTCTTTTAAGCTTTCAAACTTATGAACATAAGATGCTTCTAAAGTTGCAATTGCTTCTTTATCGCGAGCACGCTTAGTTTTATCTTTTACTGCACGTTTGAATAACTTCTTGTTAATTACTACCCCTCTTAATGATGGAGAAGCTTTTAATGATGCATCTTTTACATCACCTGCTTTATCACCAAAAATGGCACGTAATAATTTTTCTTCTGGTGTTGGATCAGATTCTCCTTTTGGTGTAATCTTACCAATTAAGATATCACCTGGATTTACTTCTGCACCAATACGAATCATTCCGTTTTCATCTAAGTCTTTAGTAGCCTCTTCTGAAACGTTAGGAATATCGTTTGTTAATTCTTCAGCTCCTAATTTAGTATCACGAACATCTAATGAATATTCATCTATATGGATAGAAGTAAAGATATCTTCGCGAACAACTTTTTCAGAAATTACAATCGCATCCTCAAAGTTATACCCTTTCCAAGGCATAAAGGCTACTTTCATATTTCTACCTAAAGCTAATTCTCCTTTTTGTGTTGCATAACCTTCACAAAGAACTTGACCTTCCTCAACTCTATCTCCAACTTTTACAATTGGCTTTAAGTTAATATTTGTTCCTTGGTTGGTTTTTCTAAACTTAATTAAATTATAAGATTTATCATCAGAATCAAAGCTTACTGTACGCTCGTCTTCAGTTCTATCATATTTAATTGTAATCTTATTTGCATCAACGTACTCAACAACTCCTGCTCCTTCAGCATTGATTAAGATACGAGAGTCTTTTGCAACTCTACGTTCTAAACCTGTACCTACAATTGGAGATTCTGGACGTAATAATGGAACTGCTTGACGCATCATGTTCGATCCCATTAACGCACGGTTGGCATCATCATGTTCTAAGAAAGGAATTAATGATGCTGAAATAGATGCGATCTGGTTAGGAGCAACATCCATATAGTTAATTGCTTGAGGAGTTTCAACTGGGAAATCTCCTTCTTCACGAGCAATAACTCTATCAGCTGTAAAAGCACCTTTAGCATCAACATCTAAATTAGATTGTGCAATCTTCATTCCTTCTTCCTCCTCTGCAGATAAGTAAATAGGCTCCTGATCTAATACAGTACCTTCTTCTACTTTCTTATAAGGAGTTTCGATAAATCCTAAATTGTTCACCTTAGCAAATACTGCTAATGAAGAAATTAAACCAATATTTGGCCCCTCTGGTGTTTCAATCGGACATAAACGACCGTAGTGTGTATAGTGAACATCACGAACCTCGAATCCTGCTCTTTCTCTAGATAAACCTCCAGGTCCTAAAGCTGATAAACGACGCTTGTGCGTAATCTCTGCTAATGGATTCGTTTGATCCATGAACTGAGATAATTGGTTGGTACCAAAGAATGAATTAATTACAGAAGATAATGTCTTCGCATTAATTAAGTCAATCGGAGTAAATACTTCATTATCACGAACATTCATTCTTTCACGAATAGTACGTGCCATACGAGCTAAACCAACACCAAACTGACCTGCTAATTGTTCACCAACAGTTCTTACACGACGGTTAGATAAGTGATCGATATCATCTACTTCAGCCTTAGAATTGATTAACTCAATTAAATACTTGATAATAGTAATGATATCTAGTTTTGTTAATACTTTTTGGTCTATATCTTCATTAAGACCTAATTTAGTATTCATTCTAAAACGTCCTACTTCACCTAAAGAGTAACGTTGCTCAGAGAAAAATAATTTTTCAATAATTCCTCTTGCAGTCTCCTCATCTGGCGGTTCAGCATTACGTAATTGTCTATATACATGTTCTACTGCTTCTTTTTCAGAGTTCGTAGGATCTTTTTGTAATGTATTGTGAATGATTGCATAATCTGCCATGTCATTATCTACCTTATGTAATAAGATAGTTTTTGCTCCAGCTTCGATTATTTCATCAATATGTTCTTTTTCTATGATTGTATCACGGTCGAAAACAATTTCGTTACGCTCAATAGATACTACTTCTCCAGTATCCTCATCTACGAAATCTTCATGCCAAGTTTTTAAAACTCTTGCTGCTAATTTACGCCCTAATACTTTCTTTAATCCTGCTTTAGAAACTTTAATTTCTTCAGCTAAGTCAAAGATTTCTAAAATATCTTTATCTCTTTCAAAACCTATGGCTCTGAATAACGTTGTTACTGGTAATTTTTTCTTACGATCAATGTAGGCATACATTACCTGATTGATGTCTGTTGCAAATTCAATCCAAGAACCTTTAAAAGGAATTACCCTTGCAGAGTACAATTTAGTACCGTTTGCGTGGAAAGATTGCCCAAAGAATACACCTGGTGAACGGTGTAATTGTGATACCACAACTCTTTCTGCTCCATTAATAATGAAGGTTCCAGAATTTGTCATATAAGGAATTGTACCTAAATATACGTCTTGAACGATTGTTTCAAAATCTTCGTGTTCAGGATCTGTACAGTAAAGCTTTAATCTAGCTTTTAAAGGAACACTATGTGTTAACCCTCTTTCTATACATTCTTGAATGCTATATCTTGGTGGATCTACAAAGTAGTCTAAAAATTCTAATACAAATTGATTACGGGTATCTGTAATCGGAAAGTTATCCATGAAGGTTTTATACAAACCTTCTTCTCCTCGCTCATCAGCTTTAGTTTGCAATTGGAAGAAATCTTGGAAAGATTTTACCTGAATATCTAGAAAATCTGGATAATCAGCTCCTAATTTCGATGATGCGAAGTTAATCCTTTCAGTAGTGTTTATCGTTGCCAAAAGAGATGCTATTTTTAAATTAAAAATATATTTTTTGAAACTTTAAAGTTTCAATACTGCAATTTAAATTGCTTTTACTGATTTAAAATCAGCGCTTTATAATCGTGAATTTACAATAAAATAATTGCAAAAAATAAATAACGAATATATACACAAAATGGTTTAGGACTAAAAACTTACGTTTCTAGTACCTAAACCTTAATTGTTTTTTCCCGTTTTAAATCGGGAGTATAGCTTACTTAAGCTCTACCTCAGCTCCAGCTTCTTCTAAAGATTTTTTAAGACCTTCTGCCTCATCTTTAGTTACACCTTCTTTGATTGGTGCTGGTGCACTATCAACGATACCTTTAGCATCTTTTAAACCTAAACCAGTTAATTCTTTAACTAATTTTACAACTGCTAATTTAGAAGCACCTGCTGCTTTTAAGATTACATCAAATTCAGTTTGCTCTTCTGCTGCATCTCCTCCTGCTGCTGGTCCTGCTACTGCTACTGCTGCTGCAGCTGGCTCGATACCATACTCATCTTTTAAAATAGTAGCTAATTCATTAACTTCTTTTACTGTTAAGTTAACTAATTGCTCTGCGAAATCTTTTAATTCTGCCATTTTAATTGTTTTTTGAAATTTTATTTATTTTAGTTTATTAGTGCGCGTAATTATTTTTCTGATAAAGTTTTAACGATACCTGAAAGTGTTTGACCTCCTGATTGTAACGCTGAAATAACGTTCTTAGCAGGCGATTGTAATAATCCGATAATGTCTCCAATAAGTTCTTCTCTAGACTTAATGTTAACAAGAGCGTCTAATTGCTCATCTCCAACATAAACTGCTTCTTCTACAAAAGCTCCTTTTAATAAAGGCTTGTCAGATTTTTTACGGAATTCCTTAATTAATTTTGCTGGTGCATTTGCAGCTTCAGCAATCATTAATGAAGTATTGCCTTTTAATACATCTTGTAATTCTCCAAACTCTTTATCAGAAGCTTCCATTGCTTTTGCAAGCATAGTGTTCTTTACAACAGCCAATTGTACGTTTGCTTTGAAACAAGCTCTACGTAAGTTAGAAGTAGTTACAGCATCTAAACCAGAAATATCTGCTAAATAGATGGTACTTGTATCTGCTAACTGTGCTGTTAAATCTTGTATTACTTGTGATTTTTCCTCTCTAGTCATAATGAATAAGTTTTAACTGCCTTACAATATAGATTTTTCCTCTACAGCAATACTTGGACTCATTGTTGAAGACATAAAAATACTCTTAATATATGCTCCCTTTGCCGCTGTTGGCTTTAATTTTAATAACGTTTGAAGTAATTCGTTAGCATTTTCTTGGATTTTTTGAGCATCAAAAGATACTTTTCCAATAGCTGCATGTACGATACCAGTTTTATCAACTTTAAAGTCAATCTTACCAGCTTTTACTTCTGTAACTGCTTTTGCTACGTCCATAGTTACTGTACCTGTCTTTGGGTTAGGCATTAAACCTCTTGGTCCTAAAACACGACCTAAAGGACCTAATTTACCCATAACACTAGGCATAGTAATAATAACGTCAACGTCAGTCCATCCTCCTTTAATTTTTTGAAGGTACTCATCTAATCCAACATAATCAGCACCAGCTTCTTTAGCTTCTGCTTCTTTATCTGGAGTAACTAATGCTAATACTTTAACATCTTTACCTGTTCCGTGAGGTAATGTTACAACTCCACGTACCATTTGATTTGCTTTACGAGGATCTACTCCTAAACGTACTGCTAAATCAACTGATGCGTCAAACTTTACCGTTGTAATTTCCTTAACTAAAGCTGATGCGTCTTGTAAGCTATAAACTTTAGAGCTATCTATCTTAGCACGAGCTTCTTTTTGCTTTCTAGTAATTGCCATTTCTAAATATCTTTTAAAGTTTAAGCAGGTGCATCACCTGTCACTGTTAATCCCATAGAACGAGCAGTTCCGGCGATCATTCTCATTGCAGACTCAACTTTAAAGGCATTCATATCTACCATTTTGTCTTCTGCAATTGTTCTGATTTGATCCCAAGAAACTTTCGCTACTTTTTTCCTATTTGGTTCTCCTGAACCTTTCTTAATTTTGGCCGCTTCTAATAATTGTACTGCAGCTGGTGGTGTTTTTACAACAAACTCGAAAGATTTGTCTGTATAAACTGTAATAACAACAGGTAATACTTTACCTTGTTTGTCCTGTGTACGAGCATTAAATTGCTTACAGAACTCCATGATGTTAACACCGGCAGCACCTAAAGCGGGTCCAACTGGTGGCGACGGATTCGCAGCACCTCCCCTAACTTGTAGTTTAACTAATTTACTTACTTCTTTTGCCATTGTTTAAGTTTTAATCAATATGTTTAAAATGGAAGCTTCAAACATATCTAAATATAGGTTGTAACAATTATATTTTCTCTACTTGTGTGTAACTTAGTTCTAGCGGTGTTTTTCTTCCGAAAATCTTTACCATTACTTCTAACTTACGTTTCTCCTCATTTACTTTTTCGATTGTACCATCGAATCCGTTAAAAGGACCATCAATTACTTTTACTGTTTCTCCAACATTAAAAGGAATTGCAATATTTTCATCGCTAACAGAAAGCTCATCTACCTTTCCTAACATTCTGTTTACTTCTGATTTACGCATTGGTACTGGCTCTCCTCCTTTTGTTTCACCTAAAAAACCAATAACGTTTGTTACCGATTTTATTACGTGAGGAACTTCACCTGCTAAATTAGCTTCTATCATTACGTAACCAGGAAAGTAAACTCTTTCTCTGTTAACTTTTTTACCGTTTCTTACCTGAATTACTTTCTCGGTAGGAACGATTACTTGATTTACATAATCAGACAATCCAAAACGAGCAATTTCAGTCTCGATATAAGTCTTTACCTTATTCTCTTGACCTCCAACAGCTCTAACTACATACCACTTCATCACCGACTCAGCCATAATCTAGTTATTAAACATTTGGAAAAAATTATCTAACCCTGTTTGAAAAACTTTATCTATAGCCGCTACTGCTAATGCAAAAGCAACAGTAAATGCTGCAACAACTACAGTTGACTTTTGAGCTTCTTCACGAGAAGACCAAGTCATATTTGTGTTTAATTCTTCAAAAGAATCCTTGATGTATTGTATAAAGTTATTCATGTTTTTATCCTTTTAACGAGCTGTGATTAATATCGCAACTCGCTTTAGTTTTGCACGGATTGAGGGACTCGAACCCCCGACACCTGGTTTTGGAGACCAGTGCTCTACCAACTGAGCTAAACCCGTATTTCATTTTAAAAGGAGTCTTTCGAAAAAGACTCCTTTTTTATATGATATAAACTAATTAATTAGTCTAAAATTTCAGTTACCTGACCTGCACCAACTGTTCTACCTCCTTCACGGATAGCGAACTGTAAACCTAAGTTTAATGCAATTGGTTGGATTAAATCAACTGTAATAGTTAAGTTATCTCCAGGCATTACCATTTCTACTCCATCAGGTAAGTTAATGTTACCAGTTACGTCAGTTGTACGTACGTAGAACTGTGGACGGTAGTTATTATGGAATGGAGTGTGACGTCCACCTTCTTCTTTCTTTAAGACATAAACTTCAGCTTTAAACTTAGCGTGTGGCGTTACAGATCCTGGCTTAACGATTACCATTCCTCTTTTAATATCTTCTTTTGCAATACCTCTTAATAAGATACCTGCGTTATCTCCAGCCTCACCTCTATCTAAGATTTGACGGAACATTTCAATACCAGTTACTGTAGAAGTTAACTTCTCAGTACCCATACCGATGATCTCAACAGGATCTCCAGAGTTGATGATACCAGTTTCAATACGACCAGTAGCAACAGTACCACGACCAGTAATAGAGAATACATCTTCGATTGGCATTAAGAAATCTTTTTCAGTTTCTCTTGGCGGCTCTTCGATCCACTCATCAACTTGGTTCATTAATTCTAAAACAGTGTCAACCCATTTTTGCTCACCATTTAAAGCTCCTAAAGCAGAACCTGCAACTACAGGACCATTATCTCCATCATACTCATAGAAAGATAATAATTCTCTAACTTCCATTTCTACTAATTCTAAAAGCTCTTCATCATCAACCATATCAACTTTGTTTAAGAAAACAACGATACGAGGAATACCTACCTGACGACCTAATAAGATATGCTCACGAGTTTGTGGCATTGGACCATCTGTAGCAGCAACTACTAAGATAGCTCCATCCATTTGAGCAGCACCAGTTACCATGTTTTTTACGTAATCGGCGTGACCTGGACAGTCTACGTGCGCGTAGTGACGGTTTGCTGTTGCATATTCTACGTGAGAAGAGTTAATTGTAATACCTCTTTCTTTTTCTTCAGGAGCGTTATCGATTTGATCGAAATCTCTTTGTTCTGAAAATCCTGCATCTGCTAAAACCTTAGTGATTGCAGCAGTTAATGTAGTTTTACCGTGATCTACGTGACCGATAGTACCAACATTTAAGTGTGGTTTCGAACGATCATAAGTTGCTTTTGCCATGATTATTAATTTTAATTCTTAGTTAAATATATTTAGTGTTACTTTTAAAAATTCTTCTATACTCTTTTCACTAAAAAAAGAGCCAATGACCGGATTTGAACCGGTGACCTCATCCCTACCAAGGATGCGCTCTACCAACTGAGCTACACCGGCTTGGAATTTTAGAGCGAGAGACCGGGTTCGAACCGGCGACATTCAGCTTGGAAGGCTGACGCTCTACCAACTGAGCTACTCTCGCGTATTTTAAAACCTTTTATCAATAGTCAAAAGTTGAAGCTTAACATATCGATTACTCAGTTTTAAAAAGTGGGGAGAGCAGGATTCGAACCTGCGAAGTCGTAAGACAACGGAGTTACAGTCCGTCCCATTTGGCCGCTCTGGAATCTCCCCAATACTTTAATAAATTAAAGAACTTGTTTTTTTGAGCCGATGAGAGGACTCGAACCTCCGACCTGCTGATTACAAATCAGCTGCTCTAGCCAGCTGAGCTACATCGGCAATTGCTTATAAAAAAACAATCCGCTATTTCTAACGGACTGCAAATGTATAAAGTAATTTTTAATTTTTAAAACTTTTTTAGATTATTTTTCTTCTTTTTATGACACTAAAGAATCTCTATGTTTTTCTTTTGATTTTTTTAAACTTCTTTTTAATGAATCTACCGCAATGCTAATACCTTCTTCAAAGGTTTTAGTTACCTTTTTTACCATTAACTCATTTCCTGGAATATTAATCTTAACCTCTGTAATTTTATTTTCTTTTTCGCTTGTTTTTTGAACCTTTAAAAAAACCTCTGCATCAACAATTTTATCATGAAACTTCTCTAACCCTTCAATCTTCTTATCAATATAATCTAATAACTTTTTGTCTGCTGCAAAGTTTACTGATTGCGTGAATACTTTCATAATTATTCCATCTTTATTTTGACTCTCTAGGATGAGCCTTGTTATACACTTTTTTTATCTGCTCCAAGCTATTATGCGTATATACTTGGGTCGAGGCTAAACTTGAATGCCCTAGTAATTCTTTAACCGAGTTTAATGACGCACCATTATTTAGCAAGTGTGTTGCAAAAGCATGCCTTAATATATGTGGGCTCTTTTTTACCTTTGAAGACACCCTACTAAAGTACAAATTAATTATTCGGTAGACAAGAGTTTCATAAATTTTAACTCCCTTTTTAGTCACCAAAAGCTCTTCCACCTCCTCTACCTCATACTCCTTTTTTAAATCTAAATACTTAATTACAGTTTCTTTAACTGACGGAAGCAACATCACAAACCTTTCCTTATTTCTTTTTCCTAAAACCTTAATTACCCCTCTACCGTAATCAATGTCTCTCTCTTTAATATTAATCAACTCTACTCTTCTAATCCCTGTCGAATACAACAACTCTATAACTAACTTATTTCTAACTGACTCAAAATCGGCATCATCATCCATCACCTTCAATACTTGTTCTATTTCATTTTTATCAAAAGGTGTTTGTATTTTCTTTTGAACTTTTAATGCTTTATGCTTTGCTAAAGGATTTATTTCTATCTCGTTGATTTTTTGTAAAAATTTATAAAACGACTTTAATGATGAAACTTTTCTATTAATACTTCTATTTGCCACTCCTCTATTTACTAAATCAACAATCCACGTTCTTATTTGATTGTAATGAATATTCTCTATATCATCTTGATCAAACTGTACAGAACAAAAATCTCTAAATTCAATTAAATCTGTTTTGTACGCCAGTATTGTGTGCTTAGAGTATTTTTTCTCATACTCTAAATAATCCAAAAAAGCCTTTATAAGCATTAACTCTTAATTTATAATAAAAATGAAGGTACAAAAAAACCTGTATTGAAAACAATACAGGTTTTTTATTCTTTAAGCAAATTATCTCTAACCTACTTCTTCTTTTGTTCTTAATTTCTGAACGTAAGATGCTTTAATATTCTGAGCTCTTTTTACTACAGACGGCTTATCAAATTGCTTTCTGCTACGTAATTCTCTCATCGTTTTTACGTCTCTAAACTTACGTTTATAACGTTTTAACGCTCTATCGATATTCTCTCCTTCTTTAATTGGAATGATTAACATGTATTAGCACCTCCTTTCATTGTAGTCTCTAAATTTTAATTTTAGGACTGCAAAGATACTGAGTATTTTTTAATTAACATTCTAATAAGTAATAATTTTACTTTTTTAAGTTGCTGGCTTATATTCTTTTTTATCTATTACCATCTTAGCGATAATTTCTTTTAAGATTTCAGAAGTACCACCTCCTATTGGACCTAAACGACTATCACGTAACAAACGTGCCATCGGGTACTCTTCCATATAACCATAACCTCCTAATAACTGAAGCCCTTCATAAATAACCTCATCTGCCATTTTAGTTGACAACAGCTTAGACATGCTTGCTTCTTTTACAACATACTGCCCATCATTTAATCGCTTAGCTATTGAATAGTTGTATTCTCTACACATATCTACTCTACTTGCCATTTCAGCAATTTTATGACGTAATACTTGGAATCTATCTAAAGACTTACCAAAAGCCACACGCTCTTCCATATACTTTACAGCATAGTCTACCGCATATTCTGCTCTAGCATGTGCATTGATACCCATCACTAATCTTTCTAAAGCAAAATGCTGCATTATATAAGGAAAACCTTTTCCTTCTTCTCCCATTAAATTCTCAGTAGGAATCTCTACATTATCAAATGCTATTTCTGCTGTATCTGATGCTCTCCAACCAAGTTTATCTAATTTAGTTGCCGATATTCCTGGAGTATCTCTATCCATTACAAAAATAGACATCCCTTTATATTTATCTTCTGGATCTGTTTTCGCCGCTACTATTAAGTAATCAGAATACACCCCGTTTGTTATAAAAGTTTTAGATCCGTTTATAACATACTTATCTCCTTTTTTAACAGCGGTTGTTCTCATACCTGCAACATCAGATCCTCCAAAAGGCTCCGTAATACATAAGCATCCTATTTTATCACCTTCAATACTTGGTGTTAAATATTCTTTTTTAATACGATCATCACCTTCTTTATTTAAATGTGTCATTGCTAAATAAGCATGCGCCCACATGTTAGCTGCGAATCCTCCTGAATTTACTTTTTGTAATTCTTCTAAAAAAATAACGGTATAAAAAAGATCTAATCCTAAACCTCCATACTCTTCTGGTTGATTTAAACCAAAGTATCCCATTTCACCGAATTTCTTCCAAATAAAACGTTCTACTGTACCGTCTTTCTCCCACTTATCTATATGAGGCACTACTTCTTTTTGTAAAAACTCCTTGAAACTTTGACGAAAAGACTCATGCTCTTCTGTAAAATACATACTATTCATTAGTCGTAAACTTAATTTGTTGTTTGTTTATTTTGCTTCCAAATATAAAACTATTCTCTCGTATTTATCTAACGGAAAATCTTTAATATTTCTTAATTCTGTGATATTTTGAAGTTCTGCAACCTCATCTCTAAAGTCAAAAATCTTTTTACATAGTTCGTAATCTATATATGGATTTTTTAAAACCTGTTTAAAAGTGGCTGTATTCACATTTACTTTTTGAATTGTTGGTTTTTCATAAATTTTAAAAACCTTTAAAATAGCATTCACTGTTGATTTCTCCAAACCCCAAACTTCATACAACTGAGTTGAATATGAATATCCTTGAAGCTTACTTCTATACTTTATTATTCTTTCAGAAATAACTTCCCCTATTCCATTGATGGTTTCAAAATCTTGTTGTGTAGCTTTATTTATATCCGAAGTAGAAATAGTTATGCTTTGTTTTAAATACTTATTAGAAGAGCTACCCTTTGACTCTGTAGAAATAACAGAATTTAAACTCTGTTTTTTCTTTTCTTTATTACGTTTTACAACCCAATCTGGAAATTTAAAATAAGGAGATATTTTATCCAATAAAGAGTCAGAAACTTTTGTGATTTCTTGAAATTCTCTTATAGAATTCACATATTTATTTTTCTTTCTAAAGGAGTGTAAACGATCTATTTCATCAATAGACATTCCTAATTGATAACCTTTAAAATCTGTTATAAAATTAGGGTTATATGGATATATTTTAGGTTTCCTTTTTTCTAACGCTACATTCCTTAAACTATCTATTTCTTCTTGAAAAGCTAATAATTCGCTATCATTAATATCAGTAATTTCATCTGAAGAAAAATCTACATAAACATAAACAAACTGCAAGACTATGATAAGTAACAACAAAAAGAAAATCCCATTTCTTTGGCGTTTGTTATACCAGAAATGGGATTTAAATATTTTCATTATTGTTAATTTATGCTTTCAAAAATCCGATCGCTTTTAAATACTTAGACAATTCCTCTCTTACTTTAGGGAATAAGAAACATAACCCTATAACATTTGGTACTGCCATTGCAAAAATCATTGCATCAGAGAAATCTGTCACAGCTCCTAAACTTGCAGCTGAACCAATAATTATAAACAAACAGAATAAGATTTTATACGCATAATCAGATGCTTTAGAACGCCCAAATAAGAACATCCACCCTTGTAATCCATAATAAGACCAAGATAACATTGTTGAAAATGCGAATAATACAACTGCTACTGTTAACACATATGGAAACCAAGGTAATACAGATGCAAATGCTTTAGAAGTAGCTAATACTCCATCAGGTGATTTTACACCGTAAGTCATTACACTTCCGTCACCGTTTGTAATAATAATTACTAATGCTGTCATTGTACAAACTACAACCGTATCAATAAATGGCTCTAATAAAGCTACTAACCCTTCAGATGCTGGATATTTAGTTTTTACTGCCGAGTGTGCGATTGCTGCAGAACCTACCCCCGCTTCGTTAGAAAATGCTGCTCTTTGAAAACCAATAATTAAAACTCCTAATAAACCTCCTGAGATTCCTTTCGCATTAAATGCTCCGTCAAAAATTTGACCAAAGGCATTTCCTATTTGTGAGAAATTAGCAACCAATATAATAACTGCTGCTAAAAAGTAAATACCAACCATAAATGGTACAATTTTCTCAGTAATATTTCCAATTCTTTTAATTCCTCCGATAATTACAATAGCAACTAAAACTGCCATAATAATTCCAAAAATTAATGCAGTAGATAAATCATTAGAACCAATCATACTTCCAAATTGTTGTGCTGCTTGGTTTGCTTGAAACATGTTTCCACCTCCAAATGAACCTCCAACAACCATTACTGCAAATACTACAGCTAACACCTTACCTAATCCTGATTTACCAACATCAGCTAAACCTTTTTTAAGGTAATACATCGGACCTCCATAGATTGTTCCATCTTCACCAACATCACGGTATTTTACACCTAATGTACATTCTACAAATTTTGAAGACATTCCTAACAAACCGGCAACAATCATCCAAAAAGTAGCACCTGGACCTCCTAAGGATAAAGCTACTGCCACACCGGCAATATTACCTAGACCTACAGTACCAGATAGCGCTGCTGTTAATGCTTGGAAATGTGAAACTTCTCCTTCATGGTCTTCAACTCTAATTGTTTCAATAGCATCACCTCCTGGAGTTGGGTCTCCTGCCATAACACCAGAAGTAGCATGATCTACATCGTCGTATTTTCCTCTTACAATATTAATTGACACAGGAAACATACGAATATTGACAAACTTAAATATGATTGTAAAAGCCAATCCTGCAGAAAGCAACATAATAATTACTAAAGGCATCTCTACGCCTCCTCCTAATTTTACTGGATAAAAAACAAAGCTACCCCAAGCATCTGCAACCGGTTTAAAACCTTCATTAATTCTTTCTGCTAACCCTTTTTCTTGAGCAAATGTAAACATCGGTGTTATTAATAATAACAACGTTAGTAGTCTTTTATTCATAATATAAACTGTTTGTTTTTTGAAATTTGATAGCGCAATATCCTAAAAAATTGCACTTTCAACAAGTTTTAATCGTTAAATGTAATTTTTACGCTAACTTTTCTTTAAATCTTTGCAAATCTTCTTTAAAGGATTTTGAAAAAAAGCTCAATTCTGCATTCGTTTTTGTTAAATCAAAACCTGTTATCGGAGGTCTTAATGCTTTTTGATTTAATGTTTTTGTTGAAATTGATTTAATTAAGTTTTTATCCAATTCAAAAACCTCAGCTACTAGTTGAGCTATTTCATAGATGCTTAATAACTTATTAGAAGATATATTGAAAACACCAATAGATTTCTTGTCTATAGCAATTTTACAAACTAATGCTAAATCATCTACATAAGTAGGCATACGAAACTGATCGTTAACAATAGTAATTTCTTTTTTCTCTTCTAACGATTTCTTCACCCATAAAACAATGTTGCTACGGGTCATGTCATATACTTTCCCATACACTAAAATTGTTCTTAAAATCGTAAAATCAATTTTTGATGTAGTTAAAATATTTTCCGATTTCAATTTTGATAATCCATAATAACTTAAAGGATTAGGTACGTCCGTTTCCTTGTATAGGCCTTTTTCTCCATCAAAAATAAAGTCTGTTGAAATATGAACGAGGTGTGTATTATTTAATTCGGAATATTCTTTTAAAAACTCAACTACATTAACATTTAACAAATCACATTCGGCTTTATTTTCTTCACAAGCATCAACGTTCGTCATCGCAGCTGTATTTACAATAACATCAGGCTTATATTTATTTAATTCTTCAAATAGTAAACCTTTGTCTGTAATATCAATTGACACATATTCAAAATCATTTCGTCCACTTCTATTCAGTCCACGGGAAAAACCTCTTACTTTATATTTTTCATTTTCCCCCAATAAAAGATTAACTAGAGTTTGACCGAGCAACCCATTACTACCAGTAATTACAATCTTCTTCATTAAAACAACTCTCTCAATTTAGTTATTTGTTCAGGCTTTCCTAAAACAATTAAATTAGCTCCTCCTTTTAACCTTAATGAAGCATCAGGATTTATAACATACTCTTTTTCTGGTGTTCGATAACCTATAACAGTACATCCTGTTTTTTTTCGCAGGTCTAAATCTAAAATAGTTTTATCAAGATACTCTTTAGGTAAATTATCAATTGCTATTTCTTCAAGATTAGCTGTTGTATCTCCTTCGATCGTTAATCTATCTACAAACTCAATAACATCTGGAGTAACCACTAAAGAAGCCATATGTGCTCCACCTAATTTATCTGGCATAATTACATTTTCGGCTCCAGCAATTTTCAATTTATTATATGAAGTTTCTTTTGATGCTCTACTTATTATCTTACATTTTTTATTTAATTGACTCGCAGTTAACACCACAAACAAGTTGTCGGCATCTGAAGGTAATGCTGTTATTAAATAATCAGCATTTAAAATACCTGCTTTAATTAATGTTTCATCAATAGTAGCATCTCCTTCAATATTTAAAATTTCTTTTTCATCTAAGTGCTTTATAATAGCCTCATCTCCTTCAACTACTACAAATTTTTTATTGTAACTATTTAATTTCGAAATGGCTTGTTTTCCGTTTCTACCATAACCACAAACAATAGTATGCCCCTTTAACTGATCTATTCTTTTTTGCACTCTTTTTATTTTTAGTTGATGAAAAAATTGTCCGCTTATTAAATACTCTGAAAAAGAAGATACTGCATATCCAAATATAAATAAGCTTGATAATATAAGTCCGATTGTAAATACTTTCTCTCCTGTACCAAACGGATGTACCTCACCAAAACCAATCGTGGTAATGGTAATAACTGTCATATATAAGGCGTCAATAAAAGAATATCCAAACAGTAATAAATATCCTCCTACTCCGATTAATAAAATTAAAACCGAAAAGAATATAGCCTTATATAATCTTGATTGAAATACGGTGTTTATCATAAATCGAAAACAGAAGTTCTTTTAGTATAAAACATATCTTTTAATCGCAATAAAAATGCTAGCGTTAAATATAACCCAAAAGACAACCCTACAGTTACAAAAGAGATGTAGATAAAAAACAAACGCACATTAGTTGCTCGCATTCCTAAACGATCTGCAAAACGAGAAGATACATTAAAACCATTACGCTCAAAAAAATATCGAACCAAATGAATAAGTTTCATATTTACCTATTTTAACTGCAAGATACCAATTTACAATCATTTGTTTACAACATGAGCTTTAAAATAAATTTGGTTTTGGTAACTTTGCTTTTTTCTGTAAAATACTGACCTTGAAAGAGCAAGAATATATTGAAGTATACGGAGCTAGAGCTCATAATTTAAAAAACATTGATGTTAAAATACCTCGTGAAAAACTGGTAGTTATTACTGGTTTAAGCGGAAGTGGCAAATCATCTTTGGCTTTCGACACCATTTATGCTGAAGGACAGCGTCGTTATATTGAAACTTTTTCGGCGTATGCGCGTCAGTTTTTAGGCGGATTAGAAAGACCTGATGTTGATAAAATTGATGGATTATCTCCTGTAATTTCTATTGAACAGAAAACCACCAATAAGAGTCCACGTTCTACCGTAGGTACTATTACAGAAATTTACGATTTTCTTCGTTTACTTTTTTCAAGAGCTTCAGATGCTTATTCATACAACACTGATGAAAAAATGGTGAGCTATTCTGATGAACAAATCAAAGAGCTCATCTTAAAAGATTTTGATGGAAAGCGCATCGCTATTCTTGCGCCGTTAATAAAATCTAGAAAAGGACATTATCGAGAGCTTTTTCAACAAATATCAAAACAAGGTTTTGTTCGCGTTCGTGTAGATGGTGAAATTCGTGAAATTGAAAAAGGAATGAAACTAGATCGCTATAAAACACACGATATTGAAGTTGTTATCGATCGATTAGTTGCAAATCCATCAGCTGAAAAAAGACTAGAAGAAACTATTAAAACAGCATTATATACTGGTGATAATATTTTAATGGTTATTGATGTAGATGATGAAAAACCACGTTATTTTAGTCGTGAATTAATGTGCCCTACAACTGGAATCGCTTATCCAAACCCAGAACCAAATACATTTTCATTCAACTCACCAAAAGGAGCTTGCTCTAAATGTAACGGCTTAGGAATCACCAATGAGATTAACGAGCAAAAAGTAATTCCTGACACTTCAAACTCAATAAAAAGTGGTGGAATTATTCCGTTAGGAGAACAAAAAAGTAGTTGGATATTTAAACAACTACAAACCATTGCTGATAGATATAACTTTAAACTTACCGACCCAATCAGTAAGATTTCATCAGAAGCCATGAATATTATTTTACATGGTGGAAATGAAAAGTTTGAAATTCAATCTAAAAACTTAGGTGTTACTCGTAATTACGAAATAGATTTTGAGGGAATTGTTGCCTTCATCGAAAACCAATATAAAAACTCTGACAGCACATCAATAAAACGCTGGGCTAAAGATTTTATGGATGAAGTTACTTGTTCTACATGTGACGGAAAACGCCTTAAAAAAGAAGCTTTACATTTTAAAATTACTGATAAAAATATTAGTGATTTAGCAATGATGGACGTGGTAGAATTGGCTACTTGGTTTAAAAATATCGAAAAACAACTTTCCGATAAACAACTCACAATTGCATCAGAAATTTTAAAAGAAATACGAACTAGAATTCAATTTTTATTAGATGTTGGCTTAGATTATTTAACTTTAGACAGAACCTCAAAATCACTTTCTGGCGGAGAAGCTCAACGTATTCGTCTGGCTACACAAATAGGATCTCAATTGGTTGGAGTTTTATATATTTTAGATGAACCTAGTATTGGTTTACATCAAAGAGATAATCAAAAACTAATAGATTCTTTATTAAAACTTCGAGATGTAGGTAACTCTGTTCTTGTTGTAGAGCATGATGAGGACATGATAAAAAAAGCTGACTTTGTTTTAGATATTGGTCCAGGAGCAGGAAGGCATGGAGGAGAAATAGTTAGTCAAGGCACATTTGATAATTTAAAAGACCATGATACATTAACTGCTGATTACCTATCTAAGAGAAAAGAAATTAAAGTCCCTAAAGAAAGAAGAAAAGGTAACGGTAATAGTATTAAGCTTTTTGGTGCTTCAGGAAACAACTTAAAAAACGTAACTGTTGAATTTCCTCTTGGAAAAATGATATGTGTTTCTGGAGTGTCAGGAAGTG
Organism: uncultured Tenacibaculum sp.; assembly: GCA_947504185.1. Lineage (GTDB taxonomy): Bacteria > Bacteroidota > Bacteroidia > Flavobacteriales > Flavobacteriaceae > Polaribacter. The sequence goes on along the minus strand of CANNGJ010000004.1, from coordinate 29,311 downwards.
GTAAATCTACTTTAATTAACGAAACTCTGTATCCTATTTTAAATGCACATATTTATAGAGGGGTAAAAAAACCAATGCCTTATAAAAAGATTACCGGGTTAGAGCATATTGACAAAGTAATAGATATTGATCAATCTCCTATTGGAAGAACACCACGTTCTAATCCGGCAACATATACCGGTACTTTTGGCGAAATCAGAAGTTTATTTGCTAAAACTCCTGAAGCTGCTATACGTGGATATAAACCTGGTCGATTTAGCTTTAATGTAAAAGGTGGTCGTTGTGAAACTTGCCAAGGAGGCGGAGTTCGTGTGATTGAAATGAATTTCTTACCAGATGTTCATGTTGAATGTGAAACTTGTCAAGGAAAACGATTCAATAGAGAAACTTTAGAAATTCGTTATAAAGGAAAATCTATCTCAGATATTTTAAACATGACCATTAATGAAGCTACAGACTTCTTTGAAAGCATTCCAAAAATCTACAGAAAACTAAAAACCATTCAAGATGTAGGTTTGGGCTATATTACACTCGGACAACAATCTACCACACTTTCTGGTGGAGAAGCGCAGCGAATTAAACTTGCTTCAGAACTCTCAAAAAGAGACACGGGTAATACTTTTTACATCTTAGATGAACCTACTACAGGTCTTCATTTTGAAGATATTCGTGTTTTAATGGATGTTTTAAATAAACTTACTGACAAAGGAAATACTGTGTTAATTATTGAACACAATTTAGACGTTATAAAATTAGCCGATTACGTTATTGATGTAGGTATGGAAGGCGGAAAAGGTGGTGGAGAGATTTTAGCTACTGGTACGCCTGAGCAAGTTGCTAAACATAAAATAAGTTATACAGCTAAGTTTTTAAAGAAAGAGTTAATAAAGTAAAACTCTCAAAAACAAACAATTAAAAAAACCTCTAACTAAACTTTCTTCTCTCTTGTTAAAAAAATGTTAACAAAAATAGGGTTATCCCTAATCTTCAATTAGGGGTATTGGGTATTGACCAACACGTCTTTTTATTCTAGTTTTACCATATTAAAAATTATTTGCTATAAATTTTTATAATATGAAAAAAGAGAATAAATCTATATTAATTATAGATAGTTGCCCGTTAATTTGTGAAGCCTACAAGAGTATAATTAATTCAATAAATAGAAATGACAACTATTTATTTGATATTAATTTAACTTACTGTGGAAAAGAAGGTCTTGATATAATAAGTAACACCTCTAAAAACAACATTACTTTTGATTTAATCATTTTAGAATTAAAGTTTTCACCAAACTACCAAAAGAAAAGACTATCTGGTGAAGACTTAGCTATGATCGTTAGAAAAACTTTTCCTAGTACAAGAATAATCATATCTGCTACTTCTGATGATAATTTTAGAATTCACAGTATTTTCAAAACAATAAACCCAGAAGGGTTTATCCTAAAAAAGGATCTAACCGCTAAAGGTTTTAAAAATGCTATTTATTCTGTTTTTAATAACGAGCCCTTTTATAGCAAGTCAATTCTTAAGCTTCTAAGAAAAGAAATTTCGTCAACGTTTTTTATAGATAGTATAGATCGAAAAATTTTATATGAACTATCTATTGGAGCTAGAATGAAAGACATGCCCAATTATGTTCCTTTATCTGCTGCTAGTATTGAAAAAAGAAAACGTCATTTAAAGAAAATATTTAACGTAAAAGATAAAGGGGGAGACAGGGAACTTATACTAGTTGCTAAAGAAAAGGGGCTCATTTAAAACCAGAAATAAGGTTTTCCCTTACTTTTTTTACGGTTTTTTTTCAATTTTTTAATTCTTAAAAAAATAGCTTTGGAGGAAACTTAAAAATAGCTATTCTAAAATATATAACTTTTGAAAGACACATTAATCAATTTAGTAAGCAGATTATTAAAACAAAATCAAATATCTTTTGATAAAGAAGAACTATCTTTTCAAATACAAAGCCATCCTTCCTACCCTAGTTTACATGCAATAACAGGAGTTTTAGATCATTTTAATATAGAAAATGTAGCTGCGGATGTGCCAACAAACACAGAAACACTACTCCAATTACCCGATTGCTTTATAGCACAAGTAAATAATGAACAAGGTAAAGATTTAGTTGTTGTAGCTCGAAAAAATTTAGACTATATCATTTACAATACTGAAAACAAGAAAGAAAAAATTTCTGAAAATGATTTTCTTAAAAAATTTACAGGCATTATTGTAGCTGTAGAACAATCAGAAGAAAACACAAATACAAGAAAGAGTTCAAATACAACAAGCTTAATTGTATTTGGAGCTTTAGTCCTTCTAACTTCTTTCTTTCTATATAAAAACTTAACCTCTTGGTATACTCTCAGCTATATAGTTTTATCAATTATAGGAATTATAACAAGTATTGCAATTGTAAAACAAGAATTAGGGTTAAAAACAGTCATTGGTGATGCTTTTTGTTCTGGTAGTGACGACAAAAAAGACTGTGATGCAGTGTTAACATCTAAAGGAGCAGAAATAATTAAAGGTTATAAATTAAGTGATTTAAGTATTCTATATTTTTCAGGAATAACACTACTAACACTATTTCAAATAACTAATCCTGTATCTTCTTATACCATTAGTTTATTAGCTATCCCAATCACATTATACTCTTTATATTATCAATATGCTGTGATAAAAAAATGGTGTTTATTATGCTTAAGTATAGTTGGTATATTATGGCTACAAGCTGCAATTCCATTAATTACTAACACATACATTAAGAGTTTTTCTACAATTGACTTTATTACATTCGGAATTACAGCAACTGTTACTTGGCTTATTTGGAATTATATAAAACCTTTAATTAATGAAATAACTGAATTAAAAAAAGAAAGAATAGAGAATGTTAAATTTAAACGTAATTACACTCTATTTAATAGTCTTTTACATAAGTCTCCACAAATAAACACTCAAATAGAAAACAGTGAAGAGATTATTTTTGGGAACCCTAATTCAGTATTAGAATTAACCATTATAACCAATCCATTTTGCGGACACTGTAAGCCTGTACATAAACATATTCATGAAATTTTAAGTAGGTATAACAATAATGTAAAAGTAAGAGTCCGTTTTAATGTAAATGTAGAAAACACAGATAATGATTTTTTCAGAATAACAAATAGTTTGTTATCTATTTATCACAATAAAGGAAAAGAAGAATGTTTAACCGCGATGGATGAAATTTACAACGGAGTAAAACCAGAGGAATGGTTAAATAAATGGGAAGACACTACAAAAAAAGAACTATACATTAAAGAGTTAGAAAAAGAAAGTACTTGGTGTAAGGAGAATGCTATTAATTTTACTCCTGAAATTTTAGTAAATGGAAAATCGTTTCCTAAAGAATACAACAGAACTGATTTAATTTTCTTTATTGAAGATTTAGAAGAAAGCTGTCAAAAATCAGTGATGACTTTTTAACTTATAACAACAACAAAGCCCTTAAAAAGGGCTTTGCATTTTTGAACAATATTCTCTCGCGAAGAATAGACACATACGGTGAGTGTCTTTAAATGTTCGCCGCAAAAGTAACCTTAATATTTTAATTATGAAAAAATCAATTTTAAACTTAGGTAAAGCTTTAAACAAAGCGGAGCAAAAAACAGTAAACGGAGGTAAAACTCAAGACCTTTGCACAAATTGTGGCTATTACACACCAAATATGATGACATGTTTTTCTCTTACTAGAGGCAGATATGATGTTCCTTGTATACCTCAATAATTAACTTTAAATACTTTAATTATGAAAAAATCAATTTTAAACTTAGGTAAAGCTTTAAATAAAGTAGAACAAAAACAAGTTAATGGCTCTATTAAAGATGCTGAAGCTTATTGTGATGTAGAAACATATGGAGTGTTTTTTTGTTGCCAAATGAATACACAATATTGCATTTAATTAAAAAAACATTATGAAAAAACAAATCTTAAACTTAGGTAAAGCTTTAAACAAAGCAGAACAAAAATTAGTTAATGGAGGGTGGAAGCTAAAACCAACTAGATGCTGTAACCCAGCTTTACAATGTTGCACCACTAGTCATTTAGCTCAAAACAACGCAAGTTGTGGAGGAACATATATTTCAGGATGTCAATATCATCCAGCAACAAATTGTTGTATATAAAAAACAAATAATCTTAAATATTTTAATTATGAAAAAATCAATTTTAAACTTAGGTAAAGCTCAATGTTGGAATGGCGTTGTATGTACCTCTAGAGGAAGACATTGCGCTGAAATACAATGTCAATTAATGCCTTTTTAATCATGAAAAACTCAATTTTAAATTTAGGAAAAGCTCTAAATAAAGTAGAGCAAAAAGAAATTAACGGGGGACGATTCGGAGGACAGTGTAGAACAGCAAGAGATTGTTGGTATGCAACTGGAGGAGTTGGCTCTATAAATGATTACTTATGCTTAAATGGTAATTGTGCTTTTAATTCAAATCCTTTTTAATATAAAAATAGCGGGTTACTCTAACCCGCTATTTCTTGTTTATTAGCATAAAAACAAAACCTACTACTTGAAAAAATTCCCAAATTACAAACAAACCGAGGCTAAAGATTGTGGACCTACATGTATAAAAATCATAGCCAAACACTATGGTAAAACTATCAACACTCAACAACTACGTAGCTTAAGTGAAACTACACGTGAAGGAAGTAGCCTATTAGGTTTAAGCGAAGCTGTGGAATCTATGGGGTTCAAATCTTTAGGTATTAAGCTTGCTTATAATAAATTATTGGAAGCTCCACTACCCTGTATTATACATTGGAATAAAAACCATTATGTAGTTCTTTATAAAATAAAAAAAGATACTGTTTATATTTCTGACCCAGCGCATGGACTCATCTCTTTTACAAAAAAAGAATTTATTCAACATTGGATTGGTAATAATGCTGATGAAAACACCGAAGAAGGAATCGCCTTATTAGTAGAACCTACTCCTCGTTTTTACAGTGAAGAATTTGAGGAAGATGAAAAATTTGGTTTTTCTTTTATTTTCAAATACCTCTTTAAGTATAAACGATTTATTATCCAATTAATAATTGGACTTTTAGCAGGAAGTTTATTACAATTAATTCTACCTTTTTTAACCCAGAGTATTGTCGATGTAGGAATCAAGAATCAAGACTTACACTTTGTCTATTTAATCCTATTTGCACAACTATTCTTGTTTATAGGAAAAGCTTCTCTTGAAATTATTCGTAGTTGGATTCTATTACATCTTAGTACTCGAATTAACATCTCATTAATCTCTGATTTCTTTATCAAACTAATGAAACTACCTATTTCTTATTTTGATGTAAGAATGACAGGAGATTTATTACAGAGAATTAACGATCATAAACGAATAGAGAGAATCTTAACTACCTCTTCATTAACGGTTTTATTTTCTTTTTTCAATCTGATTATATTCAGTTTAGTCTTAGGATATTATAGTTTACAAATCTTTGGAGTATTTATTTTAGGAAGCGTTTTATACTTCGGATGGGTATTATTCTTCTTTAAAAAACGTAAAGAATTAGATTACAAACGATTTTCTCAAGTAAGTCAAGAACAAAGTAAAGTGATTGAGCTTATCAACGGAATGCAAGAAATTAAGCTACATAATGCAGAACGTCGCATGCGTTGGAATTGGGAATATGTACAAGCACGACTATTTAAAGTCGCTACTAAAAGTTTAGCTTTAGAACAAACACAAAGTGTAGGATCAAACTTTATTAACGAACTTAAAAATATGTTCATCACCATTTTGTCTGCAAAATTAGTTATCGATGGAGATATCACTTTAGGTATGATGATGGCAATAAGTTACATCGTTGGGCAGTTAAATGGGCCAATAACTCAATTAATTAATTTTATGAGAGATGTACAAGATGCTCAAATATCAATCGACAGATTAGGAGAAATTCATAATATGGAAGATGAAGAAAAACCTGGGGATGAAAAAGTAAACCATATTCCAGAAAACGCTTCTATAAAATTAAATAATATCTCATTTAGATATACCGGTGGTTTAGAACCTGTACTTAACGATTTATCATTAGAAATACCAGCAAACAAAACTACTGCTATCGTTGGTGTTAGTGGAAGCGGAAAAACAACTTTAATGAAACTCTTACTTGGTTTTTATCAAGTAGATAAAGGGGATATTATGATTAATAATTTTAATCTAAAAAACATCTCTCAAAAAGAATGGAGAAGAAACTGTGGTGTAGTAATGCAAGAAGGGTACATTTTTAATGATTCTATTGCAAAAAACATCGCTGTAGGTGAAGATTATGTTGATAAAGAAAAATTGGCTCATGCTATTGATGTAGCTAACATAGGTGATTATATTGAGGCGTTACCTTTAGGGTATAACACCAAAATAGGTAGTGAAGGAAATGGGCTCAGTACTGGGCAAAAGCAACGATTATTAATTGCAAGATCTGTATATAAAAATCCAAAGTTCTTATTCTTTGATGAGGCAACTAGTGCTCTAGATGCTAATAACGAAAAAGTTATTATGGAAAAATTAAACGAATTTTTCTCTGACAAAACTGCAGTAGTAATTGCACATAGATTAAGTACCGTTAAAAATGCACATCAAATAGTCGTATTAGAAAAAGGAAAAATTATTGAAAAAGGTTCTCATGAAGAACTAATAAAACTAAAAGGTAGTTATTATCACTTAGTTAAAAATCAACTTGACTTAGGTAAATAAAATATATTAAAACATTCTCTCGCGAAGAATAGACACAAACCTTGAGTGTCTTTAAATACTTCAAGGATTTAAAACAAATAATTAAATCTTTTAAAAATGAAAAAATCAATTTTAAACTTAGGAAAAGCTCTAAATAAAGTAGAGCAAAAAGAAATTAGTGGAGGATATATACCTACTCCCTATCAATTTTGCTGTACAAGAACTCAAGGTTTTTGGATAAGCAATTACCCATTTTTAGGAAATGACCCAATGTTTAATTGCGATAGAGTTGATTGTAATGGAGGTAATGATCAATTTCCTTATTAAATAAAATAGAAGCTACTAAGTATAGCTTCTATTGAATATCTATTTCTAAAAAATAACCTTAATAAAATACAATGAAAAAACAAATTTTAAACTTAGGAAAAGCTTTAAATAAAGCTGAACAAAAAGAAGTTAATGGTGGCCAAGTATTTAATGGCCCTTGTTTTGAATGGTGTGCTTGTCCAGATATACAGGAAATGTATTGGAAACCATTAAACTGTAGCTGTAATACAGGAGGAGGTTCTGGAGGAGGCGGTGGAATTGGTGACGGAGGCCCTAACGAACCTGTATAAATAATACATAAAGCTAAGGGAAGTGTAAACACTTCCCTTAAAATAAAAAAATCAATGCCACAGAATAATCAAGACATAGAAATACGCAGCGAAGAAGTACAAGAAATATTAAGTTATGTACCTAATTGGATGATACGTTGGGGAAATACTTTATTCTTTTTATTAATCATTATGCTATTATTTATAGCATGGTTTGTAAAATATCCTGATGTAATTTCTACACAAGTAATGGTTACTACCTCATTTCCTCCTGAAAAAATATATGCAAAATCTACAGGGCAGTTTCAAACTTTTTTAACTACTGATGAGAAAAAAGTTTCAAAAAACGAGGTGTTAGCTGTAATAGAAAATAGTGCTTCTTACAAAGATGTTTTACTTTTAAAAAGTATTACTGATACAATAAAACTTCATCAAGAAAACTTTTCTTTTCCTATAGAAAAACTCCCTTTTCTTATCTTGGGCGATATCACTTCTAGCTTCTCTCAGTTTGAGAATGATTATTCTGAATATACTTTAAACAACAAACTAGCACCCTATAAATCGGAAACTTTTGCCAACAGAATGTCTGTTATTGAAGCCAAAGGAAGATTACAAATTTTATTATCTCAAAGAGATTTAAACAAAAAAGAACTAGAATTTAAAGAAATAGATCTTAAACGTAGTAGAAACATGTTTAAAGAAGGAGTTATTTCTGCTAAAGAAAAAGAATTAAAAGAAATAGAGCTGCTTCAAGCCAAAAGATCATATAAGAGTTTAGAAAATTCCATCTCTCAAATGAGAGAACTAATTAATAACTCATCTAAAAACCTAGAAGGCACCTCTATTAAGAAAACTCAAAATGATAGTAGACTTAAAAAGAAAGCTATTCAATCATTTTTATATTTAAAAAAGGCTATTAAAGATTGGGAAAAACAATATGCTTTAACATCATCTATAAACGGAAAAGTATCTTTCTTGTCATTTTGGAATAAAACTCAAACAGTTAAATCTGGAGAACTAATATTCACAATCATTCCTACAGAAGGAAATTCATTTATAGGAAAGATAAAAGCTCCTGCAGCTAATTCTGGGAAAATAAAAAAAGGACAAAAAGTTCAAATAAAGTTATTGAATTACCCATCTGATGAATTTGGTGAATTAAACGGAAAAGTAAAATCAATTTCCCCAATTCCTGATGAAGAAGGCAATTATTTAATTGATGTAGAATTACCTCAAAATTTAAAAACAACTTACGATAAACAAATTGCTTTTAGACAAGAAATGAAAGGAACTGCTGATATTGTAACTGAAGATTTACGATTGATAGAACGTTTTTTCTATCAACTAAGAAATATTATTAAATAAAATTCTTTCGCGAAGAATAGACACAAACCTTGAGTGTCTTTAAATGATCAAGGGTTTAATCAATTTAAATTATTTTAAAATGAAAAAATCAATTTTAAACTTAGGTAAAGCTTTAAATAAAATAGAGCAAAAAGAAATTAATGGGGGATTTAATATCCCAGTTATATGTAGAGTTTTTTGCCCTGCTGGATGTCACTGTTCTGGTCATTTAAATGATGAATGTGCTAAGGATAGTGATGGTAGTTTTTGTTATGCTTTGTAAAAAGTATTGAAAAAGAAACAATCTTTTCACAATCCTTGAGTGTCTTTAAATGCTCAATAATTTAATCAACTAAAATTATTTTAAAATGAAAAAATCAATTTTAAACTTAGGAAAAACTTTAAATAAAGCAGAACAAATAACTATTAATGGAGGAAAATTAAGATGTGTAAATGGAGCATGTTCTCCTGGTAACTGTTGTCATAATAATTATTGCTATGGTGAAAGTCATAGATATTGTAATTTATTTTAAGAGTAAATAACTTTATATTATTCATTTAAATTTAAGAAGCTTTTAATAGAGCTTCTTTTTTATTAAAAAATACCAAAAAAAGAACTAAATTAGCAGGCTTGCTAAAAAAGTAAATTTAGTGAAGTAAACTGTTACATTAATATAAAAAAATTTGAGATATGAGTCCGAACGATGACAGAAAAATAAAAGAAAAATTACAAACAAAAACCTGGAACGAAATAAAAACAAACGACTCATGGGCGATATTTAAAATTATGGCTGAGTTTGTTGAAGGATATGAAAAACTAAGTAAAATAGGACCTTGTGTATCTATTTTTGGTTCTGCTCGTACTAAAACCGATCATCCATATTATAAATTAGCTGAAGAAGTTGGTTATAAATTAACTCAAAACGGGTTTGGAGTAATTACTGGTGGTGGTCCTGGGATCATGGAAGCTGGTAATAAAGGTGCTGATAGAGGAAAAGGAACTTCAGTAGGATTAAATATCGAATTACCTTTCGAGCAACATGACAATCCTTGGATTGATCATGATAAAAACTTAAACTTCGATTACTTCTTTGTTCGTAAAGTAATGTTTGTAAAATATTCACAAGGTTTTGTAGTAATGCCTGGTGGGTTCGGAACTTTAGACGAACTTTTTGAAGCAATCACTTTAATTCAAACTAATAAAATAGGACGTTTCCCTATTGTTTTAGTTGGTAAAAAGTTCTGGGGTGGTTTAATCGATTGGATTAAAAACACTTTATTGGAAGAAGGAAATATTAGCGAAAAAGATTTAAACTTATTTAGAGTTGTAGATACTGCTGACGAAGCTGTTGAACATTTTAATAAATTCTATGCTAAATACGAATTAAAACCAAATTTCTAAAAATAACTCTTATATTTAAAGCTCGTTGAATATTCAACGAGCTTTTTTTATTTTTAAATTGAAACACTTAAAACTTCTCTTCATATTTCTTGTTTTGTACTGTTTACAGCTAACAGCGCAAACCAACTCCTTTGAAATAAACGCAAAACTAGACGTTGAAAACGACCTACTTCACATTCAACAAAAAACAGTTTATTTTAATAATTCTTCTTCTAATCTCACGAGCTTATTCTTACATAATTGGGCTAATAGTTATAAGAATAATGACACTCCTTTAGGTAAACGGTTTATTGATGACTATAAAAAAGATTTTTATTTTTCTGATGCTAAAGATCGTGGATATTCAAAAATTAAAAATCTAACTGTAAACTTTGAGCAAGTATCTTTTAAAGAAAAGAAAAACCATTCTGATATTATTGAGGTTTTACTTAACAAAACGTTACCTCCTAAAGACAGCTTGATTTTATCTACAACTTATACTGTTAAAATTCCAAATGGAAAATATACTGGGTACGGAAAAACAAAATATGGTTATCATTTACGTTTTTGGAATATAGTACCGGCTATATTTAAAGAAAAATGGCAAGTTATGAGTAATTTAAATCTAAATGATTTATACCAAGAACCGGCAAACTACACCATAAACATTGATGTTCCTAAAGACTACAAAGTTGAGAGCAATTTATATCAATATGAAACTAAAAAAGGGGATAATGTAAATTATCATCTTATAGGAACAAAAAAGAAAGACATTATCCTAAACATCAGTACTCAGAGTAGATTTACTTCTTTCAAAACAAAAAACAAAGAAATTAAAACTGATGCGTACACAAAAAGTATCCCGTCTAAAACAACTACAAAAATCATTAATCAACAAATTGATTTTATTGAAAACTATTTAGGAAAACATCCTCTTCCTGAAATTTTTGTAGATGCAAGAACCGTTAATAAAAATTCATCTCACGAAATTTATGGATTACCAAGTTGGTTAAAACCTTTTCCAAAAAACTTTAGATGGGAAATAAAATTCTTTAAAGCTTTAACCCAAAAATATACCGATGATGTATTTACTGTAAATAAAAGAACTAACTATTGGCTTATAGATGGATTACAAACTTTTTTAATGATGGAATACATCAAAGAAAACCATCCTGATGTTACCGTTTTAGGAAAATATTCTAAATATTGGCCCATTAGAATTTACAATATCTCTAAATTAAAACAGAATGATAAATTTGCTTTTGTGTATCAGTTTAGTGCTCGTAAATTTTATGACCAATCTTTAAATACTCCTGCTGATTCTCTTTCTAATTTTAACAAGAAAATTGTAAGTAAATATAAAGCTGGCTTAGGGCTACTCTATCTTCAAGATTATATAGGTGGTGATATTTTTAAAAAATCAATAAAAGAGTTTTATACAAAAACAAATTTCAAAACAAGTAACAGTAACGTCTTTGAAAACATCCTTAGAAAAAACACTTCAAAAAATTTAGATTGGTTTTTTAATGACTACATCAAAACAAGTAAAAAGATTGATTATAAAATAAAAAAAGTAAAGTATTCAAAAAACAAAGATTCGTTAGAAGTTACGATTAAAAACAAAAGAAGTTTTTCAGCTCCAGTTGCTTTATACGGGATTGATAAAAAGAAAATAAAATATAAAACTTGGATTGATGGAATTGATTCTACCAAAACTGTAAAAATTAAAAGAGGTGATTTTGATAAACTCGCCTTAAATTATGAAAATATTTATCCTGAATACAACTCACTAGATAATTTTAGAAACGTAAACAATAGTTTAATTAATAAACCACTACAGTTTCGTTTTTTTAAAGATGTAGAAAACCCATACTACAATCAACTATTTTATTATCCTGATATAAAATACAATTTATATGACGGACTTATACTTGGAGTAAACATAAATAATAGATCAGTAGTAAATCATAATTTTGAATTTAGCTTAACACCTAATTACAGTACTAAAAGTCAGAACTTCACAGGTTCTTATTCATTTGCATACAATCACTTTTTTAAAAAATCTAGTATTTATAAAATACGTTACGGAATTGGAGGAAGTAATTTTCATTATGCTCCCGAACTAGAATACAATACACTTACTCCTTTTGCAAGTATTCAATTTAGAAGAAATACCCTAAGAGATAACGGTATAAAACTTTTAATGGCTAGATTAATTAGAGTAGATAAAGAACTAGCTCCTGATGCTATTAAACAAGAGAGTGATAAGTATAATGTTTTTAATTTAAGATATATCCAATCTAAGTTTGATGCTATTAACAGAACATTGTACGCTGTGAATACTGAATTCAATTCAAAATTCACCAAAATTACTACAGACATTCGTTATCGTAGATTCTTTAAAGTTGATAAAAGTTATGAAGTACGATTTTTCGGTGGTTATTTTTTATCAAATAAAACAGATGGAGATTATTTTAGCTTCGGATTAAATCGTGGATCTGATTATTTATTCGAGCAAAATTTATTTGGCCGTTCTGAAAATGAAGGGATTTTTAGTCAGCAATTCGTAGTAGGTCAAGGTGGATTTAAATCTAAATTTAATGAACCACAATTTTCTAATCAATTAATCACTTCGATAAATACAAGTTTTACCGTATGGAAGTCATTAGAAGTCTATAACGATTTTGCCATGTTAAAAAATAAAAATACTTCTCCAAAATATTTTTATGAAAATGGAATTCGACTTAATTTTCTTCCTAATATTTTTGAATTTTACTTTCCAATATATACAAATGAAGGATTTGAAGTTACAAAACATGGATATCCTTCAAAAGTTAGATTTATCATAACCACAGATATCGATCGAATCTATAATTTTTTTAGAAGAGGATTATTATAGATACTTCAATAATTTTTGTTTTTTCGTTATTTTTTTGAAGATAATTCAGTAAAAACTGAAATTTTTAAATTTCAACTAAAAAAACTATCTTTGTAACCATACCAAAATTAGATGATTATGACGCCAAAGACCGAAGTAGCTAACACTCAACAACTTTCTTTTCAAGATTTCAAAAATGAAGTTTTAAACGATTATAGAATTGCTCGTATTAGTAGAGAATGTAGTTTACTAGGACGAAGAGAAGTTTTAACTGGTAAAGCTAAGTTTGGAATTTTTGGTGATGGTAAAGAAGTGCCGCAATTAGCAATGGCGAAAGCTTTTCAAAATGGTGATTTTCGTTCGGGTTATTACCGTGATCAAACTTTTATGATGGCTATTGATCAATTAACACCTCAACAGTTTTTTGCAGGGTTATATGCACATACTGATATTAATATTGAACCAATGTCAGCAGGTCGCCAAATGGGAGGGCATTTTGCTACTCACTCAATAGATGAAAATGGAAATTGGAAAAACTTAACTGCTCAGAAAAATTCATCAGCAGATATTTCTCCAACCGCAGGGCAAATGCCACGTTTATTAGGTTTAGCACAAGCTTCTAAAATTTATAGAAATGTTGACGGTTTAGAAAGCTTTACAAATTTCTCTAACCAAGGTAATGAAGTAGCTTGGGGTACTATTGGTAACGCAAGTACAAGCGAAGGTTTATTTTTTGAAACTATCAATGCTGCTGGAGTTTTACAAGTACCAATGGTAATGAATGTTTGGGATGATGAATACGGAATTTCGGTACACGCTAAACATCAAACAACAAAAGAAAGTATTTCTGAAATTTTAAAAGGGTTCCAGAAAGAAAACGATACAAACGGATATGAAATTTTTGTAGTAAATGGTTGGGATTATGTTCAACTGATAGATACTTATAACAAAGCTTCAAAAATTGCTAGAGAGCAACATATTCCAGTTTTAATTCATGTAAAAGAATTAACACAACCTCAAGGGCATTCAACTTCTGGTTCACACGAAAGATATAAATCTCCAGAGCGTTTACAATGGGAGCAAGATTTCGACTGTATTACTCAAATGCGTAAATGGATTTTAGAGTTTGAATTGCAAGATGAAAATGGAGACACTTTAAAATTTATTGATTCTGAAGAAGAATTAATTAAAATAGAAAAAGAGTCTAAAAAAGAAGTTAGTAAAGCAAAGCGTGCTGCTTGGAGCGCTTTTACTAATGAGATAAAAGCTGAAGTTGCTTTAGCAATTGAATTATTAGAAAGAGTAGCTCAAAAAAGTAATAACGGGTCATTTATTACTAAATATAAAAACGATTTAGCTACTATCGATGAACCTATTCGTAAAGATATTTTAGTAGCTGCACGTAAAAGTTTACGTTATTTAAAAGATGAAAACTTTGTGGAAAAAATTGAATTACAGAACTTCATAAAATCATCTATTGATAATGCAGCTGTTAAATATTCTGCTCATTTATTAAGCGAAACAGAGCAAGCCACACAAAATGTTGCTACAGAATTACCTACATATGCTTCAGAAAAAAATATGGTAGATGCACGTATTATTATGCGTGATAATTTTGATGCAATTTTTAGTAAATACCCAGAAACTTTAATCTTTGGTGAAGATGCAGGTTATATTGGTGATGTAAACCAAGGACTAGAAGGCTTACAAGAAAAGCACGGTGAATTAAGAGTTTCTGATGTTGGAATTCGTGAAGCAACAATTTTAGGCCAAGGTATCGGAATGGCAATGCGTGGTTTACGTCCAATTGCTGAAATCCAATATTTAGACTACTTATTATATGCTTTACAAATTATGAGTGACGATTTAGCAACACTTCGTTACCGTACATTTGGAAAGCAAAAAGCTCCGTTAATTATTCGTACTCGCGGACACCGTTTAGAAGGCATTTGGCATTCAGGTTCTCCAATGGGAGGTATCATAAATAACATTAGAGGAATTCATGTTTTAGTTCCTAGAAATATGACTAAGGCTGCTGGATTCTACAACACTTTATTAGAAGGGGACGATCCTGCTTTAGTAGTGGAGTGTTTAAATGGTTATCGTTTAAAAGAAGAACTACCAACTAATTTAGGTGAATTTAAAACACCTATCGGAGTTGTAGAAACTATAAAAGAAGGTACTGACATTACTATTATTTCTTATGGATCAACATTAAGAATTGTAGAAGAAGCTGCTAAAGATTTAGCTCAAGTTGGTATTGATGTTGAAATTGTAGATGCTCAGAGTTTATTACCTTTCGATATAAATCATGACACCGTAAAATCGGTTGCTAAAACAAACAGATTATTAGTAGTTGATGAGGATGTTCCTGGTGGAGCTTCTGCATATTTATTACAAGAAATCGTTGAAAATCAAAATGGATATAAGCATTTAGATAGTAAGCCTCAAACATTAACAGCAAAAGCACATAGACCTGCTTATGGTACAGACGGAGATTATTTCTCTAAACCATCTGCTGAAGATATTTTTGAAAAAGTATATGAGATTATGCACGAAGCAAATCCAGCTAAATTTAAGAGTTTATATTAATTAGATTTTCTCAACAAATTATTACCTATTGCGCACTGTAAACAACGTTTCTTTGCGCAATAGTTGTTTTTAAGTTCTAATAAAGCTTGACTTTCAAACGCGCTATCTGCTTTTATTTTTAAATCTGAGAATTTAGAGACAATTGAATTCTTCTCTGGTTTAAATTGCTGAATTAACTTTAGTGTTTTTTCTTGACCTTCCTCTCCTCTACTTTTATAATAAACAAACTTTAATGGAATAACTGTATTGATTAACAACAAATCAATAAACGATTTTGTGAGTTTCTTTGTTGATTTTTTAGATTCTGTTTCAAACGTATAATGTGTTTTCCAAAAATCATTTACTTCTACTGAAAGTAGTTTATAAAAATCTTCTAACTTATCTAACTCTATTAACTTAGAAAATAAATTCTGATGTTTATTAAACAACGAAACTAATTGTGCTATTCTAATTGTTGGAAAATTATTCGGACGCATTCTAAAAAATTGAAAACCATTAGCAATGGCTTGCAAATTATATTTATGTTGTAAATATTTGTACTCCTTTTTTAATTCTAATTGATAAACATTTTCAACATCCTTATCTAAAAAACCGGCTTGTCCAAATAATAGCGCTTCTAATTGCAATTCATTAAATCTAATCTTTCTTAAAACTGCAAAATCAAAAGAAGTTGCTAATTGTAAAAATGAATCTCCGTTTACTTTCAACCCAAAATTTTTAGCTAATAATTGAAATAGAACAGCTTCATAATCATTATTCGATTTCTCTAATAATTCTTTAATTAAAATTGACTTACTTTCTAATCGTTCAAAATATAATCGCTCTAACCAATTCTTAATAACAAAACTGTCAACTTCTTCAATTTGATTTTCACAAGGAATCCAACGTTGTTGTTTAGAAAATAAATTATGATAATTACCTAGTAATTCTTTATTAACAAAATACTTCAATTCTAAAGTAGGAATTGGTTTATTGTTCCTCATAAATACATCTGCATCGTTATTCCAAACTACATGTAAAATTACAGCGTCGTAATTTTCATTTTCCTCGTGTTTGTGTAGATACCAATCAGATGAATTCATGTGAATTTCAACATTACCAACCCATAATTGGTCATTAATTTTTATTTGAGAATTTAAAAAATCTGGTCCTGAGTTTTTATTATAATCACCTGATTTTAAAATTTGTATACTTTCATTCTCTATAGTTTTTAATGTGTTTACATCAAACAATTTGTATTGCCATAAAAAATGTAGAAATTCTTCTTTCATAACCGTAAATTAGCAATTCTTTTACGACTATTAATTTATGAAAAATATTTTTAAATCGCTTTTTATTAGCGGATTCCCTGTGTTTGCTTTAGTTATTTTTATAAAAACAATTATCGATTCTAATTTTAGTATAAGCGGTGTTGGTTTATTAATTTCTTCAATAACTATCATTGTATTCTTTAGTATGCTTTTTATAAAACCTGTTGCGAGAACAACTAAAACATTAACCTTTTATTCTACTTTAATTGTAATCGGACTAGCTTTGAATCTTTTTAATTTCGAACAAAAATCATTACTTATTTCAGTAAGTTTGGCTTTGGGTTGGCTAGCGTATTTAACATGGTACTCTTCATTTAATTCAAGAAATACTACTGTTTTAGACTTTGGAAAAACACTACCTAATTTTACTCTTGAAAATGGTGAAAAAGAAAAAATTTCACTTAACGATTTATCTGGTAATTTTAAGATATTCATATTCTATCGTGGTAATTGGTGTCCTTTATGCATGGCACAAATAAAAGAAGTGGTAAATGAATATAAAAAACTTGATAAACGAAATGCAGATATGGTTTTGGTGAGTTCACAACCTCATAAATTCACTAAAAGCTTAGCTAATAAACATAAAGTTCCTTTTCATTTTTTAGTTGACTCAGAAAACAAAGTTGCTAAGCAATTAGGAATTCTTCATGAAAACGGATTACCTGCTGGATTTCAAGTTTTTGGTTATGAATCTGACGTTGTCTTACCAACCGTAATTATTACTGACAATAATAATAAAATTATTTTTGCTGATTTAACCGATAATTATCGTGTTCGTCCTGAACCAGAAACCTTTATCAAAATAATTGACAATTATAAAGGTTAAATTGATTGAACTATCAATTTTTACAATTATCAAACATTTATCATTCTTAAAAGCAATTGTATTTTTGTTGCATAAATAAATTCAAAAGATGAATAGTATAGAAAGTTTACAATGGCGTTATGCTGTTAAAAAATTCGACGAAAATAAATCACTTTCAGAAACTCAAATAAATACTTTAAAAGAAGCTTTTAATTTAACAGCTACTTCATACGGATTACAACCTGTTAAAATGGTTGTTATACAAAATAAAGCAATTCAACAGCAATTAATTGAACATTCTTGGAATCAGCCTCAAGTAGCGCAAGCATCACATGTATTAGTTTTATGTATTCCAAAAGAATACACGGTAAAAGATGTTGAAAGTTATTTTTCTTTGGTAAAAAATATCAGAAATACTCCTGATGAAATTTTAGATCCTTTTAAAACAATGCTTACTTCTTCTATTGGCAACAAAACGCAAGAAGAATTAAGCGACTGGAATAAAAATCAAGCCTATATTGCTTTAGGAAACTTAATGACTGTTGCAGCAAATGAACAAATAGATTCTTGCCCTATGGAAGGTTTTGTTCCTGAGAAGTACGATGAAATTTTAGGCTTAGATAAACACAATTTAACATCTGTTTTAGTATTACCTGTTGGTTTTAGAGCTCAAGACGATTATATGAAAGATTTGAAAAAAGTTCGTAGAGAAACCTCAGAAGTTATTATCGAATTATAAGCTATAACTCTTTTAAAATTAACTTTACGGTTTTACCTTACTTTTTCTATGGTTTTTCAACCACTTATCTAATTGATTTACAGTAGTTTTAACAAATTTTAAAACTCAAATCATGTTAAAAAACATTTCAAATCTAGGTAAAAGCCTTAAGAAATCAGAACAACAATCTATTAATGGAGGTGCTCCACGTTATTGTGATGCACAAACTCCATGCCCTCCTGGGTATTATTGCGGGCCTTGTCATTGTGTACTAATTATGATAGAAATTTAATATGATTAGCGAACTTCGGTTCGCTTTTCTTTTTCTCTTTATATCACTCAGTTTATATATTATAAATTACGAATAAGAAATTTAGTACATTCGTAATTCATAATTTAATTGTATGCAACCACTACACATATTACTCCTTATCCTTGCTTATTTTGGTGTATTAATTCTTATTTCATACATCACTGGTAAATCAGCTAATAACAACACCTTTTTTAAAGCAGATAATTCATCCCCTTGGTATTTAGTTGCCTTTGGTATGATTGGAGCTTCGCTCTCTGGAGTTACTTTTATTTCGGTTCCAGGTTGGGTAGAAGGACAACAAATGAGCTATATGCAAATGGTACTAGGTTATGTTGTTGGATATGCAGTTATAGGTTTAATATTACTTCCTCTCTACTATCGATTAAACTTAACATCTATTTATACCTATTTAGAAGATCGTTTTGGTAGACATTCATACAAAACAGGAGCTTCTTTCTTTTTATTATCAAGAACAATAGGAGCAGCCTTTCGTTTGTTTTTAGTAGCCAACGTTTTACAATTAATTTTGTTTGATGCTTACGGAATTCCGTTCTGGGTAACCGTAACCATTACCATTTTATTAATTTGGCTATATACATTTAAAGGAGGAATAAAAACCATTGTTTGGACAGATACACTGCAAACATTATTTATGCTAATTGCTGTAGGAGTTTGTATTGTGATGATTAAAGATGCTATGCAAATAGACAGTTTGTTCTCTTATATTTCTGATAACAAACTATCAAAAATGTTCTTTTTCGATGATCCAAAAGCAGGAAATTATTTCTGGAATCGATTCTTTTCAGGAGCTTTTATTGCTATTGTAATGACTGGATTAGATCAAGATATGATGCAAAAAAACTTGACGTGTCGTAATTTAAAAGACGCTCAAAAAAATATGTTTTGGTTTACCATTGTATTGGTAATTGTTAACTTTTTCTTTTTAGCTTTAGGAGTTTTATTAACTGATTATGCTACAACCAACGGAATTGATGCTCATAAAGACAACCTATTTCCTATGATTGCTATGAGTGGTGATTTAGGTATTGCTACTTCTCTATTCTTTTTATTAGGGTTAATTGCTGCAGCTTATTCAAGTGCTGATAGTGCCTTAACCTCGTTAACCACTTCTTTTAGTATTGATATTTTAGAGATTGATAAAAAAGACAACGAGCAACAAAAAGAAAAAACACGTAAAACAATACATGTATTATTTTCATTCATATTAATTGCTACCATTTTAATCTTTAAATATTTTATTGCAGATGCTAGTGTGATTGCTAAAATATTTCAGTTTGCTGGTTACACCTATGGTCCATTATTAGGATTGTATGCTTTTGGGTTATTCACCAAATTCAATGTAAAAGACAAATTGGTTCCTATCATCTGTTTGATTTCTCCTGTGCTTACTTACTTAATCAGTATTTTTAGTAAATCTCAATTTAATTTTGACTTCGGGTTCTTTGTCTTAATCTTAAACGGATTGATAACTTTCATAGGTCTATTAGCTATAAAAACTTCTAAAAATGCCTAAAAAAGGGAAAGGAAAAGCAAAAAACACGGTAAACAAAGCGAAACACACTCGCTTAATGAAACAGAAAGAAAACAAGATAAAGCTTGAAAAGCAGCGTAATAAAGAACGTTTAAAAGCACTTGTGAAAAAAATGAACGAACAAAAAGAAAATGACAGCGCAACAGATAATAACTAAATTCAATTTAACCGAACACCCTGAAGGCGGTTATTATAAAGAAACCTATAGAAGTAACGGAATCATACGAAAAGAACATTTAGCTCCAGAATTTGTAGGAGATAGAAACTATGCTACTTGTATTTATTTTTTATTGACTTCCAATAAATTTTCAGCTTTTCATAAAATAAATCAAGATGAAACTTGGCATTTTTATAAAGGAAGCACCTTAAAATTACATATGATTTCACCAGATGGTGATTATTCTTTTGTTATGATTGGAAACAATTTAGAACAAGATGAACAACCACAATTTGTAGTACCGGCAGGTTATTGGTTTGCTGCAGAAATTTTAAAAGAAGATTCTTATGCTTTTACAGGCTGTACCGTAGCTCCTGGATTCGATTTTAGAGATTTTGTATTACCTAAAAGAAAAGAGTTAATTCAATTTTTTCCACAACATTCAAAAATTATTACAAAACTTACGCATCATTAGAAACTAAGTTGTAATCTATCTAATTCGTGCGAATTTTCTATTCGATTTGTATTTAGTAAATTGGTTGCAATAACTAACCTCAAACTCCTACTTATTTCAATGATTCAATCCTACAAAAAGAAACCTACTCTTCAAGAAAACTACGATACTATTATTATTGGCTCAGGAATGGGTGGATTAGCCACTGCGGCAATCCTCGCTAAAGAAGGTCAAAAAGTATTAGTACTCGAAAGACATTATACTCCTGGTGGTTTTACTCATATTTTTAAACGAAAAGGGTATGAATGGGATGTTGGTATTCATTATATAGGAGATGTACAACGCGAAAAAAGTCTTTTAAAAAAGTTATTCGATTATGTAACCGATAGCCAACTTAAATGGGAAGATATGGGCGAAGTTTACGATAAAATTGTTATTGGAGATAAACAGTACGATTTTGTTAAAGGCGTTAAAAATTTCAAGAAGCAAATGATTGCATACTTTCCAGAAGAAGAGCTAGCTATTAATAATTATGTTGATGCCGTTTTTAAAGCTGTAAAAACAAGTAAAAACTATTATATCAGTAAAACATTATCACCTTTAGCCAATGCCTTTGCTGGATGGTATTTACGAAAACCTTTTTATAAATATTCCGACAAAACAACCTACGAAGTATTGCGTGAGTTTACCGATAACGAAGAGCTTATTAAAGTACTAACTGGACAGTATGGTGATTACGGACTCCCACCAAAGCAAAGTAGTTTTTCCATGCATGCCTCAGTAGCACGTCATTATTTTGAAGGAGGAAGTTTTCCTATTGGAGGTTCTTCTCAAATTGCCAAAACCATAGATCCTGTTATTGAAAAAGCTGGCGGAACCATTTTAGTAAGTGCTGCAGTTGACGGTGTACTCATAAAAAATGGTAGCGCTGTAGGTGTACAAATGAAAGATGGAAAACAATTCTTAGCCAAAAACATTATTAGTAATGCTGGATTAATTACTACCTACAACAAACTACTACCACAGCAAATTGTAGAAAAATTTCAATTAAAAAAGCAACTACAAAAGGTAAAACCTTCAGTAGCCCATGTAAGTTTATATATTGGACTAGAAGGAACACCAGAAGAATTAAACATACCTAAAACCAATTATTGGGTGTATCCTGAAAAAGGAGACCATGATAGTTGTGTGCAAAATTATTTAGATGATTTATCGCAACCATTCCCTGTAGTATACATGTCGTTCCCTTGTGCAAAAGACCCAGATTGGAGTAACCGCTATCCAGGAAAAAGCTCTATAGATATTATTACACTCGTACCATATGAAACCTTTGAACAATGGAAAGGTTCTTCTTGGAAAAAACGAGGAGACGAATACGAAAATACCAAAGAAAAAATAGCACAACGCTTGTTACAAGAATTGTATAAACAATTACCACATATAGAAGGAAAAATAAGTTATTATGAGCTTTCTACACCATTAACCACAGAGCACTTTATCAATTACGAAAAAGGAGAAATTTACGGAATCGACCACAGCCCTTCTCGATTTAGACAAGACTTTTTAAAACCCAAAACACCGATTAAAAACTTTTATTTAACCGGACAAGATATTGTAACTGCTGGTGTTGGTGGCGCGTTGTTTTCTGGTATTTTATCTGCTACTGCAGTAACAGGAAAAAACATGTTAAAAAAAGTACTCTAAAACAACTCACTTTTAAAATATTATAAGCGTACTTAACAATTTAGTTGAGTACGTTTTTTTATTCTCAAATCTCTTCTAAACAAAAAATAAGGTAAAGCCTTGCTTTTTGTACGGTTTTCCGTAAACCTAAGAGTTTTATTTATGCTACATTCGAAAACTCTAGTTTTATTAGAGGTATAAAAAATCACAAATACATCGATAACCTACTTATTACGGGTATATATAAACAAGTTGTGTGCAAGCTGACCACTCAAGCAACAAATTGAACAAAAAAAAGAAATGGCAAGAGGAAAAATTAAAAAAGTTAAAAGAAAAATCAACTATTACGAATTAGAATTTGTCTTTTCCGAAGACTCAAATTTTGAAATATTTTTTGAAACTTTAACAAGATTAGCAAAAACGAGAGCAAAAATTAGATATCAAAGATTTGGAGATAAATTTGTGTTTATTCAAGGAATTGAAAACAAAGACAACCTTTTAAAAGGAAAAATGAGATGCGTGAGAAAAGATTTACTTCCTGAATTAATGAATACAAAAACAGACGAAACTAAAGGAATTGAAGCAAAAGAGGAAGAAGGACTTGTTGAGACAACTCATTTTATATTAGATTATAGTAAAAAAGGTAAAGTTTTTTTAGCTCTGGAATATAATCACTATGGCTCAAAAATTACAGATTTAGTTAATTATGTTGAACGTGTTGGAATCGACCAAAAAATATTAGATAGAGTTGGATTTAAACCAATTGTAAAAGATGAGTTAGAAAAATTTCAAGATAGAGTAAATAGATTTTCCGAATTTGTAGTTACTGTACATAAGGACAATATTGCCAAAGTTAAGGCATTAGACCAACAAATATGGAGTACATTACATCATTCGATTGAACATTTTGGAAGTGAATATGCTACTTTAAGAATGAAATTCGATTTCAAACAAGAATCGGAAAATTCTGCGATTAAAAAATCTGTTTTTAATTTAATAAAGAGTTTTAGTAGTAAGCCCAAAGCAAAAAACGTATTTAATAAACTATCTTTAAGAGCAGAAGATGGAGAGAAAGACAACCTATTGGAAAATTTCGATTTATTAATAGAAAAAGTAAATAGCGAAATAAAAGTCGAAAAAAAGGAAAAATATAGGACTTTAATCTCGGTAGATATGTTTCAAAAAATGACAAAAGAACTAAATGACAAAAATTTCAGATAAATATCGTGAACTTGTAGATTCCTATTTACAATACGCTTTATTTATAGATATTGCTGTAATTGGAATTTTATGGCTTTTAAATAGTAAAGTACATTTAATAAGTTTTGAGTTTAAGTCTAAAATTGAACATTTAAGTATAGTTGAAAATATCATAGGAGCATCAATTTCTTTAGCTGGTTTTATTTTAGCTTCGTTAACTATTATAGTTGCTATTCGTTCAAATATTTTAAGTAAAAAACCCGAGAATTCTGAAAACCCTTTAGAACTTTTTTTTTCAACAGGAACGTATAGAGCAATTGTAAAAGTTTTTAAAATAGCAATAATCGAATTAGTTTTTTGCTTCATAATTTCTTACATCTTAACATTATCATCTGCGAATTTTGAAAATGATTTTCTATTTAAGTGTTTGATAGGTTTAATTTATTTGGTCTCTGCAAGTACTTTGAGAAGTCTATTTGTCTTATTCTTACTTATAGATGTAGATAGAAAATAAAAGCACGCATATAATGTCGTATAAATTAATTGCCTGGTTCTAAACTACTCATGAAATCAATGACTAAATCAATGCAACAAAACATACACATCAACTTTACAACTCACTCAAAACCCTATCCACCATTATTCGATTATAATTATTAATCTTTTGGTGCGTAGGCATCCAACCGAGTAAAAAACGCATAAAATCCGTACATGCTACTGGGTATAATTGTCTCCACTCATTCTCTAGTTCTATAAATGAAAAAGAGAACTGAGTGGTTTTAAATGCTTTATGTAATTCAGAAAAATAATAATCTAACAATTCGGTTTCATAGGTTTCTAATTCGTTATTTGACAAACAACTTCCTAAGAAATAAGCAACGTCTTTTATACCACAACCACCACCTACATATTGGAAATCTACCGCTGCTACTTTTTTTCCATCTTTAGCAAAACAAAAATTAGCCAATTTTGCATCACCATGAACAATGGTTTTATAATGACAATTATTTAATCGTTCATCAATTAAATGTGCTTTGGTTTTTAGTTCAGCATGTTCAATTTTATCAAACTCATTTGGTCGGGTTGCTAAATGCCAATAAGTTCCTACTTCCCATAATCCGTTAGGTTTTTTATTTAAAAATTGGGCATGAAAATTTGCCAGCCACAATAGACAAACTTTTATCTCATCTAAAGTAATTTGCGTTTTGCATAAAGGATAATTTGTATTCAGATCTTCTAAGACAATCCATTGTCTATCTCCTTCCGTAAAAGAACCTATCAATGTAGGAATTTTACAAGCTTCTGTACATTGTTCACTCCACAGTTGGTACCAATTCGTCTCTACTTGGTAAGATTTCACTTTGCGTTGGTGTGAAAAATTGGTATTCCAACCTCTTGGGTGATTGGTCGCTTTATTCAAATCAATAAACTTTACCACGACTGTTTTTAATGAAGAATTTTCCAATTCAAACCGAGAAATTCTACCATAACCACTCCATAACAATTGAATTACCTCAACTTCTGTACATGCAGTAGCATCAGTAACTTTTAAAAGGTAATCGATAAAATTTGAGTTCATAAATATCAAATAAATGAGTTACGAAAATAATTAAAAGGGATAATTGAGAACATTAAAATATGTATAAATAAAAAACCCCAAGCTTAAAAAGCTTAGGATTTCTTTTAAAAGTTTTGAAAAACTATTGGTCTATAGAACCTAAAACACGTTTCATAAAATTATTTAACGCTTCTTTTTTAGGAGCTCCTTCTTTTATCATTTTGTTAACTTCAATAGCACCGTACATATTTGATATCAACTCGCCAATTACATCCAGTTCCTCATCTTTTAAAGATGAAACCTCTGTTAAGGCTTCTAAAGTTTCTATCGTTTCTAATACGTAGTCTTGATCGTTTTCTTCAATAAAAGAAGTTAAGTGTTTAATAACTGGTAATTTCATACTTATACAACTTCGTTTACCAAGTCCTTTAATACATCAAACTTGTTGGTTTGTACTTGATTTACAAATTTACCATCAACAAAAGTTGCAAACGTAGGTAAATTATCAACTGTAGCTAATTGTCTACTTTCTGGAAACTTTTCAGCATCCGCCATAATAAAAACCATGTTTTCGTTTTCAGAAGACAACTTCTTAAATTTTGGTTTCATAATACGACAGTTACCACACCAAGTAGCAGAATATTGTACTACTACTTTTGAGTTGCCGGCAATCACCTCTGCTAAATTATCTTGACTTAATTCTTGTACCATAGTTATATTCTTTTCGAAAGGAGCTCGTGCTCGACCCCTTCAATTGCCTCACACGAACTTTACCCTTTCTTTCTTTTATTATCTTATTAGTTTACTGCTAAATACTCAGCAGTAGCTTTTGCATTAGGTTGCATTGCTTCTTTACCTTCTTCCCAGTTTGCAGGACAAACTTCTCCGTTTGTTTGTACGTGAGCATAAGCATCGATTAAACGTAAAAATTCGTTTACGTTACGACCAACAGGCATATGGTTAATTCCTTCATGAAATACAGTTCCTTCTTCATCAATTAAATAAGTAGCTCTATAAGTTACATTATCTCCTTCGACTTGAATGGTTTGTGTAGCTTCATCAAAAGTTT
Source organism: uncultured Tenacibaculum sp. (assembly GCA_947504185.1). GTDB lineage: Bacteria > Bacteroidota > Bacteroidia > Flavobacteriales > Flavobacteriaceae > Polaribacter. The sequence continues at coordinate 2,978 of CANNGJ010000004.1, read as the reverse complement.
CGTTAGCAATATCTAAAATACCTAAGATTGAAGATAAATTACGGTTACTATCTGCCAATAAAGGATAAGTTACTCCTTCAATTCCACCATTATCTTTAGATTGGTTTAACCAAGCAAAGTGTACTTCAGGAGTATCACATGAAGCTCCAATTACCATAGTGTTTCTTTTTTCAAACTCACCTAAAGCTGCTTGAAAAGCATGTAATTCAGTAGGACAAACGAAAGTAAAATCTTTTGGGTACCAAAACAATAATACTTTTTTGTTATTGTTTGCTGCTTCTTCTAATACATTTACTTTAAATGTATCCCCCATTTCGTTCATTGCGTCAACGCTTAAATTTGGAAATTTCTTACCAACTAATGTAGCCATCTTATATTTTTTATTAATTAATATTTTTTCAGCTGCAAATGTATCTTGTTTATTACTTCTAGAAATACAAAAACAAAAATATTTTCTTATCCTATAATAGAAAATATCAATACTCTCAATCATTAACTATAACTACAGCAAATACATAAAGACAATCCATTCATAATCAAACAAATAAACATCAACACGAAATTACATATAATAAAAAACTATATCTAAATAAAAAATATAGATAAAAATTATTAACTGATTTGTTGTAAATTTGAGGAGCAACAACCTAAAAAACAACAAATTATGGATAACACAAATGCACACGCATCAGGAGATGTTTCTAAGTGCCCTTTTATGGGAGGAACTCAAAAAGAAGCTGCTGGCGGAGGAACTAGAAATAGAGATTGGTGGCCAAACGAACTAAAACTAAATATTCTTAGACAAAATGCTATAAAATCAGACCCTATGGGAAGTGATTTTAATTATACTGAAGCCTTTAACAGTATTAATTATAAAGAGCTAAAAAAAGACTTGGTTAATTTAATGACTGACTCACAAGATTGGTGGCCTGCAGATTATGGTCATTACGGCGGATTAATGATTCGTATGGCTTGGCACAGTGCAGGAACCTATCGTGTTGGTGACGGACGTGGAGGAGCAGGAACAGGGACACATCGATTTGCTCCTTTAAATAGTTGGCCAGATAATGGAAACTTAGATAAAGCTCGTTTATTATTATGGCCGATTAAAAAGAAATATGGAAACAAAATTTCTTGGGCTGACTTAATGATTCTTGCAGGCAACTGTGCTTTAGAATCTATGGGATTCGAAACCTTTGGTTTCGCTGGAGGTCGTGAAGATGTATGGGAACCAGAACAAGATATTTATTGGGGAAGTGAATCAGAGTGGTTAGGAAATGAAGAGCGTTATGAAGATGGAAATTTAGAAAGTGATTTAGGTGCTGTACACATGGGACTTATTTATGTAAATCCAGAGGGTCCGAATGGTAATCCAGATCCATTGGCTTCTGGACATGATATTAGAGAAACCTTTGGTCGTATGGCGATGAATGATGAAGAGACTGTGGCTTTAGTTGCTGGTGGACATACTTTTGGAAAAGCTCACGGAGCTGCTAATCCAGATACTTATGTGGGTATAGAACCTGCTGGGGCTTCAATTGAAGAAATGAGTACAGGGTGGAAGAACACTTATAAATCTGGAGTTTTAGATGATGCTATTACAAGTGGTATTGAAGGAGCTTGGACTCCAAACCCAACGCAATGGGATCACGATTATTTTGATGTATTATTGGATTACGACTGGGAATTAACTAAAAGTCCAGCCGGTGCACATCAATGGACTCCAACTGCTGCTTCCAATGCACGAATGGCTCCTAAAGCTGGAGATCCTAACGGAAAACAAGCGTTAATGATGACCACTGCAGATATGGCTTTAAAAATGGATCCAGCTTATTTAGAAATCTCAAAACGTTTTCACAAAGATCATAAAGCTTTTGAAGATGCTTTTGCAAGAGCATGGTATAAATTAACACATCGTGACATGGGACCTGTTGCTTTGTATTTAGGACCAGAAGTTCCTAATGAAGAGCAAATTTGGCAGGATCCTATTCCAAAAGGAAATACACTTTCTGATGCAGAAGTAGCAACCTTAAAAACGAACATTCAAAATTCAGGATTAAGCATTTCACAACTAGTAACAACTGCTTGGGCATCTGCTTCTACTTTTAGGGGTTCAGACAAGCGTGGTGGTGCTAATGGGGGACGTATTCGATTAGCTCCTCAAAAAAATTGGGAGGTAAACAATCCTAATGAATTAGCTAAAGTTTTAAACGTTTATAATGGTATTCAAAAAGATTTTAGCGGCAATGTTTCTATCGCCGACCTAATTGTATTAGGTGGTTCTGTTGGTATTGAAGAAGCTGCAAAAAATGCAGGGCATACCCTAACTGTTCCTTTTACCTCTGGTAGAGGCGATGCTTCTCAAGAACAAACTGATATTACATCTTTTAACTATTTAACACCTAGAGCAGATGGGTTTAGAAATTTCTTAAAAGAAGACTTAAATGTTGCTGCTGAAGAATTATTAGTAGACAAAGCAAACTTATTAACGCTTTCTATTCCAGAAATGACTGTTTTAGTTGGAGGACTTAGAGTTTTAGGTGCAAATTACGATGGCTCAAACAACGGAGTTTTTACAGATAATGTAGGTACGCTATCAAATGATTTCTTTACAAACATTCTTGACTTTTCAATTACATGGAAAGCAGCTTCATCTAGCGATAAAGAATTTATTGGTAGAGACCGAAAAACAGGAGCCATGAAATTTTCTGCTACAAGAGCCGATCTTATTTTTGGCTCTAATACTGAATTAAGAGCTATTGCAGAAGTATACGGTGCAGATGATGCTAAAGAAAAATTTGTGAATGACTTTATTGCTGCCTGGACTAAAGTAATGAACTTAGATAGGTTTGATTTAAAATAGAGTTTTATTTATTCTACATAAAAAAGGTGATCATTTCTGATAGTCATGGTCGGAAGAAATTCCGGCCATTTTTTATGTTTCAAAATGGTCTAAATTGCCTTGACAATCAACAACA
>CANNGJ010000003.1 GCA_947504185.1 uncultured Tenacibaculum sp. | reverse complement strand
TAAAGCTGGCTTTTTTTGTTTAACATTTCAGTAAATTAAAAAAAATTAAACTTTTTTAAACTTTAAGGGTCTAATTAGAAATAAGACTAACAAAACCTATGAACGAAGCTGATTTTATAAATCAATTAACTAGTAATAAGTATAAAGAAAAAGCTTTTTCTAAGCTGTTAGATTTATATCAAGAACGTTTGTATTGGCATATAAGAAAGTTGGTAGGAACTCATGAAAATGCCGACGATGTTTTACAAAATACTTTTGTTAGAGTTTATAAAAGTTTAGCAAATTTTAAACAAGAAAGTTCTTTACATACTTGGATGTATAAAATAGCTTATAACGAGTCAATGCGATTCTTAGAAAGAGAAAAAAGGAAAACGTTTTCATCTCTAACAGATGTAAGCGATAAATATTTAGGAGATTTAACAGGTGATGTTTTTTTTGATGGAGATGAAGCTCAATTGAAATTACGACAAGTTTTAAATGATTTGCCAGAAAAACAAAAGCAAGTTTTTCAAATGAAGTATTATGACAACTTGAAATTTAGAGAAATTTCAGAGATATTAAAGATAAAAGAAGGTACCTTAAAAACATACTATTATGGAGCTGTAAAGCATATAGAAAATAATATTACAGCAGTAGCGTATGTAGAAAAAATTAAAGCATAGTTTGTTATGAACTCACAAAACAATAACTTTAACGTTCGAAATACTTTTGATGTGAACACAGAAAAAAGACATAAAGCAGATTTAGGATTAAACGTACCAGAAGGATACTTTTCTAAATCAAAACAATCTATTTTAGACAAGACAGTTTTTAAAGAGGAAAAGAAAGTGATTCCTATATATAGAAACATTTACGCTTGGTCTGCTGTAGCTGTTATAGCATTGCTATTTACTTTAGCAGTAGTAAACCCTTTCTTACCAGTAAATGAGGGAGAAAGTGATATTTTAATAGCTTCTTTAGTAACTGATGATGAAGATGTAGATCAGTTATTAAATGAATATGTAAACGATGAATTGTTAACCGACGAAATTTTTTCTGAATAATCTAAAACTTTTTAAAGAAGCTTAGGTCTAAAGAATAGAGTTAATACCAGAACAAAAAATGAAACCTTTACAAATTATAGTAGCACTTGTATTCTCACTTTTAATAGGAAGTGTAAATGTTGTTGCTCAAAACTCAATAGAAGACTTAAATCTTTCACTAGAGCAAAAACAACTATTAAGAGCTCAAAAAGAGTTAATTAAAAAAAATAGACAAGCCTTTAAAGCGACTCTTACTTCTAGCCAGTTAGCAATATTAAAAAACAAAGCACTAACAAAACTAGAAAGACAAGAAGCTTTAAAAAATTCGCTAACAATAGCTCAAAAAAAGCTTGTTGCTCAAAATAGGTTGAGTGTTAAACAATCGAAATCTAAATTTAGAGGAACTCTAACTAAGTCGCAAAAACAACAATTAAAGCAACGATTTAATTCAAAAAGAGGAGTGTCGAAAAAAAGGGCAAGAAAAAATATACGTAGAAGGTTGCAAAAAAGATAAGAAAAAACTCTTGTTGGATATTAATATTTTGATTGGTTTTAGTGGTTGAGAAATCTCAACCACTTTTTTGGATTTTATAAAGAATATGAAAAAAAACTTCACATTTTTCTTTTTACTATTTAGTTTTCTGAATTTTTATGGACAAGATACTCTTGATAAAAAAAGTGAAAATCAACTACCAGAAGAAGATGAAATAATAGATAATCTTTTAGGGGAAGAGAGTGAAGAAGAGTTTTTAAAATCGGCTACAAAGTTCCAGTTTATACATGTGTCATTAGAATATAATAATAGAACATATTTTTCTGGTAGAGATATTAGAAGCGATCAATTTAATATAAGTCCAAAAATATCGTATTTACATTCTAATGGATTGTCAATTGGAGTAATGGGAATCTATTATAATCAATTCACACCAAGATGGGATTACACTTCGGTTAACGTAGGATATGGGAAAAGTTTTGGGGAAGAAAAGAAAATGAGATGGTCAGTTTCTTATGAGAGATATTTTTATACAAATACAACACGAGAAAATCCATTTAAAAATGCTGTTTCATTAGGTTTCGAATTAGATAATATAAAGAAAACTATAGGTACTGAAATATCAACAACATATTTATTTGGCAATGATAATTCATTTCAAATAATAGGATCTACTTATGGAGTTTTAAGTTTATCTAAAACTAAAAAACATCATTTAAAATTACGTCCACAATTAAATATTACTCTAGCAGAACAAACCATCCAATTATCACAAACATTTACTTATAGAGACAGAGAATTTACAAGGTATTTTGAGAATAATGATTTTGGGTTAATTAACACCGAGTTAATAATTCCATTACAATACAATGTTGGAAATTTCGATTTAGAGTTAGGATATAGAATTAATTTCCCAACAGCATTAGAAGGAGAAACGAATTTAAAAGTTACTAGTTCATTTAATTTTTCTATATCGTACTTATTTGATTTGTAGTATTAGCATTTTAACTTAAAGTGTAATTTGTTTAAAAAATAGTTTCGCCATTTTTTCGTTGTATATTTGAAGTCCAAACTAGTATTAAACGTGGCAAAAACTCAAGACAAACGAAAAATAAAACAAAAACTTACTGATAAATATCGATTAGTAATTTTAAATGAAAATACTTTTCAGGAAAAATTCTCATTAAAATTATCTAGACTTAATGTATTTGTCTTTGGAGGTGTATTTTCTGTAATATTAATAGGGTTAACAACTTTGTTAATTGCTTTTACAGGTATTAGAGAATATATACCTGGCTATTCATCAACTTCTTTAAAAAAGAAAGCTACAAGACTAACTTACGAAGCAGATTCATTAAAAACCAGATTAGATATTATAGAACGTTATACAAGTGCTCTAAAACCTGTTTTAACTGGTGAAATTGAACCAGAAAAAATAGATTCAATTAAAAACGAAGCACAAAGTATTGCATTAGATGAAAGTAAACTACAAGCAACTAAGCAAGATTCTTTATTTAGAGAAAAAATAGAAGGTAAAGACCGTTTCCCTTTATCAGATGGGACCATTGGAAGAGCTAAAATCGTATTCTTTTCTCCGCTTACAGGAACAGTTAGCCAGCAATACGATGCCAGTGAGAAACATTATGCGATTGATATTGTGGCTCCAGTAGGAACTCCGGTAAAATCTGTAGCAGACGGAACCGTAATTTTAGCTGAATGGACTGCAGAAACGGGATATGTTGTAACTATTCAACATCCTAATGAGTTTATATCAGTGTACAAACACAACGGAACTTTGTTAAAGCAGCAAGGAGATGTTGTAAAGTCGGGTGAAGCAATAGCAAGTGTAGGTTCAACAGGGGAGTTAACCACAGGACCTCATTTGCATTTTGAATTATGGAATAACGGGTTTCCAGTAAATCCAACAAATTATATAGATTTTCAGTAGATGAGTATAAAATCAAAATTAGCAATCCCATTTGCAAAGCAAGTTAGAAAACGAGTTTATAAATGGGCAAATAAGCCACACAAAACCCAAGAAAAAGTATTTCAATATTTAGTTTCAGAAGGTTGCAAAACTGCTTTTGGAAAAGATCATGATTTTATATCAATCAATAATTACGAAGATTTTAAAAAACGTGTTCCTGTAAACGATTATGAAGGTCTACGATCTTATGTAGATAGAATTGTTGAAGGTGAAGAGAATGTTTTGTGGAAAGGAAAACCTTTATATTTTGCTAAGACTTCTGGTACTACTTCTGGTGCAAAATATATTCCGATTACCAAAGAATCGATGCCTACACATATAAAAGCTGCACGTAATGCCTTGTTATTTTATATAGCAGAAACTGGTGATGCTAGTTTTGTAAATGGTAAAATGATTTTCTTACAAGGAAGCCCTGTTTTAGAAGATGTAAACGGAGTTAAATTAGGGCGCTTGAGTGGTATTGCCGCTCACTACGTTCCTAATTATTTACTTAAAAACAGATTACCTAGTTGGGAAACCAATTGTATTGAAGATTGGGACACAAAAGTTGATAAAATTGTAGACGAAACTATTAATGAAGATATGTCTGTTATTAGCGGAATTCCGTCTTGGGTACAAATGTATTTTGAAAAACTGATAGACAAAACAGGTAAAACCATTTCAGAAATTTTCCCAAACTTTAATTTCTTTGTGTACGGAGGAGTGAACTTTGAACCATATAAAAATAAGTTTGAGGCATTAATAGGAAAGAAGATAGATTATGTTGAATTGTATCCAGCTTCAGAAGGATTTATAGCTTATCAAGATTCACAGACAGAAAAGGGAATGCTCTTACAATTAAATTCAGGTATTTTCTATGAATTTATTCCAGCTTCAGAATTTTTTGATGAGAATCCAACACGAATTTCTTTACAAGATGTGCAAGTAGGGGTGAATTATGTAATTATTTTAAACACATCTGCGGGTCTTTGGGGATATAATATTGGAGATACAGTTGAATTCACTTCTACAAAACCGTATAGAATAAAGGTTACTGGACGTATTAAACATTTTATATCTGCTTTTGGTGAACATGTAATTGGCAAAGAAGTTGAAAAAGCATTAAATGATGCTATTGTTGGAACCGATGTAAATGTAAGTGAGTTTACAGTAGCTCCACAAGTAAACCCAGAAAACGGGTTACCATACCACGAATGGTTTATAGAATTTGAAAACGAACCAGATAATTTAGAAGAATTAGCATCTAAAATAGATGCTTCTATGCAACAACAGAATGTATATTATTTTGATTTGTTAGAAGGGAAAATATTGCGCTCGCTTATTATTAGAAAAGTTAAAAAAGGTGGGTTTCATGAGTATATGAAATCGATAGGTAAGTTTGGCGGGCAAAATAAAATTCCACAGTTATCAGATAATCGTAAAATTGCTGATGTATTGCAAAGTTTTTTGGTAGAATAAATATTTAACATGAATATTTTTCCTAAAAACATTAAACAATTATTGTTGAGTTATCTAGTATTGATAATAATTGGTGTTTCACCTATTTTAATATCAATGATTGGAGCTACTTTAAGTGAGTATTTTACAGGAGAAATATGTCATGAAGGAAATTGTGCCATAGCTGCTATTTTTTGGTATGCATTTATGACAATACCATTGTCAGTTCTTTTACTCATTATAATAACGATAATTTATGTAGTTAAATTTATAAATAGATGAAAATAGTATCTACGAATTTAGGCGAACGGAAAGAAATCGATTGGAAAGGTAAAATTATCACTACAGGTATTTTTAAATTTTCAGTTGATCAATCTATTTTTTTAGATACAGAAGATGTAAGAGAGGATGCTATTTGTGATAGAGAACATCATGGAGGTATAGATCAAGCAGTTTATGGATATTCTTTAAAACATTACGGTTATTGGAAAGAATTGTATCCAGATTTAGATTGGCAACATGGAATGTTTGGAGAGAACTTAACTATTGACGATTTAGATGAAACTAAATTACATGTGGGAGATACATTTAAAGTGGGCGAAGTAGTTTTAGAAGTAACTAAACCTCGACAACCTTGCATGAAGCTAGGTGTTCGTTTTAATGACATGAAAATTGTAAAACAATTTTGGCAACAAGATATTCCTGGGGTTTACTTTAAGGTTTTACAAACTGGTTTTGTAAAAGCAAATGATGAGTTTAAACAAATAAAATCATGTTCTGAAAACTTAACTATTGCTGAGGTATATTCAGCTAAGAGAATTGAAAAAGGAATTAAGTAGTTAATATTCTTTTCTTTTTTTCTAAATATTCTTTCTCTAATTTATTGGTTACTTTTTCTAAAGCAATGTCAATATATTTTATAGCTTCTTTTTTGTTTTTTATTGCTAAGAAATAATCAGATTTAGCTCCGTAAAACAAATATGAACGTTGTTCTAAATCTTCTGGTTTTATTTGCTCAAAATAATAATTAGCCTTCACATAATTTTCACTTTGTAAACATACTACTGCCATAGAAAGTAAGTGTGAATTAGTAGGTTGTAATTTATATAAATATTGATACCAATGTAATATTTTATTCCAATCGGTTTGCTTAAAGTTTGGAGCTTTAATATGTTCTGCTATAATTACAGCTTCATAATGATAAGAAGAAAACTCATTATTTTCTACAGCCTTATTCATCATGGCATTTCCTAATTGAATTAAAGGGAATGACCACTTGTTTCTATCCTGATTTTTTAAATCTAATAACTCATTTTCAATGTTAATTTTAGCATCTAATCTCGCCGCGTGAAAACACATTAAAGCGAATAAAGCATAACTAGCAGAAATATTTGTATGCTTATTTTTCAATAAGCTTTTACACAAACGTATTGCTTCACCACATAGCTCTTTTCTAATTAAAACGTCTTTTTTATTAGAATGAAAACCTTCGTTAAAAATGAGGTACAAAACTTCTAAAACACTCTCAATACGTAATGGTAATTGTTTTCCTTGCGGAATTTTAAATGATAATTCTTTTTTTTGAATCGTTTTTCTAGCTCTAGACAATCTTTTTTTAACAGTCTCTTCTTTAATTAGTAAAGCAGAAGCGATTTCTTTCGTACTAAATCCAGAAATAGTTTTTAATGCAAAAGAGATTCTATCTTTTGGATCTAAACTAGGGTGACAAGCCGTAAAAATCATTCTTAATTGAGCATCTTCAATTTCGGAATCTAGAAAAAGTTCGTTGATGGCTATGGCTTCGACTCCGCTTTTAATTTCTGGTAAATGTTTTTTTTCTGTTTTAAGCTTTCTAAAAATATCTAATACTCTATTTTTAGCAGCTTGTGTTAACCAAGCTTCGGGGTTATCTGGTTGTTGAGTACGCCAACTAATGCTCGCTTTTAAAAAAGTGTCTTGTACGGCATCTTCAACTAATTCAAGATTCGAAAGCCCAAAAATTCGAGTTAAAACAGAAATCATCTTTCCGCTATGATGGCGAAAAAGATGATCTATGTGTGTAGTTTCCATTAATTATCAATATAAAATTAGATAGAGTTTTTGTTTGTAAGTGATAATAGAAATCAATTATTTATTAATAAAGTTTTTCAAATTCAAAAAGTATTTTTATCTCTTTGCCAGAAACCATTGCATTCATTTTATTTCCACTCTTCCAATATTTTATTGTATTGGGAAAATCAATTTCTTTATTTTCACAAGAGAACTCATCTTTACTATGATTGATTCCATTAAATGTAATTGATTGAGGTTCTTCAGGAACGGTTACTATTAAATTCCATTTTCCGTTTGTCTTTGTTAACCGGATTTTTTCTTGCTTAATTGTGTCTCCATGCTGCATTGTATAGCCAATTCCTGAATATTCTATATTTCTAACTTTTTCCCAATTTTCAAAAGTTTCTTTACCTTCTTCTTCATTTAATCTTTTCCATTTTCCTAATAACCAATCAAAGTTTTCAGTTCCTTTAATTGTTTTTTGCTTCTTTTTTGTTTGACTACAAGATATAATCAATACTCCAAGCAATATAATTGCTAATGTTTTTTTCATCTTATATGGTTTTATGCTATTTCCTCATTAAAATTATTCAGCTATTTTAATAAGGAAATAGAGCTTATTGATTATTAATGATCAAAAACCATTATTTCACGAATCTCAACAGTGTTTCCTAGATCGTAATCAGGGAAATCTTTAGCAATTTCTTGAACGGAATCGAAGTCTTTAGCTTCAACTAAATAAAAACCACCAACAATTTCTTTTACATCAGCAGATGTTAGATCAGTAACAGTTCTGTTCTGCCCTACAATACGTCTTATTTGTGGAGTTAGTGCTTCTCCACCACGTAAAACTCCAGCTTGCTCCATTTTATTTCCCCAAGCAAACCATTTTTCCATTCTTCCTTGCATTTCTTCTTGAGAAAGTCCTAAATCGGTATATTCTTTACCGATAAAAATCATCATAAAATTTTTCATAATTTAAAGTTTTTAAGTTATTCACTATTAAGACGTTTGTCAAAATTAAAAAGAGGACACTTTTTGAAATTAAATTTCAATGATACTAATTTAAAAGAAAAAACAGCTATTCAAAAAAGAATAGCTGTTTAATATATAGTGAATGTGAAAAATTAAATTTTCCTAAGAAAAATATCTCCACTAATAGTTTTCAGTTTTAAGGAAGCAGCTCCATTTTTAATAGTACCAACAATTTTATTTCCGTAAGAGTTTTTTTTATTCTTACTAAAATCAATATCTAAATCAGAATACACAGTTCCTGTTAAAGTTTCAGCTTTAAATTCTGCATCAGAAACCACAACATCAATATCTCCGCTAATGGTTTTTAAATTCATTGTTTTAGAATGTTTTTTCACATTGATGTTTCCACTAATTAAATCTAATGTTAATTGACCATTGTATGCTAAAGCATCTACGTTTCCTGAAATACTTTTTACTTTTAATTTCATGTTTTTAGGAACATAAACAACATAATTAATGTCCATTTTGTTATGGTTTGTACAATGATTATAACCATTACATCCATCTCCTCCGTGAGTTATTGTTACACCTTTTTTATGTTTTTTAAATAATGAGCCGTAATCAGATTTTATAGTATACGTTGACCCTGTTTTATCTTCTTTTAAACTAAAAAAGTTATTGTCTTTATTATCATTAATATTAATCGTTGCTTCTACTGAAATTTCATTTTTATTCCAGTTTTTTATTTCAATCTTGTCAGCGAACTTTACATGTACAAACACTTCGTTAATTGCTGATGCTTTTGTATTTTTTGTAATTTTTTTCTGTGCTACTAGGTTACCAAAAGTCAATAGTAATCCTATGAATAAGAATAATCTTTTCATTATTAATGTTTTAAATTATGTTGAATTAGTTTTTTAGAGGGTTTACTTTTTACGTAAATAAATGTTTCCCATTGATGATTTTAGTTTGATTTTTACACCTCCGCTATTAATAGCGGTTGTAATTTTTTTAGCTCCACTAATGTTTTTCATTCCCTTTTTTGTTGGAATTTCTATATCAAAGTTTGTGTAAACCGTTCCATTTGTTTTTAGCTCTAAATTAGCTTTGGTACTTGATGGAATTGCTACATCAATTTCACTTACAGAAGTACTAACCGTAATAGGAGATGATTGACTTACTTTTGAAAATTCGATATTTATTGGACCTACGCTTGAGTGTGCTGTTATTGGCCCTGTAACATCTTTTAATGTAATTCTACCAACATTCGTATTAGCTTCAACTTCAGAAGTAAATCCTTTCATTTCAATGCTTCCCAAATTACCAGAATCAACAGAAATATTCATGTTTTTTGGTAATTCTAATTGAATTCCATGACGTTGAAAGTGTGATTTTAAATCTCTAACAATTAATACTGTTCCTTCTTTTTCAACAGAAAATCCAAAACCATTAGTATTATCTTTTCCTCCAGGATAAATAGCAGTTAAGCCTTTTCGCTTATCCTTTTTAGTTTTTTCATGATCTTTATGATTTCCATTTGTCCATTCTAAACTTTCATGATCATGATCGTCTTTATGATCACAGTTATCACAATCGTTATGAGAAGATTTATGATTTTTAAGAATTAAAGAATTTGTTGTTCCTACGGTTATTTTAGTTTTAGTATTTGTTTCTAAACGAACTTTTTTAATTCCAGATAAAGAGTGTGTGTATTCTTTGGTTTGAGCGGATACAATTGCGCTTGCAAAAAGTAATAAGGTTAAAAATTTCTTCATGATTTTGATATTTTTTTACAATAAACTAGCAATGTTATACTGTAATTCTTGTTTAACGTAATTAGGTGTTTCTTTGTTTTTTAATAATTTCCTCATAGGTTCGAGCGCTCTTTTTTCTTGAATTTTCCCTAAAATTTGAATCAATTCAATTTGCATTGAGGAAACTTTTTCGGTTTCTAGCGATTTTATTAATGCGGCTTTTACTTTTTCTAATGATGAAAATTTCGATAATGCTTCTGCTGCAGCCAAACGCACATTTACATTCTTGTCATTAAATAATTTATTTATAAGCGCATCAATTATTTTTGTGTCTGTTTTGGTGAATTCTTCCGATAGATCAATTGCCTGTATTCTCTTACTAGCCGATTGATTTTCTAATAAAGCCAACACTTGTTTTTCTTCTTTTATTTTTTGCCTTTCAGCAATTGTTAATTGATTTTTCCCTGATTGATGTTTGCCAATTAAAAAAGCACTAACAACTATAAGTATGCTTGCGGCAATGCGTAAGTGCGATTTCCAGTTGTTTTTTGGCTGTAATTGCACAACTTTCGTTTGTTTTTTTTCTTGCTCTAAAAATGCATCAAAATTCATTTTTAAATTTGCTGAAGGTGTTTCTTCTGCATCAGTATCTAAAACTCTTAGAAATGATTTCATTTCATTAACTTCATCTTTACAATTACTACAAGAATCAATATGATTTTGAATTAATGAAGATTCTTGCTTTGTAAGTTCTCCTTCAATAAAACCAATAAGTTTATTTTCTATATCGTTACACTTCATTGTTTGCTGTTTGAAAATAAATGTCTTTTAACTTTTTTAATGCTCTATGCACTCTAACTTTTACGGCATTTTCTGAACTTCCAATAATTTCAGCTATTTGCTCGTATTTTATTTCTTGATAGCGATGCATTACAATTAATTCTCTATCTGAATTATTAAGTTGTAATAAAGCGCTTTTTAAATGATCTAATTCTTCTTTTTTACCTTCTGATAAAATAAGTTCTTCTGAAGGCAGCTTATCATCTTCAATAATATTTGTTCTTTCTTTTTTTTGCTTTTGATAATAGGTAGAAAATATATTTCTAGCTATTGTGTAAATCCATGAAGCAAAATTCCCACTTTTATAAGATGTTTTGTACTTTAAAATTTTAATAAAAACATCTTGCGTTAAATCTTCGCTAACCATTTTATTATGTAGCATTTTATTAAAGAAATTATAGATGCGTACATGATATCTGTCAAATAAAATAGACATCATATCTAAATTTCCGTTAGCTACTTCTAGCATTAAATCTTCATCGGTTAGATGTTTCAATGTGTTAGTTTTGATTAGTTTCTATATTAAAAACCATGAATTTACAGAAAGGTTACATTTAATATTAAATTTTTTGTAAAAAAAAAGCCTCGTTAGTTAACGAGGCGTAATTTTATTATTGTTTTTCTAACTCAAATACTTTTTGAAGCATTTTATCGTCAGGTTGATTTACTTTGTATAAACCCTCATCGCTAAAGAGTTCTCGAGCAATTAATGTTTTTAAGTTTCTCTTCAATTGATTTCTTGTTCTTTGTGAAACTCTAAAATCTTTCAGCTTCAAAAAGAATTTATCAGATACAGATCCGTCTTTGTCAAAAGTATTAATGTACTCTTTAACGTTAATATTAGCTAGTTTTTTACGATTAGCGTCCACATAATTAAACGCAAAGTTGTTTAGAGGTCTAAAGAAAATTGTTGGAACGTAAGATGAAGTATCTACAGCTACAAAATGATCCGGGATTATTCCGCCACCGCCGTATACAGTTTTACCCTTTGGGGTAGTAAATTTTAAACTATCAATCGTTTTAATACTGTCTTTACTAAATAACTCTCCATTACGATATCTAGCTTGAATATCACTTGAATAAGCAGAAGAAGAGTCTTCTTTTTTATAAGGCTTTTGTATTGAACGTCCAGTAGGGGTGTAATATCGAGCTGTAGTTAAACGTACTGCAGAACCATCACCTAAATCCATTTCTTGTTGTACTAAACCTTTACCAAAAGAACGACGCCCGATAATAATTCCTTTATCGTTGTCTTGCAAAGCACCCGCAACAATTTCTGAAGCAGAGGCTGAATTTTCATCAATTAGAACATACAATCCACCTTTTTCAAAATCTCCTTTATTAGTAGCAAAAGATTCGTTTACATCTCCTTTGTTATTTTTTGTGAATACAATTAGTTTGTCATCTTCTAAAAACTCGTCTACAATTTTATTAGCAATATCGATAAATCCACCACCATTACCACGAAGGTCTAATACTAAATCTGTCATTCCCTTATTTAAAAGATTGTCTAATGACGATTTAAATTCGGTATAAGTATTACGTGCAAAACGATCTAACTTTATATAACCAATGCTGTCATTTAACATATAAGCAACATCAACACTTTTAATATTTACTTTTCCTCTATTAATCGTTACATCAAAAAGGCTATCATTGGTTTTTCTGTAAAGTTGAAGGTCTACTTTTGTATCGGGTTTACCTTTTAAGGCTTTCATTATTTGAGCTGTTTGAAGCCTTTTGCCATACATAGTGTCTTTATTCGCTAGCAGAATTCTGTCGCCAGCTTTAATTCCTTCTTTTATACTTGGTCCGCCTTTAATTGGTGAGATTACCGTAATGGTATCACCAATCATTCTAAACTGAACTCCAATTCCTACAAAATTACCTTGCATGTTTTCGGTAACTAACTGTAAATTTTCTTTTGGAATATATACTGAATGTGGATCTAATTTATCTAACATTTCAGCGATTGCTCCGTCTAATAATTCGTCCGTGTTTACATTGTCAACATAATCACTTTGAATATAATCAATCAGACGTTTTATTTTTCGCTCATTAGATGAATTTTTACTAATAAGGTTGTTTGAGTTTGAACCGCTAAAAAAGGTTCCGATGAGAATACCGAAAACGACAGCAATTGAGAAATATATAGGTAAATTATTTTTGTTCATTTGGTAAATACGTCAGTTCAACACCTGCTTTTTCTAAAAAATCTATTCCCGACGAATCTTTATAAGCTTCAGCATATACAACACGTTTTATTCCTGCCTGATGTATTAGTTTACTACACTGTTGGCAAGGAGAAAGCGTAATGTATAAAGTTGCTCCTTTACACGACTGTGTTGAGGCAGCTACTTTTAAAATAGCGTTTGCTTCGGCATGTAAAACATACCATTTTGTATATCCTTCGTCATCTTCACAATAATTTTCAAATCCTGATGGAGTTCCGTTATAACCATCAGAAATAATCATGCGATCTTTTACAATTAGTGCACCTACCTGCTTGCGCTTGCAATGCGATAATTTACCCCATTCTAGCGCCATTTTTAAATAAGCGCTATCGTATTTTAATTGTTTTTTATCCAAGATTATTTTTTGATAATTATGTGAGTTGCTAATATAATTAGATTTAAAGCGGATAGACGTTAATTTTTTACCAAAAAACTCGGTTCATCATCATCTGAAAAGCAAAACCAATTACGATAGATGATCCTACTAAAATCCAATCACGACGATTCACTCCGAATATAGATTGTACTAACGATCCTACCAATAAAATTAGCATTACAATAATAACTTGTGCAGCTTCAACACCTAAGGCGAACTCTAATAAAGGAACTAATTTATCTGAAGTTTTTCCGATCATTATTTTAAAATAATTTGAAAAACCGAGTCCGTGAATTAATCCGAAAAACAATGCGAAAAACAAATTTTGATTCTCTTTTCCTACTGATGCTTTTTTAGCGGTTAATACATTCATTAATCCGGTAATAAAAATGGTGAGCGGAATTAGAAATTCAACTAAGTCTGCTCTAACATTTAAAATTCCGTAAGCAGAAAGCGCTAGTGTTATAGAATGCCCTATGGTAAATAAGGTAATTAACCATAAAACTTTTTTCCATTGTTTAAATTGATAAATAATAGCTAATACAATTAAGAATAAAATATGGTCATAGGCTTTAATGTCTAACACATGAAATAAGCCCATTTTAAAATAGAAAATAAATTCGTTCATTCGGGGTTTAAATTTTTATTTGTCGGTCTATTTGTTGGTCTAAAGATATAAAAGTTTCGGTTCTTGAAACACCTTTTATGTTTTGAATGTCTTTATTTAAAAGATGCATTAAATCTTCATTGTTTTTACATAGTATTTTAATGAAAACTGCGTAGTTACCAGTAGTGTAATGACTTTCTACTACTTCAGGAATCTCTTTTAATCTTTTAATTGCAGACGAGTATAAGCTAGATGAATCTAAAAAAACACCAACAAAAGCGGTAGTTGTATAGCCTAAAGCTTTCGGGTTTAAGGTCATTTTATAACCATCTATTAAATCAGAAGCTTCTAATTTTCGTAAACGTTGATGTATTGCAGCACCAGATATTCCTACTTCACGAGCAATGCTTAAAATAGGAGTTCGAGCATCTTGCACTAAACGTTTGATAATGATTTTATCAATTCCGTCAATCTTTAATTTCTTAACCATACAACAAAAATAAGGAAAGTTTAATCGCGGGGCGATAGCCAAGGATTTAATTTTTTGACGCTTATATTAGATTAAATTATCAATAAAAAATAAAAAATTATTGTTTTTCGATGATTTTTATATATTTGTATCATAACTAATCAAATTTTTGAAAATGAAAAAAGTATTAAGTGTTTTAAAATGGTTCTGTACATTATTAGTTATCAGTGCAGGGGTGAAATTTTTTGAGAGAGTATATAAGCTAATACATTATGCTATTTACGGAGGAAGTAGAACAAAAGTATTTAAGCTGTCAATTCCAGAAGATTGGAATGATGGTTATTATTACTTCTTGTCTTTTATAACTTTAGTATTGATGGGTTATCTAATGTATTTAATAATTGAATTTAGAAAAGTGATTTTTAATTTTTCTAAAGAAAATCTTTTTACAAAAGAGAATTGTGAAAGGTTAAGAAAAGTAGGAAAAGGGTTAGTTATTTATGGAATTATAATTTTATTTTTTTCAGTTACATTAGGTTTGATGATTGAGGGAGAACCGAAGATAAATGCCGATTCGACTTTTCCAGGTAGAATGGGTTATTTAACAGGCTATACAATTGCAACGACTATAAGTAAAGGATTACCAATTTTTGTAGTTGCATTATTTGTGCAGTTTATATCCTTTTTAGTAGTAAAAGGATATGTATTACAAGAAGAAAACGATTTAACAATATAGCTATGCCAATAATTGTAAACTTAGATGTAATGCTTGCTAAACGCAAGATGAAAAGCAAAGATTTGGCTGAAATTGTTGGCATAACAACGGCAAACTTATCTATTCTAAAATCAGGAAAAGCAAAGGCTATTCGTTTTTCAACTTTAGAAGCTATTTGCAAAGCTTTAGATTGTCAACCAGCAGATATTTTAGAATTTATAGAAGCGTAAGGAAGGAAGTTTTTTTACTTTTACAGGTATGTATGCTCTTGTTGATTGTAATAATTTTTATGCTTCTTGCGAGCGGGTTTTTAATCCGAATTTGCAAGGAAAACCTGTTGCTATTTTAAGTAATAATGATGGTTGTGTGATTTCTATGAGCGATGAAGCAAAAAAACTCAACCTTCCGTTTGGTGCTCCAATTTTTAAATGGGAGAAATTCTGTAAAGAAAATAACATTACCGTTTTATCTTCTAATTACCCGTTATACGGAGATATGAGTGCTCGTGTAATGAAAATGTTAGAACAATTTTCTCCAGACATTGAAGTCTACTCAATAGATGAGGCGTTCTTACAGTTTAAAGGATTTGAGGAATATAATTTTGATATCTATGGAAAAGAAATTAGAAGTAGAGTTTTGCAGTGGACGGGAATTCCAACCTGTGTTGGTATTGCTCCAACCAAAGCGTTAAGTAAAGTAGCCAATAAAATAGCACGCAAGTTCCCAAAAGAAACTGGTGGAGTCTATGTAATTGATTCTGATGAAAAACGAATTAAAGCACTAAAATGGACAGCGATAGAAAATGTTTGGGGAATTGGTAGAAGGTTACAAAAACGACTTTCAGAAAAAGGATGTTTAAAAGCCTACGATTTTACACAATTAAATGATGACTGGGTTCGTAAAAATTTATCTATAACCCTTTGGAAACTAAAAAAAGATTTAGAAGGACAATCAGAAATTTTACTAGATGAGCCAGTAACAAAAAAAGCAATTGCAACTACCAGAAGTTTTGAATACACCTTTTCTGATTTAGAGAATATAAAAGAACGAATTTCAACTTTTGCAGCAAGTTGCGCAGAAAAATTGCGAAAGCAAAACTCTAGCTGTCATATGGTAATTGTTATGTTACGTAGCGATCGCCATAAAAAAGATAGTGAACAACATAGAGATAGTAAAACAGTAGTATTTTCCTATCCTACAGATTCTACATTAACCATAAGTAAAAGTGCTGTACAAGCGGTAACCACTATTTTTAAAAAAGGAATAAAATACAAAAGAGCCGGTGTAATTGTTACAGGATTAGTGCCTACAGATAATTATCAATTAAATATGTTTGAAGCTGAAAATCCAAAGCATAAACTCTTAATGAAAGCAATTGATAAAATAAATCAAACTTTTAAAGCAGATAATTAAATTAGCAAATCAAGATTTACAACGTACTTGGAAAATGCGTCAAGAAAGATTGTCTCCAAAGTACACCACGAATATTAATGATATTATAAAAGTAAAATAGCATATGAAAACAACAGAAACATTAACTTTTTTCTCTCCTAAAGATTTAACAGAAAACGAAGGAGCTATTTTTATGGATATAGGTATTTCGGCAGGGTTTCCATCACCAGCAGAGGATTTTAGAGAAACACGTATTTCTTTAGATGAAGAGTTGATAGGAAATAAAGAAGCTACTTTTTTTGCGAGAGTTAGTGGGCAGTCAATGATTGGTGCAGGTCTTGATGATAACGATTTGTTGGTTATTGATAGAAGTATAGAACCTGCAAATAATAAAATAGCGGTTTGCTTTTTAGATGGCGAGTTTACTGTAAAACGATTACGCGTAGAAGGAAAAGAAGTTTGGTTACAACCAGAAAATCCAGATTATCCAATTATTAAAATTACCGAAGAAAATAATTTTGTTATTTGGGGAATCGTAACCAGTGTGATAAAAAAAGTGTAGAAATTAAAAATATATATTATGAATAAGTTAGAATCATTTTACGAAAAAAAAGAGAAAACAATAGTTACACTATTTCTGTTTGGAGTTTTTGTAGGTGCAGCTATAATGATATATTTATTAGTTACGGGAAAAATTAATTAAACTGTTGTTTATGTAATAAAAAAAATCCAGTAATTTGCTGGATTTTAAATTTTATATTATGCTGTTTTTAGCAAAACTCATCATAAGCAGCTGCTAAATTCTGAGCAATTGCTTGAGCAGAACGACCTTCAATGTGGTGACGTTCTAACATGTGTACTAAGCTTCCATCTTTAAATAAAGCAATAGCTGGTGAAGATGGAGGAAAAGGAATCATGTGTTCTCTAGCTTTCGCTGTAGACTCTTTTTCAACACCTGCAAAAACAGTAGTTAAATGCGTAGGTGCTTTATCAGCTCCTAAAGAAGCAATAGCTCCTGGTCTTGCTGTACCTGCTGCACAACCACAAACTGAATTTACCATTACTAACGTTGTTCCTTCTTTAGCTAAAGCATTGTCAACATCTTCAGCAGTATATAAAGCGTCAAAACCTGCGTCAATTAATTGATCTCGCATTGGTTTTACTAATTCTTCTGGATACATATTTTCTAATTAAAATTTAGTGCAAAGATACTTCATTTACAAGCAAGAATCAAGCTCAAGAAAATGATACTCTTTTGTTAAGAGTTAATGTTATCTTTACGTCTTTAAAATTTAAGAATGGGAAAATTTGCAAAATGGCTCGGAGCTGGAGCAGGATTTACAATGGGAGGCCCGATTGGAGCTATAATAGGGTATGCTGTTGGTAGTTTTATTGACGGAATATCAATTGAAGATTTCACACAAGAACAGCAAGATTATCAAAGGCAAGCGCAACGTCAACAACAACGAGGTAGAGGAAGAGCAACATCAGGTGATTTTGAAATTAGTTTATTGATTTTAGCATCAGTAGTTATAAAATCTGATGGAAAAGTAGACCAACGTGAGCTAGACTATGTTCGTAGGCATTTTGTTAATATGTATGGTAAAGAACGAGCAAACCATGCGTTTAAGTTGTTTAACGGAATCATGAAACGACAGATTTCTACACGACAAGTTTGTTTGCAAATTCGTCAGCATATGTCACATTCTTCACGTTTACAATTAGTTCATTTTTTATTCGGAATCGCTAAAGCAGACGGACATGTAACTAAGTCTGAAGAGCAAGAAATAAGAAAAATAGCTGGGTACTTGTATGTAAACGATTATGATTATACATCGATAAAAGCAATGTTTTATAACGAAGCAGATAGTGCTTATAAAATGTTAGAAATTACAAAGTCTGCTACAGATGGTGAGGTGAAAAAAGCATATAGAAAGATGGCTAAAAAATACCATCCAGATAAGTTAGAAGGCTTAGGTGAGGAGCATAAAAAAGGAGCGAATGAAAAGTTTCAAAAAATTCAAGCAGCTTACGAACAGATAAAAAAAGAAAGAGGGCTTAGTTAAATTTACAAAAAAAGTATCTTTAGTATTATTTTTGTGTCTAAGTATATATAGCTGTAATTTGTTAATGCAATAAAAGATGAAAAATATAAAGAACAATTTTAAATGTACCTCTTTAGGGAGATTAATTTTATATGTTTTTTTAATTTTGTTTTTTAAAGAAATACATGCTCAAACAGGACCAGGAGGAGTAGGGAGAAATGATGGAACTTCTGATTTAATCATTTGGTACCGTCCAGGGAATGGGATTTCTACCACAGGAGTATTAGTTGATAGTTGGGCTAATTCAGCAGGAGTTGTAGCATTTGATATGAGTGAAACGGCTGGTCAGAGACCAACGTTGGTTACAGGAGTAATAAATGGTTATAATGAAGTAAGTTTTAATGGAAGTAATAGGTTAAGAACGGGGTTAACATTAACAACTTCTAATTTTATAACTAATCAAGCTTCGTCTTATGTGGTTTCAAGAGCAGGAAATACGACACAAACGTCGAGTGTATATACGACAGATCCTTTGGTGAGTAATACAAGGTTTCAAGCTCATATTCCTTGGGCTAATAGAGTTTATTTTGATATAGGAAGATGTTGTGGAGCAGCTGCAAGAATACAAGTTGGAGGGCTAACAGGGTTGGGAAATTATTCTATATTCTCTTATGATGCGAACCCATCTACAGGTAAACAGTTGTATAGAAATCAAACTTTATTACAAGACAGAGCAAACACTTCTACATATAACTCTCATGCTTCTCAAAGATTTAATTTAGGAGGAAATTCTAGTGGAGTTTCTGGTTTTGTTGGTGATATTGCTGAAATTGCTATTTATAAAGTGAAAAGAACTATAGTGGAGCGTATCATTATAGATAATTATTTAGCAGCCAAATACAATCAAGTACTAACGGCTAATGATTTTTATAATGAAGATACTTCAGGAGGAAACTTTGATCATAAAGTAGCAGGGATTGGTCAAGCCATAGACGGAACAAATCATACAAATTCGCAAGGAACAGGAATTGTAAAAATAGAAGCACCAAGTGATTTGCAAAATAATGAATATTTATTTTGGGGAGAAGATCAAATAAACTCAAATTATACTTTTTCTACAGTAGCACCAGCAAACAAAAGATATCGAGTAAACACCAAATGGCGAGTGAGTGAAACTGGAGATGTTGGGACTGTAACTTTCTCAATTAACGAAACAGATGTAGATTTCAGTGGAGTTCCAGTAGGTATTTTTAAACTAGTAAGAAGCACCGTGTCAGATTTTAGTACTATAGTAGAAGAGTATGATTTAGCATTGTCAGGAGGAACTTATTCAGCAGCGGTCAGTTTTGATGATAATGACTATTTTACACTAGAAATGGTGCCAACAGTAGATTTAAGTATAACTAAAACAGTAGATAAGGCATTGCCTAAAGTAGGGGATGTGATTATTTTTACTTTGTCTTTAACTAACAATGGTCCACAAGATGCTACAGGAGTAATTATTAGAGATAAACTACCATCTGGACTTACGTATGAAAGTGGAAGTTCCTCGATTTTAACAGGGACTTATGATGATACTTCTGGTGATTGGACTATAGGAGTACCCGTAATTGCGGGAGATCCACCAATTACAATACAAATAGGAGCAAGGGTAACTTCCTCTGGAATAATTACAAATACTTCACAAGTAATAAGTATCAATCAGGAAGATATTGATTCTACTCCTGGAAATGATAAATAACAGTATATTTCTTTTTGTTATTGAAGTATTCTTTCACTTCACTAATTTCACAAATTCAATATACAGTATTATAAAACAAGCAAGATATTCACTGGTTGTGAGTAGTTTACTTATGGTAGGAAGTGAAGGGAAAGATTCAAGCTGCCTATAAGTAGATAAAAAAAGAAAGAGGGTTTAACTTATTTTATAATTTAGTTTCTGAATAAAAAAACCACCTCTATATGAGATGGTTTTTTATTAAATTTCTGCTATTTAATTAGTCATTAATCGTAATAGTAAGTTTATCATTAATAATGACACTTGCTATTCCAACAGGGAAAAATTCTAATTCAATAGTCTCGGATCCTTCTGTTATACTATCGTTTTTGATTGTAATAATATTATCTACAATATTTTCCAAGCTTACACTAGCATCATAACCATAATAATACCCATCTTGAAGCAGGAAAAAACTTACATCATGAATGGTAGGGATGTTGAAAGTATAATCTAAACCTTCAGTTGCAGTACCTCCAATAACACGCACACCTATTTGACCAGATACAAAATCATAAAATTCTTGAGCATCAAGCTTCTCTTCAATTAAGTCATCTTGAACAATTGTAAAAGAAAGGTTGTCTCCTTCTGTAATAGTAATGTTTTTTTCTTTAATTTCTGCTTTAGTAGAGTTATATCTAGGGATGTCAGGAACACTTTCATCTTGATCACAAGATGTAGTAATGATACCTAGTAATAAAATTACTAATGCTTTTATATATGTTAATTTTTTCATTGTATTTTTATTTAAGTTTAAATAATTAGTTTACATCCCAAAATATTTTAGAAGTAAAGGCATCACTTCTAGTTTGTTCTATTACATTGTCAGAATTACCAGAGTATTCAGAAGCTGGGTATAGTAATCTTACAGGGAAATTAGAGTCAGTAGATCCATTAGGTAAAGGTAAATTACTAGGGAAACCTGTCCTGTTATATTCTATCCATAACTCAGCTCCTGAAACACTAGTTAAGGCGATCCATTTTTGAGTAAGAATAGCTCTTAGTGGATCACCACCATTAAACCCTAAGTCAATATCAGTATCAGTAGTCATCATATAACCTGAAGGGTCACCAGCTCCTAAAGAAGCAAATGACGAGATTATACCTTGATTGAATAAGGTTTGTGCATTGCCATTTGTTAAGTAACCTCTTTGTACAGCCTCAGCTTGTAAAAAATAGCTTTCAGCAGTTAACATAATAGGTAAATTTGCACTTGGGCTAACTAAAATTCCATCTCCAATTGATGCAGAGTTTCCTGTTCCATTTTGCTGTGTTCCAGCAAAAGTAGTGTTATTATCAATATTAGTTTTCCATAAGCGATTTAACCTTGGGTCATCAGAGTTATCTAGTAAATTGAATGCAAATTCTGATGGTCCAGTTCGTCTACCTCTATCATCAGCAATACCTGCTGGAGAAAAACCATAAACCTCCCAAAAAGGATTTTGTCTATCATCTGTATTAGAATATCCTGGGTTGATAGTAACATCTTGGTTTACGAATTGAGCACCATTTAATTTTGAAAATTCAGCATTAACAAAGGTTAAAAGCTCTGAGTCTTGCTCAGCTTTTAGAATTAGACGGACTAACATTCTTAATTTTACTGTATTTGCGAATGCTTTCCATTGTGTCATATCACCATTAAAAGTAATATCTGAAGTTCCAAAAGTTTCTGAATTAGCACCATTATTAATTAGTTGAACAGCTTCATTTATAGATTTAATAAGATCTTTATAAATATCTTGAGCATTATCGTATTTTGGAAATAACTGGTTGCTCGTTCCTTCAAATGCTTCTGTATATGGAGCATTACCATATAAATCTACTATGTACTGTACATAAAAAGCTTTTAATATTTTTGCAGCAGCTTTTTGATTGTTCCAATTTTTATCATCATTGTATTTTTCTATAGTTGCAAAATTAGAAGTATAGCGATATAAATCATCCCAGACATCATTGTAAAACGTATTAGAGAATAGATACCTACTTTCGGCTCCATAAGCATCATTAAAAGCTAAGTAATTTCCAGACCATGCAACTCCCATCCAGTTTCCAACTCTATTAAGACGATTGGTATAGGTTTCAGCTGATAATGCTTGAGCGCCTACAATTAATTCATTAGGGTTCAATTGATCTAAATTCGGATTATCAATACTATCATTTACATCAAGATAATCACTACATGATATGATACTTGCAAAGAGTATTAATATAGAAGTTATTTTAAATATTTTTTTCATTTTTTTCATTTTTTAAAATACAACGTTAATAGAAAGAGTATAAAATCTAGTTGGTGGTGTTATACCATAACCAGCTATTCCAAATCTACCTGCGAATTCTGGATCATTATAATCTAAATTTTCAGAAGGCAAGCTAGTCCATAAATTTCTACCACTGATACCAACGTTTAAGCGAGTCAAATTTAATTGTTCAATAAACTTTGTTGGTAAGTCATAACTTAAAGAAACTTCTCTTAATTTAAAAGCTGTAGCATCTGTAATAAAGTTCTCATCAATACTATTGTGATCGCCTGTGTAGTAGTCGTAAGCATAACCATAAGGATGAACAACTGGGTCAAAAGCAGGGCCAAAGGCATTACCTGAATTTGCTGTTAAAACAGTAGTGTTATCCGTTCCAGTTCCTTGAACTGTTGAATTTGGAAAAATAAAAGGTAGTCTGTCATTATAGGTGGTTTCAATAGTTCTTCCTTGACCAGATAATTGATTTTTAATTCTTGAATAAAAGACGTGCCCAGTTCTATAATCTGCAACTGCAGCAAAACGGAAGCCTTTATATTTTGCATTTAGTGCAAAATTTAAGATATAATCTGGTGTAGTTTTCCCTAATTTTTTTAAACCAGCAGCAATTAAAGGTGTACCATTTGTGTCTACAACAACTCTTCCTTGATCATCTCTTTCATAAGCTGTACCTAGTAGTAAAGGAAACTCTTCACCTTCTACAGCGTAAGAACCAATAGTACCAGCAGCATCAAAAACTTCTACTTGATTGGATTGATCGGTAACTTTCTCTACAGTTGTTTTAAAAGTACTATAGCCAATTCTACCACTTAATTCAAAATCTTCTGTTTTAAAAGGAATAAAACCTAAATCTACTTCTAAAGATGTAGATTTTGTTTCTCCAACATTAACTAAAGCATTAGTAAATCCAGTGGCTGAAGAACTAGAGATGTTTAAAATTTGATCAGTATTTTTACCAAAAGCAGCAGAAGCATCTAAAGTAATTCTAGGCCCTCTAATATTTAAAAGCTCTAAATTTAAGTTAGCCTCAAATGAATTAATAAATTCATTTTTAATATTTTGATCTACCACCTCATTATTAGCAATTAATGATACTAATCCTGTATCAGGGTAAAAAGTGTCTAAAACAGCTACAGTGGGTACTTGTTGTGATTCTAATGCTGTAGCATTACCTGTTTTTACATAACTAGCAGATACTTTTGCTTTATGTAAGAATTTGTTTTTAATTTCTGGAAAAGCTTTTGTAGGAATAAATGCAACTCCAACCGAAGGATAGAAAAAACTTTGATTTGCTTTTGGTAAAACAGAATTCCAGTCATTTCTACCAGTAATGTTTAAGAATAAGTAATCTTTATATCCTAAATCCACTTGACCGAAAACACTATATGATCTACTTCTTCTATTTATTTCCCAATAATCTGGAATTGAAGTTATATTAGATAGATGATAGAATTCAGGAATAGCTAAATCAAACCCACCATTCACTTGACGGGCATATCTTCTATCTCTGTTGTTGAAACCAATATTAGATTTAAAAGTAAGATTCTCGGTTAAATTATAATCAAAATTCACTAATAAATCGGTATAGATTTGTCTTTCGTTGTCATTATCGATTTGATAAAAAGAACGTATAGATCTATTTCCAAGCCACCTTTCGGTATCTGAAAAAGAATTTCTTTTAATTTGATTGTCATCTTGTGTGTTTCTTACAGAAGAGCGTAATACAGCATTTATATTGTCATTGAATTCATACATTAATTCTCCAGAGAAATCAACAATTCTTCTTCTACCCAACCTTCTATTGTTTTGAAGGGTCCAATAAGGACTATCGTCATAAGCAGTCCAATGATCATTATTGCTACCACTATTAAAGGCTTCAACAGGGACATTTCCTGGAGTATTAGATAATTGTCGATACATACTAAGAATAGGATAAGTGTTATCCTCAAACTTATTATCTACATCTCTATTATTAACATTATCAGTTTTTTCTTCAGTGTATCTTGCAATTGCTTGAACACTTAACTTTCCAAATTTCTTTCCTGTAGTTAGTGAAAAGTTGTTTTTAGTTAATTCACTGCTTGGTATGATGCCTTCAAGGTCTTGCCTTAAATAACTAAAATTAAGATAGCCTTTATCAATATTTCCTCCTGCGATAGAAATTGAGTTTTGAAAGTTATATCCAGTGTTAAAGAATGGTAAAATATTATCTTCAATATGTTGATATGGAAAATTTTTAAAATTACCATTGGCATCAGGAAGGCCAATTGATATAATAGCATCATTATATGGTACACCCCAAGAACCTTGATCTACTGTTTCAATGTTACCACCCCAACCTTGACCAAAACGATCTTGAGTTTCAGGCAAAAAAGCTATCTCTTCTATAGTTGTAGAAGATTTTATATTAACTAGGAACTTATCTGAACCTTTAGCACCTTTTTTTGTGGTAACAATAATAACTCCAGCAGCACCTAGTTCACCATAAAGAGCAGCACCATTGGCTCCTTTGATAACATTCATAGATTCAATAATATTAGGATCTAAAGTAGATAATACTTCAGAAGATGAGACGATATTATCAATAACAATTAAAGCAGAATTGTTCCCAGAAATTGATCTATTACCTCTTAAAGTTATTTGAGTATTTGGTGTTAATCCGGCTGAAGTCGTGTTAATTTGTAATCCAGATACTTTACCAGCTAATGCTTGAGCCGCATTTGGGTTAACAGCTTGGTTAAGTTCTTCAGCTTTTACAACTTGGTTCGCAGTAGTAATCTCATCAGGCTTACGTTTAATACCTATGGCAGTTACTACAACTTCTTCTAGAAGATTTTTGTCTTCAGACATTATAATGTCTATCTTATTACTTGTAGAGACAGTTTTCTCTGTTGTTTGCATACCTACAAAGCTAAATACTAATATGTCTCCATTTTTAGCTTTTATAGAGTAATTACCATCAAAATCTGTTTCAGTTCCAATTGTAGAGTTTTTTACTACAACGTTAACACCTGGTAAAGAGCCGCTATTATCTTTAACAGTCCCTGTAATTGTTTTCTCTTGTGCAAGAGTAACATGCACAATAAACGCTAAGAGAAGCGTCAGAAATCCATTCAACTTTTTTTTCATTGTGTTTTTATTTGAATTAATTGGTATCAAAAATCATCAATTTAATTGTATTAGCCAATTTTTTCCCAACAAAAAGTGTTTAATTTTATTAGATTTTTAATTTTTTTGTTAAAAATCAAACAAAAAACATATTGATTATTGAATTTTGATGTCAGTTTTTTTCTTAAGTTTTTCAATAAAATACGTAATTTCGCGAATTCAATATACAGCAGCATAAAATGAGTAAACAATTTACTGAATATAAAGGACTTGACTTACCAAAAGTAGCAGAAGAAATCTTAAGCTCTTGGGAGGAAAATAATATCTTCGAAAAAAGTGTTTCTACGCGCGAAGGAAATAAGCCATTTGTGTTTTTTGAAGGACCACCTTCAGCGAACGGATTACCAGGAGTACATCACGTTTTAGCACGTGCGATTAAAGATATTTTTCCGCGCTATAAAACAATGAAAGGATACCAGGTAAAACGTAAGGCAGGTTGGGATACTCACGGATTGCCTGTAGAATTAGGTGTTGAAAAAGAATTAGGAATTACCAAAGAAGATATTGGTAAAAAAATCACTGTAGAAGAATATAACGAAGCTTGTAAAAAAGCAGTAATGCGTTATACTGATATCTGGAACGATTTAACTCAGAAAATGGGGTATTGGGTAGATATGGAAGATCCATATATTACTTACAAACCTAAGTATATGGAATCTGTTTGGTGGCTGTTAAAACAGATTTATAACAAGAACTTGTTATATAAAGGATATACCATTCAGCCATATTCGCCAAAGGCTGGTACAGGATTAAGTTCTCACGAGTTAAATCAACCAGGAACTTATCAAGATGTTACTGATACAACTGTAGTTGCGCAGTTTAAAGCAATAAAAGAAACGTTGCCAGAATTTTTACAAGTTGAAGGAGATGTACATTTTTTAGCATGGACAACTACTCCTTGGACATTGCCAAGTAACACAGCGTTGACTGTTGGGTCAAAGATTGATTATGTTTTAGTTCAAACATTTAATCAGTATACATTTGAGCCAATTCAAGTAGTTTTAGCTAAGAATTTAGTTGGGAAACAATTTGGAGGAAAGAAATTTTATGAAGTTGAAACGGCTGAAGAATTATCAGCTTATGGAGCAGGAGATAAAAAGATTCCATACAATGTTGTAAAAGAATTTGTAGGTAAAGATTTAGTAGGAATTAAATATGAGCAATTATTAGATTATACATTGCCATATGAAAATCCAGAAAATGCATTTAGAGTAATTTCTGGAGATTTTGTTACTACAGAAGATGGTACAGGAATTGTACATACAGCTCCAACATTTGGTCAAGATGATGCAATGGTTGCTAAACAAGCAACACCAGAAGTTCCGCCAATGTTAGTATTAGATGCGAATGAGAATCCAGTGCCTTTAGTAGATTTACAAGGGAAGTTTAGACCAGAAATGGGTGAATTTGCGGGTAAATATGTAAAGAATGAATATTATGCTGATGGAGAAGCGCCAGAGAAATCTGTAGATGTAGAAATCGCCATCAAATTAAAAACAGAAAACAAAGCCTTTAAGGTTGAGAAATATGTGCACAGTTATCCAAATTGTTGGAGAACTGATAAGCCAATTTTATATTATCCATTAGATTCTTGGTTCATCAAAGTAACTGATGTCAAAGAAAAAATGCACAGTTTAAACGAAACGATTAACTGGAAACCTGAATCTACAGGAACAGGTCGTTTTGGAAATTGGTTAAAAAATGCAAACGATTGGAATTTATCTCGTTCTCGTTTTTGGGGAATTCCATTACCAATTTGGAGAACAGAAGATGGTACAGAGCAAATCTGTATTGGTTCTGTTGAAGAGTTAAAATCAGAGATGAAACGTGCCGTTGAAGCTGGAGTAATGGCTGAAGATATTTTTGCTGATTTTGAAGTTGGAAATATGTCTGATCAGAATTATGACACTATTGATTTGCATAAAAATATCGTTGATAAAATTACTTTAGTATCTGCATTAGGAAAACCAATGCAACGCGAAAGCGATTTAATTGATGTTTGGTTCGATTCAGGTTCTATGCCTTACGCACAGTGGCATTATCCGTTTGAGAATAAGGAGTTAATTGATGATAATAAATCATATCCAGCAGATTTTATTGCAGAAGGAGTAGATCAAACTCGTGGATGGTTTTATACATTACATGCAATTGGAACTATGATTTTTGATTCTGTTGCTTATAAAAATGTGGTGTCTAATGGATTGGTATTAGATAAAAACGGACAGAAGATGTCAAAGCGTTTAGGAAACGCAACTGATCCTTTTGAAACGTTAGCGAAATATGGTCCAGATGCAACGCGCTGGTACATGATTTCTAACGCAAATCCTTGGGATAATTTAAAGTTTGATATTGCAGGTATAGAAGAAGTTCGTAGAAAGTTTTTCGGAACGTTATATAATACATATTCATTCTTTACTTTATATGCTAATATTGATAATTTCACGTATGCAGAAGCAGATGTTCCGTTAAGTGAACGTCCAGAAATAGATCGTTGGATTTTATCAGAATTAAATACATTAGTTGAAAAAGTTGATACTTTCTATGCAGAATATGAACCAACAAAAGCGGCAAGAGCAATTTCAGATTTTGTTCAAGAGTTTTTAAGTAACTGGTACGTACGTTTATGTAGAAGACGTTTTTGGAAAGGAGAGTATGCGCAGGATAAAATATCAGCATACCAAACTTTATATACATGTATGTTAACGGTAGCGAAATTAAGTGCGCCAATTGCTCCATTTTTTATGGATCGATTGTATAAAGATTTAGTGAGAGCTACTGGTAAAGAAAGTTTCGAAAGTGTACATTTAGCAGAGTTTCCAAAATATAATGCTGATTTAGTTGATAAATCATTAGAGCGTAAAATGGAAAATGCCCAAACAATATCTTCATTAGTATTATCGTTGAGAGCTAAAGAGAAGATAAAAGTACGTCAGCCACTTCAAAAAATTATGATCCCTGTATTGGATTCAACTCAAAAAGAAGAGATTTTAGCAGTAGCAGATTTAATAAAATCGGAGGTAAATGTAAAGGAAATTGAGTTGTTAGATGATGCTTCAGGTATTCTAGTAAAACAAATTAAACCAAATTTTAAAGCTTTAGGTCCAAAATTTGGAAAAGATATGAAGCTGATTGCTAATCAGATACGGAATTTTACCCAAGATGATATTGTTAAAATAGAGAAAGAGGGTCAAATTTCTGTTGAAATTAATGAGAAAATGATTACCTTAGAAACCGCAGATGTAGAGATTACATCGAAAGATATCGAAGGGTGGTTAGTAGCAAACGCAGAAGGGTTAACTGTTGCTTTAGATGTTACAATAAATGAAGATTTACGTAAAGAAGGAGTTGCAAGAGAGCTGATAAACAGAATTCAAAACGCACGTAAAGATTCAGGTTTAGAAGTAACTGATAAAATAAAGTTAACTATTTTACAAGCTGCCGACTTACAACAATCGGTATCTGCAAATGCAGATTATATCAAAACAGAAACATTAACAAATGAGTTGGTTTTTGTAGATGATTTAAAAGATGGTACAGAAATTGAGTTTGATACCATTAAAAGTAAAATGTTAATTGAAAAAATATAGCATTATGGAAGATGTTAAAATAAGATACTCTGATGATGATTTACAAGAGTTTAAAGAAATCATTTTAAAAAAGATTGAGCACGCAGAAGAAGATTTAAGATTATTGCAAGCTTCTTATAAGAACGGAGCTGACAATGGAACTGAAGATACTTCTCCAACGTTTAGATCGTTTGATGAAGGATCTGATACGATGGCAAAAGAAGCAAATATGCAATTAGCCGTTCGTCAAGAAAAATTTATTCGTGATTTAAAAAACGGATTGATTCGTATAGAGAATAAAACTTATGGGGTATGTAGAGTTACAGGTAAGTTAATTCAAAAAGAACGTTTAAAGTTAGTGCCTCATGCAACATTAAGTATTGAAGCTAAGCGTAAACAGTAACAATTGCATCATTAAATATACAAAGCCTCTTTTTAGAGGCTTTTTTTATATGAAAAAAATACTTTCTACCATATTTATATGCATTCATTCATTTGTTTTCTGTCAAGAAAAATTGATAGAGGAGAGGGATGTTTTGCAGAATGATATTGAAATTATTGCAGATGGGTTAGATGATATAATTATTGAAAATTCAGAAAGTAATAAGATGGTCGTAGTTTTATTTCATGAAAACCTAAATACACATAATATTTTTTTTAATGAGGAAGATGGTGTATTGAGAGTTCAGTTTGAGTTTAATTTTAACACCTATAAAAAAGAGGTTTTTAGAAAGTACATAACTAAACGATTAAAAAAAGCCAGTGTAGTTATTAAGATTCCACAAAACAAAAACATTGCTGTTTATGGTAAAACGATTAGTGTTACATCTAAAAGTTATCAAGGTGATTTGTCAATTTTTATTGATAGAGGAAATATTCAGTTAAACAATATTAAAGGAAACACTAATGTATCCTTATTTTTAGGAAATGTATTTGCTAAACTTAACGATAATAGCAATGTTAATATCACAACAACAAAAGGAAAAATAGTTGTAAATAAGGAAGTATATAAAAGTAGATATTCTCATAAGAGTGATAATAAAACTTCATTTAACTTTAAAGTGAATTCTATAAATGGGAATGTTAATTTAATAACAGAATAAAAACCAATACTTTTCTTATTTTTGCTGCTATTAAATTCTAGAAATGTCTAAAAAAAATATCGCAATACTTACCGTAGTTTTGGCAATTTTAATTGATCAAATTAGTAAAATATATGTCAAAACACATTTCCAATTAGGAGAAGAAGTTGTTGTTTTTAGTGATTGGTTTAAAATCCATTTTACAGAGAACAACGGTATGGCTTGGGGTTTTGAATTTGGAGGTAAAGCTGGTAAGTTATTTTTAACGTTATTTAGAGTTGTAGCGGTTTCAGGTATTATTTATTGGTTATGGCAAACCATAAAAAGACAAGCACATACTGCCGTTGTTGTATCAATTTCTTTGATTTTAGCTGGAGCAGTAGGTAATATAATCGATTCTGTTTTTTATGGAGTAATTTTCGATTCATCATATCATAATGTAGCAACGTTGTTTTCTGATAACCCATACGGTGAATTGTTTTATGGGAAAGTAGTTGATATGCTATATTTTCCGATGTATGAAGGAGAAAGCTTTACTTTCTTTAATGCTATTTTTAATGGAGCTGATTCTTGGATAACTATTGGGGTTGTTTTATTATTCTTATTTAATAAAGAAGCATTCCCAAAAGAAGAAAAAACAGCATAGTTTAAATTTTACTTCATATAGTTTTTCTATATTTATAGAAAAGAAATTATGCGTTTTCTAAAATATATAGCCGTTTTTTTTCTCGGTTTCCTTATTGCTAAGTTCTGGTATGAAAAACAAGAAGAGAAGCATCAACAAGAAGAAATCAAAGTTGTTTTAAGCGGGATTAAAAACTTAAGTAAGTTAGTAGTTTCAGAAGGAGTGTTTTCTGAAATGTATAGTTTCTCTGATACCAAAAAATATTTTTATGATTACTTATCTTTTGAGAAAAAAGCAATGTTATCTGTAAATGCTAAAGTTGAGGTGGGTTATGATTTATCTAAATTAGATATTCAAATAGATAGTATTGGGAAACAAATAATCATTAATAAAATACCTAAAGAGGAAATTGTAATTTCTCCAGATATTAAATACTTCGATTTGCAACAAAGTCAGTTCAATACTTTTTCTAAGAATGAGCTAAATAAATTGAATGCTAAGGCAATTGATAAAATAAAATCAACGATTATAGTATCTAACTTAGAAGAAGAGGCTAAAACGCGTTTATTTGAAGAATTGTCTAAGATTTATCAATTGTCAGCAGTTTTTAATTGGCAAGTTGTTGATAATACAAATACCAATATTTTGCAAAATTTGCCAGAGCTTAAAAATTAAAACGATATTAAATCTGGTTGTAATATTTGCTGTTTTGCTTTGTAGATTTAAAAATATCTTCAGAATAATATGTCTGTAATAAATCTTTGAAATTCGATTTTAGCTGTGGAAATTCGGTTATAAAATCCTGAAAATCGTATGTGTTAGATTTTTCGATAAAATCATTCATAATTTGAATGGAAGCAAAGGTAACAGTTGCATTGTATTTTCCTTCGGCGTTATATTTTTCTGCAAATTCTTGTAGTTGACTACTATATTTTTCAAAAGCAACTTTTTTACCATAGGTAGTTATGTAAATCCAAGCTAAGCGTAAATGTGCCTCGTGAGTAAACCATAAAGGTTTAAATTTTTTTGAACTAAATTTTTCTTCAAACTCTTCGTCAGAAAGTTTCCAGTGACGTTCCATTAGTTTGGTAGCTTTTTACTTAATAATCCATAAATAAAAGCTCCGAGCATTGCACCAATTAAAACAATAATAATTGGAAAAATTCCTTGACCAATTAAAACAAAAATAGGAGCAGGACAAGCACCAGCTAAAGCCCAGCCTAACCCAAAGATAGTTCCGCCTATTAAAGTTCTTATAAACCCTTTTTTCTTTTCTTTAATTAGAATTTGATTTCCTAAATAATCCTTAATAGTTCCTTTTTTAAAGAAGTATATGAATGCCATTGAAACAGCTACTGCACTTCCAATAATACCATACATATGAAATGATTGAAATTTAAACATTTCATAAATTCTATACCATGAAATAGCTTCAGATTTAGATAATACTATCCCAAAGAAAATACCTAATATTAAAAATTTAATGTTTTTCATATTATCTAAAAATTAAAGGGAATAAAACCCATGTCATTACTAATCCACCAATAAAAAATCCAATAACAGCTATTAACGATGGTAATTGTAAGCTGCTTAGCCCAGTAATGGCATGTCCAGAAGTACATCCGCCAGCATATCGTGTACCAAAGCCAATAAAAACACCAGCGATTAGTAATATTCCAAAACCTTTTAGT
Organism: uncultured Tenacibaculum sp.; assembly: GCA_947504185.1. GTDB lineage: Bacteria > Bacteroidota > Bacteroidia > Flavobacteriales > Flavobacteriaceae > Polaribacter. Next base: position 154,092 of record CANNGJ010000003.1, on the reverse strand, counting down.
GTTAGCATATTTTCAATGCTAAAAATTTCACTAGGAACATAAGAACTCCCTGCGTTAACAAAACCCAAATCGGCTAATTCTTGTACGGTTTTAGGATTTAGATTGATTGTTTTTGTTACTGATAAATAATTAATAGCAAGAAATCCGCCAATTATTAATCCAACTAAAAATACCAAAGCCCAATCACGTTCTTTCCAATCTTTTTTAAAGTAATCAGATACTTTACCTGCACCAGCAATGGTACACATAGTTTCTAAATTAGTAGATACTCCAAAATTTTTTCCGAAGTAAAAAAACAGAAATAGCACTAAGGCTATCAGAGGGCCAGAAATAAACCAGGGCCAAGGTTGTAAAATGAAATCCATTATAATGTCTTTTTTATATAATTCATTATGGTTTTAGTAGCACCAGTGTTATTTTTTATATAGTTGTAGTTAGTAAGCCCCATTTGGGTTCTTAAATCATTATTAACGTTTAATGATACAAAAGTAGTAGATAATTCCTTTTTATTTGTAACAATTGTAACACTACCTATTTCTAACAAATCGGTTGCCTCCTTAAATTTCTTGTATTTATAACCTCCAAATATCACGGGAATGCCAAAAGTTGCAGGTTCTAAAATATTGTGCAAACCAGTTTTTAATCCTCCGCCAACATAAGCAACATCTGCGTATGAATATATCTTTGTAAGTAACCCAATAGTATCGATAATGAAGACTTGATATTCTTCAAGGTCTACTTTGTCTTTTTCTGAAAAAAGCACAGTCTTTTTTAAGATAGAGTTTTTTAATACTTGTATTTGATTTGGTTTAATATTATGTGGAGCAATAATAAATTTTTCTTTTCGAGTAGCTTTATTATTAATGTAATTAACTAAGAGCTCCTCATCTTCTTTCCAGGTACTTCCAGCTACAACAGTATAGGTGTTGTTTTTAAATGTATCTATAAAATCTAAAGTATTGTCTTGTTGTAATATTTCATAAACTCTGTCAAAACGAGTATCACCAGTTACAGAAGTATTTTGGTAGTTTATGCTATTTAATAACTCTTTAGAGGTTTTATTTTGAACAAAAAAGAAATCAAAAGCTTTTAGCTTATCTCTCATAAAGCTGCCATACCATTTAAAAAAAGATTGCTTTTTTCTAAAAATTCCTGAAACTAAAATAGTAGGAGTATTGGTGTCTTTTAATTCTGATAATAAGTTAGGCCAAAATTCATACTTAACCATAATAGCTATAGAAGGATCTACTTGTTGTATAAATTTTCTAGCATTAGATTTAGTATCTAAAGGTAAATAGCATAGTACATCAGCGTGAGGGTAATTCTTACGTATTTCATATCCAGAAGGAGAAAAAAAGGTAACAACAATTTTATATTTAGAATAGTCGACTTTGAGTTCTTCAATAATTGGTCGTGCTTGTTCAAACTCTCCCAAAGAAGCAGCATGAACCCAAACAACTTTATCATTAGCGTTTATTGCTGATAATTTTTCAAAAGTTTCTTTTCTTCCATCAACAAATAGCTTTATCTTTTTATTAAATGAAGCTAGTATAGGAAGTATAATAGAGGCGATGAATACTAAAATATTATACAATAAGTTCATAGTACGAATGTATGAATAAAAAAAATCAGTGAACAAGTCACTGATTTTTTAATCTATAATTGAAATTATTATGATTTCATTTCAAAATCTTCCATAAACTTTGTGGTGTAATTACCAGCAACATAATCAGGATGATCCATTAATTGTCTGTGAAAAGGAATGGTGGTTTTAACACCTTCAATTACATACTCATCTAATGCTCTTTTCATTTTGTTAATTGCTTCTTCACGTGTTTGTGCAGTAACAATTAATTTTGAAATCATTGAGTCATAGTTTGGCGGAATCATATAGCCAGCATATACATGTGTATCTATACGAACTCCGTGACCTCCTGGTGCATGGTAAGATGTAATTTTCCCTGGAGCTGGTCTAAAATTATTAAAAGGATCTTCAGCATTAATTCTACACTCGATAGAATGTAATTGAGGAAAATAATTTTTACCAGAAACAGGTACGCCAGCAGCAACTAAAATTTGCTCACGAATTAAATCGTAATCTACTACTTCTTCAGTAATAGGGTGTTCTACTTGAATACGAGTATTCATTTCCATAAAGTAGAAGTTTCGGTGTTTGTCTACTAAAAATTCAACGGTACCAGCACCTTCATATTTAATAAACTCAGCAGCTTTTACTGCAGCTTCTCCCATTTTATGACGTAATTCATCCGTCATAAATGGAGAAGGAGTTTCTTCTGTTAATTTTTGATGACGACGTTGTACTGAACAGTCTCTTTCTGATAAGTGACATGCTTTTCCAAATGAGTCTCCAACAATTTGGATTTCAATATGACGAGGCTCTTCAATAAGCTTCTCCATGTACATATCATCATTTCCAAAAGCAGCTTTTGATTCTTGTCTTGCAGAATCCCAAGCGTCTTTTAAATCTTCTTCTTTCCATACAGCACGCATTCCTTTTCCACCACCACCTGCTGATGCTTTTAGCATTACAGGGTATCCAGTTTCGATTGCAGTTCTTTTACAAGCTTCAAAATCTTCAATAACACCTTCGCTTCCAGGTACACAAGGTACGCCAGCAGCAATCATTGTAGATTTTGCATTTGCTTTATCTCCCATACGGTCAATCATCTCCGGTGAAGCACCGATAAATTTAATATCGTGCTCTTCACATAATTTAGAAAACTTAGCATTTTCTGATAAGAAACCATATCCTGGGTGAATTCCGTCAGCATTCGTAATTTCTGCCGCAGCAATAATACGATCCATTTTTAAGTAAGATTCACTACTTGGGGCAGGACCAATACAAACTGCTTCATCAGCAAATTTTACATGTAAACTTTCTGCATCTGCTTTAGAATATACAGCTACAGTTTTTATCCCCATCTCTTTACAGGTTCTAATTACGCGTAGCGCAATTTCACCTCTATTGGCAATTAATATCTTTTTAAACATACGTTCTAAGAATTAAAAAGCTCCAAATTAAATAAAAACTTATTCTATTTAATTTGGAGTTTTATGTTAATTAAGATGGATCTACTAAAAATAATGGTTGATCGAATTCTACCGGAGAAGAATCATCTACTAATATTTTAACGATTTTACCTGAAACTTCAGATTCGATTTCGTTAAATAATTTCATTGCTTCAATAATACAAACAGTATCACCTACTTTAACGTCTGTACCTACTTCAGCAAAATTTGGTTTGTCTGGAGATGGCTTTCTGTAAAAAGTACCAATAATTGGTGACTTAATAGTAATGTATTTTGAATCGTCTTCAGTATTACTCACTGGCGCCGCAGGAGCTGCTGCTTGAGCAACTGGTGCTTGTGCTACCATTTGGGGAGCTGCTGCCATAGGGGCTGCCGCTTGAATAATTGTAGTTTCAGGAGCTTCGCTTCCAGTTTTAATGGTGATTTTAATATCTTCCATTTCTAACTTTACTTCGCTTGCGCCTGATTTTGCTACAAACTTTATAAGACTTTGAATTTCTTTAATATCCATTTTTCTTAATTTTAGTTGTTTGGTTTATTATGAGTTATATGCCCATTTTAAGTAGATAGCTCCCCATGTGAAGCCTCCACCAAAAGCGGCAAAAATTAAATTGTCTCCTTTTTTTAACTCTTTTTCATAATCTGCAAGTAATAACGGTAAAGTAGCAGAAGTGGTATTTCCGTACTTATGAATATTCATCATTACTTTATCATCTGGAAGCCCAACTCTATTTGCTGTAGCTTCAATAATTCTTTTATTTGCTTGATGTGGAACTAACCATTGAATATCTTCTTTGGTAAGATTGTTTCGTGTTAACATTTTCTCAGAAACATCAGCCATATTAGAAACAGCATATTTGAATACTGATTTTCCTTCTTGGTGCACAAAATGTTGTCCGTTCTTTAAAGTATCTTCAGAAGTAGGTAAGATAGATCCACCAGCTTCAATCTTTAAAAATTCACGTCCAATACCATCACTTCTTAAGTATTCATCTTGTAAACCTAAGCCTTCGTTATTTGGTTCAAATAAAGCTGCTCCAGCTCCGTCACCAAAAATAATACAAGTTGCTCTATCTGTATAATTAATAATAGAAGACATTTTATCAGCCCCAATTAATAATACTTTTTTATATCTACCACTTTCTATATAACTAGAAGCGGTTGACATGCCATATAAAAAACTTGAACATGCTGCTTGTAAATCGTAAGAAAAAGCATTTGTAGCACCAATTTTAGATGCTGTATATGCTGCTGTTGAAGCAACAGGCATATCTGGAGTTGCAGTAGCTACGATAACCATATCAATCTCTTCTGGATTAATGTTTGATTTTTTAAGTAAGTCTTCAGCTGCTTTTATGGCCATGAAAGAAGTTCCTTTTCCTTCGCCTTTTAATATTCGACGCTCCTTAATTCCTGTTCGAGAAGTAATCCATTCGTCATTAGTATCAACCATCGTCTCTAATTCTTTATTAGTTAGAGCGTATTCAGGGAGATATTTACCTACGGCTGTTATCGCTGCAGTTATTTTAGTCATAGTTGTTTGTTTTGTCGTAAAACGAGTTTTCAAAAGTAATGAAAATTATTTCACTTTATATGTAAAAAAACGTCAAAAACAACAAATTTTGACGTAAAAACATGAAAAATCCCTCTTTATGAGGGATTTTTTGATTTTTTATAACAGAGGGTTATATTAAGCTTCTGCTACTACAGATTCTAATACAACTTGACCTCTGTAGTATAATTTACCTTCGTGCCAGTGAGCTCTATGGTATAAATGAGCCTCTCCAGTTGTTGGATCTGTTGCTATTTGAGGTACAGAAGCCTTATAGTGAGTTCTTCTTTTATCTCTTCTAGTTTTCGATATTTTTCTCTTTGGATGTGCCATTTTATGTTTTTATTTATCTGTTAGTAAATCCTTTAATTTATCCCATCTTGGGTCTGTTGATGTTTCTTCTTCAACAGTTTTATTCTCTTTAATTCTTAATTCTTCTAATCTTTTTAAAGCTTCAGATTCCATTGAGCCGTTTAACACGTCTGGATGGATTCTTTTTGTTGGAACAGATAATACAGTTAACTCATATATGTATTGAGCAATGTTTATTTGATAAGCTTCATGTGGAAGAATCAAAATTTCATCGTGTTCGTCATTAAATTCAGATCCAAATTTAACTACTAATTTCATGTCGCCATTAATCTCTTGATTAAATGGTTCGTTAGTGGTGTCGCAAGGAACATTTACTGTTCCGTTTATTACAAAAGAAAATTCCATTATGGTATTCTTTTTTGTAAAATCAACATCCGCTTTTAAATTAGCTTTGTTAAAAGCTTCAAACTGAAAAGCTTCAAAGAACGTATTGTCAATTTGATATTCAAATGAATGACTTCCTTCTTTTAAACCTATAAAAGGTATGTTGAATTCTTTTAAGTCTTTCATCTACAACTATCAATTTGAGCGTGCAAAGATATAAAAAATGTTTTTATATTTATATTTTACTTTAAAAAAATATACTATTTAACTTTTAGTACGTTTTTGGTTAGGTCTTTATTCTCTTCTCGGTTCTTAAATATTTGTAATGAGGTAAATAAAGCTTCTTTAAACGAAGCAGGATTTGCTTTGTTTTTACCTGCAATATCAAAACCAGTTCCGTGATCAGGAGAGGTTCTTACTTTGCTTAAGCCAGCTGTAAAATTAACACCATTACCAAATGACAATGCTTTAAAAGGCGCTAAACCTTGATCGTGATACATGGCTAAAACACCATCGAATTGCTTGTAGGTTTTCGAACCAAAAAAACCATCTGCTGCATAAGGTCCAAAAACTAATTTACCTGATTCTTTTATTTCATTAATTGTTGGACGCACGATTTCATCATCTTCTTTACCAATAATTCCGTTATCGCCACAGTGAGGGTTTAATCCTAAAACTGCTATTTTAGGTTTTCTTATGTTAAAATCATTCTTTAAAGAATTGTGCATAATCTCTACTTTAGATTTTATCAATTCAGGAGTAATGCTTGCTGCTACCTCTGATATAGGAATATGTCCAGTAATTAAACCAATGCGTAATTCATCAGTCATTAAAATCATTAAACTTTTACCGTCTAAGTTTTCTTCTAAATATTCGGTATGTCCTGGGAATTTAAATTCTTTAGATTGTATGTTTTCTTTGCTGATTGGTGCAGTTAATAAAACATTAATGTGATTGTTTTTTAAAGCTTCGATTGCAGCTGCAAGAGATTTGTAAGCAAATTCTCCACCAATTTCTGTTATTTTGCCAATTTCAATTTTAACCTCTTCTTTCCAGGCATTTAGTAAATTGATTTTTCCATGAACAATTTTCTCAATATTGTTAATTCCATGAATATTGTTGTTGAGGCCTAAAGCTTTTTTGTGATAAGAAATTAATCGATTAGAAGCAAATAATACAGGAGTACAAAACTCAAGCATGCGCTTGTCTTCAAACGTTTTTAAAATAATTTCTATACCAATTCCGTTTATGTCGCCAACTGAAATTCCAACAATAATTTTGTTTGTATTGTCCATAGTTACTTTAGTGCGTAAAGTTGTATTTTTGATGCAAACAAAAGTAACTAAAATTTAGAGAATGTTTACTGGAATAATTGAAACTCTTGGAATTGTAAAAAGAGTAGTTAAAGATAAGGAGAACTTACACTTAACTATACAAAGTACTATTACAGATGAATTAAAAATAGATCAAAGTGTAGCGCACAATGGTGTATGTTTAACTGTTGTAGAGATTGATAATGATGAATACACGGTTACTGCAATTAAAGAAACACTTGATAAAACGAATATCGGAGATCTAAAAGTTGACGATGAAGTTAATTTAGAAAGAGCAATGAAATTAGGTGCTCGATTAGATGGACATATCGTTCAAGGGCATGTTGATAGAACAGGAATTTGTACTCGTATTGAAGATCAAGATGGAAGTACTGTTTTTACGTTTTCATATGATTTTGATGGGAGTAATATTACTATCGAAAAAGGATCGATAACTGTCAACGGAGTTAGTTTAACGGTGGTGAACTCAAAAAAGGATGAATTTAGTGTTGCTATTATTCCTTATACTTTAGCGCACACTACTTTTAAAAATTTTAAAGTAGGGAGTGAAATTAATCTTGAATTTGATGTGATAGGAAAGTATGTTGCTAGGTTAACTGGGTTAAAATAAAATATTTAGTATTTTTACTATAGAAAAAATGATTAGAGAATTAAAAAACTCTCTTAATAACAACTAAACCTTTTAGGTTCTTTTTAATCCCTCTCATATGAAAAAATGTATACTATTTATATGTTTGTTTACTGCAGTTTTTGGATACTCTCAACGAAAATCTATAGCTGATAAATTTTTTAACAAACTTGCATATAAAAAATCTGCCGAATTATATGAATCCATCTATAAAAAAGGAGATACTTCTAAAGCTGTAATTAGTAGGCTTGGAGATTCTTATTACTATAATGTCGAGCTTTTAAAAGCTGAAAAAATGTATGCAGAATTGATGAAGAAATACCAGTCAATTGTCGCACCTGAATATATTTTTCGTTATGCTCAAGTATTAAAAAGTAATGGTAAGATAAAAGAATCTGATGAGTGGTTGAGTAAATTACGTCAAGTAAAAAAGGATGATAGTAGAGGAAAAGCTTTAGATGAAAACAGGGATTATTTTGTTGATTATACCAATAAGAATAAGAACTATGTAAACGTATATAATTTATCGTCTAATACAAAATATTCTGATTTTGGAGGCTTTATTTATGATGATAAATTGTATTTCGCTTCAACAAAACCTGAGGGGTCAAAATTTGATAAAAAATTATATAGTTGGAATGAGCAGCCTTTTTTAAATATTTATTCAGCAAAAGAAAGTTTAGATAAGGAGCAAAATATTTTAGAAGTAGGGAATGTAGAAAAAATAAAAGGGATAAATACTCGCTATCACGAATCAAATGTTATTATCACTAAAGATGGTAAAACAATGTATTTTACTAGAAATAATTTTGATGGAGAAAAATTAATAAGTGATAAAAATAAAGTTACAAATTTAAAAATATTTAAAGCAAATAATGTAGGTGGTGAATGGAAAAATATAAAAGAATTACCTTTTAATTCAGATGATTTTTCGTGTGGTCATCCAGCTTTAAGTCCAGATGAAAAAACATTGTATTTTGTTTCCGATATGAAAGGTGGTTTTGGAGCGACAGATATTTATAAAGTAACTATTTTAGATAAAGATAATTATGGTGAAGTTGAAAATTTAGGTAAGACTATTAATACTGAAGGGAGAGAAGTTTTTCCTTTTGTAGATGCTGAAGGAACCATGTATTTTTCTTCTGATGGTCATTTAGGTTTAGGAGTGTTAGATATATTTGAGTCAAAATATTTAAATAATGATTTTACAACGCCTAAGAATTTGGGAGTGCCAATAAATGGACCTTTAGATGATTTTGCTTTTGTTATTAACGAAACAAAAACTAACGGATTCTTTTCTTCTAACAGAAAAGGAGGTAAAGGAGATGATGATATTTATAGCTATATTATATATTACTGTAAAGAAGATATAAATGGCGTAGTAACCGATGCAAAAACAGGTAAGCCAATACCAGATGTTAATGTTAAGTTGATTAATAATAAAGGAGAAGAAGTGGCGATGGAAATTTCAAAAAATGATGGAAGTTATATTTTTGAAACTATAGATTGTGAGCAAAAATATACGATAGTAACATCAAAAGAAGATTACAGAAATGTTGAAAAAAATACTGAAACATTAGATGTTAATAGTCAGTTGATAACAACAAATATAGAATTGGAACCGTTAATAGTAGAAGATCAGATTGTTATTAACCCTATTTATTTCGATTTTGATTTATATAATATAAGAGAAGACGCTGAGAGTGAATTGAAGCATATTGTATCTGTACTTAAGAATCATCCAGAAATGGTAATAAAAATTGAATCTCACACAGACAGTAGGGGGTCGAAAAATTACAACAGAAAATTATCAGATAATAGAGCAAAGTCTACTAGAAATTATATTTTAACTAAAGGAATTGATGCTAAGCAAATTGAAAGTGCTATTGGTTATGGAGAAGACCAATTGTTAAATGATTGTAGTGATTCGAATAAGGGTAAGTGTACAAAAGAAGAGCATCAAAAAAATAGACGATCATATTTTTATATTCTCAAAAAATAATCAAAAAGAGATTAACGATTAAATAAAAACCCACATTATATAATGTGGGTTTTTATTTAAAATATTTTTTGTGAGTCGTTCTAATAAACAAAAAAGCACCTACAAATAATATGTAAGTGCTTGAATTTAAGAGTGGTCCCACGAGGACTCGAACCTCGGACCACCTGATTATGAGACACTTTTAAATCTTTTTCAATGATTATCATTTGTGTTCATATAGTTGTTTTTTAGGTGTTTGTGTTAATTATGTTTTTCATACGTTATCATATAAACACATTTTTTAGATAAAATGTTGCAGGTATGTTGCAGCAACTTTTTTAACCTATTTTTAATTTATGTAAGACTGTAATTGTTGCAGTTTTTGCAATTAGAATAAAAATGTAACTTCCATTAATATATCTCCATTATAAGATAAAAAAACACCTCTTTTAATTTCTGTGTCTAAAAAGAAGTGTTTTTCAAATTTCTTATACCTATAAATAACGTATTCTATATTATTTCTTATGGTGGTTTTTTCGTATTCTAAATCAAATTCATATTCTTCGTATTGACTACCAATTAAAAAAGAAATATTATTAAAATTCATTGTGGGTATTTAATGACTATTTGTTCTCTCCTTTTTTATTTACTAGGATGAAGCCAATAATTAGAAAAGCTATTGGAGATAATCTTCCTAAGAGATATGCAATTCCGTTATCCACATTTGTTCCTCCTGATTTAGAAGCAAACATTCCTATGAAACCAATAGTTCCTATAATTATTAAAATAATTCCGATAATTTTTTTCATATTATTTTGTTTTAAATGTTCTAATTAAATTTTCATAAAGGTTATTTCTTGACTTTTTACTGTCTCCAATAATTGTTATCGTGTAAGATTTCTTTTTCTTAAAGAAGCCTATTTGTTTTCCATAATAGTTGTCTTTTTTAAAATCAGCTATTATTGCGTTGTTTGTTAAAAAGTATGTGCCTCTGAAATTTAAAACACCCGCATTCTTAATAGACCTTAAAAACGTTGTTTTGTCTTTTTTTGACATATTAATTTCTCTCACACTAATCATGTACCCATTTTGCCTGCTTTTTGATTCAAAAGCATAATTATAAGTGCCTTTTTTATTATTGAATTTATCTACTGCTTTAATACATTTACAGCTTAAAATGAAATTGTCATTTTTAAATTCACTTTGCTTATATTCTTGAGCATTTGTGATAAATGAATATACTATAGTTAAGATTAATAACACTTTATTTTTCATAATTGCAGGGTTTTAATATTAATGTTTTACTTGATTTTTCGATGAATAATATTTTAACATCGAACTTTATATTTTTAAAACTCTCTATTGTTAGGGAATCGAAGTATTTATACTTTTCTTTAGGTATTATTCCTTTAATTTTAGGGTATTCTAAATCCATGCTTTTTGGAATATGAATTATATCTTTAATATTAAAAGTTACCTCAAAATTGTTTTCATAGACGTTTGTTATATAACCAGATATGTGATGTTGATCTATATAAAAGCCTTCTAAAATTTCCCATACATATTCCTCAAATAGAGTACCATCAGAACTAAATATTTTTTCATTAATAATTTCTTGGGTTTTATATTTAGAAAATTCTATACCTTCTAATTTCTCATATAATGGTATTCTATCGTAACCAAAGTATTTATTGTAGATTGATGAAAAATCTAACTCTTGGCCTCCATTTAATAACCAACCCTCTTGTAAAGAGGTAGCCAAAAATTCTGTTGTGGTTATCCCTCTTAATTTGATACAATCTTGTAATAGGTTTTCAAAAGATGGTTTTACATTATACTTATTTTGATATTGTATAATTAAATCAGAAACTGTTTCTTTTAAGTCAGACATCTTTTATTCTTTGGATTATTTCATCAATTTTTCTTTTCTCTTCTGGAATACTCTCTAATTCATTAATTTTATTAATGATGGAAGTTTCAAATTTGAAAATTTGATTCCTATTAAAAGTGAATGTTGGCTTACCAAATATTAATATATATACTCCTTTATCTCCAGAGTATGGCTGACCATGTGTTTCTTTATATACTTCTTTTTCAAAATTCAATTGTTGAATTTGTTGATTTTTGTAGTTTAAAAACATATTCTTAATTTCTGGATGCCAGTTTCTTAAGATGTTTACCTTTTCATTAATTAAGTTATTCTTTTTCTCTTCTTTTTCTTTTTTAGGTATAACTATGTATTGATGTATAAAATAGATTAATGTACCTAAACCGATTACTTCCAAAAATCCCATCTTTTATTATTTATTAATATTAACAAACATACTTATTTTATCATATATGATAACCAAAGAGATTTAATAATTATCATTTTTGATAACATATTAAAATCATCTAATGACAGAAAAAGAAAAATTGCAATTAGCTATTGGTAAGCGTATTAAAGAGATTAGAGAATCCAAGAATATTGCTCAACAGGATTTAGCTGCTGCCTGTAATTTTGAAAAATCTAATATGGCGAGATTGGAAGCGGGTAAAACAAATCCGACTTTATATACACTTCAAAAGATTGCTGATAGTTTAGAAACTCCTTTATCAAAACTGGTTACTTTTTAATTACACAGCAATAATAAGTTAGAATTATTTTCTTTGGTTGTATTTGCAACCTTGCAAAGTTTAGAAAAGATTATCGTGTTTGCTCTTCCAAGTGATTAAATTAGAAGTTAAAGAGATAGATTTTTTTGCTTTTTTAGCTCCGTCTATAATGTAGTTATCAGCTATTTGTTTATCAAATTTCTTGTAAAAGAATGATTTTATTCTTGATAGATGAACATAAATTTCGTTGCTATTTAAATCTATAATCTTGTCAATACTCAATAGCATTTTATCATAATCGTCTCTTGAAGATAATTGCTTGTAGTAATCTATTAAATCTACTTTATAATTAATTAAATCGTTTAAATAAATACCTTCTTTATGATTCAGAAATAATAAGTAAATACATTTTGTGAGTGTACTCATTTTTATTTCTAAATCATTGAATTGAGGTAGTGATATTTTTAAATTCTCATCAATAATAATAGAGCTTAAAAAGGAAGTTGAATCTATTACATTTCTTTCTTCTTTTATAAAATTTTCAAGAATAGGTAAGATGTGTAGGTATTGACCAGATTCTTTTAATTTATCTATTTGTGTAGAAATTGTTCTTATTTGTTTTTTAGCTTCATCATTTAGTACAATGCCAGAATCCTCTAAATCTTCAATATTAATTGGTTCATATAAATCTCTCTCCTTATTATCAACTATACTTGAAATGTATTGTTGAGTAAAGTTTGAAGAAAGTGTTTTAACTTCGGTAAAAAAATAATCACTTCCGTTTAAAAGTAGTATTCCAGATTGATTAATGCCAAAAGAAAAAATATTATCATTTTTGTATAAATAGCCTTTTTTAAAAAAAGGAAATAAATAGCTTGTAATATTTTCAATCGCATTTTCTTCTATCTTATTTTTAGGGAATGTTTTTACTATAAAATTAGCTTCGTCAAACATCTTTTGATGCTCACTTTGTTCTTCAATATTTATAAGATAAACAGTGTTGTACAAACCTATATTAATGGATTTGTATGCTTTTGTACCTGTGCTATCTATAAACTCTTTAGTTAACATTAACCTAAATTTTCAGATGAAACCAAACTTACATGTTTAAAAATTAAATTTAAAAGAAAACGCTATTAATATTAATCTGAAATAATTTTAAGATTTCAATTCACACCGTTTTTGTAATGATATATGTAAGCTTACATTAATGCGTTGTCGGCAAAACTATAGAAATTACTTTTTGTAACTATTAAATGGTCTAGTATAACAATATCTAAAATTCTACTTGCTTCGATAATTTTATTGGTAAGTCTTTTATCTGCTTCACTTGGAGTTAAATTACCACTTGGATGATTATGTGCTAATATAATTCCATGAGTATTACACTTTAAAGCTACTGAAAATAATAGTTTAACATCAACTATTGAACTTGCTGTACCTCCTTTAGATAAGGGGTAAATCCCTAAAATTTGATTATTTCTATTTAATAATAATACTTTAAACTCTTCTTGTAGTTCTAAAGTGCTTTTATTCCAACAAGCTAATAAAAAATCATAGGAGGTTTTACTATTTATTACTTTAAGTTTTTCTGTATTATTGGTAGTGTATGATACTTTTACTTCTGCTATATTCATAATTATAAGAGATTAATAAAACCACCAGAATAAATAATATATCCATTATCCAAGTTATTAGAAGAAAGGCTCAGATTTATATAATTTATTATTCTGGTGGTGAGAGAAAATGCTACATAGTTGGTTCTAATATTCCATTCTGACTGAAAATATTTTCGGCTTTGAATGAATTTTGAGGAATTACTTCTATTTCTTCTGGTGGTAAGAATACATATCTGTGAGTTAATTCTATAACTTCTCCTGTTTCTTTTACAGTGTACTCATAGGGTTCACAATCTTTCTTTTTAATACTTCCATCCATTTGAGCACCAATTAAACCTTGGCAAATAGCTTCATCAAATGTTGAAGATACATTAGCTTTTTTTGCTGTAGCATAGAAATTTCCTGTAGCTTTTGACTTAATCATTTCTATACCTCCTTGCACTTCCAGAACATAAAATGTAGTTCCATCTTCTTTTTGTCTTTCCTTGTAGTTGATAACTGTTACCATTCTTTTTAATTTTTAAGTTGAGTATTTCCTTTTGAAACAATAAAATAACAAGTCGAGAAACACAGCTTTCAACTTGTGTTTATTATACTGGCTTGAAAAAAATATTGTATATATAAAGGCAGGGGGAGTTTTTCCTCCTAAGAATGGGTGGGGGTACTATATGGGGTATTTTACGTGTTTATTATTGGAGTGAAAAAAATATTTTATAAAATTTTTTACATAATAGATAAGAGAAGTCAACTAAAACTATTTTTTTAATAGTTATTTCTCTTTGTTTTTTTAGCTAGGAGATTGATATTAAGTAAAATACATACATTTAAAAGATTTAAATGTATGTATTTTACTTTGAGAATGATGATATGATTGTAATATTATTTCTTTTTAGAATAGATTTACTAAATAAAAATAATAAATTAGACGTTGTGTCTTATAAAATTGTTAATACTCCTTGGCTTAAGAGGTTGTTAAGTAAACCTTTAATTTCGCCTTTATCAGCTATAAGCCCGCTATCTTTTAGGATACTCATCAGGTCACTAAAAGTGTTTTTTTCATCTATTAATTCCAAAATTTGAATAACTGGTTGTGCTCCTCCAAATTTACCATTAGGTAATCCGATATTTACTTCCTGTTCTTCTACCCCTTTGTTTATAATTCCTTTTCTTTCGTAAGAGATAGGGCGATTAATTTTAAAAATAGTATCATCAGATATATTATGATTAATAGAAGTTTTCTTTTCTTTTTGAGCAATAAAAAACCAATTTCTATATACTTTGTATGAGATGGAATTTGAATCTTCTAAATGCGGAGTTTCAATAATTTTGTCAACTAAAGTTTTATACCCATTATTTTCAAAAGTTTTTTTAAATTCTTCAGCAGTAAGCATTTCTCTTTCATCTGAAAAAAAGTAATCTAAAGGACCAAAATGAATAAACAAACCATTGCCTGATAACTTATCATTTATTTCTTTAAACCAAAGTTTTAAGGCTATCACGTCAGTGAAATAAATTGAAAAAATTGAATCTACTGTGCCAGATTCAAATGGTAAATCAAGTACATCAGAAACAAAAGCCTGAAATTTATTTTTCAGTTTAAGGCTTTCCGTAGGAATTTTGGCTTGATATGCTTGTGCTACATTTTCAAGTTTATGGACATTTTTTTCATGAGGATTGAAAAAGTTTATTGTTTCAGCATTTAATAATTTTTGCAAATGCCAAATCATAGAAAAAGATTTATCTGTAGCATAAACTTTTTCGTATATATCTATAAATTCAAAAGCAATTCTACCAACACCGCATCCTAAAAATAATGAATTATTTTTTTTGTGCTTTATTTTTGAAAGCTCTTCTTTAATAGATTCAATAGTGGTTTTTAATTGCTTCTCAGCTTCTTCTAAATAAGTCCAATCTCTTCTAAGATAAATATAATCTTTAAGAGTTGTTTGGGTATTGTCAGTTCCGTTTATTTTAAGGTTTTCGTAAGCAGAAATAGTAACTTTTTTTTCTAATACTGAAACAATTTTATGTGTATTGCTTCCATTCTGAATATAAGCCTTGTTTAATTCTTTAAAATAGTCTTTTCTTTGACTACTATTTTCATAAGACTTGTATTTGTTTATTTTTTGAGATAAGTAGTTTAAATGGTTTTTATAAAGAAAATAAGATTCTGCATAATAAGTAGGAAGTTTATTTTCATCAATATATATAGTAACGTCACCTAAAACGTTTTTTTCTTTTGCAAACATTTTTTAATATTATTTAATAGCTAAAAAGCCTTCGAATGAAACATATTTAAATACAGAAGTTATATCTGTAAACCCTGCTCTTTTTAATAAGTCTAAATTTCCTTGGGTTGAAAAAGGTTCTAGCACTCCTTTTAAACTTCTTGTTTTTGAAATAATTTGTTCTTCATTGTAGCCTTGTTCTAATTTATAGTCTGTATATAAAGCTGTCATCATATCTTGAAAACGAGCATCACATGCTCTAACTTTTTCAAAAAGAATAAATGCACCTCCCCAATTTAAAGATTCGTAAATTTTATCAAACACTAATTGCCTTACTCTAGGTTTTATAAATTGAATGGTATAATATGAAATTATTAAATCAGATTTTTCCAATTCAATATTAAGAATATCATCACAAATGAAAGAAATATTAGGAACATCTTTACATTTTTCATTTGCAACGCCTATCATTTCTATTATTGGGTCTATGCCAATAAAATTTATCTTCTTATTAATATTATGATTTGAAAGCTTTTTTGTAAGCTCTCCTGTACTGCTGCCTATTTCGTAACATTTTGAATTATCAGACAGAAAAAAATCACTTAATCTACAAACTAAATCATGACCCTCTTTATACATAGGTACTGATTTGCCAACATGATTATCAAAATTATTTGGCACATTACCAGAAAATGACCAATTAGCATTTTTAGTTTTTATATTATCTCCTGTGCTCTTCATGCTGTTCAAAAAAATAAAGGAATGTTAATAGTCTCTTAACGATCCTTTTTGGTTTAAGTTTTATTTTTTAAAATATTATTCAGGAATAGTAATTACCCAAGGATAAACGTAAGATCCATCCCCGGTTTACTGTAGTCGACATGACAAGTACCCAAAACACCGCCAGTTAAACTTTCTAATTCTTGTGTGTTTTCTGATTTCATTTTGAAATCATTTAAAAATAATCTTTCCATAATTTTAAAGATTTAAATTAATAAAATATTTTCTTAGGGTTTATCTATTGATTTTAAAAAAAATGATAAATAATAGATGCTAATATATTGGAAAAGGCATGAAATAAAAAACTTGCTTTTAGAGAATTAAACTTGTAGAATAAATATCCAGAAAAAATACTAAACAGAAAATAAAAAAAGTATTGGTCAAAGTTAGAGTGAATTAAAGGAAACAATAAAGAAGTCAAAATTATGGCAATGTACCAATTGAAGTGCTTATTAAATTTCTTTTGAATAACTCCACGAAAAAACAATTCTTCTAAAAATGGTGTTATTAAAAAATAATCAAAATAATTTAAGAAGGATAGTTCATTGTCACCTCTAAAAAAATCTCCAAATATCAAGAAAGGGATAATGTTAGAGATAAAAATATAGATTAAACTCAAGGAAACTACCCAAAATATATGTTTAGATTTAAGTTTTTCAGAGAAAAAAGAATTAAAAAGATTGAAAGACTTTGCAATGATAATAACAGTTAATAGACCGATTAACCTAGATAAGAATCCTGATAAATCACTCATATTTCTTAAACTATATTCTTTGGTTAAAAAACTAAAAAAAAGGATTACTAAAACACCAATAATTACTACTAATAAAGTGTATAGTATATTTTGAATAAAGACTTTCATAAAATTTATTAGATAAAGAAGATGGCTGTAATTATAAATTAAAGCCATCTGTACATTGTTGCTGAGGTTTATATTAATGCCAACCCATCCAATGAGCTATAATTTCACCAAGATTTGCAGCCCCATCACCAATCGAGTGACCTACTTCTACTTTGTCACAAACATAACAATGACAAGCTCCTAAAATCCCACCTGTTAAATTTTCTAATTCGTTTGATTCATTTGATTTCGCTTTGAAATCGTTTAAAGATAATCTTTCCATAGTTTTAAAAGATATTAAATTAATAAAATATTTTTTGCTTATGTAGAATAAAATCTAAAAAGAGTTTTTTTATGACATTTTTATTTAACATAGCACTCAAATATATATATACAAGAAGAAAGCACCAAATTTATTTATTAGTTTTTAAAGCTACAGATTATTTGTTTTTTTAAATAAGTCAAAATCAAAAACATAAGGCTGATTAGACACTTTATATTTAAGTAGTTCGCTTTTGTTGTCATTAAAAATATTCTGAAATGTCTTATAAAAAAAAGTAAACCATTCTAATCCTTCTTTTTTATATTTCTTTTCTTTATTAAACTTTTTAATAGCAATATCAAAACGACTCATATTACTAGTGAATTTGGCTATAAACTCAAGATAATCATCACCAGAATATAAATTTTCTTTTAAACATTTATCAAAACAAATATTAATGTTTGTTTGTGTAAATAAACCATGGAACCTGTCGTATAATGAAAATCCTTTGTCGTCTATATCTTCCGTAAAAGTTGATAAATCTGAATTATAAGGTAGTTTAAATAATTCACCTTTGTCTAATGTTAGAGTATTGAAAAATACATGAGCGCATTGGTGTAATATGTTATCTAAAAAAAATATTTCACTATTACCATGACTAACATTAAAAAAAGCAGCGCCATGGGCTTGTATTGAAGCAAATGAGTTAGATTTTCCGTTATAAAAAACTACTTTTTTAATATACTTTTTTATTAAATTAAAATACTCGGGGTATGTTTTCTTGATTTTTACAAGAGCTTTATTAAAATTAAGTATATATTCCTCATTGTATGTTTGTTTTGAGGAAATCATAACATCAACAATTTGCCCTTGTTCATTTACAAACATGTTTTTTAGTAAAGGATGATTGAATTCAAGAAACTCTATTCCTTCATCTGTCTTTTTAATTTTTTTGTAGATGTAATTTAACTTTTTACTCTTAGAAGTAAAAATAAATTGATTATTCTCAAATTTATAGTTAACTAGTTTTAAATTATCTTCTTCAAAAGTAAAATACCCTACATCAGGAATGTAAACCGTTTTATCATAAACAGGGATTTGGATATCATTAATAGCTTTTGACTTTGTTAAGCCCGCTATTAAAGAGTTTATCCATAAATTATAATCAGGGCTATTTATACATGAAAATAATAAAGGTTCTTTGTAAATTTCATCATCATAAAAATCTAACTTATCAAAAATGGAGTTGTCTTTTTGATATAAGGCAGATTTTAAAGTGTCAACTACTTTTAAATGATGTTTTTCATAGTTTGTGAAAAAATCCATAAATAATTTATTGAAATGCTTGGGTTAAAGTATAAATAAAACGCTCAATTAACCTAAGGTCATCAGTGATAATTTCAGCAGAACCTTTTATGTTTTGCTTAAAAGTAATCTCTTTGTTGAATGTTGTTTTTAAGCCTTGGTTTAATTTTACTTTCACTAAGTATTTATCATCATTAGGTATATCAGCTATATTATCAATTGTACCTAATACCATACCATATTCTTTTTCAGGATATCCCAGTAGTTTAATATTTACTTTTTGATTTAACTTTACTTTCCCAGAATTAACGATTGGCATTTTCGCAACACCAAAATAGTCTTGATTATTATGGTTAGGTATTACTGAAACTAAAATTTTACCATTTGTAACATATTGATTTTCTGAGAAAAAATCTAAAAAACTTATTTTTCCTTTAACCGTACTTACTAATACATGTTTTTTTATCCATTCAATAAAAGCCAATTCTGTTAGTTTAATAGCTTCAAGTATATCAAGTTCTGAGTTAAGTTGAATTTGCTCCTCTCCAAACACCAAATTATTTCCTGTGCTTTTAAAAGATGATTTTTCAGATTTAAGTTGACTTATTCTAGACGTTTTTCCTTCAACAGTTCTAATAGATTGTAAGTGTCTTAGTTCTATATTTTCAAAATCTTTTTGAGATATAACGCCCTTTTCTAAAAGAATTTTATTTCTCTTAAGATCTTTTTTTACAACTTCTAGCTCTTTAATAGATATTTCTTTATCCCTTCTAGCTCCTTTTAAAAGGTTATTATATTCGTGTACTTGCAATTTGTTTAAGCTCTGTTGGATATTAAAATTGCCATTTCGTTCATGATGTTTAAATTTTTCAATGGATTTAACAAGACTATTATAGCTAGATTGAATTTCCCCAACATTTAAAATAGGGAAATTAACTTTTGTAATATCTTCAATATTGTAATTAAGTTTAGTGACAGTATCTATGTTTTTTTTTAAAGTTAAAATATCATCTAAATTAGCATTGCTCCCAACTATAGCAATCCATTCATCAGTATTAATAGTTTGATTGTTTTTCTTTAATATAGTATCTATTTTTCCTTCTGTTTTAGAAGCTAAAAATATTGGTGGTGTATTAGTTGTTAAAACAATTTCTGAAGTTACAATATCGGGATATTTAATAAACCAACTTAATAATAGAATTAATATCATAAACCCTAAAAAAAAAGTATTCCCCCAAGTGATTATTGAATTAGGAGGTGTTTCTAAAACTTCCTTTACATAATCACTTCTTTCATCTAATAAATCAATTTTTTTCATGTTTATTTTCCTAATTCAAGTTGATTCTTAACTAATCTAAAGTAATACCCTTTACTATTAATTAAACTTTTATGGTTTCCTACTTCAACAATTTCTCCTTTATCTAAAACTATAATTTGATCAGCATTTCTAACAGTACTTAATCTATGTGCAATAACGATAGAAGTTTTTCCTTCCATAAAATTGTTTAAGTTTTTCATGATAGTAGATTCATTATTAGCATCTAAAGCACTAGTAGCCTCATCAAAAAATAAAAAATCTGGATTTTTATAAATTGCTCTTGCAATTAAAATTCGTTGACGTTGTCCACCACTTAAATTCACTCCACTACTTCCTGCTGGACCTATTCTGGTATTGTAGCCAGCTGGTAGTCTCTCAATTAACTCTTCAATATTTGCAGTTTGTACTGCTTTAGTTAATTTTTCTTTATTGATAATTCCTTCTGAACTAGATTCTGTAATATTTCTAGCAATAGTATCCGAAAATATATAACCATCTTGCATAACAACCCCACATTTAGAACGCCAATCTGATGATTTTAGATTTGTAATATCTGTATTTCCTAATTTTATTTTTCCTTCAGTTGGTTTATATAGTTTTAAAAGTAATCTTAATAAAGTCGTCTTTCCACTTCCACTTTCGCCAACTATAGCCGTAGTTTTTCCATTAGGAACAACTATATTTATTTTATTTAAAACTAAAGAAGATTTTGTACCACCATATCTAAAAGACAAGTTTTTAATAATGATATCTTGATTGGAGTTGAAATCTTTTTGATAAAACTCTTCTTCATCTTCATTTTTTTGTAAATGAACTTCATTCATTCTGTCTAAGCTAATTTTAGCATCTTGAGCTTCTGTGAAAAAATTAACCAAAGTAACCAGTGGTACATTTAACTGTCCAATAATATATTGTACAGCCAACATCATACCTAAAGTCATTTGTCCTTCTATAACAGATACTGCTGCTACATAAGAAATAAAAATATTCTTTAATTCATTTATTGAATTAGCACCAATTCCTTGAAGTTGATTTAGTTTTAAAGATTCTAGAGATATTCTATAAAGTTTAATTCTAACTTGTTCCCAATCCCATCTTCTTCTTCTTTCCGAATTGTTAATTTTTATTTCTTGAATCCCGTTTACAATTTGTATCAGACTACTAGAATTACCTGAAGCTTGGTCAAATCGGCGATATTCTAGTTGAGCTCTTTTTTTCATGAATATCAATATCCATAAGATATATAAGGTAGCTCCTAAAAGAAATATCAAGAATATTTTATAATTGTAATAAAAAAGAATTCCTAAAAAAATAATTAAATTGAAAATAGAGAAAATAGAGTTTGGAGAAGTTGTTAAAAAAGTTTCTATTCTTCTAGAATCTTGCATTCTTTGTAAAACATCTCCTGTAATTTTAGAATCAAAAAAACTAATAGGGAGTTTTACCATTTTTATAAGAAAGTCAGAAGCTAAAGAGATGTTAATTCTTGCTCCAACAATTAAAACTAACCAACTTCTAATAACACTAACACCAGATTGTGATACGAAAAGCATTAGTTGTGCTATTAAAATTAAGTGAATAAAATTAATGTCCCTATAGTTAATTCCTTTGTCGACAATTGATTGAGTTAAAAAAGGAAATATCAATTGGATTATACTTCCAACAAATAAACCTATAAATAGTTGGGAAATATATTTTTTATAAGGTTTTAAATAAGGTATTAGGGTTTTAAACCCAGTATCATCTTTCTTATCGGTGTCTTTCTTGTAAAATTCTGGTGAAGGCTCAATAAGAATTAATAAGCCTTCATTTGAATTAGATAGATATTTAGTGTTTTGCCAGCCTTCAATGAATTCTTCTTTGTTGTAAGTAATTAACCCGTGATCTGGGTCTGCAACAAAAACTTTGTCATTTTCAATTTTATGTACTATTACAAAATGTCTTTGCCTCCAATGTGCAATACAAGGTAATGGAGCTTGTTTTTGTAAAGTTTCCCATGTAACATTTACTGGAAGAGTTTTTAACCCAATAGCTTCAGCACCTTCTGTTATACCAGCAACAGAAACCCCCTCACTGGTTAAATAACAAACATTTCTTAAATAATCTTGAGAATATAATTTGCCATAGTGTTTGGCAATCATTCTTAAACAAGTAGGTCCACAATCCGTTCTGTCATATTGTTTGTAGAAGGGAAACTTTTTCTTTTTCTTTAGCATTTATTAATCTAAAAAGCAATCTTAGATAAGATTGCTTGATTATTATAAATTTAATAAGTTTTAAATCATTGTATTATTTTAGTACAATGACTTTTCCATTAGGATCTCTGGTGTCACAAGTACCAATATTATGTTCTCCATCAGCACAACAGTGACAAGCACCTAATATACCACCAGTTAAGCTTTCTAATTCTTTTGTGTTTTCAGATTTTGTTTTAAAATCTTCTAGAGATAATCTTTTCATAAATGTTTTTTAAAGTTGTAAAATATTCTGTTTAACCAATTTAGGAGTTAATGAATCCAGTCACCACCATTAGCTACACATTTGTAATAGTCTACATATTCTTCAAAAGTGTCTACAAAACCACTACCATCATGGTCGTGATGGCAGGCACCTAATATACCACCAGTTAAGTTTTCTAATTCTTTTGTGTTTTGAGATTTTGTTTTAAAATCTTCTAATGATAATCTTTTCATATGTTTTTATTTTAAGTAACAAAAAAAGTAAAAAAAAAAATAACCACCAAACTTAATAGATTTTAACTCGATTTTTATGTTATTTTCGTCGTAAAAATTTAATTTTATGATTGAGATTAATAAAATGTCTAACCTAGGCTTAGGCACTTATAGGATGGAAATAGGTAATAAAACACACCAGAAAACTATATCTTATGCTGTGGAAAATGGAATTAATTTAATTGACACAGCCTCTAATTACCAATTTGGGAATTCTGAAAAATTAATAGGTTCGGTATTGAATAAAAAAAGAAGGAAAGACGCCTTTATCATTTCTAAAGCAGGATATATTAATGGGAATGATATTAATGTGTTTTCAGAAAACTTAAAAAGCTCAAGAAGTATAAAAATTAATGAGAGTTTTTATTATAGTATAGAGCCTAATTTTATAGAGAAACAAATAATAAATTCATTAAAAAGGTTAAATACAGACTATCTAGATGGTTTTTTGATACATAACCCAGAACATTATTTTGATGTAGAGAATGAAAATCAAAAACATATCTATTCACATTTAAATGAAACGTGTTTTTTTTTAGAAGATTTGGTGAAAAAAGGAATTATACGTTATTACGGAATTAGTTCTAATGCTTTACCTACCAATGGACTTGATTTACAAAAGATATTAGGAGGTAACAACTTACCTAATTTTAAACTTGCTCAATTTCCTTATAATTTAATAGAAAATGAAGCTAGTAAGAGAATAAATAAAGAGTCTTTAATAGATTTTTGTAAAAATAAAGGTATTAAAACATTTGCAAATAGACCTTTAAATACAAAATATAACAATAAAGTATTACGATTAGCAAATTACTCAGATGAATTGCTAGGTGTTAATTTTGATGAAGAAGATAGTTTATTTGAATCTTTCTTAAGTATTATTAAAAGTCAACTTCAAAAGTTTGGAGAAAGCAGTGAGCCAGGTGATTTTACTCCAATTAAGTTTTTTATAAATAATAGAAAAATAATTGCCAACCCTGAGGCTGTTATGAAAGCGGTAAATTCTTATTTATTGCCTTTTATGAACCAACTACAGTTTAGTAAAAGCAATGAAGTTTTTGTAATATTGAAAAACTTGATTGATTATTGGGTTTTGTATTCAAAAAAGGATATAGGTAGTAGATCCGATCAGCTTAAAAAAGAGTTAAATATTAATGATAGTCGCGATATTTCTCTTGTTGCTTGTGAAAATTATTTGAAAGATGGAATTGATCATGTTTTAGTAGGGATGCGAAAAGAAAAATATATTAAAAATTTAATGCCATTATTGTGAAAAAAAGAATAGATATAATTTTAGGTTTAAGTTTTTCTGTATTGTTACTTATGGTTATTTGGATTTATGGCTTATTAAGCCATAATGTAGGAGAAATTAAGTACGATGAAAGAATAGATAATTTGACTTTTAAAGTTTGTAATAAAAAAAGAATTTTTCAATATTATTCGGTAAGCACGTCTTATGAAAAAGGAAGAAAGCAAATGAGAAAAGATCTTTTAAATATTCTTAACAAAGAAAATTTAAAACTAGAAAATAAAACAGGATATATTACTTTTCGATTTGTAATTAACTGTAAAGGAGAAACGGGTTGGTATAGAATTAGTAGTACCAGCCAAGATTATAAAGAGGAGGTATTTAAAGAAGCTGAAATAAAAAAATTAAAAGGTGCTATTTTAAAGTTGAAGAACTGGAAGGTTGGACGCTTGAAAAATAATGAAAAAATTGATAGTTATTATCAAATTAATTTTAAAATAAAGGAAGGAGTAATCGAAGATATTTTTTAGTTATGAGAAAGTTTTTTTTAATAATAAAAGTGCTATTGTCATTGTTCTTTATAGCATGTGTTTTGTTTATAAGTTACTTGTTTTTGTTTGCGCCAAAAGAAAAGCGGTTTAGTTTTGCAGAACATTCACAAGGGAGTTATTTATCCCAAAAAATATTTGACATCTTAATTTTTCAATACCCGAATTACTCTAATGCTTATTTTGAAAAGTCAGTAGCTTACAATAAGAGAGGTGATTATAAAAAAGGGTTTGAGTTATTAAATAAAGCTGTAGAAATAGCTCCTAAAGATCACTTAGGTTACAGAGGGTGGTTGAAACTTAAGAAGTTAAAAGATTATAAAGGGTGTATTGAAGATTTAACTAAATTAGATTCATTAACACCAAATGTGGTAGATGCTCCTTGGGGGGAAAATATACATTATCTCTTGGGACTTTCATATAAAGGGCTTAAAAAAGATAATTTAGCATTAAGAGAGTTTAATAAGAGTATAGCTTCTCAAAAAGATTCTTCATGGGTTAATCATAATTTATTTTTACATAAGGGTATCATTTTTAGTAGGCAAAATAAAATTGAAAAAGCACTAGATAATTTAAATGCATGTTTACAAAACTGTTACGATAAATCTCCTGAGGCATATTTTCAGAAAGGAGTTATATACAGAGGGTTAAATTTGAGAGATAGTTCGAAAGTGAATTTAGAGAAATCATTGAGCTTGTATAAAGAAGGTTACGCTAATAAAGATATTTATAATGAAGTTCAAGACGAATTATATAAGGCAGATATTGAAGATGAATTAAGTCAATTAAATTTCTTAAAAAAATAATTTAGGAATAAAACACTTTAAAGTTTAATATTATTATACTCGGTATTGTAAGAGAAAAAGAAAACCCAACCTCTAACTAAAGAAGTTGGGTAAGCATCAACTTAAAAACCAATGATAAGAATTACCATTGATAGCTTTAGAGATAGAATTTGTAAAATCAAATGCATTTACATTTCTATCTAAAAAAGTATCAATGTAGCTACTCTTATTCGCTGAAGTGAATAAATTGTATAAATTCCAAAGATTAATATTTCCGTTTTCATTTTTACAAAACCTCTTATCTTGGTAAAAGTCTTTTGCAATAGTTGAAATCTGTCCATCATTTAATTGTAATGGTGGTATTTGTAATTTTTCACCCTTTGGTAAAAACTGATATAGTTTTGCTCTACCTATAAGTTGAGCAAATTGATTTTCAGTAAGATGGTAATTTGTTAAATTACGTAATGAATTAAAATGTTTTTCTGCTTGATAAGACTTAATTAATTCTAAAATCTGTTCCTTTAACTCTATGTAGTTAGAGGCTCTTATTTCACTTTTAAATCCATCAGTAGAAACACATAAATTACAGCACACCATATTTTGAAAACCAATAAATACTTGAAATTTCTCAAATGACTTTTTACTGTATAAATTCTCTCTGTTATAGGCTCTGACTCCCCCTACCACCAGAGAAATAAAATTACCATTAATACTCTCTTTAATTGAAGGAATCCTTATAATAAAAGCCATTCTCTCAAAATATTGAGTTTTTTCATTATCAAATAATTCCTTGGCTGATTTATGTATAGCTTCTGGAGTTCTTCCTTTAATTTGGTGGCTTACTCTTATCTCTGGTGATTCAATATTGTGATTGGGAAAAACGCTATTAACACAATCTTGAGTGATTTCTATAAATTCTTGATGACTGATAGTCCTTTCATTGTCTTTAGCAAAGACAGGTATTATACAATCATTTTTAAAACAAGAAAGGCTAACCTCTTTAGTGTTAGCCTCTATAAACGGATTTTGTTTAAATTCTTCTTTTATTGTCTGTTGTGGTAAAGTAATTGAACTACTTATTGGCAGTTCTTTTTCCACAGTAATATTATTCAAGGGGGTATTATTACCCTTATATACTGGTATTAATTCCATTGTGTAAAAAGTTTAATTTTAATGTGTAATTAGTTCAATAATTACTTAAAAAAAGCGATGATTTTTTCAGTACTAGAAGTGTCTAACCCAATATCAGGATTAGTTTGAAAAAAGTATTTTTTTTGTTCTTTTAAAAAATCATCTTCATCATCTAAAATAATATATTTGATAGGAGTTTTAAAGTGCTTTTGGTTGTCTGTTATCCAATTATTAATTTCAACACCTCTTAAATTAGGAGTGTCAGGTTCAAAAGTTGATAAAATTTCTGTTTTACCAAGTATTCTTCCAGTAAAACCAATTGACTTAAATAAATCTTGTAGATTTTGTAAACTCCTAATTATCCTCCAAGAAGAGGATATAATTATTCTAGTTTCTGTTTCAGCAACAATTCTATTTAAGTATTCAACACAAACAGGGTCAAAAAAACGTTTAACAGAAGTTCCAAAAGCTTTACAGTTATCTGAATTATGCCATTGTTTACTGTTAAGTACTCCGTCTATGTCTAAAAATAGAATTTTCATAAAGCTAAAATAGTGAAATATATTAATGAGTTAAGTGATTTGTACTTCCATTTGAACTAAAATTATTGAGATTAGTTAATTGTTCTAATTGTTGTTTTTTACTTCTAAACTGCGGTTCTAAATTTTGTTGAAAATCAGAGTGTTTATTGTAAATATTAGTCAATTCTGAAATGGATAAGCAAGAGTTAATTTTATCAATCACTTCTTTTACAGTAATTGGTTTTGAGTTACACCACTTTAATAATCTTTCTCCTGTTTTTGATGAGATTATAAACTCAGGTTTATTCATGAAAAGCCCTGTTCGATCCTTACTCGCTTTAGCTAAATGTTTGTCGTTTATTAATTCAAAATTTACTGTTAACTCATACTCAAACCCTTCGCGAGTGATTTCTTTAGTACCGTGTTTAATAACCTTAGTTCTACCATTTGAACCTACATCCAAAGAATAATCAATTTTTCTTCTGGTGGTTGTAATAATATGGCAAGTGGACTGTAAGATTTTATCAATAAAGGCTTGATGTCTTGGTGTTACTTTTCCCCAATCTTGGAATCTTCCTCCTAATTGTTCATGTATTTGTAAACACCCACCAGTACCATTCCATTCATGGGTAATTGAATCAATAATACAAACTTCAATTCCTGCTTTTTCACAAACTGTTATAGCTTGTATGTATCTTTCAGGAGAAAATGGAGCTTGTAGGTCTAATACATTAAATTCTCCGAGGTCAGAATATAAACTTGCAGATGAGTTTTCTGTGTCAATTACAGCTATTTTAGTCCAGTCTTTTGTCATTCCGTAAGCTAATAATAAAGCAGAATGAGTTTTACCAAATCCTGACGCTCCAGATATTCCTAATCTTAGTTTTACATTTTGTTTTTTGCTTTTTTTTAATTGCATTGTTTTTGCGTGTTAAGGTTAATATTTAGCTTGTTTCATATGAAAATGAAAAAGGTTAATTTCGTTCTGAAACTAACCTTTTGTGTAATTTGTTATAAGTTTATAAATTTTCTACTTTCCTTATCTAAATCTTCATTAGAAAACTCTTTGAGGTAGGCAATTGTAACAGAAACATCGCCATGTGCCATCATTTCTGTGATTTTCTCAATAGGAGTACCTGTCATCTTTAATACAGTGGCAAAAGTATGTCTAGCTACGTAAGAAGTTGGTTTTTTCTTTAATCCAGCTAATTTTGCTATCTCTTTAAGCTTTCTGTTATATCTTCTGATAACTTTATGCCTTCTATTATAAATTTGAGTAGGTGTTAAATCATCTTTTAATAGAATAGGGAAAACATATTCGGTATCTCTATTTTGATTTTTGTAATAATTTAGAATTTCTTCTAAAGGGGGTATAATTTCAAGATTTAACTTTCCTTTTGTTTTTGAACGTATGTAGTATATTCTGTCATTTTGAATGTTAGACCATTTTAAATGCATCATATCTTTAAAGTTCATTCCTCTTGCATAAACAGAGAACATAAAATAGTTGTGAGCCTCCATTAATGTTGGATGTTTAGAAAGGTCAAAATTTTTAATTTTTTTATATTCTTCAAGTGTTAACGCAATTTTTCTTGATTCAGATTTAAGTCTTGAAAATTTGTACTCTTCAAAAGGATAGGGTTCTTTGGGTATGATATTTCTTTTTCTAGCTTTATTGTACAAAGCCTTTAAATGACGCATTTTAAATTTAATCCCTCCATTTTTATTATTGTTTTCTCTAAGATAAACTTCATATTTCTCTAAAAAAGTAGGAGTGATGTCTTTAAATTTTATTGCTTCATTTTTAAATTTAATTAAAGAGTTCATAGTTCCTTTATAAGCTTGTGCGTTGCCAATTTTTCCAGACCGAATTAATTCATCAATTATTTCTTTAAAAAAATCAATAGCATTAATCTCTACATTTTTTTTGATACCTCTAAATTCTTGTTCAAATTCCTTTAACGAAAAATCAGATTGAGTTAATTGGTAATTCCTTATGATTTCTAAAGCTCTCGATTTTAATTTTAGTAACATTTCATTTTCTAATTGATAATTAGGGTGTTTCTTAGTCAATTCATCATTAATAAAATGTTCTTTTTTGCATTGTAAACCAAGGCTGATATTTTTTCTCTTACGGTCTTTTAATATTCTCAAATAGATTGCATGCTTACCATTAGACAATGGTTTATTATCAAGCATCAATTTTATTGTTGCCTTTATCATAATTAATATAATTTTTTAGGTAAACTGCCTCAGAAAAGAGGCAGTTGTTACATGTGTTGCAATAGTTACATACTTACAGTTTTCTGTATGTACCTTTTTTTACTTTTCGAATAGCTTTTTTTCTTTGCCATTGAGCTAATTTATCATCAATAGTTCTCTTGGGAATACCTTTTTTTTCTCCTGAATCTATTGCTTCCTTTCTTGAAAAAACATGAGTTAAAGAATCTAAAATTTCTTCATCTTGAATAGATAACACTCCATTGTCAATAGTATTGAATGTAAATTGACTGTGTCGTAATAGTGTTTTTGTAAGATATAACGCAGTAATAAAATCTCTATCTGAACATACAATACTCTTCTGCTCTTTTATAGTTGACTTATTTCTTAACACTGTTAAAATCATAGCTATTCTAAATAAAACTAATCCGTGTCTATGTAGGTTTGAGATAAAAGCTTCTGAATGATTATTAATTATGTCATTCCTAATAGGTTTTATTCTACTTAAAAATTTCCTTTGTTGACTTTCAGTAAAAGAGAACTCTATAGACTCTGTTGTATTAGCTAATATTCCATAAAGGTCGTATATCTCTTCTCCAATTTTATTGAAAACAGCTTTATTGTTTCTAGTTTTTTGAGCAAAAACATTTTTAAACTCACTTACTTCATCAAAATTATATATTATAAATCTTGAAAACAGCCCATTCTCTTTTGATTTAATCAGAGGTTTTAATTGGTCTGGTGTTCCAGAAATAACCATAGCTAATTTTGGTTCTTTAATATCTTCAAAAACCTTTTCAATTTTTCTACTTATTGAAATTGGTTCATGATGAAAAGCTTTCCGTAGTACATCTGAATAATTACTCCAATCGTTATTTAGCATATTACTCATGGTATCTGCTTCAGATTCCATTATTAATACTCCGTGTTGACTTGAACCTAAATAACTATACATTTCAGCGTTACTAATATTAGCAGGTAAAATTTTTACTTGTAGATTAGGACAAGGTTCAATGTTGTCCTTATTCTTTTTCTTGTCTTGTTCACAAATTGAATTTTCTGTTCTACTATCATTAAGTATTTTATCATGAATTTTCTCAATTAAGATTCTTGAATTATTCATTACTCCCTTTCCTGATGCTGGTGGTGCAATAATTATTATATATAAATGAGGGTAAATATTTTCACCGTCATAAATTCCAAACACATTAGGAATACAATTACTTAATACGCCTAAGCTGGATAATAAGACTATATCCTTTTCTCTACCATCAAATAAATCAGTTAGAGATTTTAAAATATCAGGTAGATACTTATAAACTGATTTTTCTATTAATCTTCTTTCCATAATTTATTGATTTGGATAATTTCTCATTTTAAAACCTTCAGGGAAATTATTACAATATCTCTCTCCTTTCCAATCCTTTAAGTGAAATTGGTTTTTATGAAACCAAGTGCCTAATTGTTTAAAAAAGAATGGCGTATTACAGCTTCTTAATTGATACATAAGACTTAAAAACCAAGATAATTCAGATTTTCTATATAAGTATTTACCTCTTTCATAACCTGATTCACCACCTATAACAGCCCAGTCAATAATAGATAACTCTCTATCTGTTAAATATATTTCTCCTAATAAAGGCTCAAAGGAAACCCACTTTACAGCACATTCAATATCTTCTAAATAATGAACTCTATTTAATGATTGCTGATTTTCAATTGTTACACCTAGCCAAACATTAGGATAATTTTCAATAGACCAATCTTTAGGTAAATTATCTTTAATTCTTTCTGGTCTTTTAGTCAAGATTAAATATGAGTGTTGAGGTGTTTTTTTAATTACTTCCCAAGCTTCATCTCTCCATTCATCTGCATCTTCAATGAAAAAATCAGACATTGAACAGGTAAATATTTTTCTCCCTTTTTTCCAGTTAAGAGGACTTCTAAAACCTGTCTCATTTTTAACTACTTCATTAGGGTTTTTCCCTCTTCCATGCATAATTCTGAACATATAACAGAATTTACATGCTTCTGACACTTTTTTACACCCAAACCAAGGATTCCATGTTGAGTTTGTCCATGTTATTTTGCTGTTAACCATTGTTGTTCTTTTTTAAATGTTTAAGTATTTCAGTTTCCAAAGTTTTTTTGCTTTGCGATGTATTTGAAAGCATCCAGTTATTCAGGTCTTTTTTACTGAAATATATTTTACCTCCATTTGGTTTGGTAAATTCTACTGCCTTTTTAGAGGTTAGTTTATATAAAAAAGATGCGCTAACATCTAAATAAACTAGAGCTTCGTTAAAGCTTAATATCTCCTTTTGCATTATTAATTGTGCGTTTGAGATATTCTCTACATTTTTTGTATTCATCATTTTTAAATTTAATGACACCCTGACGTCATAAAATTTGGGTGTCGATTTGTGTTTGCAAATGTGAATACAGAACTTATAAAAAAGAAGCTTGCTTTTGTAGAAGAGAGGAGTTTTTTGTAGAAGTTTTGTAGATGGGCTACTTTTCTAAATATTTAGATATAATTTCTGGTAAAAAATTATGATTATAAAACCTAGTTTTTGAACCAAATTGATTTTTGATTGATTTTTCTTGGCTGTCTTTAAAATCAGAAAAAAGTAGTTTGATGAAAGAAATAAAATATGGCTTAATCTTTTTTGAGGTGTATAACTCTTTATGAAGAACCCAGTAGCTATAAGATATTAATCCTTTTTTTAAGTTAGGTGTTATTTTATTTTGTATTTCTGGAATTTCCCCATTTTCAACAAGGTAAGTGGTGTAAGAAATTAAAGTATTAAAATCTTCTTCATTTAGGATGAATTCTTGTTTTTCATTTTTCCCTTTCATATAATCAAATATTTCATGTATTAATTCAATATTTGATTTGTCTATAAGGTCATTGCCTTTGAAATCAACTGTTATTTCATCTTCGTTTATAGAGTAATATTCTGTGTTAGGTAAAATTAATATCTCATTTATGTATTTTACAATGCTTCTAAGTGCTAAAATTACATATGGGTATTTGTTTATTAATTCGTAATGGTCATTGATGATTTTTTGTACTGAATTAATTTGTAGTCTTAAGTAATTTGATACTTTTAACTCTTCGTTTTCAATGCAAAATTGTTTAAGATGGTTTTTTGATATGAGAAGTTCTTTTTTTAAATACGGATTTAATACTTTGCTTAGTTCAAAAACACCTTTAATTGGTCTGTTGTAATAGTCTAATTCAATATATTCAACTGTTTTATAATCTTTAATTTTATAGGAAACAAAATCACTATACTTTAATAGTGAGTGAATACATTGAAGTAAATTACTTTCTATTGTAATGTGCTTGAAAAAAGCTAAAGGGTTATCAGTGGAACTATTCATACCACCAAATTTACAAAATGTTGCAGGTATGTTGCAGGGAAAATAAAAAAGCACTTACAAATAATATGTAAGTGCTTGAATTTAAGAGTGGTCCCACCAGGACTCGAACCTGGGACCACCTGATTATGAGTCAGGTGCTCTAACCAACTGAGCTATAGGACCCTTAAATTTGGACTGCAAAAATAAAAACTTTTTTAAATAAATCGCTACTTTTTTACACTTTTCTACTCATTAAATTTTTACCAAAAAGGCGTAATCCCTGCTTAGCGTCATCACTAATGTTTAGTTGACTTAAGCTGTCGAAAGACTTATTGGTGTAGTACTCAATAAGTTCGTGAGTATGATTAGGTATATTGTTGTTTGTAAAAATAGCAGAAACTGTTTCTATTTTTTCTGAAATATTTTTTTGTTTTTTATTGTAAAGTGTATAAAGCTGCTCTTTATCCTCGTTATTTGCTACCTCTAACGCTTTTAAATATAAGAATGTTTTCTTGTTTTCAATGATGTCTCCACCAACTTGCTTTCCAAAAGTTTCTGGATCACCAAAAGTATCTAGATAATCATCTTGTAATTGAAAAGCAATTCCAAGATTTAGCCCGTAATTATATAAGTGTTGCGCTTGTTCTTCATCAGCTTCAGCAACAATAGCTCCCATTTTTAAAGCAGCTGCTACTAAAACAGATGTTTTTAGCGTAATCATTTTTATATATTCCTCAATAGTTACATCATTTCTTGTTTCGAAGTCTACATCCAATTGCTGTCCGTCACAAACCTCTAGTGCAGTTTTACTAAATAACTGTGCTAATTTTTGAAAGACAACAGGAGGGTAATTTTCGAAATATTGATAGGCTAATATTAACATAGCATCACCTGAAAGAATTCCTGTATTGATGTCCCATTTTTCATGAACGGTTTCATGCCCTCTTCTTAATGGAGCATCGTCCATGATATCATCGTGTACTAAAGTAAAGTTGTGAAATACTTCAACAGCCAAAGCTGCTGGTAGCGCTTTTTGATAGTCTTTAGAAAAAATATTTGAAGCAATAAGTGTTAGCACAGGGCGAATTCTTTTTCCTCCTAATTGTAAAATATAATCAATTGGTTCATAAAGATTCTTGGGGTCTTTAGTGATTTTTTGAGAGGCTAAATAAGATAAAAAGTCTGATTGATATTGTAGTATGTCCAAATCTGAAATTTTTTGTAAAAATACGGTAAACAAAAATTTTATACTTAAGAGAATGTTAAAAAAACATTAAAACTTAGGAAACTTTTATTGTTTCTAAAGTTTCCGTTCGTACATTTGCATCCAATTATGAGAGATAAAATTTTAGAAAAAGCAACAGAAATGTTTTTAAACCTTGGGTTTAAAAGTGTTACTATGGATGATATTGCTGGAGAAATAGGTGCTTCTAAAAAAACAATCTATACTCATTTTAAGAACAAGACAGAATTGGTTACTGAAGTAACTAATAACATGTTTTGTGCAATATGTGATGGGATAGACATGATTCATGATCAACAAAAGAATCCGATTAAAGAATTATATGAAGTAAAACATTTTGTAATGACCTATTTGAAAGATGAGAAATCATCTCCGCAATATCAATTACAAAAGTATTATCCAAAAATCTTTATAACTCTTAAGAAAAAACAGTTTGAATTTATGCAAGATTGTATTAAGGAAAACTTAACTAGAGGGATAGATCAAGGTTTGTACAGACCTTCAATCGATGTAGATTTTATGGCGAGAATATATTTTAATGGAATGTTAGGTATTAAAGATCAAGAGTTATTTCCATTAAAACAATTTTCAATGAATACCTTAATGAGTTACTATTTAGAGTATCATTTACGAGGTATTTGTTCAGAAAAAGGATTAACAGAGTTAGAACACCAAATACAAAACGATTAAAGATACATGAGAAAAATAATATATGCAGCTTGCATATTCTTTTTTGCAATGAGTATAAATGCTCAAGAAAAAGAAATGAGTTTGTCTATGAAACAAGCCATTGATTATGCAATAAAAAACAGCTATAATAATAAAGTTGCTTTGAATGATATTGAGGTTGCAAAGCAGCGTAAATGGGAAACAACAACTATAGGGTTGCCTCAAATTAGTGGTAAGGTAGATTATAAGAATTGGTTAAAGCAACAAATTTCTTTATTACCTGGAGAAATAGCAGGAGGAGCGGCTGGAACTTTCGTGCCAGTTACTTTTGGAACACAGCAAACAATGGATGCTTCAGTAACGTTGAATCAGTTATTATTTGATGGTTCTTATTTGGTAGGGTTGCAATCAGCAAAAACTTATTTAAAGATTTCAGAACAAGCTAAAGAGAAAACGGAGTTAGCAACACGTGAAGCTGTAATTAATGCATACGGAAATGTATTGGTTGCTGAAGAACGTATTGAGATTTTAAAAGGAAATAAAAAAACGGTAGATCGTCAATTAAAAGGAGCAGTAGAAGGATTTAAAGAAGGGTTGACAGAAGAAGAAACTGTTGAGCAATTTGAAATTACTCAAGGGAATATTATTAGTCAACAACGAAATGCTGATAGAAATAGAGAAATAGCTTATCAAATGCTAAACTTGTCTCTTGGGAATCCAATCAATACGAAATTGACATTAACGGATAAGTTAGATGATCTGGTTGTAAACAATACAGATTTGAATTTGTTAGCCAAAAAATTTAATATTGATAATCATATAGATTTTAAAATTGCAGAAAACGATAGAGAGAGTAAGCGTTTGCTGATGAAATTAGAAAAAAGTAAGTATTTACCTACATTATCAGCTTTTGTAAACTACGGGGCTAGTGCCAATTCAGATTCTTTTACTTTTACAAATGGTGATCAAAAATGGTTTGATTACTCTATGTTGGGCGTTAGCTTAAACGTGCCAATTTTTAGTTCTTTCGGAAGGAAAGCAAAAGTAAAGCAAGCAAAAATAGAGCTTGAAAATGCTGATATCAGATTGGAAGAAGCAAAGCAGAAATTAAACTTACAAGCAGAACAAGCGCAAAGTAATTATCAATTAAGTATAGAGAATTACGAAACAGCTAAAAGAAATTTAGGATTAGCAACACGTATTGAGCGTAAGCAGAAAATAAAATTTGATGAAGGGATAACTACCAGTATCGATTTATTAGCAGCTCGTAATCAATTATACGCGCAACAGAATAGCTATTTACAATCTATTTTAAATATAATTAGTAACAAAGCTACATTAGATAACGCATTAAATACACCACTAAAATAAAAATCAACTATAATGAGAAAAATATATTCAATAGTATTACTAGCTGTTCTTCTAGTTTCTTGTGGAGGCAGTAAAGAGCAGTCTATTCAAGATGTAATAGCTACAAATGATTTAGCTCAAATAAGAACAAAAAAAGCAGAGCTAGATACTAAACAACAAGAGTTAGCTGCAGAAATCAAACAATTAAATGATAAGATTTCTGAATTAGATACTAACAAAAAAGTACCTTTAATTACAGTGTTTTCTGCAAAAACAGCAAATTTTAATCACTATTTAGAATTACAAGGGGCTGTACAAACAAAACAAAATGTTTTAGTATATCCTGAAATGCCTGGGCAATTGGTAAGAATTTACGTAAAAGAAGGTCAAAAAGTAGTAAAAGGACAAATACTAGCTAAAATAGATGACGGTGGTTTAGGAAATCAGTTGGCACAAGTAGAGGCACAAGCAGCTTTAGCTAAAACTACATATGAACGTCAAAAAAGATTATGGGAGCAAAGAATTGGTTCTGAAATTCAGTATTTACAAGCTAAAACATCGTATGAAGCGCAAAAGAATGCTGTTAGTCAGTTAAAAAGACAAGTAGGAAAATCAGTTATTAGAGCACCATTCACAGGAGTTATTGATGATGTAATTAAAGAACAAGGAACTGTGGTAGCTCCAGGTATGGGATCTGAAGTGTTTCGAATAGTAAATTTAGGAGATATGTATATAGAAACAGATGTTCCTGAAAGCTATATTACATCAATTAAGAAAGGTAAGAATGTTGAAGTCGAGTTTCCTGTTTTAGGAAAATCATTACACTCTAAAATTCGTCAAGCAGGAAATTTCATAAACCCAGCAAATAGAACTTTTAAGGTTGAAATTGGAGTTCCAAATAAAGATAGAAGCATTAAACCAAACTTAACCGCAAAGTTGAAGATTAATGATTATTCAAACCCTTTTGCTATTCTAATACCTCAAAGTATTATTTCAGAAAATGCAAAAGGAGAGCAGTACATCTATGTAGTTAAAGACGTGAAAGATAAAAAGGGTGTAGCTAAACAAGAAATCATTACTACTGGAAAAACTCAAGGAGATGTTATTGAAGTTTTAACAGGAGTAGAAAATGGAGCTCAGATTGTAGAAGAAGGAGCACGTAGTGTAAAAGACGGACAAGAAGTGAAAATCTTAGCAGTTTCTCAAGCAAAATAATCAACTAAAGACTACAAGTTAACATGACTGAAAAACAAAAAAAACAAGTCGATAAAGAATTTGGTTTATCCTCTTGGGCTATTAATAACAAAACAACCATTTATGTAATGATGGTTATGATACTTATGATGGGTATTTCTGCCTTTTTAAGTATGCCAAGAGAAAATTTCCCGGAGATTAGAGAAACTAAAATTTATATTAGTTCTGTATATCCAGGGAATACAGCCGAAGATATAGAAAAACTAATTACAGACCCGTTGGAAGATAAGTTAAAGACGGTAAGTAATGTAGTAGAGATCACTTCTACATCACAAGAAGATTACTCTATGGTAGTGGTAGAGTTTGATGAAAATATTTCAGTAGATCAGGCGAAGCAAAAGGTAAAAGATGAAATAGATCAAGAAACATCAAGTGAAGATTGGCCAACATTTAATGGAGCTAAGGTAGAACCGAATGTATTTGAATTGAGTATGTCTGAAGAAATGCCAATTTTAAATATTAATATTTCTGGAGATTATCCAGTGGATAAATTAAAGGAATTTGGTGAGTATTTAGAAGATGAAATAGAAGATTTAGATGAAATCAAAAAAGTAGATATCCGTGGAGCGGAAGAAAAAGAAGTAGAGATTGCAGTAGATATTTATAAAATGATGGCAGCTCAAGTAAGCTTCCAGGATATTATAAATTCGGTAAACGGAGGGAATTTAACGATGTCGGCAGGTAATTTAATTGCAAGTGGACAACGTCGTACGATCAGAATTTTAGGGGAAATAGAAGACCCTCAAGAGTTACAAAACTTTGTAGTGAAATCAGAAAAAGGAAACTCTATTTATTTAAAAGATATCGCAAAAGTATCTTTTAAAGATAAGGATAAAACGACTTATGCTCGTGAGTTTGGTGAAGCCGTAGTAATGCTAGATGTAAAAAAACGTTCTGGTAAAAACATGGTGGAAGCTGCAGAGAAGATTCAAGAAATAGTAAAAGACGCTAAGGCGAATGTGTTTCCAAGTAATTTAAAAGTA
The DNA here is from genome assembly GCA_947504185.1 of uncultured Tenacibaculum sp. Lineage (GTDB taxonomy): Bacteria > Bacteroidota > Bacteroidia > Flavobacteriales > Flavobacteriaceae > Polaribacter. The sequence continues at coordinate 115,851 of CANNGJ010000003.1, read as the reverse complement.
ACGATTGCAAATGATCAATCATCAAAAACAATTGGACAAGTAGATGACTTGGTAAATAATATTATTTTCGGGGTAATTTTAGTAGTATTAGTACTAATGTTTTTCCTTGGATTTAAAAATGCATTATTTGTAGGTTTCGCGATTCCTATGTCGATGTTTATGTCGCTAATGATTTTAAGTTGGTTAGGATATACCATGAACACAATGATCCTTTTCGGATTAATTATGGGACTTGGAATGTTAGTAGATAACGGTATTGTAGTTGTTGAAAATGTATATCGTTTAATGGACGAAGGAATGCCTAGAATTGAAGCTGCTAAAAAAGGTATTGGAGAAATTGCATTTCCAATTATTATTTCTACAGCAACGACTGTAGCAGCGTTTATTCCATTAGGAATGTGGCCAGGTGTAATGGGGCAGTTTATGATATATTTCCCTGTGACATTATCAGTAGTATTAGGTTCTTCTTTATTTGTGGCAATTTTCTTTAACTCTGTGATGGTATCTCAATTTATGAGTGTGGAAGATAAAAATATGCCGTTAAAGAGAATTATTACCATATCGTCTATTATGGCGGGAATAGGTTTGTTGATTATCATTTTTGGAGGAGCTTATAGGGCTTTAGGAACGATTATGGTATTCACAGCAATTATGTTGTGGGTATATAGAATGGCACTAAGGCCATGGGCAAATGCTTTTCAAAACAATGTATTACCTCGTTGGGAACGTTTTTATGAGAAAATGTTAAGAGGAGCATTAAAAGGGTGGAGACCAATTATAATTTCTGTTTTAACTTTCTTGTTACTTATAGGTGCTGGATATGGTTTTAAAACATCAATAGAAAAGAAAAGAACTAAAGTAGAATTTTTCCCAGATAATACACCTAATCAAATTATTGTATATATAGAATATTCACAAGGAACAGATATTGAGAAAACAAATCTAATTATGAAAGATTTGGAAGAGCGTGTATATAAGGTGTTGAATTCTCCTGAATATATGGATAATGGATATAATTTCTTAGTAGAGAGTGTTGTTTCTCAAGTAGGAGCAGGATCAGGAAATCCACAAACCGATGGAGGTTCTACAGCAGAAATGCCACATAGAGGGAAGATTACAGCCTCAATGCGTGAATATAAATATCGTAGAGGAGCAGATAGTAAAGAATTACAAAAGAAAGTAACGGAAGCTTTAAAAGGTATTTATCCTGGTTTGGCAATATCGGTAGAAAAAGAAGCAGTAGGGCCTCCAGCAGGATATCCTATCAATATTGAATTAGAAGGAAAAGATTATGCTGAATTGATTAATACTGCTGAAAAAATGCGTGACTTTATCAATTCAAAAAGTATTGCAGGTATTGATGAATTAAAGATTGATGTAAACAAATCTAAACCATCAATGTTAGTAAATGTGGATCGTAAAAAAGCTGGAGAATTAGGAGTAAGTGCTTCTCAAGTAGGTAGTCAATTACGTAATGCAATTTTTGGGTCGAAAGCAGGTATTTATAAAGAAGACGGTGAAGATTATGATATTTATGTACGATTTAATAAAGACAATAGATATAATACCAGTGCTATTTTTAATCAGAAGATAACTTTTAGAGATATGGCTTCTGGTCAGATTAAGGAAATTCCTGTTTCTGCAGTAGCAAAACAAACCAACACTTCTGGATATAGTGCTATTAAACATAAAGATGTAAAACGTGTAGTAACTGTATATTCAGCATTAGCACCAGGTTATACTGATGCAGCTGCTATTGTAGCAAAGATTGAAAATGAAATGAAATCATTTACAGAAAAACCAAATACTGTAAAGATTAATTACACAGGTCAGATTGAAGAACAAAACAAACAAATGGCTTTCTTAATGGGAGCATTTTTCTCTGGACTAGGATTGATTTTCTTAATCTTAATTTTTCAATTCAATTCTGTTTCTAAACCTGGAATTATCATGTTGGCAATTTTCTTGAGTTTGATTGGTGTTTTTGGAGGATTAATTATTACTGCAAAGCCATTCGTAATTATGATGACCATGATGGGAATTATTTCATTAGCAGGTATTGTGGTAAATAATGGAGTAGTATTATTAGATTATACTCAATTATTGATAGATAGAAAAAAGGTTGAGTTAAATTTAAGCGAAGATGAATATGTTGATGTAAATACTTTAAATGAAGCTATTGTTAGGGGAGGAAAAGCGCGTTTACGTCCAGTACTTTTAACAGCAATTACTACCATTTTAGGATTAATACCATTGGCAACAGGGTTAAACATTAACTTCTTTACATTAGTAAGTGAGTTGAATCCGCATATTTATGTTGGGGGAGATAACGTAATTTTCTGGGGTCCATTAGCGTGGACAGTTATTTATGGATTATTCGTTGCAACTTTCTTAACCTTAATTGTAGTACCGATATTATTCTATTTAATCACCAAGTTTAAAATGTGGTTACGTAGCGTTTTATAAATTGATTTTTTGTTAACTTAAAAAGGGTTAAGAACATAATGTTCTTAACCCTTTTTTTACAACTTTTTAAAAGAATTAATCAGGTAAACGATCACGATCTTTTTTAGTTCTATTAAACCTATAAGTAAAGGTTATAGATGTAAATCTACCTATAGGTCTGTTATAACTATTTATTGTGTAATCTTCACCAGTAATTAACTGTGTTCTTTCTCTTGAATCTAAAATGTTATTCATGTTAAGAGTAACAGTTGCTTTATCATTCCAAAGATCTTTGCTAACTCCAATATTAGCTCTGTATTGAGCTTCAGTAAACATTTGTCCACTTTGTCTTTCTCCTTGGTAATTAAAACTAGATTGAATAGTTAGTTTTGAAAACTTCATTCTCGAGTTTAAACGAGTAGACCAAGCACTGTCATCAACAATATATATTCCTTTTTGATCGAAAGTAAAGTAGTTAAACTCACTAGATAATCTCCACCATTTGTACGGTGAATATCGTATAGCTAATTCAGCACCAAATCTGTTTTCCGTTCCAGAGTTTATTGGCTTTGAAATTAAAGCGCCAAACTCATTAGGCGTAACTAAAGTTTCAAATAAATTGGTGGTTTTTTGATGGTAAATAGATGGATTCAACGTAAACTTTTTCCAACGTTTTAATAAGCCTAATTCAAAAGAATTCGTGTACATCGGATTTAAATCAGGATTACCAACACGTATATTTCTACGATCAGATATTCCTCCAAAAGGATTCAAATGCCAAAAACTAGGACGTCTAATTCTTCTACTATAGCTTAATTGTACATTAGTAGCTTGGTTAAAGTTATAAGTTAAATGCGCCGTAGGAAATAAATCGGTATAGCTTTTATCAGTTTTAAACTGATTTTTTCTGTCGGTACTTCCTGTATTTGCATGCTCAGCACGTAAACCTAATAAGTATTGTAATTTGTTTTCTCTATTTCCGTATTGAACATAAGCTCCGTAAATGCGTTCATTGTATTTTAATAAATTATCTAAGCTATCAATTAAAACAGTATTGTCCCAAACTTTATAATCGCTATCAATATTTCTAATTTCACCTTTTACACCCATTTCTATATGCGATTTTTTAGTAATAGGCAACTTAAAGTCTGATTGAAATAAAAAGTCTTTACTACTTTCTATATCTCTACTTTTTAATAAGTTTATAGCAGATACAGTAGGGAATTGTTCTTGTTCTTCTACTGATTCGTTTTCATCATCATTCCAAAAATCATATTGAAAATTAAGAGTTAATTTTTGGCCTTTTTTAGCAAATGTTTTTACATAGTTTAATTCAATTTGATTTGCTTTTTGAGGTTCTCTATAGGTTTCTTTAGATGTTAATATATTATTAATCTGTTTTGAACTGTCTAAGAAGTTGAAAGTGTAATCAACATTGTTTTTACTCGTGTTGTTTCTGTAATAGTAACTTAATGTAAGTGTGTTAAAGTCGTTTATATAGTAATCACTTCCGAAATATAAATTAAAAGTACGACGAGTTCTGTTAGTAGATGTAGTTCTGTTAGAAAAATCAGTTATAACATTATTATTAAAATTAGTTCTGTTCAAATAACCATTTCCATCAAAAGACATATATCGGTAGGAAATGTTTGAAAACAAGTTGAATTTTTCTCTTTTGTAATTTGCATTGTAATTAATTCTATGGTTATCTGGTATTCCAGTAGTTAATTGTAAAGAACTACCAAAACCACCGTTTTTATTTTTCTTTAAAATAATATTGATGATTCCTGCGGTTCCTTCAGCATCATATTTAGCAGAAGGATTGGTAATTACCTCTACCTTTTCTATAGTTTCAGATGGAATAGATTCTAAACCATTATTAGCAGTTAGAACAGATGGTTTACCGTTAATTAAAACTCGAACATTAGAGTTTCCTCGTAAACTCACTGCGCCTTCGATATCCACATTTACAGAAGGAACATTGTTTAAAATATCGTTTACAGAACCACCTTTAGAAATTAAATCTTTACCAACATTAAATACACGTTTATCTAATTTATATTCGGTAGTAGATTTTTCGGCAACCACTTCGACTTCATCTAGTGCTTGAGAATCTTCTTCTAAGGAAATAGTTGGTAAAGATTGATTTTTAGTAAGTGAGAAAGTATTTATTAAGTGATTTTTAAATCCAATAAATTCAACTTTAATATTATATGTTCCTTTTTTGGCTTTGATAGAGAACTCTCCTTTACTGTTGGTAGATTCACCAGTAATAAGTTTGTTAGTAGTTGCATCTGTTAAAATAACAGTAGCAAATTCTAAAGGTTGTTGGGTGTTTTTTTCAACGACTTTACCAGTAATAGTTATTTGAGCTGATAAATGTATTGAACTAAGTAGTAGTATGGTAATGAATAGTAATTTTTTCATTTTAAACATTATTTTATTTATAGTGCAAATATGAGTTAGATTATAAAGTGCTATTCTGAGAATAGATAAATGGGTGCAAAAAGTCGACGTTTAAGCGATGTGTGATATAAAAGACTTGTTTAGATGATGTAATGTTGCATTTAGGAGTAAAAAAACGGTTTTTGTCGATTTTAGAAAATAAATTAAATGATAGCGATTACTTTTGTTTGGTATGAATAGATTACATAAAATATCAACATATATAAAAGGCAATAGAATATTACTTCATGTTTTATTTTGGACAGCTCTCTTTTTACTAGACCTTTTTAGAGATATAATTATAAACGAGAAGAATCAACACTTTACAATTTTTGAAGGGCTTGTTTTTAATTCTATAGGATTCTCTATGCAAATAGTAGCTTCGTATTTTATAGCCTATTTTTGGATACCTAGGTTTATAAAAACAAAAAAGTATATTTTAGCAATTCTTGTTTTTTGTGGTGTTATTTACCTTTTAGGTGTTGTTAGTAGAATTTTAGTAGTGCATGTAGGTGAACCAATAATAAGAATACCCCCTTTTGAACAAGAATCAATACAAGAAATATTTACAGATTATAGGTGGTTATTGGCAAAATACATTCCCAATATCTTACTGAATTCGTTAGTGTTTGTGGCTGTTAAATACTACTTTGAAGATGAGCGAGAGAAGTCTAAAAAACTTTCTTTATCCAAAGAAAAAACAGAAATAGAATTAAAAACATTAAAAGCGCAATTAAACCCTCATTTTTTATTCAATACGTTAAATAATATTTATTCATTGTCAATAGATAATTCACCGAAAACATCTGAATCAATTGGGAAGTTATCTGAAATATTAGATCATGTTTTGTATCGATGCAATACGAAGTTTGTTACACTGTCAAGCGAAATAGAATTGTTAAAAAACTATATATCTTTAGAAAAGTTAAGATACGATGATAGGTTGCAAGTTTCTTTTACAATAGCGGTAGAAAATGATACAGAAATACCGCCTTTAATATTATTGTCTTTAGTAGAAAATGCTTTTAAACATGGTGCAGGAGAAGATAGTGGGTCACCTAAAATAACGATTCATATTTCAAATAAAGATGATGAGTTTGAGTTTCATATTTCGAATACAATTTCTGCTGATGAAGAATTAAAAGGTGAAGAAAGTATAGGACTATCCAATATTAGAAAACAATTAGCTTTAATTTATAAGAATAATTATAGCTTAGATATATATCCTACAGAAAATGATTTTACAGTAGTGCTAAAAATAAACCAAAATTAGAAATATGAAAACAAGATGTTTGGTTGTAGATGATGAGCCTTTGGCAATTAGATTGATGGAAAAGCATATTGCTAAAATTGATTCATTAGAAATTGTAGCAACCTGTAATAATGCAATAAAGGCATTCGAAATATTAAATACACAGCAAGTAGATTTATTATTCCTAGATATAAAAATGCCAAATTTAACTGGTATTGATTTCTTAAAATCATTAAAAAATCCGCCTAAAACTATTTTTACAACTGCTTATCGAGATTATGCTATAGAGGGTTATGATTTGGGAGTAGAAGACTATCTGTTAAAGCCAATAACTTTCGAGCGTTTTTTTAAATCGATTGAGCGCTTTTTAAGAGAACAAAAACAGACACCAGAAATAAGTAATTCTGCCAATACTATTTCAGATGATTTTATGTTGATAAAGTCAGGAAATAAGCACCATAAAGTAATTGTAAACGATATTTTATTTATCGAAAGTTTAAAAGATTATATCAAGATTCATACAGTTGATAATAAACGTATAGTTTCTAAGTATAGAATTAGCGAGATAGAGCAAGAATTAAAGGCTAAAAACTTTTTACGAGTACATCGTTCTTATATTATTAACATAGATAAAATATCTGCTTTTACAGTAAATGATATCGAAGTAAATTCCACTGAAATACCTATCGGAGCTAGTTATAAAGAAAAGGTAGTTTCTTTTTTAAATAATTGGAAATAGGATGGTATTTTCGTAGCATGAATAAACAAGTCTTTACAGTTGATGAAATTAAAAGAAAGATAGAGCAGTATTGCGTATATCAAGATCGCTGTCATAAAGAAATTGAAAAAAAACTAACCGAATACAATTTAATTTCTGAAGCTAAAGAATATATTTTACTTCACTTGTTAGAACACAATTTTTTAAATGAAGAACGATTTGCAAAAAGTTTTGCACGCGGAAAATTCAGAATAAAGAAATGGGGAAGAGTGCGTATTACAAGAGAATTAAAATTCCGTGATATCTCTACTTATAATATAAAATCAGCGTTAAAAGAGATTAACGAGCAAGATTATATAGCAACTTTATATGAGTTGGTAGAGAAAAAAAATAAGCTAGTTACTGAAACAAACCTATATAAAAGAAAAAAGAAAATAGCAGATTACCTTCTATATAGAGGGTATGAAAGTCGTTTAATTTACGAAGCGTTAAATACTATTCAATAGTAAAAAGGCTATCTAATTTAATTGCTTTGTCAAAACGTTTTTTAGCATAAACAGTATTAATTTTATCATTCATACTTCCAAAAAGAGCTAAAGTTTTTTCAACTTGACTATTTACTTGTTGTGATGTGATTGAAGGAATAAAAGTCATGTCGGTTAATCGTAGAACTTCATTCTGAAAAACATTAATTCGAGCTTTAAATGCTGAGGTTTTTAATGTTTCAATATTTAAACTATCCTTTAGTTGTTTGGTTAATGTTTTTAACTCTATAGCATTGTTTAAAGCTTCTGTTGCTGAGGTTTTTTCAAACTGTTGCAAAAACTCTTCTATAATAAAATACTCTTTCCAGTCTTTTATTTCTTTTATTGATGCTTCATCAAGTTTTGCAAACGGAGTGTGCTTTGCAACAGCACTCATTCCTGTTTTTTGCACTGGAGTATTTTTCTCCTCCTTGTTTTTTTTACAAGAAGTAATAATCAATAAAAAAGAAACTAAAACGACTAAATAATATCTCATTTAACTTAATAATTAAAGGGATAAAAGTACATATTTTACACGGGTTATGTATACTGATATTATTATAAGTTTGTAATCAGTTGTTTATCTTTTTAATTTATTGATAGTTAAAAAAGTAGAAATGTTTTTTGCGAAATGTGAAATTTAATAACTTTGTCAACCTATATTTTTGAATTTTTAAAAATGAATGACACCATATTAATTTTAGGAGCTTGCGGGCAAATAGGAACTGAGTTAACTCAAAAATTACGTTCTATATACGGTAATGATAATGTTATAGCTTCCGATATTAGAGAAGGAGGAGCAGAAATGATGAGTTCAGGACCTTTTGAAATTATTGACGCAACCGATAAAGAAGGTATTTTAAATGTGATTCAGAAGTATGAGGTAAATCAAGTCTATTTAATGGCAGCGATGCTATCTGCTACTGCAGAAAAGTATCCTTTAAAAGGTTGGGATTTAAATATGACTTCTTTATTAGCTGTTTTAGAAATAGCCAAAGAAAAACATATTGAAAAAGTATATTGGCCAAGTTCAATGGCGTCATTTGGGCCAACATCACCAAAAATAAACACACCGCAGCAAACTGTAATGGAACCATCAACAGTATACGGAATTAGTAAAGTTGCCGGAGAGCACTGGTGTAATTATTACCATGATAAATATGGAGTTGATGTAAGAAGTATTCGTTATCCTGGAATTATTAGTTGGAAAACGTTGCCAGGTGGAGGAACAACGGATTATGCGGTTGATATTTATTTTGATGCTTTAAAGAAAGGGACTTTTGAGTGTTTCTTATCAGAGAATACACGTTTGCCAATGATGTATATGGACGATGCAATTAATGCGACGATCCAATTAATGCAAGCGGATGCAGATAAAATTAAAACAAGAACTTCGTATAATTTAGCAGCAATAAGTTTTACGCCGAAAGAAATTGCTACTGAAATTCAAAAATATATTCCTGATTTTACGATTACTTATAATCCAGATTTTAGACAAGCGATTGCAGATAGCTGGCCTCAAATTATTGACGATTCTCAGGCAAGAAAAGATTGGGGATGGCAACATCAATTCGATTTAGCTTCAATGACTAAGGATATTATCACTAATTTAAAAAGGTTAGAAAGTCAGAAGTTAGAAGAAGTGTAAGCTCTATCAAATTTTCTCGTCTATTGTAATCTATTTTCATGCTTTGTAACATAGGTAGCTGAGCTTTTAAATAGAAACAGATATTTTTGTAATACAGCATAAAGAAGATGAAAGAAATAATTAAAAACAGCTTACAAAAAGCAATTTCATACCCAGAATACAAAACTCTTGTTAAAGAGTTATTAGATCAAGGAAAATCTACAGGACCAAATCAATCAGAAGATTTATTAAATTATAGTTTGTTAAACGATAAACGTATGAAACGTTTAGATAAAACTATTAAGCTTACTGAAGAAACTATTGCGAAGGTTAAAGATGTAAAAGAGCCACAAACTTGGTTGGTTTTAACTGAAGGTTGGTGTGGAGATGCTGCTCAAAACTTACCAGTAATTCATAAAATAGCTGAAGAAAATCCAAATATTAATTTAAAATTGGTTCTTAGAGATGAGAATGTTGAATTGATGGATGAGTTTTTAACAAACGGAGGTAGATCAATACCTAAATTAATTGCTTTAGATAATAAAAATGAAGTGATTTCTACTTGGGGACCAAGACCAACAACTGCTACTAAAATGGTTGCTGATTATAAAAATGAACATGGAAGCTTGGATGCTGAGTTTAAAAAAGACTTACAAGTTTGGTATAATAAAGATAAAGGGAATGATGTTCAGAAAGATATTATATCGTTTATCTAATCAATAAAAAATTAATGAAGAATCCCCTTTTTGAATACAGTCAAAAAGGGGATTTGTTTTCTGTATATTTGCCGAACCGAAAGCGTTATTATGTTTGTTGATTACAGTACTTTATCAGAAGAAGCAAAAGTTTGGATCTACCCTTCAAGTAGAAAATTTTATCCTCAAGAAATTGAAGGTCTAAAAGAAAAATTACAAACTTTTATTGATGAATGGAAATCTGATAATAGTGACTTTAAAGCATCATTTCAGTTTTTATACAATCGATTTATTATTTTTTTAGCAGAAGAAAACGCTGAATTAAAAAATGCTGATATCGATGCGCAAGTAACGTTTATTTTACAGTTGCAACAAGAGTATGAAATTGAATTATTAGATAAAATGAATGTGTGTTTTAAGCAAGGTGAATACACACAGTATAAAGAACTAAAAGACTTTAAAAAGTTGATTAAAAATAAAGCTGTAATTGGAAAAACAATAATTTTTGACAATTTAATTCAAACAAAATTTGAATTAGAAAATTACTGGGAAGTTCCAATTACAGACAGTTGGTATAACCGTTTTCTTAAAAAAAGCTAAATCCTATTCCTAGCGATACACTATCTAAATTACCATTTTTAAAATCGTTAATTTTTTTTCGATGAAAGTCTAAATGGATAACAGCATGCCATCTGCTAGAGCCTCCTATTTGTGCTCCAACACCAAAGGCATAATAGCTTCCGTTTTCGTATTTGTTAGAAGGTCTCCAAAGATTACCATAACTAGCCTGAGTAAAAAAGGTGTCGTAACCATCTTCAGAAATATTATAGCGTAAAGTTCCAAACATTGGTATTGCGTTTATATCAAATCTAGTATGATGATCGTAGCCTAAATTAACAATACCTGCCCATTTTTTATCAAACTGGTAACCGATACCAAAGCGAGTCATCAGTGCAGAAAACTCTAAAAGTTCTTCGTCGTCATCTGGTTCAAACAAAACATAATTGTCGTTTAAAGCAAAAGTAAAGTTTAAAGTTCCTGTAAAAAAAGGACGCTTTTCTTGAGCGTTGGTAGTTAAGTTAGCAAGTAATATTACTGCTATTAAGAGTAGTAGTTTTTTCATAGTGGTAAATAATTTTAGCACATTAAGGCAAGAACTATTCCACTTCTATAGATTTTTTCTGTTTTAACTTTTTAATTATATGATTTAGGCTGTCAATTTTTGAACTATAAATAGAATCATTTTTCTCTAAAATTTTAGATTTTTTAAATAAATCATTTAATATTTTTGATTGACTATAATCATTAAAAAAAGCATCTTGTTTGAAAACATGTACATCACCTGTCTCTTCATCTTGGGGTATCACTTTAACAAATATATATTTATCGTTATAGTATAAAATTTTAAATTCTTTGTTTTCTGGATAAACATCTTCAACTAGCTTTATAATATTAATATAGTTAAGAAAATATGGAGAATTTAATTTTTTAACAAAATAGAAAGAGCCAAAAACTATATAAAAAATGAGATATGAAAATAAAAACAATAAAAACCTTTTAAGAACTTTTTTAGAAAAGTGTAATTCATGTTTGATGGATAATTTTATCTCAACAATTAAAAGTAAAAAACTAAAAATAAAAAGTAAAGGGTATAAGTAAGACTCTCTTGAAAAAATTTCAAAGACATCAAATATCATAAGTAATATTAATGGAAGAGAAACAATAATATTACGAATCATTTTGTCATATTTTAAACCCAAAAACTTATTTAGGAATAAATAATTAAAAAGTAGAAGTAGTATTTTGTAGGAAATAAAAAGAAGTACAAAAAAAATAAAAAAGTTAAGCCATCTGCAAATAATTGAGAAATAGAAAAAAATCTAACAAAATTGAAGTCTATTGATAATAAATATGATAATTGGATGCCGCCTCCAATTATAGTAGGTATTAGAAAAAATAACTCCTTATGCTCTTTAAAACTCCTAAACATATCGAAGAAAGTATTGTTTAAAGAATTTGTATTTGAGGTATTAGAGTTTCTCTTTTTCATTATAACTTTATTCCACTTCTAAAGATTTTATAAATTCATCAACACTTAATGCGTTGTCAACCGAATAATTACCAATTTTTGTTCTTCTTAAAACAGATAAATGTGCTCCAGAGTTTAAAGCTTCACCATAATCGTTTGCTATAGAACGGATGTAAGTTCCTTTACTACAAACAATTCTAAACTCTACTTTTGGTAAATCTACTTTAGTGATTTCGAAAGTGTTTATTTCTACTTCACGAGCTTTAATTTCGGTGGTTTCACCTTTTCTTGCTAATTCGTATAATCGCTTACCATCTTTTTTAATTGCAGAAAAAATAGGTGGTTTTTGTTGAATCTTACCAGTAAATTGTTCAGTTGTTTTATGGAGTAGTTCTTCAGTAATATGTTCGGTAGGAAAAGTCTCGTTTACTTCAGTTTCTAAGTCATAGCTAGGTGTTGTTGCCCCTAATACAAATGTACCTGTGTATTCTTTAATTTGACCTTGATATTCGTTAATGTTTTTGGTTTGTTTACCTGTGCAAATAATCAATAATCCAGTAGCTAACGGATCTAATGTTCCGGCGTGTCCTACTTTTATTTTTTTAATATCAAAACGTTTGCGAATGTGCCAACGTAGTTTGTTTACTACTTGAAAAGAAGTCCATTCTAAAGGTTTATCAATTAATAAAACTTGTCCGTTTTTGTAATCGTCAGCTGTTTTCATATTAGCTTAATAAAGAATATCCGATAGCAATTAAACCTACTACAGCACAGTAAATAGAAAAATAAGATAATTTACTTTTTTTAACTAAAGCAATCATCCAGTTACAAGCCAATAAACCAGCAAGAAATGCAGCGATAAATCCAGCGGATATAGGTGCAATTTCTGATGATTGAAAGTTAATATCTCCGCTTAATAAATCTTTAGCTATTTTTCCAAAAATAAGAGGTACAACCATTAAAAATGAAAAGCGAGCAGCTTTGGTGCGATCAATTCCTAATAGAACAGAAGTTGATATGGTTGCGCCCGATCTAGAAATACCAGGTAGCATTGCTATAGCTTGTGAAATACCAATAATTACTGAGTTTGAAAAAGAAACATCTTTGGTAGTGTTTTTAGCTTTGTCTGCCAATAAAAGTAATACCGCTGTTACTAATAGCATAACACCTACAAATAATATTTTTCCGCCAAAAAAAGATTCTAATTGTTCTTCAAAAAGTAATCCGACAATTACTGCAGGAATCATAGAAAGGATAATTTTTAAAGAAAATTTCATTTCTTCATTCCATTTAAATTGGAATAATCCTTTAAAAATTTCTGCGACTTCTTTTCTAAATACTACTAAAGTACTTAACGCAGTGGCAAAGTGTAATACAACAGTAAATGTTAAACTTTCTTCTGGTACAGAAGTGTCGCCTAAAATAGCTTTTGCTAATTCTAAATGTCCACTAGATGATACAGGTAAAAACTCGGTAAGTCCTTGAATGATTCCAAGAATAATTGCTTCTAATAAATTCATGCTTATTTTTTAGGATTGGCAAAAATAGCATAAATTTCTATTCCTAAACCAATAATTACCAAGGTAGGAGCTAAACGAATTCTACGCCAACTATATATTTCTGGATTAAATACATTTGGGTCGTCGCTTCCGCCACCTGCCATTAAAATAAAGCCTAAAGCAATTACTGCTAAACCTATTAGCATGATGATATAATTTCGCTTCCCGAATAGGAATTCTTGTTTTGGTGAATTGTCTTTTTTCATAAAATCTTAGTAATACAAATCGTTAGTTTGTAAATTTAAAAAACGCTGAGTTGCAAAAAATGTGCTTATCCAAGTAATAAAAAAAGCAATAAATAAAACACCTCCAGCTACATATCCTAAAGTAATGTAATCAGATAGTAATTCTAAAGTAGGAATGTATTCAGCTACATAATAAATTAAAATCACCAAACCGCTTAAAGCTATAAAAGCTCCTAATAATCCTAGTTTTATACTTTGCCAAATAAAAGGACGACGGATAAAACTCTTGGTAGCACCAACCATTTGCATGGTTTTAATGTTGAATCTTTTTGAATAGATTGATAATCGAATTGAGCTATTGATTAAAATAATAGCAACTAAACCAAAGAAACCACTTAAAACTAATAGCCAAAAGCTGATTCGTTGAATGTTTTTGGTTAACAACTCTACTAAAGGCTTGTCGTAATTTACTTCAGCTACAAATTTATTTTTCTCAAAAGACTTTTCAATCTCAGCCATTTTTTCTGGCGTAACGTATTCCGCTTTTAAGTACACATCTATTCCATTCTTAAGTGGGTTGTCGCCTAAAAATTTTAGAAAATCTTCTCCTAAATCTTTTTTATAAGTTTTAGCAGCCTCATCTTTTGTTATGTATACAACTTTACTGGTGTGTGTTTCTTTTTTAATAGCTTCTTTAAAACTTGCAGTTTGTTTGTCGGTAACTTCATCTTTTAAAAACAATGTCATCACCACTTTTTCTTTAAAATGATTGGCAACTTTTGTTGATTTTAATAAGATTAAACCTAAAACACCAATCATAAATAACACCAAGGCAATACTTACTACAACAGAAATATACGAGGATTGTAAGCGTCGTTTTTGAAAAGAATCAAAAGAGGTTGTCATTATTTAATGTAGGTTTTTATGCTTGCAAGATACAAATATTTACTGTTTTGAAAACGGATGAGCTATTCGATTTCTTGACATAATTCTATTAAAACTCCGTTAGTGGTTTTTGGATGTAAAAAAGCAACCAATTTATTGTCTGCACCTTTTTTAGGTGTTTCATTTAACACAGTAAACCCTTCTTCTTGTAAGCGCTTTATTTCTGCTTTAATATCTTTAACAGCAAAGGCAATATGATGAATTCCTTCTCCTTTTTTTTCGATAAATTTAGCTATTGGGCTATCTGGTTTTGTAGCCTCTAATAATTCAATTTTATTAGGGCCAGATTTAAAAAACGAAGTTTTTACACCTTCACTAACAACTTCTTCTATTTTATAATGAGGTTTGCCAAAAAGAGAAGCGAATACTTGATTCGACTTTTCTAAATCTTTAACAGCAATACCAATGTGTTCTATTTTTTTCATGTTGTAAAAATAAGAAAAACTCTTTTTCCTAATTGAATTAAAAACAAGAGTAAATAACTTAATAAATAAAGAGTTTAATCATTCAAGTTGTTAGGGTGTTTTTCCTGTTTTGTGATTTTTTAATATTTAAATAAGTGTTTGATTATTTAGTTTTTAATAATGTTTTAGCTTTTGAGTTTTTTAGATTAAAAAATATACCGTTATATTTAAAGATAAATTTAAAATTAATTTACAATGAAAAAAACTAACCTACTACAATTATTAATCATTGTTTTTGCAATGAGTTTTATTACTTCGTGTGAAAAGCACAAGTGTGATGGAGATCAGGAAATTGATCCTGAGAAAATCGAAGGGTATTTTTGTCATCCCGCTATTGATGCTAAACCAGATGTTTCGCTTAATTATCCAGAAATTGTAACGATGCTTAGAGCATATGATACGACAAGGATAGAGCCTCTTGAAAAGGCTTTAGGTTATCCAGATAGCAGAATTAATACATACAATTTTGATAGCTTTATTCAATATTTGAATTACGTTAAGAAATTGAGCAAAAAAGCTGGGATTACCATATCGGGTATTAGCTTTATTTCTGCAGCTAAGTTAGATTATAATGGGACAGGAAGAAGTTACCAAGACTTAATTTATATACCAACAACTACTATAAATGGGGAGCAAGTACAATTTGATGCTGTACAATCTGTTGAACAAGGTAAGTTGGTGACTTTTAAAGAAGCACTAGCTCAAAATGGATACCATTGGATATATAATACAAAAGAAGAATTTGAAGCAGGTAAAAGAGCAGATAACAATTATAGTATAAAAGTGTTAAAACAAAATAAAGCTGGAGTTATAAGTTTACCACCTCCGCCAGAAGAGAGTGGAGCTGGAAATAAAGGAACTTTAACACCTCCTTTTTAAATTTTAAGAAGAATAAAACCATTTTAATGAGTTTATTAGGTAATTTAAGTTTATTGTCGCAATACATTGTCGCAGCATTAAGTTTATTTGTTCTTTTAAAAACAAATAAACCATTTGTAAGGTGGTTATCTTTACTTTTATGTTTAACTGTTATTACTGAGACAATTGGAGCTTATTTTCTTAGTGTAAAACAGTCGTTATTTTTACATCATCATATTTATATTTTATTAGAGTTATTAATCATACGTAAAATGTATAATGGTTTAATTAAAGATAAAAAGTGGTTGAAGCTATCTAATTTTTTTTTAGTTATTTTTTTAGTTTTATGGTTTTTAGTTTTTTATAAGAGGATATTCTTTTATTATTCAATAATTATTGGAGCTATTAATATTGGCTTATTGGTATTTCTTTATTTAAGAGAATTGTTATTGTCAGATGAGATATTGAATTATAAAAACGTGCTATCTTTTTGGGTTTCAATTGGTTTTTTAATTTTTTATCTGCCTTCAATTCCTTTTTTTAGTTTAGTAAGTTACATGAAGAATAGGGATTTGTTTCCAATTTTAAGTATTTTGATTGTATTAATGAATATAATTATATCCTTTGGATTAATATGGAGCAACAAGAAGGTAGAATATTAATAATAACCACATTAGTGTTGATTATAATTATAACTTTTGTTGTGGTTTTATTTACAGTATTCCAGCGCCGTAAAAACAAATTCCTATTAGAGCGAGCTGAGAATAAAAAACGATTTGAAAGAGAAATGGCTGAAACTCAAATAGAAATAAGAGAGGAAACTTTAAGAAATATAAGTTGGGAGTTGCACGATAATATTGGGCAACTCTTAACTTTAGCTAAAATACAAATGCAACATGCTTCTCCCGAAAATATGGGAGAGATTTCTGAGACGATTACAAAAAGCTTAACAGAAATAAGAGCTTTGTCTAAGATAATTAATCCAGATTTCATCAATAATATTAAGTTAAAAGAAGCTGTAGAATTAGAAGTAGAACGCTTTAATCGGTTAAATTATATAGATGCTAGTGTAACTATTTCTGGCAAAGAACAAGAGATAAATCAAAAACATGGAATTATAATTTTTAGAATGTTACAAGAGTTTTTTTCTAATACAATTAAACATTCCAAAGGTTCTAAACTTGATGTTTTTATAAATTACTTAGAGGGCTCAATTGAAATCATAGCTAAAGACAATGGAGTTGGATTTGAAATGAAAAAAATAAGACTAAAAGGGATTGGTTTACAGAATATTAAGGCTAGGGCAAAATTAATAAATGCAAAAGCAAAACTAAAATCTGAACCTAAAAAGGGCACAAGTTTAATAATAAATTACTATATTTAGGAATGTCTAGTGTATTTCCCCTACAACAAAAAATAAACACCAAACCTACGTAAATTATGAAATATTCAGTTGTTGTAGTAGACGATCATACATTGTTATCGCAAGCTATAGAAGGTATGGTAAATACTTTTGATAAGTTTAAAGTATTGTATACTTGTAAAAATGGTAAAGAAGTTGCCGAGAAATTTTCTGCATCACCAAAAAATATTCCTGATATTGTTTTGGTGGATGTAAATATGCCAGTAATGAACGGTATTGAAACAACCGAATGGATTGTTGAACACCATCCACATGTGCATGTTATGGCATTGTCTGTAGAAGATGCAGATGGCACTATTTTAAAGATGCTAAAAGCAGGTGCTGTTGGTTATCTACTTAAAGACACAAAAAAAGAAATACTAGAAAAAGCATTGTTAGAGATGATGGATAATGGATTTTATCATACAAGAAATGTAACAACATTATTACTTGATTCAGTTTCAGGAAAGAATGGAAAAAACAGTGTTACCTTTAAAGATAATGAAGTTATCTTCATGAAATTGGCTTGTTCAGAATTAACTTATAAAGAAATCGCTGACAAAATGTTTTTAAGCCCTAAAACTATTGATGGATATCGTGATAGTTTATTTACAAAATTAAATGTTCGAAACCGTGTTGGTTTAGTAATGTATGCAATTAAAAATAAAATTTACACTCCGTAATTTTATCCCTAAATTTGCAGCATGGAAGAAACAAATAGACAACGAAAGATTGCAGGAGTATTGCAACAGGATTTGGTAGATGTATTACAGCGTGCTGCACAAGATGGAATGAAGGGGGTGATTATATCAGTATCTAAAGTTTCGGTTACTGCCGATTTGGGAGTAGCGAAAGTGTACTTAAGTGTTTTTCCGTCTGAGAAAAGAACAGAAGTTGTTGGAGGGGTTATATCTAACACTCCTTTAATTCGCCATGAAATGGCAAAAAGAACAAGGCATCAATTAAGAAGAATGCCAGAGTTATTATTTTTTGGTGATGATAGTTTAGATTATATTGAAGAAATAGATAAGTCTTTAAAAGGAGAGGATGTTGATCCTATTAAAAATCCAGACGTATTACCACGCCGTCAAAAACGTTAATAAATATTGTTTACATTGCTAACTGATTTATTCATCGTTGAACTTTTCATATTACATAGCTAAAAGATATTTGTTTTCTAAAACAAGTACCAATGCAATTAACATTATTACGTTTATTGCTATTTTTGGTGTGCTTGTAGGTGCTTTAGCCTTATTTGTAATACTCTCAGGTTTTTCAGGGTTAAGAACATTTAGTGATTCGTTATTGGGTAATTCTGATCCAGATATAAAAATTAGTATTGTAAAAAGGAAGTCATTTGAGTATTCAGATGATATACATCAAGAATTGATTAAAAATGATGAGATAGCAACAATTTCTAAAGTTGTAGAAGAGCGTGTTTTTTTATCTTATAAAGACAAAAATCATATTGCTTATATAAAAGGCGTAGATCAAAACTACAATAAAATAATACCTGCAGATTCTATTTTAACTGTTGGTTCATGGCTAGATCCTGAGTTTAAAAATACTGCAGTTATAGGTTACGGAATATCTTATAAACTCTCGTTGGGAATCATGAATTTTGGGGAGCCGTTACAAATTTTAGTACCAAAACCAGGAAAAGGATTTGTAAACCCTAATAATGCATTTCGTTCTATAGCGGTTCAGATTATTGGAGTGTATACAGGTTCAGAAGATTTTCAGAATAAATATGTGTTTACTGACCTTTATTTGGCTCAAGATTTATTGAAGTATAAAGAAAATCAAATTTCAGCGATTGAATTAAAATTAAATGAAGGTGTCGATTTAGATGATTTTCAATCTGATTTACAAAATAGTTTGGGAGCTAAGTTTAAAGTACAAACAAGAGCACAGTTGAACTCTTTATATTATAAAGTTATTAATACCGAAAACTTTATATCTTATTTAATATTTACTTTAATAGTTGCTATTGCATTGTTTAATGTAATAGGCTCAATAATTATGATGATTATTGATAAGCGTAATAACTTAAAAACCTTATTTAATTTAGGAACTAGTATTGGGGATATAAAGAAGATATTCGTACTTCAAGGATTTTTACTAACGCTTGTAGGGATGAGTGTTGGTTTACTAATAGGAATTGTTTTGGTGCTAATTCAGCAACGTTTCGGGTTGTTTATGATTACACAAAGTTTACCTTACCCAGTTGAATTTAAGTGGGTAAATTTACTGATAGTCATACTTACAATTTCAGTACTAGGCTATATAGCTGCTAAAATTGCAAGTAGTAGAATTTCTAAAGATTTTATAGAAAAATAAAACTAGCCTATTTCAGGAATAGTAGCATTACCAAATTTTCTTTCAACTTCATCAAAAGCAGCAAAAACATCTTTTGCATCATCAGAAGTTACCATTTTCATGCGGTATTCTTTAAAATGTGGAATTCCTTTAAAGTAATTAGTATAATGTCTTCTAGTTTCAAAAACTCCTAAAACAGGCCCTTTCCAGTCGATAGACATTTGTAAATGCCTACGAGCCATTTCTACTCTTTCAGCAATGGTTGGTTTCGCTAAATATTCTCCAGTTTTAAAATAATGTTTTATTTCGTTAAAGAACCAAGGGTAACCGATAGAAGCTCGCCCAATCATACAGCCATCTAATCCGTATACATCGCGCATCTCCATAGCTTTCTCAGGAGAAGTAACATCACCATTTCCAAAAACAGGAATGTGCATTCTTTGGTTGTTTTTTACTTCAGCGATAGGCTTCCAATCAGCCTCACCTTTATACATTTGCGCACGTGTACGTCCGTGTATAGCAATAGCTTTACAGCCAACATCTTGTAAACGTTCAGCAACTTCTACAATTCTAATAGAATCATGATCCCAACCTAAACGAGTTTTAACAGTAATAGGTAAATTGGTGTGTTTTACCATTTCTTCGGTAAGTTTCACCATTAAGTCGATGTCTTTTAAAATACCAGCACCAGCTCCTTTAGAAACCACTTTTTTAACTGGACATCCAAAGTTGATGTCAATAATATCAGGGTTCGATTTTTCTACAATTTCTACGGTTTTTAACATAGAATCTAAATTTGCACCAAAAATCTGAATTCCAACAGGACGTTCCTTCTCATAAATATCTAGCTTCATAACGCTTTTTGCTGCATCACGAATTAAGCCTTCCGAAGAAATAAATTCAGTATAAACTACATCAGCACCGTTCTCTTTACATAAAGCTCTAAACGGTGGATCACTTACATCTTCCATTGGCGCTAATAAAAGCGGAAAATCAGGAAGTTCTATGTTACCAATTTTTACCATGCTGCAAAGTTACTTTTTATTTTTTATTGAATAAATATTTAATTGTACAACGTTTTTCAATAAAGTATCTTTGTCGGTCATAAGAGGTTAGAAATACGACGAATGAAGAATATTAGAAATTTTTGCATTATTGCACATATTGATCACGGTAAAAGTACACTTGCTGACAGATTATTAGATTATACAGGATCGGTTACCGAACGTGAAAAGCAAAATCAGCTTTTAGATAATATGGATTTAGAGCGTGAACGTGGTATTACCATTAAATCGCATGCTATACAAATGGATTATGAATTAAACGGAGAGCAGTATATTCTTAATTTAATTGATACTCCAGGTCACGTAGATTTTTCTTACGAAGTTTCTCGTTCTATTGCAGCTTGTGAAGGTGCTTTGCTAATTGTTGATGCAGCACAAAGTATACAAGCGCAAACGATTTCTAATTTATATTTAGCGTTAGAGAATGATTTAGAAATTATTCCTGTTTTAAATAAAGTTGATTTACCATCGGCAAATCCTGAAGAGGTAACAGATGATATTGTTGATTTGTTAGGGTGTGACCCAGAAGATGTAATTCATGCAAGTGGTAAAACAGGTTTTGGAGTTGATAATATTTTACAAGCAATTATAGATAAAGTTCCTGCACCAAAAGGAAATCCGGATGCACCATTAAAAGCCTTAATTTTTGATTCAGTGTATAACTCTTATAGAGGAATTGAAACCTATTTTAGAGTTATTGATGGTTCAATAAAAAAGAACCAGCGAATTAAATTTATGGCTACAGGTAAGGAGTATGGAGCTGATGAGGTAGGTACTTTAAAATTAGAGCAAGTTGTAAAAAAAGAAGTTAAAACCGGTGATGTTGGGTATTTAATTACAGGTATTAAAGTAGCAAAAGAAGTAAAAGTAGGTGATACTATTACTGATTTTGAGAACCCAACTACAGACATTATTGATGGTTTTGAAGATGTAAAACCAATGGTTTTTGCAGGGATTTACCCTGTGGATACTGAAGATTACGAAGAGCTTCGTAATTCAATGGAAAAATTGCAGTTAAATGATGCTTCACTTGTGTTTGCACCAGAAAGTTCAGCAGCTTTAGGTTTTGGTTTTCGTTGTGGATTCTTAGGGATGTTACACATGGAAATTATCCAAGAACGTTTAGAACGTGAATTTAATATGACGGTGATTACAACAGTTCCGAACGTTAGTTATCACGCATTTACAAACAAAGAGCCAGATGAGGTTTTGATTGTAAATAATCCATCAGATTTACCAGAGCCTTCTAAATTAAATAGAGTAGAAGAGCCTTTTATAAAAGCGTCTATTGTTACAAAATCTGATTTTGTAGGTCAAGTAATGAGTTTATGTATAGAAAAGCGTGGGCAAATTGTTAATCAAACATACTTAACTACGCAGCGTGTTGAATTAATTTTTGAAATGCCTTTAGCAGAAATTGTTTTCGATTTTTATGATCGTTTAAAAACAGTTTCTAAAGGATATGCGTCGTTTGATTATGCACCTATAGGAATGAAAGAGTCTAAATTAGTTAGAGTTGATATTTTATTAAATGGTGATTCTGTAGATGCACTTTCTGCATTATTACATGCAGATAATGCATATACAATAGGTAAGAAAATAGTTGAAAAGTTAAAAACTTTAATTCCAAGACAACAATTTGATATTCCAATTCAAGCAGCTATTGGAGCTAAGATTATTGCAAGAGAAACTACCAAAGCTTTACGTAAAGATGTAACAGCAAAATGTTATGGAGGTGATATTTCTCGTAAGCGTAAATTATTAGAAAAACAGAAAAAAGGTAAGAAAAGAATGCGTCAAGTTGGTAATGTAGAGATACCACAAGAAGCATTTATGGCGGTATTGAAGTTGAATGATTAATATTCTTTTAGGAACAAAATATTTAGAGCCAAGAAACTAGACAATATAGTCTTTGTTCTTGGCTCCTTTTTTTATCTGATTTTCTATCATTTCCGAGAAATCGGGAATCCATAGAAGGTAAATTTAGATTCGTGATTTCGTAGGAATGACAAGAAAACTATAATTATTAATCTCTACTAGCCATAAGTCTCATAACCCAATAAGCTAACATAGCTAAAGATCCTAGAGCGGCAACTAAATAAGTTCTTGCAGCCCACTTTAAAGCATCTTTAGATTCTGCTAATTCTTCTCTAGTAACAATATGTTTACTTTCTAACCAAGCTAGTGCTCTATTACTTGCGTCGTATTCTACAGGAAGTGTTATAAAGCTAAACAATGTTGCTATTCCCATTAGAACAACACCAGCAGCTAAAACCCAATACCCCATACTAGAAGCAGCTCCAAGAACTAAACCTCCCATAATTA
The DNA here is from genome assembly GCA_947504185.1 of uncultured Tenacibaculum sp. Lineage (GTDB taxonomy): Bacteria > Bacteroidota > Bacteroidia > Flavobacteriales > Flavobacteriaceae > Polaribacter. The sequence goes on along the minus strand of CANNGJ010000003.1, from coordinate 92,995 downwards.
AGTATTGAGAAAATTTAGAGGAAACATTAACCATTGGTACTAGATTAGATCTCATTTCTAGCCATTTATAAGCTTTTGCGTGTTGTACAGCATGTCCAACTTCATGAGCAGCAACCGCTGCTGAAGCAGCATTACGTTGGTTGTAAACTCCCTCACTAAGATTAACGGTTTTATTTTTAGGATTATAATGATCTGTAAGCATACCAGGAGTTGAAATTACTTTAACATCATAAATTCCGTTATCAGCTAACATTTTTTCAGCAATTTCTGCCCCACTCATGCCGTTACGTAAATGAACTTTCGAATACTTTTTAAATTTCCTTTTTAAAGTATTGCTTACCAACCAACTCATTAAAGAGATAACTCCAATAATAATATAGTATTCCATTCCTATTGCCATAATTTATGTTTTTTTAATTCTTGTATCAATTTTGTTTGATAAATTTACAACATAAATTATTCCAAATAATAATCGGTATAAAAAAATGTCAAAATGACAAATACACCTAACATTTTAATTGTTTACACAGGCGGTACTATTGGTATGGTGAAGGATTACAAAACCGGAGCTTTAAAAGCATTTGACTTTAGTCAGATTTCAAGTAAGATTCCTGAATTACAACAATTAAATTGTAACATTTCTACAATTTCTTTTAATGAGCCTATAGATTCATCTAATATGAATGTGAATTATTATGTGAAAATTGCGGAAATTATTTCTGATAGTTACGAATCGTATGACGGTTTTGTAGTTTTAACAGGTTCTGATACCATGTCGTATACTTCTTCGGCGATTAGTTTTATGTTTGAAAATTTACAAAAACCTATAATTTTTACTGGATCGCAATTACCAATTGGAGATTTAAGAACTGATGCTAAAGAAAATTTAATTACATCAATTCAAGTAGCTTCAGCTAATAAAAACGGAAAGCCTATTATCCAAGAAGTAGGGTTGTATTTCGAATATAAACTTTATAGGGCTAATAGAACTACTAAAATAAATGCCGATCAATTTGAGGCATTCGCATCGATGAATTATCCGCCTTTAGCAGAAAGTGGAGTGCATTTAAATTTTAGTCATTCATTATTGTTGAAGCCAACACAAAATGAAAATAAGTTGGTTTTTAGGAAGAAGCTAGATAATAATGTTGCTATTTTAAAGTTATTTCCAGGAATAACAGAAATTGTGGTGAGAAGCTTTCTAAATATTTCTAATATAAAAGGAGTAGTATTAGAAACCTACGGTTCGGGAAATGCTCCGAATGAAAAATGGTTTATTAATTTGTTAGAAGAAGCTATTAATAGAGGCATATATATAGTTAATGTAACTCAATGTGCAGGAGGAAGTGTAATTTTAGGTCATTATGAAACAAGTTCTGACTTAAAACGTATTGGAGTCGTAGGAGGAAAAGACATAACAACTGAAACTGCGGTTGCAAAAATGATGTATTTAATTGGAGAAAAGCTTCCAAAAGAGGATTTTAAACGTTATTTTGAAACTTCTTTAAGAGGAGAAATAGGTTAGTTTGTAAATTAATTGTTAAATTTACCCGACATAACTACTTGAATAAGTAGAGAAAAGAATAAAAAAAAGCTGTGAACGTATAAATACTATCGTTTTTTTTTAATGTACCAACATTTTTTTGTTACTTGGCACTCTGAAAAAATAAAAAGTGTAATAAGTGCAAGTAAAGAATTACTTTTTAATAAAAAAATAAGTATTTCATAGTAAAATTTGTATTTTTAACCCATTAACTATTTAAATTAATTATAACAAAATGAAAAAAGTAGTAAATATCCTAACTATTGCAGGATTCATGTTTTTTGGAGCAATTCAATCAACTTACGCACAAGAAGCATCAGCAGAAAATTCAGAAACTTTTCACCAAATTTTAAAACGTTACTTTATTGAAGGTGGACCAGGTTTTATGGGGATTGTATTAGTGGCTTTAATTTTAGGGTTAGCTATTGCAATAGAAAGAATTATTTATTTGAACATGGCAACAACCAATACTAAGAAATTAGTAGCAAGTGTTGATGATGCTTTAAGTTCTGGTGGTGTTGAAGCAGCTAAAGAAGTTTGTAGAAATACAAAAGGACCAGTTGCATCTATTTTTTACCAAGGACTAGAAAGATCTAGTGAAGGTATAGAAGCTGCTGAAAAAGCTGTAGTAGGTTACGGTGGAGTTCAAATGGGACTATTAGAGAAAAATGTTTCTTGGTTATCTTTATTTATTGCCTTAGCACCGATGTTAGGTTTTATGGGTACTGTAATTGGTATGATTGGAGCTTTTGATGCAATTGCTGTAGCAAATGATATTTCTCCAGCGGTAGTAGCAGGTGGTATTAAAGTGGCACTTTTAACAACTGTATTTGGTCTTGTAGTAGCAATTATTTTACAGGTTTTTTACAATTATATTATTTCTAAAATGGATAGTATTGTAAATAATATGGAAGACGCATCTATTTCTTTAATAGATTTATTATCAAAATATAAAAAATAAAAAATGAATAAGAAGTTTATAACAGTAATAGTAGCTGTACTTGCCATTATTGGTTTAGTATTAGCGTTAATGGCTATGACAGTTGATGCTGATGATAGAGCAGCAGCTTCTGCAGCAGCTTCACCATTAGTGAGTTATTCTTTGGTTTTATTAGGGATAACAGCTATAGTGGCTGTATTAGGATCTTTGTTTTCGCTGTTGAAAAATCCAGCAGCATTAAAGAAAGCAATAATGGGATTAGTGATTTTAGGTGTTGTACTTTTGGTTTCTTATTTATTAGCTAATAGTGATCAAGTTATTGATGCAAAAAATGAAATCATTGCAGCGTCAGGAAGTTCAGTATCTAAATTAACTAGTACAGGTATTATATTTAGTGGTCTTTTAATGCTTGTTGCAGGACTATTTTTTGTATGGGATTTATTAAAAGGATTAGTTAAATCATAAAACATTATGGCAAGAAGAGAAAACCCAGAAATTAATGCAGGTTCGATGGCAGATATTGCATTCTTGCTACTTATCTTTTTCCTAGTAACAACTACAATGGATGTTGATTCAGGTATCCCTAAAAAGTTAGCTGAAAGAACAAATGAAGTACCGCCAATTGTAAAAGAAAAGAATATTTTTCAAATTAGTATTAACAGAAATAACGAACTCTTAGTAGAAGATGAGTTTATGGAGTTAAAAGATTTGAAGGATGCAGCTATTAAATTTATAGATAACGGTGGTGGTATTGGTAATCCAATGCCGGAAAAAGAAGCAGGAGCAGCTTGTGATTATTGTAAAGGAGATAAAGATCCAGCTTCGTCAGATCATCCAAATAAAGCAATTATTGCTGTAGAAAGTGATAGAGCTACTGAGTTTGGAGTATATGTGTCTGTTCAAAACGAGTTGTTAAGAGCTTATACTGAATTACGTAATAGACTAAGCCAAGAAAAATATGGTACTAGTTTTACTGAATTAGAACAGGCTTTTAAAGATAGTGGAAGAAAAAACGCAACATTAAGGAAGAAAGTTCTAGATATAAAGTCGAGTTATCCTCAAATTATATCTGATTCTGAACCAACTGATGTTCAATAGTATTAAAACAATTTAAGTATGTCTAAATTTAAAAAGAAGAAAAGAGGGATGCCAGCAGTGAACACATCTTCACTACCTGATATTGTTTTTATGTTATTATTCTTCTTCATGGTGACAACAGTAATGAGAGAAACTGACTTGCAAGTTGAGTCTCCTCGATTACCAAGTGCTTCTGAAGTTAAGAAATTAGAACGTAAAAGTTTAGTTAGCACAATCTATGTAGGTAAAGCTAAAGATGCTAAATACGGTACTACTTATAATAGAATTCAATTAAATGATAAAATTGCGACACCAGAAGATGTTCCTTCTTTTATTTTCTTAGAAAGAGAGAATCAAGCTGAAAGTGATATTCCATTTATGACAACTTCTATTAAGGCAGATAAAGAGTCGAGTGTTGGTACATTAGCTGATATTCGTGAGAAATTAAGAGATGTAAACGCTCTTAAATTAAGTTTATCTACGCATAAAGCAAGTGAAATTAAAAAGTAATTACTTTTAAATATTATTAAAAAGAGCAATCATTATGATTGCTCTTTTTTTATACAAAATAAACTATATTTATCATTAGATAATTATGATGAAATATTTTCAAGCTTTTTTTATTTTTTTCTGTGTGCTTAATTTACAAGCGCAGAAAGACTCTTTGAAAATAGGAGATAAGTATTGGGAAGATCAGCTATACATTAATGTAACCTATAATGTTTTAGATAATCAGCCAAGTACAATTACTAGAAGCGGTTTTTCATTTGGAGTCTCTGGAGGATATATTAAAGATATTCCACTTAAAAAAAGCGGTAAAATAGCTATTGGAATAGGTCTAGGTTATGGTTTTGATTCTTTTAATCATAATTTAAAGGTTGTAGAGAGTGCTTCAAATAGTTTTGAATCAGGTAATGATATAGCATCAAACAAAATAAAACTAAGTAATCTAGAAATGCCTATTCAGTTTAGATGGCGATCATCAACTGTTAATAGTTACTCTTTTTGGCGATTTTACACTGGAGTTAAGCTGAGTTATAATTTAAGTAATACGTTTTCATATATAGACAATAATGTGTCTGTAAGTATAAGTGATATTACAGAATATAATAAATGGCAAACAGGATTGATTATGTCAGCAGGATACGGAACTTTCAATTTTCACGTGTACTATGGATTAACTCCGCTTTTTAAGAATGCATTGATAAATGGAAACCCTATCGATACTAAGATATTACGTTTCGGATTAAGCTTTTATTTGTTATAAAATATAATAAGCTAAAAAAGGGCTACATATACCAATAAAAAAACCAATATACACTTCTTTTACTGTGTGAGCTTTTAAATACAATCTTGATGCTGCTAGTAAACCTGAAAGGAATATTAAAACGATAACTATAGGTAAAGTATTGATATTTTGAAGTTGTTGAAACAATAAGAAAAAACCTATAGCTGCACCAATTGATAATAAATGTAAGCTTGCTTTAATCTCTGCTAAAAATAATAGATATATAATTCCAAGTCCGAATACGACACCAAAAAACAAATAGCTTAATTCTCTAATAGTACTTATTTCTGCGAAAAACTTTCCTAGTATAAAGAGCAACGTCATCATGAAAAATATGGGTATTCTACGCTCATTAATTGTATGTACTTGAAAAGATTTTATATAACCAATAGATTTTAATAAGATTAAAAGTAATAAAGGAATGATATAAGTAGCAATAAAAACAACAGCTAATAAACTAAGTTGTTGTTTGCGATCTAAATAAATTGGTGTAAAAATAAAATAGATTAAAATACCAATTGTAGGCATAACAATTGGATGTAAAATAGTAGATATGAACTTATGCCAGCGCATTAAATTTCTTTACGTAATCTAGCTACAGGAATGTCCAACTGTTCACGATATTTCGCAACAGTTCTCCTTGCAATTGGATATCCTTTTTCCTTCAATATTTTAGATAATTTCTCATCGGTTAAAGGCTTTCTTTTATCCTCTTCGTTTACAACAGTTTCTAATATTTTTTTAATTTCTCGAGTAGAAACATCTTCACCTTGATCATTTTTCATTGATTCAGAGAAAAACTCTTTAATCAATTTTGTTCCATAAGGAGTAGATACATATTTACTGTTTGCAACTCTAGATACCGTAGAAACATCCATGTTTATTTCGTCTGCAATATCTTTTAGAATCATTGGTTTTAGCTTACGCTCATCACCAGTTAAAAAATATTCTTCTTGACGATGCATAATAGCATTCATGGTTATTAAAAGTGTTTGTTGACGTTGTTTAATTGCATCAATAAACCACTTTGCAGCATCTAGTTTTTGTTTGATGAACATTACAGCATCTTTCTGACTTTTACTCTTTTCTTTTGAGTCGCTATAGCCTTTTAACATATTGTTGTACTCACGAGAAACATGTAGCTCTGGAGCATTACGAGAGTTTAGAGTTAACTCTAAAACACCGTCCACAATTTTAATAGAAAAATCTGGAACTATTTGTTCTGCTATTTTATTATTACCAGCATATGAACTACCAGGTTTCGGATTTAATTTTCCTATTTCTGCAATAACTTCTTTTAGCTTTTCTTCATTAATATCGAATTTTTCAAGAAGCTTTTTGTAATGTTTCTTTACGAAATGATCAAAGGCTTCATCTAGAACTCTAATTGCTAAATCTCTGGTTTCTTTTTCAGGTTTAGATTTTAATTGAATGATTAAACATTGCTTTAAATCTAAAGCTCCAACACCAATAGGGTCTAGTCTTTGAACAACATTTCTTAAAACACTTTCTACTTTCTCTTCAGTTGTAAAAACGTTTTGAGTAAATGCTAAATCGTCTACTAAATCAATAATTTCTCTACGAATATATCCGCTATCATCAATACTACCAACTAAAAATTCAGCAATAGCTTTCTCTTCTTCATCTATTCTAAAAGTACTTAACTGATTTTTTAATGATTGATGAAAAGTGGTTCCAGCCGCATAGGGAACTTGTTTGTCATCATCGTCAGCTGAATAATTATTTGCTTGTGTTTTGTAACTCGGATATTCGTCATCACTTAAGTATTCATCAATATTAATATCATCAGCTTCAATCTTCTCATTTGCATCATCATGATCTGATTCGTTTGTAAGCGTGTCTTCAAAGTTTTCAGGTTCTTCTTTCCCTGTATCTAATGCAGGATTTTCCTCAATTTCTTGTTTTAAACGTTCTTCAAAAGCTTGAGTAGGCAATTGAATTAGTTTCATCAACTGAATTTGTTGAGGAGATAATTTTTGAAGTAATTTATGATGTAAACTTTGTTTTAGCATATTTACAAATATATGAAATAGGATAAAAAGAAATCGCCATTCTGTGAGGAATGACGATTTGTGTTTATAAGTTTTATGTTTTAATTAAGAATCATGTGTTTAGCTATCTCCTTGCGATTAAAACTCTGCGTTTTGTGGTGTTCTTGGAAAAGGAATTACATCACGAATATTACCCATTCCTGTTGTAAATAAAACTAAACGTTCAAAACCTAAACCAAATCCTGAATGTACTGCTGTTCCGAATTTACGAGTATCTAAATACCACCATAATTCTTCTTCTTCAATATCTAATTCAGCCATTTTAGCTTTTAATACATCTAAACGCTCTTCTCTTTGAGAACCACCCACCATTTCTCCAATACCTGGAAATAATACGTCCATAGCTCTAACTGTTTTTCCATCATCATTTAAACGCATATAAAAGGCTTTAATATTCGCTGGATAATCAAATAAGATTACAGGACATTTAAAGTGTTTTTCTACTAAATAACGTTCGTGTTCAGATTGTAAATCAACTCCCCATTCGTTAACAGGAAATTGAAATTTTTTCTTTTTGTTAGGCTTAGAATTACGTAAAATATCTATTGCTTCAGTATAAGAAACTCTTTTAAAGTTATTTTCTGCTACAAACTTTAATTTTTCAATTAAGCCCATTTCACTACGTTGCGCTTGAGGCTTTGTTTTTTCCTCTTGTGCTAAACGATTGTCTAAGAATTCTAAGTCATCTTTACAGTTGTCTAAAACATATTGTAAAACGTCTTTAATAAAATCTTCAGATAAGTCCATGTTGGCATCTAAATCGTTAAATGCAACCTCAGGTTCAATCATCCAAAACTCTGCTAAGTGACGTGTGGTATTTGAGTTTTCAGCTCTAAAAGTAGGTCCGAAAGTATATACTTTACCCAATGCCATAGCATATGTTTCAGCTTCTAACTGACCAGAAACCGTTAAGTTAGTTTCTTTTCCAAAGAAATCTTGTGTGTAATCTACATTTCCTTCTTCGTTTAATGGGGCTTTATTAGCTTCGAAATTAGTAACGTGAAACATTTCTCCAGCACCTTCAGCATCAGATCCAGTAATAATCGGAGTGTTTACGTAGTAAAATCCATTTTTTTGAAAATATTGATGCACAGCAAAAGACAATGCTGAGCGTACACGCATTACAGCACTAAATGTATTTGTTCTTACACGTAAATGTGCATTTTCGCGTAAAAATTCTAAACTGTGTTTTTTAGGTTGAATAGGATATTCATCTGGATTAGAGTCTCCTAATATTTCTAAATTAGTAACTTTTATTTCTACAGTTTGTCCTTTACCTTGGCTTTCAACTAAAGTACCTGTTATACTAACAGCAGCACTAGTTGTTATCCTTTTTAATAAATCTTCATTTGTGTTTTCAAAATCTACAACACATTGAATATTTTTAATGGTAGAACCATCATTTAAAGCAATAAAACGATTGCTTCTAAAAGTTCTCACCCATCCTTTAAGGTGGACTTCTTGTAAAAATTTATCTGACTGTAATAGTTCTTTAACGCTACTTCTTTTCATCTCTTATATCTTCAATAAAATCAAGCAAAGATACTTTTTTGATGTTAATTGAGCAACGAAGAAATATAAGAATACTACTTATCTTCTTTTGGAGGTAAAATTTTAAACTTAGTTTCTTTTAATACCTTTTTATTAGCAATTTTCTTCTCAAATGAAAGTAGAAGAGAAGGTAATAACAATAGGTTTGAAACCATTGCTAATAATAAAGTTACAGAAACCAATCCGCCTAAGGCAATAGTACCGCCAAAGCTAGAAACTGTAAAAACTAAAAAACCAAAGAACAATACAATTGATGTATAAAACATACTTACTCCGGTTTCTTGAAGTGCTGAATATACAGCTGGTTTTATTTTCCAATTATTTGCAAGTAATTCTTGTCGATATTTTGCTAAAAAGTGAATGGTGTCATCGACAGAAATACCAAAGGCAATACTAAATACTAAAATTGTAGAAGGTTTAATAGGGATGTCGAAGAAGCCCATTAACCCAGCAGTAATTAATAAAGGAAGCATGTTTGGTATTAAGGATATAAAAATCATTTTATACGAACGAAACATCCATGCCATAAAAATAGAAATCAATAAAATGGCTAATGATAATGATATCACTAAATTTTTAATCAAGTAATTCGTACCTTTTAAGAACACTAATGCTTTACCGGTTAAAGAAACATTAAATTTTTCTTCAGGGAATTGCTTTTTTATAACCGCTTGTAAACGTTCTTGGATGATATCCATTTTATCGGTACCAATATCTTTCATAAAGGTTGTGATACGAGCATAACGACCTGTACTGTCTACAAAATTATTTAACATGCCAGCATTGCTGTCAGAGTTTTTGGTGTATGCAAAAATGTGTGCCTTTTCTTGACCAGTAGGTAATTGATAGTATTTTGGATTACCTTTATAGTAAGCTTGTTTAGAATATTTAACTAAGTTTGTTACCGAAATTGGTTTTGATAATTCTGGAAAGCTTTCAATAGTTTCATTTAACTTTTCCATCTTTTTTAAAGTGGAAAGTTTCATTACTCCTTTTTCTCTTTTGGTATCAATCAAAATTTCTAAAGGCATAATTCCACCAAACTCAGTTTCAAAAAATTTAATATCCTTGTAGAATTGCATTCCTTTAGGCATGTCTTCAATCAAACTACCAGAAACTCTAATTTGAAATAATCCAATCATACTTAATATAATAACAACAACAGTAGTTATGTATATTGAAATACGCTGTTTTTTTACCATTCTTTCCATCCAAGAAACTACATTTCCCATCCATTTTTTCTCCAAGTGATTTAAATGTTTCTTTTCAGGCAATGGCATGAAACTATATAAAATAGGAATGATTAATAACGCTAGTATAAATATGCTAATAATATTTACAGAAGCTAAAATTCCGAATTCTCTAAGTAGTTGACTTTTTACAAATACAAATGTCGCAAAACCAGATGCAGTTGTAATGTTTGTCATTAAAGTGGCGTTACCAATTTTAGATATTACGCGTTGTAAAGATTTTGCTTGGTTACCATGTTTTTTTATTTCTTGCTGATATTTATTAATTAAAAATACAGCATTGGGTACTCCAATAACAATAATTAATGGAGGTATTAAAGCTGATAGGACAGTAATTTCATATCTAAACCATCCAATAAATCCTAAAGCCCAAACAACACCAATAGAAACCACTAAAAGAGTGATGAAAGTTGCTCTAAAAGAACGGAAAAAGAAAAAGAAAATAATAGCAGTTATTAATAAAGCTCCTATTACAAAAATTCCCATTTCATTGGTAATGTTTTGTGAGTTTAAGGTACGTATATATGGCATTCCCGAAACTCGAAGATCTATACCATTGTCTTTTTCAAAAGCTTTTATTTTAGGTATCAGTATTTGATTGATAAAATTCGCTCTTGTTGGAGTGTTTACAATATCCTTATTAAGGTAAATGGCTGTTTGTAAAGTTCCTTTATCGTTATAAAGTAGGTTTTCGTAAAAAGGGAGTTTATCAAAAAGTTGCTCTTTTATTTTAAGAACTTCTTCATTTGTTTTAGGGAGTTCTTTAAATAAAGGTTCAACAATAAATTTACGAGTTTTTCGATCTGCCTTTAACTGTTTTACATCAGCAATAGAAACAGAAAAATCTATTTCAGGTAAACTATCAAAACTCTTAACTAATGAGTTCCAATTATTAAATTTTTGAGGTGTAAAAATTGTAGTGTCTTTTACACCAAGGATGATTAAATTACCCTCTTCTCCAAAAATTTCTAAAAACTTATTGTATTCTATATTTACCTCATGATTTGCAGGTAGCAAATTAGCTTCTGTATAAGAGAAGCGCATATATTTTATTTGAGTAACTAAAAGCCCAGTAATAACAGCTATGGTAATTAATACCAGATATCGGTTTCGTAAGATGAATCCTGCGATTTTAGTCCAAAAAGTCATTTAAAATATTTTTAGCAAAGTTATGGTAAATGTAATAATTAAGTAAAAAAAAGAGTGTTTAAAAAAAACACTCTTTTTAAATATATGTTTAAAGAAATTATACCGTCATAATTTCTTTTTCTTTGACTAAGAATTTTTCGTCAATATCTTTTACAAAAGAGTTTGTTAAATCTTGTACACTTTCTTCAGCTCCTTTTTTCATATCTTCAGAAGCTTCAGTCTTTTTAATTTCATTATTAGCATCTTTACGTGCATTACGAACACCTACTTTAGCATGCTCTGCTTCAGCTTTTGCTTGTTTAGCTAAATCTCTACGACGCTCTTCTGTTAAAGGTGGTACGCTAATGATAATATTATCACCATTATTCATTGGGTTGAAACCAAGGTTGGCAATCATGATTGCTTTTTCGATTTCTTGCAACATGTTTTTTTCCCAAGGCTGAATTGTAATTGTTCTAGCGTCTGGAGTACTAACGTTGGCTACTTGTCCTAATGGAGTTGCAGATCCATAATAATCTACTTGAACATTTGCTAACATAGATGGTGAAGCTTTTCCAGCTCTAATACTACGTAACTCTTTTACTAAGTGTTCTACAGCACCATTCATTGATTCTTTAGCCGAATCTAAAATAAAATCTATCTCTTCGTTCATTTTGTTCGTATTTATTGACCTCTAAATATTGTTTGAGGTTATTTCAATTTATTCGTTATCAACTATTGTTCCAATCTGTTCACCAGAAACTAACTTTAATAAGTTGCCTTTTGTATTCATGTCAAAAACAATAATTGGAAGTTTATTTTCTTCACTTAAAGTAAAGGCAGTCATATCCATTACTTTTAAGCCTTTTTCAATAACATCTTTAAAAGTAATGTTATTGTATTTTATAGCGTCTTTATCTTTTTCAGGATCGGTATTGTAAATACCATCTACTCTTGTTCCTTTTAAAATAGCATCTGCATTTACTTCAATAGCTCTTAATACAGCAGCAGTATCTGTTGTGAAATAAGGATTACCTGTTCCTCCACCAAAAATTACAACACGACCTTTTTCTAAATGACGATTTGCTCTTCTTTTAATATAAGGCTCTGCAATTTCTTTAATTTCAATAGCAGTTTGTAAACGTGTATGAATTCCTTCATCTTCTAAAGCACTTTGCAATGCTAAACCATTTATACAAGTTGCTAACATACCCATATGATCTCCTTGTACACGATCCATACCATTGCTGGCTCCGGCTACACCTCTAAAAATATTTCCACCACCAATAACAATGGCAACTTCAATATTTTTATCTACTACTTGTTTAATTTCTTGAGCGTATTCTTTTAATCGCTTAGGGTCAATACCGTATTGGCGATCGCCCATTAAGGCTTCTCCACTTAATTTTAATAGGATTCTTTTGTATTGCATAGTCTTATTGAAAGTTGAGCAAAACTACGTATTTTTTTTGAGTTTAATCGCGGGGAGATAACGAAGAATTGAACTATGAAGGTTTACTTTTAAGTAAAAGTGTTTCTAGAGGTTATATTTCATAGACCATATATAAAATAAAAAACCATCCAAAAAATGGATGGTTTTAATATAAAATGTTTGTTGAGAATTATCCTAAAGTAACTCTTACGAAGTTTTTAACTTCTACATCACCAAAAGAAGTAACGTATTCTTCAACAGTTTTCTTTTCGTCTTTAATAAATTTTTGATCTAATAAACATTGTTCTTGATCTAAAGTTGTATTGTCAGAAATAAATCTTTCCATTTTTCCTGGTAAGATTTTATCCCAAATTTGCTCTGGTTTACCTTCTGATTTTAATTGCTCTTTAGCAGCTTCTTCAGCATTTGCTAAAGCCTCATCAGTTAATTGTAATCTAGATACGAATTGAGGTACATTTTTTAAAGTTTTACCTAAACGTACTAATTCTTCGTTATCTTTTACAATAGCAGCAATTCTTGCTTCAGTTTCAGATGCAACATAAGCAGGGTCAAAATCTTTATAAGATAATGAAGTAGCTCCCATTGAAGCAGCTTGCATAGCTAAATCTTTAGTTAAAACAGCAGCATTATCTACAGAAGATGTTAAACCTACCATAGCAGCAATTTTACCAACGTGAGTATAAGCTCCTACATATGGCGCCTCAATTTTCTCGAAAGAAGTGATGTCGATTTTTTCACCGATAACACCAGTTTGCTCGATTAATTTTTCAGCAACAGTAATTCCACCGAAATCAGCAGCTAAAAATTCCTCTTTACTATTTGTAGTAAAAGCAATATCAACAAATTCTGAAGCTAAAGCTTTAAAAGAATCGTTTTTAGATACGAAATCTGTTTCACATGCTAATACAATAGCTACACCGTAAGTGTTGTCATCACTAATTTTAGTAATTGCCACACCTTCAGTAGACTCTCTATCTGCTCTTTTAGCAGCGATTTTTTGTCCTTTTTTACGTAAAATTGCAATTGCTTTATCAAAGTTTCCTTCTGCTTCTACTAATGCATTTTTACAATCCATCATACCAGCTCCGGTAGTTTCTCTTAATTTTTTTACGTCTGCAGCGCTAATTTTTACTGACATCTCTATTGTTATTTTTAGTTGTAAATATTTTGTTATAAAAAATAAAGGCTTCAAATTAATTTGAAGCCTTTAAAATAAATTATTTTGCTTCTTCTTTAGCTGGTGCTTCTTCTTTAGCTGGCGCTTCAGTTTTAGCTTCTGCTTTAGGAGCAGGAGCAGCTTTAGTTTTTTCTTTCTCAGCTTTTCTTTCTGATAAACCTTCAGCAATAGCATCAGTTACATAAGATAAAACTTTATCGATTGATTTAGAAGCATCATCGTTTGCAGGAATTACAAAATCAACTGGTCTAGGATCAGAGTTTGTATCAACCATTGCAAAAATTGGAATGTTTAATTTTTGTGCTTCAGCAATAGCAATGTGTTCTTTCTTTACGTCAATTACAAATAAAGCTGCAGGTAAACGAGTCATATCAGAAATTGAACCTAAATTCTTTTCTAATTTTTCACGTTGACGGTTAATTTGTAATTTCTCTCTTTTTGATAATGCATCAAAAGAACCATCTGTCTTCATTCTATCAATATGAGCCATTTTCTTAACAGCTTTACGAATAGTAACAAAGTTAGTTAACATACCACCTGGCCAACGCTCAGTAATATAAGGCATGTTTACGTTTGCTGCTCTTTCAGCAACGATATCTTTTGCTTGCTTCTTAGTAGCAACGAATAAGATTTTACGTCCAGAGTTAGCTATTTTGTTTAACGCAGCAGCTGCTTCGTCAATTTTAGCTGAAGTTTTATACAAGTCGATGATGTGAACACCATTACGCTCAGTATAAATGTATGGAGCCATGTTTGGGTTCCATTTTCTTGTTAAGTGACCAAAGTGTACGCCACTTTCTAATAATTCTTGAATGTTTGCCATTTTAATAAAATGTGTTTACGTTCTGTTTTCGCAATATTTCAGTAGTTTGTAAAGTCTGAAATATTTAGATACTAAACTGTTATAAATTGTTTTATAAATAACAGTCTCTTTAGAAAATAAATATTGCATGCCTTTTGTAAGGCAACAATAAAAATATTAACGTTTAGAGAACTGGAATTTCTTACGTGCTTTCTTCTGACCGAATTTCTTACGTTCAACCATTCTTGGGTCACGAGTTAATAAACCTTCTGGTTTTAATACTGTTCTGTATTCTTCGTTAATTGATACTAATGCTCTAGTAATTGCTAAACGAATTGCTTCTGCTTGACCAGTAACACCACCACCATATACATTTACTTTAATGTCATAAGATTCTAAGTTCTCAGTTAACATTAAAGGTTGTTGTATTTTGTATTGTAAAGTTCCTGTTGTAAAGTAGTTTTTATACTCTTTTTTGTTTACAGTAATGTTTCCTTTACCTTCTGAAAGATAAATACGTGCAACTGCTGTTTTTCTTCTACCTATTTTGTGTACAGTTTCCATTATTTAAGATCGTTAAGGTTAATAGCTTTTGGGTTTTGAGCTGATTGTTGGTGCTCAGTACCTGCGTAAACATATAAGTTTCTGTATAACGCACTACCTAATTTGTTTTTAGGTAACATTCCTTTTACTGCTTTTTCGATTAATCTCGTAGGATCTTTTTCGAACATTTCTGTAGCAGTTAATGATCTTTGACCACCTGGATAACCCGTATGACGGATGTAAGACTTATCAGTCCACTTTTTACCAGTTAGGTTAATTTTTTCTGCGTTGATGATAACCACGTTATCTCCACAATCTACGTGAGGAGTATAGTTTGGTTTGTACTTACCTCTAATTAGCATTGCTACCTTAGAAGCTAGACGACCCAACGTTTGCCCGTCCGCATCAACCAAAACCCACTCTTTGTTAACAGTGTTTTTGTTAGCTGATACTGTTTTGTAACTTAATGTGTTCATAATTACACGATTAGTTTTTGTTTATTATTAATTAATTTTATCCTTAAAAAAGGTCTGCAAATGTACAATTAATTATTCGATTGACAAATAGCGTGTTAGTTTAATTTTTAGTCAATAAAAAAAACGTGCAACTTGCACGTTTTTATTTTATAAATATAGCGTCTTTGAATTATTCAGCTTTTTGCTCTAACAATTCAAAGAATTGATTTAATCTAGGTAAGATTATAATTTTTGTTCTTCTATTTTTTGCTTTGTTAACAGGTGAGTCGTTAGCTACTAACGGAGCAAAACTACCTCTACCTGCAGCAATTAATCTACTAGGTGCTACATTGTATTTTCCTTGTAGCTCACGAACAATAGATGTTGCTCTTAAAACACTTAATCCCCAGTTGTCTTTTAAAGCTGATCCAGTAGTTACAGGAGTGTCATCGGTATGACCTTCAATCATCACATCCATTTCTGGTTGACCGTTTACAACTGTTGCAACTTTTTCTAACACTTTAGACGCTTTGTCTGAAACGGTATAACTTCCACTTTTAAATAATAACTTATCCGAAATAGAAATAAATACTACTGTTTTTTCAACATTTACTTCGATATCTTCATCGTCAATTCCTTGTTGTAGTTCTTTCTTTAAGTGAAAAGCAACTACTAAATTTAAAGAGTCTTTTTTTGAAGCAGCAGCTCTAATTCTATTAATATATTTATCTTTTTTACTTAACTGAGTTAATGTTTCTTTAATATTGTCATTAGCTCCTTTAGTTAAAACCGTTAAGTTTTCAACCTGTTGTAATGTGTTTTCTTTGTCTTTTTTTAAGTCGCTTACCGAAGTTTCTAAATTAGACACTTTGTCTTGGCAACTTTCTTTTTCAACCAAACACTTAGTTAAATTAGCTTTTACAGCTAATAATTCTTCTTTTGTTTGAGAGTGTTTAGCTTTTAAAGCTTCCAGTTCTTTTGTTGAAGCACAAGATGCTAATAAAATTGAAACGGTAAGGAATGCAATTATTTTCTTCATTTTTTCTGATTTTTCAGATGAGTTATTAAAACAATATTAAAGCAAATTTAAAAAAATGAGTACACAAAAAAGAGAATTAACAATCTTTTATGAAGTAAGAATCAATTATTTTTGTGATTAAATTAAAAAGATGACAAAAAAGATATTTTTTATAGCGAGTTTGCTACTGTTTTTTATAACTGCCTGTAAACAAGAAAAAAAGATAAACGAAACTAAGTTACAGGGTTTGGTTTTTGGAACTACTTATCATATTACTTATTTAGATAATATAGATTATCAGAAATCGATTGACAGTTTATTTTATTTAGTGAATAAATCACTGTCGACTTATATGCCTACTTCTGATATTTCAAAAATCAATAAAGGAGATTCTACTGTAGTTATTGATAATTTATTTCTTGAAGTTTTTCAAAAATCAAAACGAATTTACAAAGAAACCGATGGGTATTTCGATCCAACAGTATGTAATTTAGTTAATGCTTGGGGTTTTGGCTATAAAAGAGAGAAAAAAGATTTAGATACTTTACAGGTAAATAAATTAATGAAGCAAGTTGGTTTGGATAAAGTAGTTTTAAAAGGAGGAAATGTTCAGAAACAATTTAAAGAGGCTTGTTTAGATTTTAATTCTATTGCTAAAGGATATGGAATTGATGTAGTTGGTAGATTTTTAGAAAGTAAAAATGTTGCTAATTATTTAGTTGAAATTGGGGGAGAGATTAGAGCGAAAGGCAAAAATAGTAGAGACACCTATTGGAAAGTTGCTATTGACGACCCGAATGCTGATGGAACAAGAAGTGTATCTAGATTTATAGAGTTAAACAATCAATCGATGGCGAGTTCTGGTAATTACAGAAAGTTTAGAGTTGGAAAAAACGGACAAAAATACGTACATACTATAAATCCTAAAACAGGATTTGCAACTGAAAGTAATTTATTAAGCGCTACAGTTTACGGAGAAGTTGATTGTGCAGATGTTGATGCTTATGCAACTGCATTTATGGCAATGGGTTTAGAAGAATCAAAAGAGTTTTTAAATAAATATCCACAAATAAAAGCAGTGTTATTATATGCGGATAAAGACGGAAAAATAGTGGAGTTTTCTAACTAGTTTTTAAAACACACAGGCAGAATTTCGCCTTTCATTAAAGCAAATCGTTCTAGTTTTTCTGGAGCGATTTTTTTTGTAAAATCAACTTTATCAACTTTAAATCCAATTGAACGAAGTTTGTCAAAATAATCGCGTCCGTACACTCTTACATGATCGTATTGTCCGAAAATTTTAGCACGCTCTTTTGGGTCAGTAATAGAATCGTCTTCAAAAGTAGTTTCTCTATTTAAATCTTGTGGAATTTGAAAAATACCAAATCCATCTGGTTTTAACACGCGATACAATTCTTGCATCGCTTTAGTGTCGTTAGGAATATGTTCTAAAACATGATTACAAAAAACAACATCAAATTCATTGTCATTGAAAGGTAAATCGCAAATATCTGCTTTTACATCTGCAATTGGCGATTCTAAATCTGAAGTGATATAATCTAGGTTTTTTTGTTTTCTAAAAACACCAAGAAAGCATTGTTCAGGAGCAATATGTAAAACTTTTAATTTTTTATCCGTAGAAAAAAAATCAGTTTCGTTTTGTAAATACAGCCATAATAAACGGTGTCTTTCTAAAGATAGTGTAGAAGGAGAAAGTGCATTTTCTCTTTGTATTCCATATCCATATGGTAAAAATTTACGGAATGATTTCCCATCAATAGGGTCGGTAAACTTATCGCCTTTTAACCACCATGCAATTATAGGGCGAGCTAAATAGCTTGCCTTGATTAAAATTGGTCTTGGAATTGTGTTTAATATAGTTTTGAATAAAGACACTTTATAAAACTAAAGGTTGCTGTCTGAACTCATCTTCTTCATCTGTTTCAATACCTAAAGCTTGGTTTATGTATTTAAAAGTTGAAAGTATTTCGGGTTTACCATCAACAATGGCAACATCATGTTCAAAGTGTGCTGATGGTTTACCATCTAAAGTAGTAATTGTCCATCCGTCTTTATGTTGTAGTATTTTTTGAGTTCCCATGTTTGTCATAGGTTCAATAGCAACTACCATTCCTTCAATAAACTTTTTACCACGACCTCTACGACCGTAATTTGGCATTTCAGGATCTTCGTGCATCACCTTACCAATACCATGACCAACTAGTTCACGAACAACTCCATAACCATGTTTTTCAGTGAAGTTCTGAATAGCGAAACCAACATCGCCAACACGATTTCCTACTCTTAATTCACGAATACCAACGTATAAACTTTCTTTAGTTACATCCAGTAGTTTTTGAACTTCAGGGGCGATTTCACCTACCCCAAAAGTGTACGCATGATCACCGTAAAATTCGTTTTTAATAGCACCACAATCAATAGAGATAATATCACCTTCTTGTAAAGGAGTATTGTTTGGAATTCCGTGTACAACTTGTGAGTTTGGACTCATACAAAGTGTATTAGGAAAATCATACAGTCCTAAAAAACCAGGAATAGCTCCTTGTTCTCGAATGAATTCTTCAGCAAGTTTATCAAGATATAAAGTAGTAACTCCAGGTTTTACTTCTTTTGCAAGCATTCCTAAAGTTTTTGATACTACCAAAGCACTTTCGCGCATTAGTTCGATTTCTTCTCTAGTTTTTGATTTGATCATGTTAAAAATATTGAAGCGCAAATTTACGGTTATTTTTGATACGGATGCGTGTATGGCTGACCAGAAACTATTTTTAAGAAATCTTTTTCTACAGTGCTATTATCAACAGCATGCTCTACAAAACGTCCAATTTCCTTTCCGTCTTTATAAAAAATAAAAGTTGGTACTCTCAAAACATTAAAGCCTTCCTCTAGTCCGTTTGCTTTCTTTTTACGATTAACGGTTACTAATTCAAGGTTTTTATAATTGAATTCAGCTTCATCTAGTATTTTATAAAAATTAGGAACTTCTCTTTTGCTATCTCCACACCATGTACCCATGAAACCTTTAATTTTTACATCTTTTAAATACGGTTTTAATTGATCTACAACATTCTTGTCAGTTTCGTAATACGAGTAGAAATCATTAAACCATTCTGATCCGTATGGCTCTTGTTGAAAATCTTTTTTAGTAGCAATCCCTACTAAGTTTCCATCTTTATCTTTTACTGCAGGTTGCTTTGGTGTTGTAGCGCAAGATGCTATTAAGCATACGGTTAAAAAGTATATAATTTTTTTCATTGTAGTTGTTGTTTTAAATTAACGAATGTTGTGTCATTTCTTTTGGTTGATCTATTCCCATTAGTCGTAAAACAGTTGGAGCAATATCACCTAAAACACCATTTTTTATTGACTTTAAATCTTTGTCAATTAAAATCATTGGTACGGGGTTCGTAGTATGTGCTGTATGTGGCGATCCATCTGGATTTATCATGGTTTCACAGTTTCCATGATCTGCAATTAAAATAGTTGTGTAATTGTTGTCTAAAGCAGTGTTGATTACATCTTTTACACAGTTATCTACTGTTTCGCAAGCTTTAACTGCAGCCTCAAAAACACCAGTATGTCCAACCATATCACCATTTGCAAAGTTTAAGCACACAAAATCTACTTCTCCGTTTTTTAATTCAGGAACAATAGCATCGCGAATTTCGTAAGCACTCATTTCTGGTTTTAAATCGTAAGTAGCTACTTTTGGCGACGGACATAATAATCTTTTTTCTCCATTAAATTCCTGCTCTCTTCCTCCAGAAAAGAAAAATGTTACATGTGGATATTTTTCAGTTTCAGCAATTCTAATTTGTTTTTTATTCGCAGTTTCTAAAACTTCACCCAAAGTGTTTTCAATATTATTACTGTTGTAAATAACATTGATATTTTTAAAAGTTTCATCATAGTTTGTCATGGTAACAAAGTATAATGGTAACTTTTTCATGTTAAATTCAAGGAAGTTTTCTTGATGTAAAGCTTCTGTTAATTGACGACCTCTATCTGTTCTGAAATTAAAAAAGATAACAACATCATCCTCTTTAATAACCGTTTTAGGTTGCTTATTTTCATCAACCATAATTATTGGCTTTATAAACTCATCGGTAACATCGCTATCATAACTTTGTTGAATGCTTTCGATAGCGTTGGTTGATACTGTTCCTTGTCCGTTAACTAAAGCATCATAAGCTAATTGCACACGTTCCCAACGATTATCACGATCCATAGCATAATAACGACCTGTGATTGTTGCCAATTCACCTGTAGTTTTTTGCATGTGTTCTTGAATATCGTTGATAAAATATTTCCCTGATTTTGGATCACAATCACGACCATCAGTAAAGGCATGAAGAAATACATTCTTTAGTTCATGTTTACTTGCTACATCAAGTAGTCCTTTTAAATGATTTATGTGAGAGTGAATTCCGCCATTAGAAACCAATCCTAAAAAATGAACATTTTTATTATTCTTTTTAGCGTATTCGAAAGCGTTGAGTAATTCAGTTTCTTGTGCTAAAGAACCATCTTTAACAGCCTTATTTATTTTTGCTAGATTTTGATACACAATTCTACCAGCACCTAAATTCATATGTCCAACTTCTGAATTTCCCATTTGCCCTTCAGGTAAACCAACATGTTCACCATCGGTGCGTAATTCAGCATGAGGAAATTTGTCGTATAATGAATTTATATATGGTGTTTTTGCATTGTATATAGCAGATACTTTAGGGTCTTGGGTAATTCCCCAACCATCTAGTATCATTAAAATTACTTTCTTATTCATTTCTGTAGAATTGAATGGTAAAAGTAAGAAAGATTTTTGTTGATTTTTTAAAAATTAACGAAGCCAATTATGTAGCATAAAATAATGAATACAACGGTAAAAAGAGTGATGTTTTTAATTAATGAAATTCGATTTTCTTTTTTCATTTTAAACCGTATCTCTTCAAGCTCTTCTTTAGTAGCAGCGTTTTTAAAATATAATTTATCATTATTTTCTTTTCGAAACTTTTCTAATTTTTCAAAAGTACTTTTACGATTTCTTTTATTGTTTTTTAAACTAGTAATCATCGCAGAAACTGCACCTCCAAATCCCATAGCTAATAATTTAAAGTTATACTTATTAGTAGCTTATTTATTGTTTTTGTTACAAAAAAAAGTGCTTTTAGAAATAGATCTAAAAGCACTTTTAATATTAATGTAGTATAGATTATTTTCTATACTTACGAATAGCTTCTTTAATTTTTTCAATCCTATTTTCAGGATCTGGATGAGTGCTTTGAAATTCAGGAGTTCTGTTTGGACCTGCAGCTGCTTTTAAAATTTCCATCACACCAATTAAACTTTCAGGATTATAACCTGCATCTACCATCAATTTCACGCCTAAATCGTCACTTTCTAACTCGTCGCCACGTCCATACTTCATGTTAATAACGTTTGCTATTGCAGCAGCACCTTGTGCAGTACTAGGATCTAAACCAACAGAAGCACCTGAAAGTAATCCTTGAGTTAAATCTTGTTTTGCCATACGAGCAGCTGAATGACGCCCAATAACATGTCCAATTTCATGCCCTAAAACTCCAGCCAATTGATCTTCATTTTTTAACTTAGAGAATAAAGCATATGTAATAAATACTTGTCCTCCTGGTAAAGCAAATGCATTAATAGCTCTTTCGTCTCTTAATAAATGAAACTCAAAAGGATAGCCAGATTCTCGAGCAATACTGTGATCTACAAGCTTTTTACCAATTTTATCCACTAATTCTTGATATTGTTGATTAGGATATAGACCTCCATGTTGTTGTGCCATTTGCGGTGCACTACTCAAACCAATTGCTATTTCTTGTTTTGGAGAGATAGAAATATGCTGTTTTTTACCTGTATATGGATTGATTTCTGCACTTGAACAATACTTTACTAAAGCGAATAGTGCAATTGCAGCACCAATTAAAAGCCTAATTTTTAAACCTCCGCGATTTCTCATGTTATTTTTTGATTTTTTGTGATAAATGTAAAGATACTAAATATATAATTTAACGGATAACGATTTTTTGTGACGTATAAAAAACTTAAATTTACCCAGTAAAACAAACAACTATATGGAATCTCATTTTGAACTAAATGATGTCACTAAAAAATTACCTAAACACCTACATAAGTTTGTGGTAAAACAACCTTATGATGAGTATACTTCTCAAAATCAAGCAGTTTGGCGTTATGTAATGCGTATGAATGTTGATTATTTAGGCAAAGTAGCACATTCATCATATATTAAAGGTTTAGAAAAAACAGGTATTTCAGTTGAAAACATTCCTTATATGGAAGGGATGAATCGTATTTTAAAAGAAATAGGCTGGGCAGCGGTGTCGGTTGATGGATTTATTCCGCCGAATGCGTTTATGGAGTTTCAAGCTTATAATGTTTTAGTGATTGCTTCAGATATGCGTACTATAGATCATATAGAATATACGCCAGCGCCAGATATTATTCATGAAGCTGCGGGTCATGCACCGATTATAGCTAATCCAGAGTATTCTGAATATTTACGTCGATTCGGTGAAATAGGATCGAAAGCAATTTCGTCATCAAAAGATTATGAAATGTATGAAGCTATTCGTTTGCTTTCTATTTTAAAAGAAAACCCAAATTCTACTCAAAATGAGATTAACGAAGCGCAAGAAAAAGTTGAATGGTTACAAGATAATATGGGAGAATTATCTGAAATGGCTCAAATAAGAAACCTACATTGGTGGACAGTTGAATATGGTTTGATTGGAGATGTTAATGATCCAAGAATATATGGAGCTGGGCTACTATCATCAATAGGAGAGAGCGCATGGTGCATGAAAGATGAGGTGAAAAAAGTACCATATTCAATTGATGCTGCAAATGTGAGTTTTGATATTACAAAACCACAACCTCAATTATTTGTTACTCCGAATTTTTCACATTTAAGTTTAGTATTAAATGAATTCGCAAATACCATGGCACTTAGAACTGGTGGTTTAAAAGGAGTTGAAAAGTTAATTGATTCTAAAAGTTTAGGAACAATTGAATTAAGTACTGGTGTGCAGGTTTCAGGTGTGTTTACCAATGTAATTAAAGATGAAAAAAATAGAGTGATATATATTCAGACAACTGGATCTACAGCTTTATCAAATAGAGATAAAGAACTGATAGGACATGGAATTGAATATCATGCAGAAGGTTTTGGAAGTCCTATAGGAAAGTTGAAAGGAATTAACTTGCCTATTGAAGATATGAGTCCACGTGATTTAGAAGCGTATGGAATTTATGAAGGTAAACAAGTGCAGTTAGAATTTGAAGGAGGAGTAAAAGTAATAGGAGAAGTTATTACAGGAACAAGAGATTTACGTGGGAGAATTCAATTAGTTTCTTTTAAAAATTGTACGGTTACCCATAGAGATAAAGTATTATTTCATCCAGATTGGGGAATTTATGATATGGCAGTAGGAAAAGAAATTAAAGCAGCATACTCAGGGCCAGCAGATGTTAATTCTTTTGGAGACATAGGGAAGGTTTCTGAAACAAAAACACATAAAATAAATTATTCTAAAGCTGAAAAAGAGTTATATAAATTATATAACGAAGTAAGAGTAATGCGTGAGGAGAATACTATTTCAGAAGAAAAAATAAAAACTATTTTCTTAAAATTACAAAATGAGTATAAAAATGATTGGTTATTGCCTTTAGAATTATTAGAATTATCAATCATAAATAATTTTTTTGTTAAAGAAGAGTTGAAAGTATATATAGAAAGTTTAAAAAGTAACAAGAGTTACAAATCATTAATAGAAAACGGATTAAATTTGCTGTCTCATAACTAAAAACACAAATGGGATTATTTAATTTATTTAGAAAGAAGAACATGAATAACGAAATACAAGAATATTTAAATAAAGGAGCAGTAGTTTTAGATGTTAGAACGTTGGCAGAATGGAATGAAGGTCATTCAGATGGAGCAAAGCACATTGTTTTAACAGTAGTTCCTTTAAATGTAGAAGAGATAAAATCTTGGAATAAGCCAGTAATTGCAGTTTGTAAAAGCGGTGGTAGAAGCGGACAAGCAATGCAGTTTTTACAAAACAACGGAATTGATGTGATTAATGGAGGTCCTTGGCAAAACGTAGATCAATATTTAGTTAAGTAAAAAACTTAGCTACTTAGAAATTCATAAAAGGAAATGCTTTAATAAGTGTTTCCTTTTTTTCTTGAAGATTTTTTAAGAATAATTGATGCTGGTTAGAATTAGGATTAAAAGAACGATGAGTTAACCCTTTTTGAACTATTTCAACTTTATTCATTGTTTGATGTGCGCTCTCAGAAATCCAAACATCAGAAAATTTCTCCCAAATATAATTTACGGCTATTTGGTTTGGGTGAATCATATCTTCAGTATAAAAACGATAATCACGTAATTCATCCATCATTATTTCATAAGAAGGGAAATAATGAATGTTTTTTCTAGGTTCAACAACTTGATGAATAGCGGTGAGCAAATGTGATTTGCTTCGCTGGTTTTCTATAAATCCATCTTTAATATGTCGAACAGGAGATACAGTAAAAAAAATATTAATTTTAGGATTAATTGATTTTACTAAACTAATAATAGCTTCTAAACTTTCAGTAATTTCTTTAATTGATAGAATTTCTTTCAAGAACTTCTTTTGAGGAACTTTATGACAATTAGCAACAACAGTATCAGAAGAAATTTCTCTGTAAACCCATGAAGTGCCTAAAGTAATGGTTAGATGAGTTGAGTTGTGTAATTTTTTATTTGTTTGGTTTATAGCAGTGTTTAAGTTCTGCAATAAACCTTCTTTGTTTACTGAGCTTAAATTAGAATGTGCTTCAAAACAATGCCAACGCTCATTGTGAAAAAAGATATCGTCTTCAGTGTATTCTTTTTTGTTAATTGCATTTGTAATTAAACGCTCTATAGCTTTCGGATGAAAAAGAATTCCAAATGGATTTTGCTGTGATTGAAATTTATAATAATCAAGTTTGTTTCCAATGTTTTCAGAAAAACAAGAGCCTAATAAAAACAATTTTGAATTGTAATCAATTTGGTTGTGGGGTTGCTTTTTTAAAGGCATTTCTGTGGATAAAATCATTAAACTTAATTATTTCAATTCAACTCAAAAATAGAAATTAGTTGGCATACTTTTTAAAAGAGATTATAGTTTATTTAAAATAAACTATATTTGTTTATTAATATTTAAAATAAGTTGAACAATATAAAAACCATATTTACAATAAAAGACCTGGAAAATATTTCAGGGATTAAAGCCCATACTATTAGAATTTGGGAGAAAAGATATGGTTTGTTAGAACCTAATAGAACTGATACTAATATAAGATACTACTCTTCAGATAGTTTAATGAAGTTGCTTAATGTAGCACTTTTAAACAAACACAATTTTAAAATTTCTAAGATTGCGATGATGAGTGGTGATCAAATTAAAATAAATGCTAGAGAACTGGCTTTTAAATATGCGGTAAATGATGAAGCTATAAATTCTTTTAAAATAGCGATGTTTCAATTTGATAAAGCATTATTTAATAATACTTATAATAAATTACTGCATCAAAAAACATTTAGACAAATTTTTAAAGATGTTTTTATTCCTTTTTTAAATCATATTGGATTATTATGGCAAACTGATACTCTGCTGCCAGCGCATGAACATTTTATATCTAATTTAATCTTACAGAAGATTCAAATTAATATAGAGAATTTAGAATACTCTGTTTCAAATACAGATATTACTTATGTTTTGTTCTTGCCTGAAAACGAGATACATGAATTGGGGTTAATGTATTTAAATTATGAGTTGGTTCTTAGAGGATGTCAAACCATATATTTAGGGCAAAGTTTACCTTTAAATAATTTAAATTATTTTTTCGAAAGTGAGTCAAAGGTATGTTTTATTACTTCAATGACGGTAAGACCATATGATGACAAAATTGTTGATTATTTTTATGAAATTGAAAACATTTTAAAAAATACCGATCATCAATTATTTGCTGTAGGTAAAAAAGCTATGGACGTTTCTAGTATTGACTTTAAGTCTAAAGTATCAGTTTTTCCATCGGCAATAGAATTACTTAATCAGTTGTAATTTTTTTTACTCAATCATTTTTTTTGTTTAATGTTTTTTTTGTTTAATTAAACAAAATATGTATATTTGGCTAATGTTTTGATTTTCAAGACATATTTTTTTAACTAAATCAATTTTGTTTAATGTTTTTGATTAAAAAATAAACAAAGTCTAAGGTGGCAGAAAAGTAGACTATAAAGAATTAAGAGTACGCACTAATTAAAATCATACAACCATGAAACTTAAAAATTTAATTTCTGTGTTTTTTATTAGCTTATTTATAGGAAGCTTTAGTTTATTAACATCGTGTAGCGATGATGACCCGGTAATAGTTAAAAAAGATGATATTGTGCAAAGTGCAATAAAAACTTCTGATTTAAGTATTTTAGTGTCTGCTCTTCAAAAGGCAGATTTAGTATCTGCTTTGCAAGCTGATGGTCCATTTACAGTATTTGCGCCTACAAATAAAGCTTTTCAAGATTTATTAGACTCTAACGCTGCATGGTCTTCGTTAGATGACATCCCTACTGAAACTTTGAAATCAGTATTGTTATTTCATGTTTTAAATATGAGTGTTACATCAGCAGATTTATCTGATACCTATGTTAAAACTTTGGCTACAGGACCAAATGATGAAAATTTATCATTACAAGTTGAAGTAACTGGAGTCGTTGAGTTTAATGGAGATGCAGAGCCAATTAATACTGATATTATGGCATCTAATGGGGTTATTCATACCATAGATAAAGTTATGCTGCCTCCAAATATTGTAACCTTAGCCTTAAACAATGCTGGTTTTACGAGTTTAGTTGCTGCATTGACAGATTCTAGGCATACAACAGGTTTTGTAGCTATTTTAAGTGGAGATGGTCCATTTACAGTATTTGCTCCAACAAACGATGCATTTCAAGCTTTGTTAGATTCTAATGCAATGTGGAATTCATTAGCAGATATACCTATTGCTACTTTAGAAGCTGTGCTAAAATATCATGTTTTTGCTAGTGGTAATGTGCAGTCTGATGAATTAGCTGACAATCAAATAATTACGATGTTTGATGGAAATGATGTTACTGTAGACTTATCAAGTGGAGCGAAATTAGAAACTGGTTCAGGTCAATCAGTAGTAATTTCATTAACCGATGTGCAGGGTGTTAATGGTGTTATTCATGCAATTGATAACGTTCTTTTGCCTTAAATATTTATAAAGAATAATGTGAGGGTAACTCTCATTTATTGATTATTCACTTTTAATAATAAGAGTATTTTGAAAAAAAGTGTACATGTAATAGGTTCAGGATTTTCTTCTATAGCAGCAGCATGTTATTTAGCAAAGGCTGGATATAAAACAGTTGTCTTAGAGAAGAATGAAACAATTGGTGGTAGAGCTAGGCAATTTAAGAAAGATGGATTTCTGTTTGATATGGGGCCAACATGGTATTGGATGCCAGATGTTTTTGAAAAGTTTTTTGCCGATTTTGGTAAAAAACCGAGTGACTATTATGAGTTGGAAAAATTATCTCCAGCATATCAAGTCTATTTTAACACTCTCGATTCTATTACTATTCCAGGGAGTTTGAAAGAAATATACGAGATTTTTGAGCAGGAAGAGAAAGGAAGTTCTATCCATTTAAAATCTTTTTTAAAATTAGCTAAATATAATTATGATGTTTCAATAAACGATTTAGTTTATAAACCAGGGGTGTCCCCTTTAGAGTTAGTAACACCAGCTACAATAGGTAAAATAACTCAGTTTTTTTCAACTATTAGAAAACAAGTTCGAAAAAAAATTAAGAGTAAAAAGTTAATTCAAATTCTGGAGTTTCCTGTGCTGTTTTTAGGAGCAAAACCAAGTAATACCCCTGCTTTTTATAACTTCATGAATTATGCTGATTTTGGTTTAGGTACTTGGCATCCAAAAGGAGGAATGTTTGAAGTAATTGAAGGGATGATTTCTTTAGCTCATTCATTAAATGTGCAATTTAAAACAAGTGCAGAGGTTGAAGAAATATATGTTAACTCATTTGGGGAAGCACAAGGACTTGTTGTTAATGGAAACTTTGTTTCGTCAGATATTATTTTAAGCGGAGCAGATTATCACCATACAGAAACGTTATTGCCTAAAAAATATAAACAGTATTCAGAAAAGTACTGGGAGAAGAGAGTGTTTGCACCTTCGTCTTTATTATTTTATGTAGGATTTGATAAAAAATTAGAAAACGTATGTCATCACACTTTGTTTTTTGATACAGATTTTGATGTGCATGCAAAAACAATATATGATGCCCCCAGTTGGCCTAAAGAGCCATTGTTTTACGCAAGTTTTCCCTCGATTAATGATGGTTCTTTTGCGCCAACAAATAAAGAAGTTGGAACTTTTTTAATTCCGTTAGCGCCAGGTATTGAAGATACTGTAGAGATTAGAGAGCACTATTTTAATATAATAATTGAAAGATTCGAAAAATTAACCAACCAATCAGTTAAAGATCATATAGTTTTTAAGGAAAGTTTTTGTGTTAATGATTTCGTTAAAGATTACAATTCTTATAAAGGTAATGCTTATGGTTTAGCTAATATTTTAACTCAAACAGCTTTTTTAAGACCAAAAATAAAGAGCAAAAAAGTAAAGAATTTATTTTTCACTGGTCAACTTACAGTTCCGGGACCTGGAGTTCCTCCATCATTAATTTCAGGTAAAATAGCGTCAGATTTAATTTTAAAACATCACAAAAATGAAACAATTATTTGATGAGGTTTCTTATTCTTGTAGTAAGCTTGTAACTCAAAAATACAGCACATCATTTTCTTTAGCAACTAAAATGTTGTCTCCAAAAATACGTTCAGCAATTTATAATATTTATGGGTTTGTACGTTTTGCTGATGAAATTGTTGATTCTTTTCATGAATATGATAAAGAGAATTTGTTAAAAAGATTTGAAAAGGAATACTATCTTTCTAAAGAAGAAGGAATAAGTTTAAACCCTATTTTAAATTCATTTGTGCATACGGTTCATAAGTATAAAATTACAGATGATCTTGTGCAAGCTTTTTTAAAAAGTATGAAAGCTGATTTATTCAAAACAGAGTATAAAACAGAAGAAGAGTATAATGAATATATATATGGTTCTGCAGATGTTGTTGGATTAATGTGTTTAAAAGTTTTTGTAAATGGAGATCAACAAAAATATAATGAGCTTAAAGATGCAGCAATGCGATTAGGTTCGGCTTTTCAGAAAGTAAATTTTTTACGTGACTTAAAGGATGATATTGAGGTTTTAAATCGCTCGTATTTTCCAAATGTAGATTTAAAAGAATTAGATGCAAAATCAAAAGAGTTAATAATAAAGGATATAGAAGCTGATTTTGATTATGCATTTAAAAATGGAATTTTAAAACTTCCTGTAGAAGCAAAATTTGGAGTTTTTATGGCTTATAGATATTATAAAAAGTTATTAAAAAAATTAAAAGCCACTCCATCATCTAAAATTATGGATACAAGAATTAGAATTTCAAATCCAATGAAAATTAATTTGTTAGCAAGGAGTTATGTGAAATATAAACTTAATTTAATTTAGTGCTAGCAGTTTTTATACATATAATCTTATTTTTCCAATCAACGAATTTAAAAACTCCTGATTTTATAAAAGAGTATGATGCGTTATCAAATAAAGAAGAAGAGTTAAAATATATTGATAAATATCAGAATAGTAATAATATTGATATTAAAGCATATGTGGTTTCGTTAAAAATGAAACAAGCTGAATACAAATTGTTTCCTTGGAGCAAATTAAAAATATTCAATTCGGAAAAAAGAAATATTGAAAGGCTAATAAAAAAGAACCCTGATAATATTCATTTACGTTATATGCGATTAGTAATTCAAGAGAATTTACCAAAAATATTAAATTATCATTTTCATATAAAAGAAGATAAAGAATTTATAAAGGAACTGCTTGATAAAAAAGATGAAACAGATTATTTAGATAAATATATTATTAAAAATACATCATTATGAGTCTATTAATATGGGTATTGGTTACCCTTGCAACTTTTGCTGTTATGGAAGGGGTAACTTGGTGTACACACAAATATATAATGCATGGTTTTGGATGGTTTTTACATGAAGATCATCATCAGCCTGGATATCCACATGTGTTTGAAAAAAATGATGCTTTTTTTGTGGTGTTTGCAATACCAAGTATGCTGTTATTTTACTTTGGTATAAGACCAGAAATTAATTATTTGTTCTTTATTGGGTTAGGAATTTTATTTTATGGTATTGCTTATTTTTTAATTCATGATGTATTAATTCATAAACGATTTAATTGGTTTAAAAATACTAATAACCAATATTTAAAAGGGTTAAGAAAAGCACATAAAATTCATCATAAACATTTAGGTAAACCAGACGGAGAATGCTTCGGGATGTTATTCGTTCCGTTTAAATATTTTAAAAAAAGACAGTGAGAGAATATCTTTACCTTATATTAAATTTAGGAAGCTTAAGCGTTCCGCTATTTTACAGCATTTTTGAAAAGAAATTTCATTTCATTCAATATTTTAAACAAGCTGTGATAAGTATCGTTTTAGTTGCAATTCCTTTTTTAATTTGGGATGGATTTTTTACTGCTGAAGGTATTTGGGGGTTTAATTCTGATTATTTTTTAGGATTTAAAATTTTTGAAATGCCAATAGAAGAATGGTTATTCTTTTTTTGTATTCCATATGCATGCTTATTTACACATGAAGTATTAAAACACTTATTTCCGAAGTATAAATTATCTAAATCGATAACAGTAATTCTTAGTTTTTTAATAATTGCAGTAATTTTTTTACTGCTGATATTTAATTTCGGAAAATGGTATACAGCAATTAATTTTATACTTTTCTTAATGCTAATGTTATACAGTGTAAAATATCATTTAAAAACATTACAAGAATATTATCCAAGTTTCTTAATTATATTAATTCCATTTTTAATTGTAAACGGAATTTTAACAGGTAGTTTTATTGAAGAACCTGTTGTTTGGTATAACAACGCTGAAAATTTAGGAATAAGAATATTTACAATTCCAGTAGAAGATATTTTTTATGCATTTACGATGTTGTTTTCATCACAATTAATATTCAATTATTTAAAACAGAAAAGGTTTGAAAAACAATAAATACATACGTTTCCTTATTTTTATTACAGTTAACTTTTTAGCATTAGCTATTGGAGTTTGGTTAATGAATGACGGGCCAATAACAAATTGGTACATTTCTTTAAATAAAGCACCTTGGACACCAGATAATTGGGTTTTTGGAGCGGCTTGGACAACTATAATGGTTTTATTTTCATTTTACATGACAAAACTGAGTTTTCATTATAATTTTTTGAATGAAAAGTTAATGACTTTGTATATAGTCCAATGGATTTTAAACGTAAGCTGGAATTATATTTTCTTTAATCAGCATTTGGTAGTAATAGGGTTGGTTAGTATAACCTTATTATGGTTGTTAATAGGTTATTTCACCTTCGAACATATAAAGAAAATCAAATGGTACACATTATTAATTGTTCCGTATTTTATATGGATGACTATTGCAACCAGTTTAAATGCATATATTGTAATTAATAATTAAGCTAAGAATGAACTTATACGATATTCAAATACAAGATATTTCAGGAAATGAAATCGATTTATCTAAATTTAAAGGAAAGAAAATACTCTTTGTAAATGTAGCATCTAAATGTGGCTTTACACCTCAATATGATGGTTTGCAAGAATTGTATGATGTATATAAAGATAAACTAATGATTATTGGAGTTCCTTGTAATCAGTTTGGAGGTCAAGAATCTGGATCGTTAGGAGAAATAGAGTCGTTTTGTAAACTAAATTATGGAGTTTCTTTTTTAATTACAGAAAAAGTTGAGGTGAAAGGAGAAAATCAACATGATTTGTATAAATGGTTGACAAAGAAAGAATTTAACAGAATTAAAAACTCTTCGGTAAAATGGAATTTTCAAAAATATTTAATTGATGAAAACGGAGAGTTTATTAATTACTACTATTCAATTACAAAGCCAATGAGTAAGAAAATCTTAAAACATTTAGCATAAAAAAAGGCTCAAAATTAATTTTGAGCCTTTTTAGTTTTTATAAAATAGTAGCTATACGATGTATTCTTTAGCTTTATCTAAAACTTTAGGTAATCCACCTGGATTTTTACCTCCTGCGGTAGCAAAGAAGTTTTGTCCACCACCACCACCATGGATGTATTTACCCAATTCTCGAACTACTTTTCCAGCATCATATCCGCGTTCGTTAGCTAGCTCCTTAGAGATGTAACACGTTAACATTGCTTTTTCTGGTGAAGCAGAAGTAGCAAATAATAAGAAAAGGTTTTTGTGTTCTCCACCTAACTCAAACATCAAATTTTTAATGCTATTCTGATCTAAATCTACTTTTGTAGCTAAAAATTGAACTCCATTAATTTCTTGAATTTGATTTTTAATATCTCCCTTCATGTTTTTAGCCTTGTCTTTTAAAAGCTGTTCTATTTGCTTTTTTAACGAAACATTTTCATCTTGTAAAGTACTTACAGATTTAGCTACATCTTTAGGGTTTTTTAATAATTGTTTTACAGACGCGTAATTTTTTTCAACATCTTCAAAATAATTACCAACTGCTATATTTGTAATCGCTTCTATACGACGAATACCAGCCGCAACTGCTCCTTCAGATTTTATTTTAAAATACCAAATATCACCAGTTTGTTGTACGTGTGTTCCTCCACATAATTCCATTGATTGCCCAAACTTAATTGCGCGAACACTATCACCATATTTTTCGCCAAATAATGCCATAGCACCTTCATTAATTGCTTGTTGCATTGGTATATTTCTTCGTTCAATTAAAGGAAGGTTTTCACGAATACGAGCATTTACAAAATCTTCAATTTCTTGTAATTGATCTTTATCTACTTTAGAGAAATGAGAAAAATCGAAACGTAAATAATCAGGACTTACTAACGACCCTTTTTGCTCTACATGAGTTCCTAAAATAGTTCTTAAAGCTTGGTGTAATAAATGTGTTGCTGTATGATTACTTGCAGATAAATTTCTGAATTCATCATTAACAACCGCTTTAAATGTTTCATTTAAATGTTTAGGTAATGTTTTAGAAAAATGGATAATTACATTATTCTCCTTTTTAGTATCAATTATGTAAACAACATCACCATTCGGAGTTTCTAAGTATCCTTTATCACCAACTTGCCCACCACCTTCTGGATAAAAAGGAGTCATGTTAAAGACTAGTTGATATTGATCTCCATCTTTTTTGGTTGTTACTTTTCTGTAACGAGTTAATTTTACGTCAACACTAAGTGTGTCGTAACCTACAAACTCTTCAGTTTCATCTTCTACTAAAGTAACCCAATCGCCAGTTTCACTTGCTGATGCTGCACGAGAACGATCTTTTTGAGCTTTCATTCCAGCATTAAACTCCTCTTCATTAATCTCATATCCTTTTTCACGAGCAATTAACTGAGTTAAATCAAGTGGAAAGCCATAAGTATCGTATAACTCGAATGCTTTTTTACCAGAAACAGTTTTACCATCGGTAGTTTCAATTACTCGATCTAATAATAATAAACCTTGATCTAAGGTTCGTAAGAAAGAAGCCTCTTCTTCTTTGATTACATTATGTACGAGTGAATCTTGTTTTTTAATTTCAGGAAAAGCGTCACCCATTTGATGCGCTAATGTTTCTGCTAATTTATAGATGAAAGGTTCTTTTTTGTTTAAGAATGTAAATCCATAACGGATTGCACGACGTAATATTCTACGAATTACATAACCAGCACCAGTGTTACTTGGTAGTTGACCATCAGCAATGGCAAAAGCAACTGCACGAACATGATCTACAATTACACGAATAGCAATGTCAATCTGTTCATCTTTTCCGTAAGTAATACCAGTAATGGTTTCAACTTCTCTAATTAACGGAGTAAAAACATCAGTATCGTAGTTTGATTGAACATCTTGTAAAACCATACATAAACGCTCAAATCCCATACCTGTATCTATATGTTTTGCAGGTAAGTCATCTAAAGAACCATTAGCTTTACGGTTGTATTGCATAAAAACTAAATTCCATACTTCTACAACTTGTGGATGATCTTCATTTACTAAAGACTTACCATCAACTTTTGCTTTTTCTTCTGCTGAACGGATATCAACGTGAATTTCTGAACAAGGACCACAAGGACCTTGCGCGCCCATTTCCCAGAAATTATCTTTCTTATCTCCCATCAAAATGCGATCTTCAGAAATATATTGTTTCCAAATATCATATGCCTCTTGATCCATTTTTGTACCGTCTTTTTCGTCTCCTTCAAAAACAGTAACATATAAAATATCTTTATCTATCTTATAAACTTCGGTTAATAATTCCCAAGCCCATGCAATAGCTTCTTTTTTAAAGTAATCTCCAAAACTCCAGTTTCCTAGCATTTCAAACATCGTGTGATGATAGGTGTCGTAACCAACTTCTTCTAAATCGTTATGCTTACCAGAAACACGTAAACATTTTTGAGAATCGGAAATACGATTGTTTTTAGGAGTGGCATTTCCTAAGAAAAATTCTTTAAAAGGTGCCATACCAGAGTTGGTAAACATTAAGGTAGGGTCGTTCTTTAACACCATTGGTGCAGAAGGAACAATATCATGTTCTTTTGATTTAAAAAAATCTAAAAATTTTGATCTAATTTCTTGAGATTTCATACAACTCTAGTATCTTGATTTCTGTTAAAATATCATTAAAAAACTACTTGAGAAAAGAAGTTTTAAAACATTTTGTAAATTTGTGTGTTTTCAAACAATAATCCCCTAAAAGATTGCTCGTTTAAAGAGCACAAAAATAGTGTATTTAGTATTATGGCGAAAGTAAAATATTATTACGATCCAAAGACTCTATCGTATAGAAAAATAGAAGCTAAAAAAAGCGAAACTCTTAAAAAAAGTATTTTATGGGTTTTAGGTGCAATGTTAATAGCTTTCTTTGGTTTTATAGGATTTAGCCAGTTTTTAATGTCACCTAAAGAGCGTACCCAAAAGAGAGAGCTAGAAAATTTACAATTGCATTATGAGCTACTTTCTAAAAAAATGGAAGAGAGCTCTAATATTTTAACCGAACTACAAGAGAGAGATAATAATATTTATAGAACTTATTTTGAAGCAAGTCCGATACCAATAGAACAACGTAAAGCTGGTTTTGGTGGAGTAAACAGGTATAAGCATTTAGATGGTTTTGACAATAGTGAAATGGTAAAGAATGTGACCAAAGAGATAGATATATTGTCTAAACAAATGGTGGTACAATCAAAATCACTGGATGAAATTGTAAATTTAGCTAAAGAGAAAGATAAGATGTTAGCTTCTATACCTGCTATTCAACCTGTAAAAAATCAAGATTTAAAGCGTATGGCTTCAGGCTATGGTATGCGTATGCATCCTATTTTAAAATCGTGGCGTATGCATAATGGAATGGATTTTACAGCTCCAACCGGAACTCCCATTTTTGCATCTGGAAATGGTAAGGTAGTAAAGTCACACCGTAGCTCTACTTTTGGTAAAGTAGTGTATATAGATCACGGATACGGCTATGAAACTATTTATGCGCATATGAGTAAAATAGTGGCTAAAAAGGGGCAAAAAGTAAAGCGTGGAGATTTGATAGGTTATGTTGGTAATACAGGTCGTTCTGCAGCCCCACATTTACATTATGAAGTGCATAAAAATGGTAGGCCAGTAAATCCGATTTATTTCTATTATGGAGATTTAACTCCAGAAGAGTTTGTGGCTATGCAAAAGGCATCACAACAAAAAGGACAGTCTTATGATTAATTACTAATTTGCTATGAGAAATGTATATAGAATTACCTGAAAAAAGATACTATAAAATTGGAGAAGTAGCTAAGGCCTTTGAGGTTAATACTTCTCTAATTCGTTTTTGGGCTAATGAGTTTAATATTATAAACCCTAAAAAGAATGCAAAAGGTAATCGTTTATTTACAAAAGAAGATATTGATAATTTTAGGGTGATTTATAATCTTGTAAAAGAGAGAGGATATACTTTAGATGGAGCAAGGCAAAAACTAAAGAAAAATCCAAACAAAGTGATAAACAATCACGAAATTATTAGTAGATTAGAAGCTGTAAAAGCTGAATTAAAAAAAATCAAAAATCAATTATAACAACAAAAATCAGAAATTATGAAAAAATGGTTAGTACCTTTAATTATCTTGGCAGTTATTGCTTTTGGAATTTACAACTGGGCAGTAGGGTTTAATAATACAGCTGTTGAAAAAGAAGCTGATGCAAAAACAGCGTGGTCTAATGTTGAAAGTTCATATCAACGTCGAAATGATTTAATTAGTAATTTGGTTAAAACAGTGCAAGGTGCTGCTGATTTTGAAAAAGAAACCTTAACAGATGTTATCAACGCAAGAGCAAAAGCAACATCAGTAAACATAAATGCAGGTGATTTAACACCAGATAAAATGGCTCAATTTCAACAAGCGCAAGCTGGAATGAGTGGAGCACTTTCTAAATTATTAGTATCTGTAGAGCGTTATCCAGAATTAAAAGCTAATGCAAACTTTTTAGAATTACAAAGTCAGTTAGAAGGAACTGAAAATCGTATTAACGTAGCGAGAGACCGTTACAATGAAAAGGTAAACGATTACGATAAATTTACTACAAAATTCCCAGGAAAAATATTAGCTGGTTGGTTTGGTTTTGGTGAAATGCCTCGTTATAAAGCAGATCCAGGATCAGAGAATGCACCAGATGTAAACTTTGATTTTGGTAAGAAAAAAGCAGCTTAATAATGTCTAAAGTAGAAGATTTTCTTTCTGCAAAAGAAGAACAGGAAATCGTTGATGCTATTAGACAGGCAGAGCGAAATACTTCTGGCGAAATTCGAGTACATATTGAGAGAACGTCTAAAATTTCTCATTATAACCGAGCGTTAGAAGTTTTTCGCGTGCTTAAAATGTTTAATACCAAACAGCAAAATGCTGTGTTAATTTATGTGGCTGTCGACGATCATAAATTTGTTATATATGGCGATAAAGGTATTGATGCAGTTGTGCCTGATGATTTTTGGAATGCTACAAAGAATACAATGCAAGAGCAATTTAAGAAAGGAAATTTTAAGCAAGGAATTATCGATGGAGTTATAAAAGCTGGAGAAGAATTAAAAGCTCATTTTCCTTGGAGTATTGGTGATGAAGATGAATTGTCGAATGAAATTTCTAAAAGCTAAATGAAAACACTTCATCAGTATTTAAAAAGCACCGTTTTAGTTATTGCAATATTCTGCTCGCAAGTAATCATTGCTCAGTTTGAGATTCCTGAAAAGCCAGATTTTCAAACAAGTGTATACGATTATATTGGTTTACTTTCAGCTACAGAAAAAGCAAGTTTAGAAAATAAATTAATCAAATATTCTGATACTACTTCTACACAAATTGTGGTAGCTATTATTTCTTCAACGAAAGGAGAGAACATTTCTTATTTAGGTGCTAATTGGGGTGAAAAATGGGGTATAGGAGGAAGTAAAGAAAAAGATAATGGTGTTCTGGTAATATTAGCTAAAGACGACCGGAAAATAAATATTAGCACAGGCTATGGAGTTGAACATTTATTGACCGATTATGCTTCTCGTCAAATAATTGAGTATGATATTATACCACATTTTAAGAATGGAAACTATTATGCAGGTTTAAATAGTGGATCTGAAGCTATTTTTGAAGTATTAAAAGGTGAATATAAAGGAACCAGAAAAGAATCTTCAAAAGGTTTTGATCCAAGTTTTATCATTTTTATCATTATTATTATCATATTCTTTATTTTAATTTCAAGAGGAAATAGAGGTAATCGTGGTGGTGGTAGAAGAAATTATAGAAGAACAGATTCTAGAGATATCTTAGAGACTATTATTTTAAGTAATGCTGGTCGAGGAGGTTTTGGTAGCGGTGGTTTTGGAGGTTCATCAGGCGGCTTCGGTGGAGGTTTTGGCGGCGGCGGCTTTGGCGGCGGCGGCGCTTCAGGTGGATGGTAATGATCTTAAGTATGAAAAAATTACTTATTTTTTTTAGTTTTATATCACTACTTAATTGTCAAAATTATGGACAGCTAAAAGTAGTTGCCAATTTATCTAAAAGTTTAAAAGAGGTATCTGGAACTGAGTTTATTGAGAACTCAGATGTACTATGGATGCTAAACGATAGTGGAAATAAGCCACAACTATTTGCTTTATCTACTAAAGGGAAAATAAAAAAAGTACTCGAAATTCAAGCAAAGAATCATGATTGGGAAGATTTAACTTCAGACTTAGAAGGAAATATCTATATCGCTGATTTTGGAAATAACGATAATACACGCCATGATCTTGTAATTCTTAAGGTGAATCATCAAGATATGTTGAAAAAGAATGTTGAAGTACAAAAAATAAAATTTACATATCCAGATCAAACAAAATTTCCACCGAAAAAAAGAAAGCGTTTTTTTGATGCGGAATCACTATTCTACAAAGATGGTTATTTATACATTTTTACAAAGAGCCGTGTAAAAAAGTATTATGGGAAAACGAATTTGTATAAAATACCTGCTGAAAAAGGAAACTATGAAGCAGAATTTATAGAGAGCTTTAATACTTGTAATGACATGGAGTGTTGGATTACTTCAGCAGATATATCTCCTAACAAAAAGAAGGTAGTGTTATTATCTCACGATAAAATTTTACTATTCACAGATTTTAAAGGAGATAATTTTTTTAATGGAAACATTACTGAATTCCCTTTTAACCATATTTCACAAAAAGAAAGTGTTACTTTTAAAGATAACAATACATTGTATATTACAGACGAAAAGGCTCATGGTAAAGGAGGAATGTTATATGAGTTTTCTTTGGGGAAGAAATATTAATTAACTGAATTAACAATTTCTTGCTTAGTTCTATTCGTTATTTTTATTTGTAAATCAGGAATCAGCTTGTTGTTTTCTAATTTCCCAGAAGGGCGAATCCAATGTTTTACACCAAAACGAAAATTGAGTTTAGTATTAGGTGTTTTAAACATAATAAGCTCACCAAAATGATTAGGATGAGCTTTGCTTGGAGTTTCACCAATAACTGTAGCTAGTTTGTTGTCTAATACTTCAGCAGCAAACATAATAGCACTAGAAAATGTTTTTTTACCTACAACTAAATATGTTTTTCCATTAAATCTATATGGATTGTTTTTAGGAGTTATAGTTCTCGAAGGAAGATCAATAATATTACCATTTGTAACTTTTTCATAAGTAGGTCTATTAATTCCAAATTTGTGTAACAAATCACTATATTCTTGACTTTTTTTCCATTTACCACTATATCCTTTGTATGATTTTTTAGAAAAATAACTAGTTAAAACACGTCCAACTTTTGAGTTTCCTCCTCCATTCTTACTAACATCTATAAAAAGTGTAGAAATGTTTTTCTTTTTTATTTTTGAGAAAATACTGTCAAAGCTTTGTTTCCAAAAAGTAATAGGATATTTTTTGTTTACCCTAAAAGAGTTAACCTCTAAATAACCAGCCCCATCAATATTTTTGTAAGAAACAAGCTGTCGTTTCCCAGTTTTCTGGTTTTTTAGATTATAATTTTTAATAAAATCACTTTTAGTAAGTCCTTTAATCTGAACTTTTTTACCAGAAGCAAATTCCAAATTAAAATTATCAATTATATGATAACAAAATTTATTGAGGTATAGCCATAGTTTTTCAACAGCTAACATTTTTCTGTTTTCAGCGGTACCAAAAACTTGTTTAGAGCATTCGTTTATAATTGTTGCTATAGGTATGTTATTAATAGTTAACAATTCATCACCAATAGTTAGTTTTTTAGAACTATAATCTTCAGTTAAAATAACTTTTTTGTTTAGGTATTCGAATCTAAGTGGAAGTGTTTTAAACTTTTCTAATTCTTTTTTAGGTAAGCAGTAATCGTTAAGTCCGCTATGTTCATCATTTAACGTTACAAAAATTGGTTTTGCTTTAAAGTAAAAATCACGTTGTGTCATTCTATCTTCAAGCGATTTTTTAATATCATTAATTTGTTTGTTAAATTGTTTTTGTGTTATTTCTGTATATGGATTGATATGAGCATTTATAATTTTCTCTTTGATAAAATTGATGTCATCTAACAGCTCTTTTTTTGTGTATTCTTTATTGTAGAAATCATCACTACAAGGTTTTTGAGAAAAAAGGAAAAAAGAAGTAAGTAGAAAAACAAAGAGTAAAAAGTAGTTTCGTAACATAAATAACTGTTTTAATAAAGACATTTGTTTTTGCTCAATGTTACAGATTTAAAGAACTAAAAATTTAAAAAGTAATAATATCCACCCGATAATTAATAATAAACCTCCAAGTGGAGTTATAGGCCCTAAAAATTTCATTTTCTTGCCTTTAGCGTCAGATAAAATCAATCCGTAAATACTAAATGAAAACAATACAATACCTATTATAAAAGCTAATGCCATATACTGATTTGGGTGTTTAAAATAGCTTCCAATAAATAGCAAAACAATAGCATGGTACATCTGGTATTTAACTCCAGTTTCAAAAGATTTTAATTGTTCTGAAGTTAATATTTTTTTCAAGGCATGGGCGCCAAATGCGCCAAGAATTACTGCAAGCATTCCAAATAAAGCTCCAGCAATCAATACTGTTTGTGAGGTCATAGTTTAGTAATAAGTAAGAGATGATTTTTATAGTTTCTCAATCATTATTTTTTTACCGTCAAAGAAATACACAATACCTTCTATTTGATCAATAATATATTGGTCAAATTCAAAATCTACTTCTTTTAAGGTGCTAGTGTTTCCTGTATCTTTTTCTAGTTGATAGATAGTGCTTTTTCCTTCCTTGTTAGTACTTACTACTATGGTAAATTTATCGGTTTTTTGCCCTTTTTTATAGCGACTAAAAACTGACAACAAATCACTATCTATACCTAAATAATTAAGTTGAGTAATATCGTCAAACGTATTTTTATAAGATTGATAGGTTCCGTAAATACTAGAAGTAGCTCTGGTAATAAAACCTAAGTTGGTAGAAATTAAGACGCTTTTAAAAGTTTGGTCTATTTGATTGGGAATAAAACCAATAACAGATCTGGCAGTTCCAATGCCTCTACCTACCCAATAAAAAGTATCGCTAAAAAAACCGTTTTTAGATTGATAGGGTAATTGTTTTTCATATACTAAATCTCCATTTCTATCAAAGAGATAAAATTGATTGTTCAAAGACATAAAATAACCTTTTTCTCTAATTTCAAGATTTGGAATTTCTCTTCCAAAATCAAATTTATATAATGAAGAAGAGGCTTTATTCGCTTTTGGACTAAAAATATAGAATTTATTTTCGTTGTATACAGGAAACAAATTATTGGTTTTGTCAAACCAAGTTTGATAATACTGATGGTTTAGTTTTAAGTTTCTGCTAATAAAGCCTGCTTTGTTTAAAATAACATCTTTTTTCCAAATTTTATTTCCGTTTTCAATGACTATTTTATTAGAAAATGATGGTGTAATATATAAAGCTGTTAGCGTATCTTCAAAAATATGGACAGGCATTTCATTACTTGATTTTGTAATTTTAACCTCATCTTTCCATGTTTTTTTTCCTTGTAAATTAACTTTTGTCAAATAATTTTCTTGAACAACTAAATAACCGTCTGAAACAGGAATTATTTTTTTAATCAAAGGCAATGTTTCTGATTGTTCCCATTTTTTAACACCATTTTTAATGTTAATAATATTAAATCCTTTTGTGGTGATTGTTACTAGTTCATTTTTAACAAAAACACTTTGAGAAATGTTTCCAGTAATCTTTGGAGTTTCTTTCCATAAATGCTCTAGATTGTTTGTAGAAAGAGCTATAACTGCTGTTTCTTCATCTAACTTTTTTTCTTGAAACTTATTACTAAATACATAGATGACGTCTTTTTGTGTATTCATATTAAAAGACGTTGTATTTTTCTTGTGATAGAGAATGTCTCCTGTTTTATTGTTAATTTTTAAAAGTGTTTTGTTTTTTAACCAAAAAATGTTTTTCTCATGGTCTAACATTGTTTTCTCTTGGTCTAAAAGTGCACCTTTTAAATCTTTAAAAAAGTCTCTATCGGTAAGGTTAGTTTTCCAAATTTGGTTTCCTGTTTGAAAATCAAAAAGAGAAAGTACATATTTTTTATCTTTAATTCCATCAACTAAAATTGCCTTTTGTTCAGGTAAAAGTAAGGTATTATTTACAGCTTTGAAGCCTTGTTTTTCGGAATCAAAAAATACTTTTCCATCTAATACATTTACTAAAGTTTTTGAAACTCCTTTAGTACCCAAAGCATTGGTTAAGAGTTTAGAACTGAAGAATGGCTTTTTGGAGAAAATAACATAGGGTGTAAATGGGATTTCTGTGTATGAACTAAAATCAACTTTTTTAAGATCATTATTTTCCCAAATTACATTTTGATCTTTAGAATTAACAGCAAGTACTTTTTTTGAGGTCTTTACCAATACAATTCCAGTATTAGAGTTTAAAATTTGCCCTTTTACATTTTTTGATACTGTAATTGTTTTTGATTGAGAATAAACAATTACAGAAAAGAGTATACTAATTAATATGCTAACAATTCTCCTCATAATTTTCTTTTTTAGAATGCAAAACCTAAACTAAAGGCAATACGATTTTCATCATCAAAGTTACTTTGGAAGTAAGAAATATTTGCTGTAAACATGTTTAAGCCGCTTAACCAAATTGAACCTCCATAACTGGTATTCCAACGATTTTTGTTTACCGCTAATGGCGTCCAAACTTTTCCGTAATCAAAACCACCAGTAACCCCTATTTTCATAGGGATTCCCATTTTAAAACGCCCTAAACGTAAGCGTAAATCGTTACTGTTATAAAAACTTTCTTTACCTGTAAATCGTTGATTGTTAAATCCACGTAAGTTATCTGTTCCTCCTATAGTAGCACCTTGATAAAACTCAAAACGGTTTCCTATATTTAATTGTGTACCAAATTCTGTAGCCCAAACCAACGAACGATTTGGTACTAAATTTTGATAAATAGCTAATTTCCCTATAAAATATCCAAAACGGTTTTCAAAATCATCAGTATTTGCTTTAGCACCTAAAGTAGCATCGAAATTCATTCCGTTGGTAGGAAAACTACTGTCATCAACTCTATTGTGATTAAAGTTAAATTCTCCTCCCCAAAAATAATTGGTGTCAAATAAATTAGAAACATTTCCAACAGCGTTAGTAATATTTCTATTCGCTGTATTTTGAATTTCTACACTCTCAATAATTCCTGAAACTTTAAAAATACTTCCTGCATTAAATCGTCTTAATAACGATGGCGAAAAGATAAACCCTCCTTTTTTAACTCGGTAATAATCTAAATCATCAGCTATATCGCCAGTTGGCATGTTAAATACAGTGTTATTCCCCCAGTCGAAGAAATTAATTGAATAATTATCGCTAGTTATTTTTGCATGTAAACCTAAA
Organism: uncultured Tenacibaculum sp.; assembly: GCA_947504185.1. Classification (GTDB taxonomy): domain Bacteria; phylum Bacteroidota; class Bacteroidia; order Flavobacteriales; family Flavobacteriaceae; genus Polaribacter. The sequence goes on along the minus strand of CANNGJ010000003.1, from coordinate 48,958 downwards.
CTCCAATTACCAATAAACTCTGTAAATTCGCCATTGTATTCAACATCGTAACCGCTTGTGCTAGAATAATAATTTGCAGATATTGAATGTTGACTCGCAAACGGTTTCTTTTTAAAACCTTGTGGAGTGTAGGTGTAATTTAAACCAAAAAACCAACCATCATCAGGGTTTGATCCAATGTTTGGGATTAACAACGAAGTGTTGTTTTCAATATCTCTATGATTATAGGTGTTGTTAAAATAATCGTCTTTTCGTAAGTCGGCTAATTCTTTTCCGCCTTTTACGGTGTTCTTTTTCGACTTGTAATCATACACTTTTGTCTTTTTACTCCATCCAGAAACATTAGATGTGTCTTCGTATGTATCGTGATTTTGCCCACCAATTAAGCGAACTAAAATACTATCATCAACATCACCAGAAATATAAAATTCGTCATCACCGTTTAAACCGTATAATTGTACTTCGTCAGTTTCATCGGTTTTAAAAATACGATCGTAAATTTTAATATCATTTCTAAAAATTTCGATGCTTGTTTCGTCATCATTTAAACGCTTAATAATAAATTTGTCATCTTTATCTGTACCTACAACTTGCACTTTTTTAGATTGCTTTTTGTAGTAACGTTTAGCGATGTCTTTTAATTTATCGCGACGAGATTTTATCATTGCAATTAACTCTTCCCCATCAATATCATATACATTTTTAGGCAATTGTTTAATCGAGTTTTCTATTACTTCATCAGTTAAATTTTGCTGAATATGTTCAGCTTGTGCTAACCAATCTTTTAAAGTTAATTGATTTAAAAATTCGGCATCAAAGAAACGAGGATAATTGTTGTACCATTTCATGTCTTTAATGTCATAATCTATTGATTGCATATTTTTTACCAACGGAACAAAATATTTGAAGGTTGGAATTAAAACTCCGTCGAATTTTGAAAAAGGTTGATCTCTATCACGTGGAATTGGACGATAATAGGTTTTTCCTTCATCAGTTTTAAATGCTGCAAAACGCCATTGATCTTCATGACGATCCCAATCACCAATTACCATATCGAATAAACGCGAACGGATTGCAAAATCTTGATCAACAGAATGTTTTCCGTTTTTACGAATTTTCTCTAAAACATCAAACGTACCAATAATGTTTTTTGAATTTCCAAAAGAAGCAACATCGTCACGATTTCCAGCTGGGCGTTCTTCTAACAAATACATTCCACCACCAAAAATATCGTTGTATTGCGCTAAACCAGGTTGTTTAGGCATGTAATATAATTTTGGATTTGTATGATAAATGCCTGCTGCTTCTGCCATATCTGGAACCACAAATGCAGCGTATGGGTGCGACATTGTAAAAACATCTTTTACCACATCGATTAAAAAAGTACCTTTTAAAACACCTCCCATAATACGGCTTGCATCTTTATCCATAGAACGTAAAACGTATTGTTTACCATCTGGATTCTCTAAACGTAATGAATTGGTTTGGTTTCCACCACCACGACGAATTGGTTTTAAACCACCAAAAACCTTATCAAGCTCTAATACCGGAACGGTAACTTCTCTCCCATATTTTTCACGATTTAAATCTCCCCAGAAAAACTTATGAAATCCACTTTTTTCAGTTTGCTCTTTTGGGTATAGCGATGTAGTTACTTCAGTTTTATGCTGATTGTATTCGGTAAAATCAAACGTTTTTTCATCAACTTTTTTAAATGGTTTTATAATTTCTTTACTGAATAATAACTTATTCTCATCTTTTTCATTAGCAGAATAAAACTCTACAACAGCAGAACCATCGTTATAAAAATTTAGTATTGAATACCCATAATTTCCATAAGTAAAATCGGCACCATAACCTGCTAAAGCAGGCGATTTTTTAGAGCCTGAACCACTAATTACTTGTTTAAACCCACCGCTTGTAGTTGATAAATCATTCCCTACATTTTCTATGTATTGTAAATTATGTTCATGTCCGCTTACAAAAACGATATTATTTTTAAAATCATCGGCAATAGTTTCTATTTGTTCTATAAAATCAGTGTAGCGTTTGTTAAAAATGTCGGTTTGAATTCCTGCTTTAGAACGGACTATGTTTTTTAAAGTACCCAAAACTGGAACAGGTTTCATATGGCTTCCAAATGAAAAACTCCCTCCATGAGGGCCATTGCTATACATTGGGTGATGCATGGCAACTACTACATTTTTGTACCTATTTTTTTTGAATAAACTCCATAATTCGTCAATAAAACGCTCACGAGTTTTAATGTCGCAGTTGTCATTCATTTTCGGATCGTCATTCCAATCCATAATAAACCATCGACTATCAATTACAATTAAGGTTAAATCATCATTGATATCAACTTTTTTTAATCCGCAACCGCCTTCAGGTAAAAAAGTTCCTTTACCTAAAGCCTTTTCAACCATTTTTTCTTGGCGTTTTAATCCGTCAACACCATTATACCAATCGTGATTTCCAGGAATAAAAATAGGCTTTCCTTTAAAATTTTTAACCGCATCTATTTGTATTTCTACTCTGTGTTTTGCCAAAGGATAACCTTCAGCATTTTTAGAAGGAACCCCTTTTGGATACACATTGTCACCTAAAAACAATACGGTAGATTTTTTAGTTGCTTTGTTTAATGCTTTATGAAAATAGGGTAGAGCAGGAGTTGTTTTTCCCATTTCAGCATTACCGGCGTCGCCTATTAAGTAAAAAGTATGTGTTATTTCTTTATTAATAGTAATTGTTTTGGGTGCTTTTTTATCGGCATATTTCGCTTTATAAGAAGCACAACCAACTATTAAAGTTAGTGCTATTAAGTATAGAAATGATTTTGCAGAATTCATAGGTTTGGTATTTTGTTAGGTAAATTTACCTCTTTTTTTTATGCTTTTTTAAATTGTATTTAGAATACTTCTATATTCTTCAAATCGATGTTCTCTTATAGGACGAACATAAGGTTCGGTATTAAAATAGAGTACTAAACATGGGGAGATTTGTTTGTATTTTTCTAAGTATTCGAATTTAACGAGTTCACCATTTTTAATACGTTGTTTTATTTTATTATGATAAGGATACATTAATTGATAAGGTTTTGATAATCTTCTTTAGTGTCAATATCTATTAAATTATAGGGTTTTAATTTTACAAGCTCTAATAACTGTTTTTGTAGTAGGTGTTTAGCTCCTTTGTCACCTTCTAAACTCAATAATTGGTTAAAATAATTTTTTGGAAAAATAGCAGGAACCCCAACTTTTTCTTTATAGTTAGAAACAATTATTTTTAAAGAACTTTCTTGGTATTTACTAATAAGATTATTTAAGTAGGAGGTGTTTACATTAGGTTGGTCGGCTAACATAATTAAAAGAGCATCAAAATGTTTGTCTTTTATATGATTAACTCCTGCTGTAATACTAGAACTTAAACCCTCTTTGTAATTTGTGTTTAAAATGGTTTCAATCTGATATTGATTTATTTCTTTTTTTATGAGTTCAGCATTGGCTCCTAATACACAAAAAACACTATGAGCGTTAGATTTTTTTGCATTTTGAATAGCCCACCCTATTAAGGAGGTGTTTTTATAGGGAAGTAATTGTTTTATATCTCCCATTCGAGAAGAGTTCCCTGCGGCTAATATGATAATTGCAATTTTTTGCATTTTTATAATATATCATCTCAAGAGGAGGGAGTTTGAGAGTTTTTGATTTTCTTTATGTTGAAAATTTTAACTATGTATTCTTCCAGTAATTTTCTTTAATGAAAATACTTCTTTTTTACGAATTACCGATAAAATTTCGGCTAAAATAGACAAAGCTATTTCTTCAGGTGTTTCAGCTCCAATATTCAATCCAGCAGGAGTATGAATTTTTTCTAAGAAAGAATCTATTACTTCTGGAGTGTATTCAAATAGTTCATTTAATAATTTTTCTCGCCGTTGTGCTGCTCCTAAAATACCAATATAAATAGGGTTGTGTTCTTGTAATTTAATTAACCAACGTAAATCATATGTGAAATTGTGATTCATAATAACCACTGCTGAATTTTTGTTTAGATCGTTTAATTTAACCGTTTCTGGGGTTTGTGCTGTGACAGTTTTTGCTCCAGGGAAATCAGATAACTGTTTTGGGTCTTTTATAGAGGTAATTATATCAACGACCCAACCTAATAAAGTTGCCTGTTTACACAACTTTACAGCATCATGTTCACCACCAATAATTAATAAACGAAATAGGGGAGATAAAGTTTGAGAAAATACTTGTAAGTCTTTAAAGTTTTCAGGTTCATTTCCTTTAGAAAAAGAAAAAACCTGGTTGTTTTGAAATTTAATGATTGAACCAAAATTTCCGTAAACCTCATCTTCTTTTTGATAAAAAGATTGAATATTAAATGACTTTCTATTACTTAAACTATTAGAAAAAGCGTCAATGAATTCTGAAGAAATTTTAATAGGCTCTAACAAAATATATAGAATACCTTCACAACCTAAACGATAGCGACCATCGTATGTTATTACTTTAGGTTTTTTATCGTTAAAAACTGATTGTGCTCTTCGTTGTACCTCTTTTTCTACACAACCACCACTTACTGCTCCAATCATTTTTTCATCGGAAGATAACAACATTCGCACTCCAGGTTTTCTGTAAGAAGAACCATCTAAATCAACAACGGTTGCTAATACATTTTGTATTCCGTTTTGTTGATTAAGAAAAGCCTGCTGAATAATTTCTTTGAATTCGTATGTCATTTAGTTACGTGTAATTTCTACTTTTAAATGTACAATTTTTTAAGAACTACAACTTAACATAGAACAACCCACTTTATGACGTGCCCATTCAGGTCGTTTTGAAAACCATTTTTCATATTTAGGTTGTTCTGAATATGGATTTTTAAATAGATTGTAGAATTCATCAATTAAATTGTAATCTCCTTTGTTAGCCTCATCAATAGCTAATTGTGCCATATAGTTTCTAAAAACATATTTAGGGTTTACTAAATCCATTTTTTGTTTTCTCTCTTGGTCTGAAAGAGGTTCTTGTTGTAATCTTTTTAAATATCGAGTAAACCAATCTTCCCAATGATTTTTGATGTCACCTTCAATTTCATTGAGTAGATAAAAAGCAATTTCAACTTTTTTGAAAGCAGTTTCAGAACTATCTTCTGAAGAAATATTCGATAAATTTCTAAAAAAGATTGTCATGTCTGTTTCGGTAAGTTGTAATGTTTCCTCTAATCTGCCAATCAATTCTTTATCATTTTCATCATTTATGACTAAACCAAGTTTAGATTGCATCATTGAATGATGTTTTTTGTTATAAATATCAGAATATTCATCTAAAATCTCTTGTAAAGGTGCTACTTCTTCAATAAGAGTATACAAAGCATTTGCAAGCTTAAATAAATTCCATAAACCAATTTGAGATTGATTTCCGTAACGATATCTTTTGTGTTGGTTGTCTGTCGTATTAGGAGTCCAGCCAAAATTATAAGCTTCTAGCCAGCCATAAGGACCGTAATCTATGGTTAATCCTAAAATAGACATATTATCAGTATTCATGACTCCATGTACGAAACCAACACGTTGCCAATGTACAATCATATCTATAGTTCGGTTACGAACTTCAGTTAAAAAGTCAAGGTATTTTTGTTTTCCTTCGGATGTAACTTCTGGATAAAAATGTTTGATAGTATAATCAGCGAGTTGTTTTAAAATAAGATGTTGTTTGCGAGCTGCTAGAATTTCAAAATTTCCAAAACGAATAAAACTTGGTGCTAAACGAGAAACAATAGCTCCTTTTTCGTGAGCTGGATTTCCGTCGTATAGCACATCTCGTAAAACTTCATCTCCTGATAGACTTAACGACAAAGCTCTTGTGGTTGGAACTCCTAAATAAAACATAGCTTCACTACACAAGTATTCTCTAACAGAAGAACGTAAAACAGCTAATCCATCAGCAGTTCTAGAATACGGAGTTTCGCCAGAACCTTTTAATTGTATTGCCCAACGTTGGCTTTTGTGTACAACTTCTGTTAAATTAATTGCTCTTCCATCTCCAAGTTGTCCAGCCCAATTTCCGAATTGATGTCCACCATAGCACATTGCATATGGGTGTGTGTTTTCTATAATTTTGTTTCCTGTAAAAACGTTTAAAAATTTTTTATATGTAGCGTCTTCTTCAGTTAACCCAATGGCTTCTAACATTTCTTTAGATACATGGACTAACGTTGGATTTGCCGTTTTTTTAGGTTCAACAAACGAAAAACAAGCATCTAAAACTTGCCTGCGAGAATTTTCTAAAATCTTATCAGCTGGTAATTCATTATTAAAAGTATCTTGGATATTAAGCTTCATTTTACAAAGGTAGTGCTAACAATATTATTTATAAGATGTTTTACAGGTCTCACAAACTAAAATATCTCCTTTCAAAGTGATTTTATCAAGTTTTGAAGCTACTTCATGTATAAAGCTATCGTATGTATCATGCTCAGGAGTTATGTTGTTTACTTTAATTTTTTTATAGAATTCTCCTTCCCATTCTTGTTTCCCCCAGCAATTTGGACAAACTCCTTCGGGAGCTTTTAATTTGGTATCTCCTTTTGATTTTATTGAAAAATAGTTCCTAAGATTCGTAATTAAATTCATGTTTTTAATTTTAAATAATTGTTGTGTCAAAAATAACTTCACTTGCCAATGTTTTGTGTACAGGACATTTAGAGGCAATTTGTTTTAACCTGTTTTTTTGCTTTTCATCTAAGTTACCAACAAATTTTAGTTTTTTACTAATGTGATCTAAAAAAGTTGGTTTCTCCAATTCAATTTCTAAATCATCACTATGTTTTCTGGAATGTGTAACATATACAAATACTTCTTGTAAGTCCCATTTTTTTCGTTCGGCATATAGCTTAAGAGTCATTGCGGTACAGGCAATTAATGCTGCATTCAAGTATTCATAAGGAGAAGGGCCAAAATCATCTCCACCAATAGAAGCAGGTTCATCAGCAATTAAAGTATGATTTTTAGATTGAATACTTGTGGTAAAATTATCTTCAATTAAATTAAGATGACCTACAAGTTGCTCTCCATTTGTTTCTAACATTTCATTTTCTTGTTGTGGAAAATATCGAGTAACCCAAGCACCAATTATGTTACCTACATACATACTATCTTTAGAATTTGACAGTAAATGGTCTGCATTGTCTAAACTCACAAAGCTTTTAGGATGATGTGCGTTTATATATAATTCTTGAGCATTATTGATTCCAACAATTGTATCAGTAGGAGAATGTAAAATGAGTATTGGTTTTCGAAGAGATTTGGTAATTTCAGGTAAGTTGATTTTATCAAAATCTGAAACAAATTCTTGATTAATTTTAAAAGGTCTTCCACCTATATTTACTTGAACATCACCTGCTGTTTCTATATCATCAATACCATGAGAAAATAAGTGTTTTACATGATTAACATTTGCAGGAGCTCCAATAGTAGCTACTGCTTTTATATTGTTTAGTTTTGATGCAGCAACGATTGCAGCCGCTCCACCTAATGAATGACCAATTATTAAGCAAGGCGCGTTATAATGTTCCGTCATATAATCGTTTACAGAAATAAGATCATCGATGTTTGCAGAAAAATGACTTTCAGAAAATTCCCCTTCACTGCGGCCTAAACCTGTAAAATCAAAACGCAAAACACCAAAACCATGTTGAGTTAATGATTTACTAATGTTTTTTACAGCTCCTAAAGTACTACTACAAGTAAAACAATGTGCAAAAATCGCATAATAATTAGGTTTCTGATTGGCAGGTAATTCTAAATAAGCTTGTAGTTTATATCCTTTTTTATTAACAATGTTTAGTTTTGTTTTCTTCATAATGAGGTGATTATTTCATTTAACTTATTTGTATTTACTTGTTGAGAAAACTTAGTAAATAGTAACTTAAGTTTTGGGTTGATGAATGTTTGACAAAATGGTTTTTCAGGATTGGAATAATAGTAGTTCTTGAATTGATTATCTGACGATTTAAAAGATTCAAAATCTAATATTTGTGTAATTATTTTTTCTTGAAAAGCACTTTGTAATTGATTCATAATTAGTTGTACTTCCTTTTTTTGCTTTTTAGAAAAAACATAAATAGCTGATCTGTACTTTTCTCTCATAGAATGTTGTGAGGTGCTTTTGTGCGTGTGTAAATGAATTTCAATTAATACTTCTAGTGAAATTTCTTCAGCATTAAAATGAATAATGACAGCTTCTGAAAAAGTGTTGTTTTTATTATTTGATGAAATAAATCCTTGTGAGACTTTATAGACGCCATTTAAAGATTGAAATACAGCTTCTGTACACCAATGACAACCTCCTCCGAATGCTATTTTAGTTTCTCTAACCATTTGTTTAATTCTTTATCTGTCGGGTTTCTTAGCTTTTTCTTACCAATCGTAATTGTTGGAAAATTTAGTTTTCTGTTTTCATATAAGCTGCGTAATTCTTCAGCATAATTTTCATTTTTCTCAACATCTAAAAACGCGTAATGTAAATTACGCGTTTCTAAATATGTTTGATAATATTGTGTTTTATGACAACGTTGTGCTCCGTATAATTTTATTGTTGGAATACCTTTCATCTTAAAGCGTTTTTAAAAACTGAATGGCTGCATCTACATTTAGATGAAAATCACTAAACACAACATTATCGTGTTTGTCTATAAATAAAAACCAAGGGGTTCCACCAGTTTGGTAATTTGTCATGATATTAGATCGTGACTTTCCATCACCGCCGGCATCGTGTCCAAAGGGTATTTCTAACTCGTATTTTTTTTGAGTTTCTACCATTTTATCATAGGTGTTTTCATGATGACCTTCAAAAACAGTTTGAACTGCCAAAAATGTAATCTTATGATTATCTTTTAAAGCTTCTACCATTTTCTTTAAATCTGGTAAGCCTTTGCTATGACAACCTGGGCACCAACTTTGAAAACAATACACCACTTTAAATTTTCCTTTAAAATCAGTAAGTTTTATTTGTGCTGTTTTGTCTCCGTTAGCATTAATCCAGTCTTTAACTTGAAACTCTGGTGCTTTAAATACTTGTTTACGCTCTATAGTGTTTGACATAATTTATGTCCCTTTCTTTTTTTAATTGTTATTTTAATTTATCAGCATGTAACTTGCGTAACTTTGCTAATTTGGGTGTTATTACAAAACTGCAATAACCATTACCTTGATTATCTTTGTAATAATCTTGATGTTCTTTTCCTGCTTCATAAAAAACATCTAAAGGGCTTATTTCTGTAACCACAGGATTCTCATAATATGGAGCAACTTCCCTTGAAACTACTTCAGCAATTTCTTTTTGCTTATCATTATGATAATAAATTACTGAACGATATTGAGTTCCTCTATCCGCTCCTTGTCTATTTAAGGTTGTAGGGTCATGGGTTGTCATGAAAATCACCAAAATATCTTCATATGAAATTACATGAGCATCAAAGGTGATTTGTATAACTTCTGCATGACCAGTTAAACCAGAACAGATTTCACGATATGTTGGATGTCCAGGAACGTTTCCTCCAGAATATCCTGAGATTACTTTTTCAACTCCTTTTACTTCTTGAAATACAGCTTCTGTACACCAGAAACAGCCTCCGCCAAAAGTGGCAAGTTGTAGGTTTTTAGTTGTCATTTGTAACCTCCTTTTCTAACTGCATAGATTCAGAATTGATACAATAACGCAACCCGCTTGGTTCTGGACCATCAGGAAATACATGTCCTAAATGGGCATCGCAAGTATTGCACATAACCTCTACGCGAACCATACCAAAAGTGATATCTCTTTCGTATTTAATGGCATTTTCTGTGATTGGTTGTGTAAAACTTGGCCAACCAGAACCAGAACTAAATTTAATTGTAGAATCAAACAAAGGAGTATTACAACAAACGCAGTTGTATTGTCCTTCGTCATAAATGCTACAAAGCGCACCACTATGTGGACGTTCTGTCCCTTTTTGTCTTGTAATTCTAAATTGCTCAGGGGTTAATAATTCTTTCCATTCGGCATCTGTTTTTTCAACTCGTCTGTTTGGAGTTGGGTTACCTTTTACCGAAAAATTGATTACTTCTTTCCATGTAAGCATAAAAAATCCTTTCTTTAAATTGTTATTAAATATATTGAAATTTGAGCAAAAATATAGTACACTCTCTTTTGTTTCAGAGAATGTACTATATTCAACTTTTAATTCGTTAGTTCAGTCGTAGAAGTAATTAAAACCTTACAAATATGACTTTACTTAAATACTGGTAAATAATTTATAATTTAGCAAAAATGTGTTTTTTATGAGAAATTTGATAGTTGAGGTAGAAAAGTATGTAATAAACTATCTAAATGAAAATTTAGAAAAGTCTTTTGTGTATCATAATGTCTCTCATACGCAACGAGTGGTAGAAAAGGCACAAGAATTAGTTGAGAATAGTGATTTTACTGACGAAGAGAAAGAGAATCTAGTAATAGCGGCTTGGTTTCATGATACAGGTTATACCAAAGTAATGGATGGTCATGAGGATGAAGGCATAAAGATTACGGCTGCATTTTTAAAAGAAAATAAAATTTCAGATGATAGAATTCAACAAATTTCAGATTTAATTGCTGCGACTAAAATGGGTGCAAAACCTAAAACTGAAGTTGAAAAAATAATTAAAGATGCAGATTGCTCTCATCTAGGAAGTAAAAACTTTGGAGATTTAACAGAGTTGCTGAGAAAAGAGTGGGAGTTAACTAAAAACAGAAGGCTTACAGAAACTGAGTTTTTAGAAGAGAATATTGATTTTTTTACAAATAAACATCACTTCTATACTGCCGCAGCTGCTAAGTTATGGGATAAGCAAAAAGGAAAGAATTTAGCTCAAATGCTAAAGAGTAAAAAGAAAATAGCCCAAGAAGAAATTAAACTTGAGCAGAAAAAAGAAGAGTTGGCTTTTAAGAAAAGCAAAGTTGAATTGCCAGAGCGTGGTATTGAAACTATGTTTCGTGTTGCTTTACGTAACCATATTACTTTGAGTGATATTGCCGATACAAAGGCGAATATTCTACTATCGGTAAATGCGATTATTATATCTATGGCATTGTCAACTTTAATTCCAAAATTAGATAATCCATCAAATCATTATTTAATTATTCCGTCTTTAATTTTTGTAGCATTTACAGTAACGTCTATTATTTTATCGGTTATGGCTACACGACCTAATGTAACAGAAGGGAAATTTACAAAGGAGGATGTGGCTAATAAAAAAGTAAATTTATTATTCTTTGGTAATTTTCATCAAATGGATTTACCCGATTTTGAATGGGGGATGAGTGAGATGATGCAAGACCGTGATTATTTATACAATTCTCTTACTAAAGATTTGTATTTCTTAGGATTGGTTTTAAATAGAAAATATAAACTTTTACGTACAACGTATACTGTGTTTATGATTGGAATTATAGTAAGTGTTGTTGCTTTTGCAATTGCTTTTTATAACCAAGAGAGAACAGCTGAGGTTGTAGGAGAGGTGGCAAGTTTATTACCTACTTTTTAGATAATATTTTTTCAGCTAATTTTCCGCCTAAATACCCCATAGGGATATAGGCCAAAAGAATATCTGTAATAGCGAACCAAGTAGGTCCAGGTAACATATAGTTAACCATAATTCCTCCAAGCAAAAAAAGTGCACCAATGGTAAGCGCAAATTTTATTTTATGGTTTGAAGCGATACTCCATGCAATAGCAGCACCAACCAAAGTCCCCAATGCGTGAGCTAAAAAAGGAAAAAGAAAATACTCTGTGTCTAAAGTTGGCATAATTTCAGCCAACTGATTCATATCACTTAAATCTACTCCTTCTATAGGAAATATTTTGTGACCTAAATTTACTAAGGACATGTTTACAATACTTCCTGCAATCCATCCAATAATAACAGCTAAAATATTTCTAAGAATCGGTTTCATAGGCTAGGTTACTTAAACTCTTCAATCAATTCGTCGATAGTAATTGTTTTTTCGGTGTCAAAATTTTCGTGATAAATAACTTCAGCACGTAGTGCTTTTAATCCAGAAACACCTTGTAAATCTTCTAACACTAGGTTTTCAACTTCTCCTAACAAGTTCTTTGATTGTAAATATTTAATGTATTTTAAATATTCACGGGCATCCTTATCTTGTGAGTAAACAATAGCAATTTTACCAGGAACAGTTAATCGTTTATCTGTTCCTTTTATATGTGCTTTATCAATACGTTTTTTAATAATTTCATATCGAATATTATAAGCACCATCAACATCAAATTGTTTTTCATCCATTCTAAATTTGATCGCTAACGGGTTACTATGTACAAGAATTAAAGATGCTACTTGTAAATCGTGTTCCATAGATTTTCGAGCTGTATTAGCTACGTTTTCCATTTCGCACATTACTTGTAATTGCCATAGTCTTAGATTGTACAAGTACAAGTCATCGTATTTTTTTTCATTTGTTAATGATTGTCCGATATACATATTATACTCTACACCATCTGTTTTATAACGTTCGAAATAGTGAGGAAACATTACTTGCGCTTCTTCTTGTTTAGCATCAATAAACTTAGCAAGTTTATCGTTTAAGAGTGTAACACTATGTTCGTAAGCTCTCCTTTTTTCATAAACAACATGTAAATTAGGATCTAAGCGATCCATATAGGTTGTAACTAACCCTTCTAGGTCGGTATTTATTTCTTTAATATGACTAAATACAGGGTAAATATCTTGTTTTAAGAAGTCAAGAATCCCAATTTCATCTCCTGCTTTTAAGCCATTTTTTACTTCTAAAAGATATTCTTCTACACGAAACATTAGTTCTTTGTAGATAGGTAATTCTTCAGATTTACAAGCTTCTTTTAAAACAGAAATAGCTAATGTTAGCTGAGTTGTTAAATCTTCTTTAATGGCTTCGTTTCTGGCAATAGACGATCCTTTAATATCTGATTGTCCATATAAAGGATGCACATCATCAAAAACTATTTGATCAATTTTAACATTTTCAATTTTATTAAAAACATCTGTTTGATATTTTTCTGCAGCATCGTAAAAACGCCATTTTACAGATGGATGAATTGAGGTATAATGTTCTTGAATGGTAGCTTCCAAAATATTTTGGTGCTCGTCTGCCGAACGTTCAACAGCAGCTTCAAAAACAGGAATTAAATCTTTTAATTTTTGTTGATTAACTGTGTTTAGTTCATACGGTCTTGGTGAAGCGATTTCAACTAAGGCCAAATCGCTATTTGAAGAAGCTTTTATAGGGATTAATATAAGGCTACCTATGCCTTTCTCTTTTAGTCTTTTGTAAAATGGATTTTCATTTGATTGTTTTCCATATTTCTCAACATCAGAAATAGTAACAGCTTCAGTTTTGCAAAAGATTTTTTCTAGAATATGATTACAGAAAAATTGATTGCACATAATAGAACGTTCATCGTTTAAAATGAGACTTTCTGATTTTTTTACACGGGTAGAGTCTAATGTTTTTCTAGAGGTATCAAAGACAGAAAAACCAGTAGTTAAATCTTTAATGTTAAAAAACTCGCTTAAATCTTTTTGAAGCTTCGTGTTTATATTGTCATCGTGTTTTTCTAACAGTGTATTTCTAACTGAAGAAATAGTTTCGTCAGCAGTAACATCAAATAAATTCATTAAACCAAATCCCTTAAAAGTATATGAATTTGGTGGAAACTTTTCTTTCCAAACATCTATGTTGTTAAAATTATCTAACAACATCTCGATATCTTCTTTGGTTAGTTTTGGAGCATTTTCTTTTGGATAAATTTCCATAAAGTCGCCATTAAAAGCAACTCGATAGTGTTTTATAATCTCTGAATTTTTATCTGGAATATCAAAAAAGAAAGGTCTTTTTAAATCTACTGGATGTTGATAAACGATGTTTAAAATTAAGATACAAGAATGAATATACATTAAATCTTCTTCAAAGTTACGAACCTTTAATTCGTAATCTTCTCCAGCATTTTTTATAATGTTTTCAAATCGATTGGTAAATTTAAAAGAAGTAAAAGTAAATGGTATCGTAGCGGCTTTAATTTCATTATCTGTAAGCGCTATTGGAAATAAACCTTCTAATAAAAGATTAATAATTTCATCATGTTTTTCTAAAAGAGAAAAATCAGAAAAACCGTTAATTAGCTCAGGGTGTTTTTCTACCTGTTTTACTAAGATAGTAGCAGAAGCATAAAAAGGATGATCTCTTTGTTCTTCACTAGCATATCCACGTAACATATCGTATACCTTTTCAAAACTAATGTTAAGGTGTAATGGTAATTCTATGTTTTGTAAGCTTTTAGGTTGTCTTATTTCCATGTTTTCTATCTCTTTCTAACTACAAATTTACAAAATTGCTTATAGATAGTCGTTTTTCTTCGTTTTACCTTTCAAAACAACAAAAAAGCCATTGTTTTGAACAATGACTTTTTTTATTTAAAATTTATTGAATTTCTATTTCTGTCTAAAATAAATACTAATAGGTACACCATTAAAGTTATACCTTTCACGTAATTGGTTTTCTAAATAACGTCTGTATGGATCTCTAATATATTGAGGTAAATTTGCGAAAAATGCAAATTGAGGTGTATGCGTTGGTAATTGCATACAATACTTTATTTTGATATACTTTCCTTTAGTTGCTGGAGGCGGGTTTTGATCCATAATTTCCAACATTGTTTCGTTTAATTTACTTGTTTGAATACGGCGCTTTCTGTTTTCAAACACTTCCACGGCAGTTTCAATAGCTTTAAAAATACGTTGCTTTGTTAGTACAGAAATAAATACAATTGGCACATCTGTAAAAGGAGCAATTTTTTTTCTAATATGCGCCTCAAAATCACGCATGGTGTTAGTTTTCTTTTCAACTAAATCCCACTTGTTTACAAGAATGATGATTCCTTTTCTGTTCTTTTCAGCTAACCAGAATATTTTTTCGTCTTGACCTTCAAAATCACGAGTAGCATCCACAACTAAAATAGCAATGTCACAATGTTCAATTGCACGAACTGCACGCATTACAGAATAGAATTCTAAATCTTCTTTTACTTTTGATTTCTTTCTGATTCCTGCAGTATCTACTAAGTTAAATTCAAACCCGAAACGATTGTATTTAGTATCAATAGAATCACGAGTAGTACCAGCAATATTGGTAACGATATTTCTGTCTTCTCCAATTAGGGCATTGATAAATGAAGATTTACCAGCATTTGGACGACCTACTACTGCAAAACGAGGTAATTCATTTAATTCTTCCTCTTCCTCTTCAGGAATGGCTTCTGCGACAGCATCTAATAATTCACCAGTTCCACTTCCATTTATTGAAGAAATTGTGTAATAGTCACCTAAGCCAAGGTTGTAAAATTCAACAGCATCAGCATCACGCATTGCGTTGTCAACTTTGTTAACAGCCATAAAAAGAGGCTTCTTAACTTGACGTAGTATTTTTGCAACTTCATCATCCATAGGAGTAATTCCTTGCTCAACATCTACTACAAAAACAATAATATCAGCTTCATCAATTGCTAACTGAACTTGTTTGCGTATCTCTCCTTCAAAAACATCATCAGAACCAACAACGTATCCACCAGTATCTATTACCGAAAATTCTTTTCCGTTCCATTCAGATTTTCCGTAGTGCCTATCTCTTGTAACTCCACTAACAGAATCTACAATAGCTTCACGACGCTGTACTAAACGGTTAAATAAAGTGGATTTACCTACATTAGGTCTACCAACAATGGCTACAATACTACTCATTTTGTTAAAATTTGTGCAAAGATACAATTTAACGTTGCAATATTTGTTGTAGTTTTATAGGAATAAAAAAATGATTATGAAGAACACGAACTTAAATGCTATAATTTTTGGAATAGCAATAGTAATTGCAGCTTATTTATTAGGGAACTCAATTATAAATAGAAATAAACCTCAAGGAAATATTGCTGTTACAGGTTTAGGTAAGGCTGACTTTACATCGGACTTAATTGTTTGGGAAGGATCTTTTTCAAAAGAGAATCCTAGTTTAAAAGAAGGGTACAATCAGTTAGAAAAAGATAAAAAGATTATTACAGAATATTTAACATCTAAAGGAATTAAACCTGAAGAATTAATTTTTAAAGCTGTAAAAAGTAATAAGAATACGAGAACTAAATATTCTCCTGAAGGGAAATATATGGGAGAAGAGTTTTTGGGTTATAGACTAACACAATCTATAAAAATTGAATCTAATAATGTAGAAAAAGTTGAGAAAATTTCTCGTGAAATAACTGAGTTATTAAATAAAGGAATTCAGTTTTACTCGCAGCCACCACGCTATTATTATACAAAGTTAGCTGATTTAAAAGTTGAGATGATAAGTAAAGCAACAGCAGATGCTAGATCGAGAGCAGATAAAATTGCAGAGAATTCTGGAGAAAGTTTAGGAGATTTGATATCTGCTAAAATGGGGATTTTCCAAATTACTGGTCAGAATTCAAATGAGAATTATTCTTGGGGAGGAACTTATAATACATCATCAAAAGAAAAAACAGCTTCAATTACTATGAAATTAAATTTTGAAGTAAATTAGTCTTATGGATGATCAATTATATAATCAGATTTTTTTAAAACCCAGATTTCAAATAAATTTTGATTTGGAGTCAGATGCTTTATTGAAAGAGATTAGTAAGCATACATTAGATGATGCTAAATACAAAATGAAGGTGGTAGATAATCATGTGGTAATTGATGTTCCTGAGAGTGAAACACATTTTTGGTCTCCTCAATTACATATTGAAATTGAAGAATTAACAAAAGAAACTTCTGTTATTAAAGGATTATTTGGGCCAAAACCTCAAGTTTGGACACTTTTTATGTTTCTTCATTTTTTTGTAGCTACTGCTTTTTTAGTTTTTGGAGTAATAGCATATAGTAATTGGTCTCTAAATAAAACTTCTCTATTATCTATTGTAATGTTGTTTGTTTTGCCAATAATTTGGGTGTTGTTATACTTTGTAGGTACTATAGGTAAGTCCACAGGAAAAAAACAAATGGATGAATTAAAAAAGTTTACAAAAGAGTTGCTAAATAAAATAAAAAGCTAGTTAGTCTTTATAGCCAAAACGCTTTAATTGACGATCATTAGAACGCCAGTTTTTATTCACTTTTACATATAGATCTAAAAACACTTTTTTCTCGAAAAAGTTCTGTAAATCTTTTCGAGCTTCAGTACCTACACGTTTAATTGCACTTCCTTTATGGCCTATTATAATTCCCTTTTGGGTATCACGCTCGACCATAATTACTGAACGTATTTTAATAATATCTTCTTCTTCTACAAATTCCTCAGTTTCTACTTCAACCGAATAAGGAATCTCTTTTTTATATTGTTGTAAGATTTTTTCTCTAATCTTTTCGTTTACAAAAAAGCGCTCTGATTTATCTGTTAATTGATCTTTTGGATAAAAAGGAGGGGCTTCAGGAAGTAATTCTATGATTTTGTAAAAAACAGTTTCTACATTAAATTTTTCTAAAGCAGAAATAACATAAACAAATGAGTTTGGCACTTTATTTCTCCAATAAGCAATCTTCTCTTCAACTTCTTCTTGAGAAGATTTATCAATTTTATTTAGTAATAAAATAACAGGAATCTCGCTGTGAATTATTCGTTTAAAAAAAGCTTCGTTTTTTAGTTCTTTTTCTCCAACTTCAACCATGTAGATAAGTACATCAGCATCTTCAAAAGCAGATTTTACAAAATCCATCATTGATGATTGTAGTTCATATGCTGGTTGAATAATACCAGGAGTGTCTGAAAAAACAACTTGATAATCTTCATTATTTACGATACCTAAAATACGGTGTCGAGTTGTTTGAGCTTTAGAAGTGATGATTGAAAGTTTTTCACCAACCAATGCATTCATTAAAGTTGATTTACCAACGTTTGGGTTACCGATAATATTTACGAATCCTGCTTTATGTGTCATGTGGCAAAGATAAGTTGTTTTACTTAAGATTTATTGTTTTTTATTGTGCTGTTATGGTGTGAGTTATAAAATAGTTGCAAAATAAACGATGTTTTATTTGGATAAGAGAAAGAAAAGGTTGTATATTTGCAACCGCAAATCGCGGGATAGAGCAGTAGGTAGCTCGTCGGGCTCATAACCCGAAGGTCACTGGTTCGAGTCCAGTTCCCGCTACTAGTTAAGAGTAATCAGAAATGATTACTCTTTTTTTTTGTTTTAATAAATAGATGTTAAATTTCTTTAATGAATAAGGTTTTAAAAGATAAAGACCTTATTTTTACAGATTAAACACTAATTGATTAATAATGAAAAAAGTACTTCTTTTTTTAGCAATAGCTATTTCTTACGTTTCTTATGCTCAAGTATATGATCCTGTAAAATGGACAACTTCAGTAAAAAAAATATCAGATAAAGAAAGTGAACTAATAGCTACAGCTAATATCGAAAAAGAGTGGCATTTATATTCTCAAGAAATTCCTAAAGGAGGCCCAATTCCTACATTGTTTAGCTTTACTGGAGATCAACGATATTTAAAAAAGGGAAACACTAAAGAAGAGGAAGGGCACACAGTTGACGATGATATGTTTGATATGCGTATTAAATATTTTGATAATAAAGCAGTTTTTACCCAAAAGATTAGATTAAAAACGAATGAAAAATTCACCATTAACGGAACTGTAGAGTATATGGTTTGCTCTGGTGAAAATTGTTTGCCTCCTAAAGAAGTTGAATTAACTTTTAAAGTAAATTAAATTCTTCAATATATTTTTTAAATGAAAAAAATACTTGCAATATTATTCTGCTTTACTATTGTTGTTAGTGGGTTTAGTCAAATATACAATCCAATTCAATGGGAAACGAAAGTAGAAAAGGTATCAGAAACTAAATATAAATTAATAAGTGTTGCTAAAATAAAAGATAGTTGGCATTTATATGCACAAGAAGTTCCAAAGGGCGGACCTATTCCAACTACTTTTACCTATGATGATGAAGGAGGTAAAATAAAGTTAATAGGAAACACAAAAGAGCCAAAAGGAGAAATAAAATTCACAAAGCTTTTTAGTGATGAAGGAATGAGCATAAAATCATTTGCCCATACAGCGGAATTTATTCAAGAAGTAGAATTGATTGATGCTGAGGTTAAAGAAATCAATGCTTTTGTTGAGTTTATTGCTTGTACAGACGAGCAATGTTTACCGCCAAAAGAAATAGATTTAGTTTTTAACTTAGGTAAAGCTGCTTTAAAAGGAAGTAAAAGTGTTGCGTCAAATAAACCTTCTTCAAAAGATAAAAAAGGATTATTAAGTATTTTTATAATTGCTTTTTTATCAGGTTTTGCAGCTTTGTTAACTCCATGTGTGTTTCCAATGATTCCAATGACTGTTAGTTTTTTTACAAAACAAAGTAAAAGTAAAGCGGCTGGAATTCGTAATGCAATTATTTATGGATTGTCAATCATTATTATATATGTTTTACTAGGGATATTAGTAAGCGCAATTTTTGGAGCAGATGCTTTAAATGCATTGTCAACCAACGTATGGTTTAATATTGCATTCTTTTTAATCTTATTAATTTTTGCAGCATCATTTTTAGGAGCTTTCGAAATTACATTACCAAGTTCTTGGGGAACTAAGGTAGATGCACAAGCTGATAGAGGAGGGTTTATAGGAATTTTCTTTATGGCATTAGCTTTGGCAATAGTCTCGTTTTCATGTACTGGGCCAATAGTTGGTACTTTGTTAGTGGAAGCAGCTTCAGGAGGAAGTCAAATAGGACCAATTATTGGTATGTTAGGTTTCTCTTTAGCAATTGCATTACCATTTGCATTATTTGCAGCTTTTCCTGGTTGGTTAAATTCATTACCGAAGTCAGGTGGATGGTTAAATACAGTTAAAGTTGTATTAGGGTTTTTAGAATTGGCTTTAGCATTTAAGTTCTTGTCGAATGCTGATTTAGTTTTACAATTACATTTATTAGAAAGAGAAGTATTTATAGCTATTTGGATTGCAATATTTGGAGCTTTAGCATTTTACTTATTTGGGAAAATACAATTACCACACGATAGCCCACAGAGCCATATTTCGGTAGGAAGGTTGAGTTTAGGTTTATTAGTTTTATCATTCACTATTTATATGATTCCAGGTTTATGGGGAGCGCCATTAAATTTAATAAGCGCTTTTCCACCTCCTCAACATTACAGTGAATCACCTTATGGAGTTGGTTTTACAAAACAAGCTACGGTGAGTGTTACTAATCAACAGAATGATGATCATAATGGATTGCCAGACGGAGCACATTTAATGCCTCCTCACGATATTATGGCATTTAACGATTATGATAAAGGTTTAGCCTATGCTAAAAAAGTAGGAAAGCCTGTTATGATTGATTTTACAGGTCATGCTTGCGTGAACTGTAGAAAGATGGAACAAAATGTTTGGGTAAAACCTAAAGTTTTAGATGTTTTAAAAAATAAAGTAGTTTTAATATCACTATATGTTGATGATAAAAGAGCTTTAAAAGATGATGAAGTAGTAGATTCAAAATTAAATCCAGGAAAAAAATTAAAATATATAGGTCAAAAATGGAGTGAGATGCAAACTATTAAGTATAAGGCAAATTCACAACCATTTTATGTGTTAATGAATCACGATGAATCTAATTTGATTGACCCTGTGGCATATACACCAGATGTAGATGAATATTTTAATTGGTTAGAAAAAGGAATAGCTAATTTTAAATAAAAGTAAAAAGCACTTTAGAATTTTCTAAAGTGTTTTTTGTTTAATGAAACCTTTCAGGATTAAATGGTTCTAAATTTAAACTAGTTTTTTCATCAGAGATAATCTCAGAAACTAGTTTACCTGTAGCAGGTCCTAAACTCCATCCCATCATCGCATGACCAGTTGCTACGGTTACATTTTTAACTTTAGATAAGCGGCCAATATATGGTAAACCGTCTGGAGAACAAGGTCGTAAACCACAATCGGCATTGTCAATGTCTTTTTGATTTATTTTTAAATCAGTATAATATTGTTCGCCAGCTTTGGCTATAGTTTTTACACGTGCTGTATTTATTTTATGATTTATACCTCCAATTTCCATGGTTCCTGCAAATCGTGTAAAACCATTCATAGGTGTAACGGCTACTTTAGCCTCCATTAAAATTGCGGGAATAGTAATGCCTGTTTCTTTATTCACATTTATACGATAACCTTTACCAGCTTGAACAGGAATGTTTAACTGTAATTTTTTAGCTAAGTTTTGTGACCAAGAACCTGTAGCTAAAATATATTCATCAGCTAATAATGTTTGTTTATTAGTTGTGATAGATGTTGCTTTAGCATTTGAAATATTAATATCTAAAACTTCTTCATTCGATAAAAAAGTTACTCCGTTTTTCTCTAAATAAGATTTTAATTGAGGAATAAACTCATTGGGAGTCATATGAGCATCAGAATGATAATATATCGCTCCTTTAATATTTAAATTACAATTAGGTTCTAGTTTTTTAACTTCTTCTTTGGTTAAGTTTTCAACCTTTAATCCTTCTTTAATAGCTCGTTTTCCTATATTCCATTCTTCTTCTCCAGCTTTATCAGTTTTATAATACATTAATAACCCCTTGTTTTGATAGAAGAAATCAAAATCATCTGAAGTTTTTATAGCTTCATATAACTCTTTACTGAATAAATTAACGTCTTTAATAATCGAAATTGATTGTTGTACTTTTTTATGAGTAGAGGCTTTTTTAAAAAGTAAAGACCATTTTATAAAATCAAGATCTAAACGAGGTTTTATCGATAAAGGACTAGATGAGCTAAACATCCATTTAATTCCTTTATTAATCATTCCTGGAGCAGCTAAGGATATGATATGACTTGGAGTGATGATGCCAGCATTAACATGTGATGCGCCAGAAGAAAAATCAGATTTATCTACAACGATTACTTCGTGCCCTGCTTTTTGCAAATAATATGCAGAACATAAACCAATAATCCCTCCGCCAATAATAACTACTTTTTTATTCATTTTATATTACTTGAAACCCATGTGCATAAGGATCGTCTTGGTCATCAATAATTATGTTGTTGTATCCGTATACTTTAGCCCAACCTTGAATACTTGGTATGATAGCAGATTTACCCGCTAATGTTGTTTCTTTTTCTACTCGACCAATAAACTTACTTCCAATAAAGCTTTCGTGAATATACTCTTTGCCAGTTTTTAATTTTCCTTTTGCATGTAGTTGAGCTAATCTTGCTGATGTCCCTGTGCCGCAAGGACTTCGATCAATAGCTTTATCACCATAAAAAACTGCATTACGACCTGAAGAAGTCGGGTCTAATGGATTACCTGTCCAAAGCATGTGGGTAACATCTCTAATGGTATCATTTTCTGGATGAATAAACATATCAGGGTATTTTTTATTGATACGATCTCTTACTACTAGAGAATATTGAATGATTTTTGAAGCTGTAAAATTATGTACTCCAGAGAAATTCTTTTGAGGATCTACAATAGCATAATAGTTTCCGCCATAAGCAACATCAAAAGTAATTTCACCTAATTCAGGGCAATCAGCCGTCAAATTTTCAGCTGCTAAATAACTTTTAACATTGGTTAGTCTAACCCAATCAACTTTCTTTCCAGTTTGTTGATATTCTATTTCAACTAAACCAGCAGGAGCTTCCATTTTAATTTTCCCAGGAACTATAGGTATAATTAAACCTTCTTCAATCGCTATTGTAATGGTTCCTATAGTGCCATGTCCACACATAGGTAAACAGCCAGATGTTTCTATAAATAAAATTGCAAAATCGTTATCAGGATTATGAGGAGGGAAGAGAATAGAGCCGCTCATCATATCATGTCCTCGAGGTTCAAACATGAGACCTTTACGAATCCAATCGAACTCTTTTAAAAAGTGCTGGCGCTTTTCACTCATGTTAGTACCAATTAAGTTTGGACCACCACAAGCTACAACTCTAACTGGATTTCCACAAGTGTGGGCATCTATGCAAAAAAAAGTTTTTCTCATGCTAAATTGAATCGCCAGCTTGTTTTCTTTCTTAGAAAAACCCTTCAAAATTTCTATAATCTAGTAAAACGAAGCCGGCTTTGTTTTCAATCCCTTTAGCTAAGACAAAACTACTATTTGTTTTTTTTACTTATCTAAAGAAATTCTTAAATTTTATGATGTTAATTCCTGTTTTGTAAAATTACCGTTAACTGAACGTGAAATTTGTAATGGATTTTCATTTTTTAGTTCATCAGGTAATAAATTATTAGGCCAATCTTGATAACTAAAAGGTCGTACCCAACGCTTAATTGAATGAATTCCAACAGCTGTAAATCTACTATCTGTTGATGCAGGGTATGGCCCTCCATGAACCATTGATGGACAAACTTCAACTCCAGTTGGAACTCCATTAAAAATAATTCTACCAACCCTATTTTGTAAAGCAGCAATTACCGATGGATATTCAGATATTTCGTTTTTATCTGATATTATAGTTCCTGTCAACTGACCTTCAAACTTAGAGATAATTTTTTCTAATTGCTCAACATTTTCACATTGCACAACCATAGAAAAAGGTCCAAATACTTCTTGATGTAGTGTTGTATTTTCTAAAAAAGTTTTTCCTTCAACAGTTGTTATTATTTGTGTAGCATAGTTAGATTGCACTTCATTCTCATAACCTCCGACTACAATTAATCCACTTTGATTAATTGCTTTTTCTTTGTTGCTTTCATAGGCTGCTACGATATTAGGATGTAGCATACAAGAAGGATTTATTTCAACAATCTTATTTGCTAAAGCATTGGTGAAATTTGTTAAATCATCTCCTTTTACGCCTAAAATTAATCCGGGGTTAGTACAGAATTGTCCAGTTCCTAAAGCTATAGATCCAGCATATGTATTTGCCAAATCTTCTGATCTATTTTTTAAAGCTTGAGGTAACATAATTACAGGATTTACACTTCCCATTTCTGCAAAGACAGGAATTGGTTCTTCTCGTTTTGCTGCTAAATCTAACAAAGCTCTACCACCACGAATACTTCCTGTAAATCCAACAGCTTTTACTTCGGGGTGCGAAACTAATTGCTGACCAACTTCTATTCCGCTAGAATTTAAATTTGAAAAAACACCATTTGGCATTCCTGTTTTTTTAGCAGCATTAATAATTGCAGAAGCTATTAATTCTCCAGTTCCAGCATGCATCGGATGTGATTTAACAATTACTGGGCATCCTGCGGCAAATGCAGCAGCAGTATCACCACCAGCGGTAGAATATGCTAATGGAAAATTACTTGCACCAAAAACAACGACAGGTCCTAAAGGAATATTCATTTTTCTAATATCGGACTTAGGTAATGGTTCTCTATCTGGAATGGCTGTATCAATTGTAGCATCTACCCAAGAACCTTCGGCTACTAAATCAGCAAAAGAACGGAGTTGATATACCGTTCTTCCTCTTTCTCCCCTTGCGCGTCCTTCTGGTAAACCAGTTTCAGAACAATATGTTTGAATAAGTAGTTCATCTAAAGCTAAAATTTCATCAGCAATTGTATTTAAAAATAGTGCTTTTTGTTTTCCAGAAATACTCCTAAATTTTTTAAAAGCTTTTGAAGCTAAAGTAACTGCTTCGTTAATTTCTTCTTGAGTAGCCTCAGTAAATACTGTTTCATTTTCCTGATTTAATTCAGGATTGAATGTTTTATAGGTTTTGTTTCCTTGTGCTGATGTTTTATTGCCAATGTAGTTTTTTCCTGTAAGCATATATTCTACAAATTTTTATAATCGGGTAAAGTAGGTCTGTTTTTTAAGCCAGTTTCAATTACGTTTAGAACATGTTTGCGTTCTTCACCTATTAACGGAAGGCGAGGAGCACGAACATTTTCTGTTCCAATACCTGTAGCAACTTCAGCTAGTTTAATATTTTGTACTAATTTAGAATTAATATCTAATTCTAACAATGGTAAAAACCAACGATATATTTCTAAAGCTTCTTTTATTTTTCCTGCTTTTTGTAATTCATAGATAGCGACAGTTTCTTTTGGGAAGGCACAAACTAAACCAGCTATCCATCCATCTGCACCCATTAATAAACTTTCTAAGGCTAAGGTGTCAACTCCAGTCATTATCTTTAATCGATCACCAAAATTATTTTTGATTCTTGTTACATTAGAGATATCTCTGGTAGACTCTTTTACAGCTTCTATATTGTCACATTTTAGAAGTTCTTCAAACATATCTAAAGTAACTTCAATTTTATAGTCTACAGGGTTGTTATACACCATAATAGGCAACGAAGTGTAGTTTGCAACTGCTTTAAAATATTCTACAGTTTCTCTATCTCCAGCTTTATAACGCATCGGAGGTAACATCATTAAACCTTTAGCTCCATCTTCTTCTGCTTTTTGAGCAGCTTCTATAGCTCCTTTGGTGGTTTGTTCTGCAATATTCATTAATACAGGTACTTTGCCTTTAACGATATCTACAGTTGTTTGTGTTAATGTTCTTTTTTCATGATCTAATAAAGTGCTAGCTTCACCTAAAGTTCCTCCTAATACAATTCCATGAACACCAGCTTCTAGTTGTGCTTTTATGTTTACTTCAAACATGTTTAAATCTAAAGTGTCATCACTAGAAAATTTTGTAGTTACTGCAGGCATAACACCTTTCCAATTTATACTCATTTTGTTTTTTTGATACAAAATTATAGTTGATTGTTGATAATTTTTTATTCTTTTCTATCTTATAATGATATTATATTACCCCTATAAATATTAAAATTCAATTTATGTGTAAATATTATATAGATTTGTTAAAAAATTATCAATGAAAGTTTTACCATTCGAAATACCTAAAACCAAAAATTTAGGATTGATTTATCAAGAAGATAAAGGAAGTGTTTTTTACGATAAACTACATCAACACGAAGAAATACAATTATGTTACATAGTAAAAGGTGAAGGAACCTTGATAGTTGGGGATAAAATAAGCGAATATAAATCAAATGATATAATTGCTATAGGGGGTAATCAATCACATGTTTTTAAAAGTGATACATCAATAATTAAAGAGTCTTTTATGATTTCTCTTTTTTTTACGAAATCATCTTTTGGTGATGATTTTTTTGAGTTAGATGATTTTAAAGAGCTTACTATTTTTTTTAACAATATTAAAAGTAGTTTTAAAGTATTGAATAATAAGAAGAACCTAGAAAAGCATTTTTTTAAATTAAAAAAAAGTAGGGATTTAGATAAGTTTATTGTTTTTATAAAGATGCTTAGGTTAATTTCAAGTTCTGAGATTAAAATTCTTTCATCTTTTATCTATGAAAAGAAGTATACGGATAATGAAGGGAAAAGGATGAGAGATGTTATGGATTATACTTTGAGTAATTTTAGTACAAAAATAGAATTGTATGATATTGCTGAAGTTGCAAATATGACATCGAATGCATTTTGTAGGTATTTTAAGCAACGAACAAATAAAACATACTTTACATTTTTAAATGAATTGAGAGTTGAAAAAGCATGTAAATTATTGTTAAATAAAGATTATTCTATAATAGAAGTCTCAGAAAAATCTGGGTTTAAAAATATTTCTAATTTTAATAGAAAATTCAAAGAATTGAAAAAGAAAACACCATCAGCTTATAGGTTAGGTCGATAATATGTTAAAAAAATGAATTATAGTTTACTTTTTTTGAAATTAACAAATTTTCTTATAACTCTTGGTTATCTTTGATGGACATTTGTCAATATTAAGTATATGAAAAGAATTTTAGTGGTACTTTTTTTAGTATTAGTTTCCAAAGTTTCAGGACAAGAGACTTTACCAATTTATGCTGATTATTTATCTGACAACGTTTACTTGTTGCATCCCGCAGCAGCTGGAATTGGAAACTGTGGTAAAATACGTTTAACTGCTGGTAAATATTGGGATGATAATGAGTTGCAAACAGCAAGTTTTCATACAAGATTAGGAGAATATTCTAATGCTGCAGTAGGCGCAATATTTTTTAATGATAAAAATGGATATCATTCACAAAAAGGTTTTCAAGGAACTTATGCATATCATTTAAATTTGGGAAATGAAAATTTATTTAAACAGTTGTCATTTGGGCTTTCAATGGCGATGGTTCAGAATGAAGTAGATCAACGTACATTTATTAATGATCCTGTTGTTAGCCAAGTTATTGAAAGTGATTTTTACTTTAATGCAGATTTTGGTATGGCATATCATTACAAAGGTATATCTTCATATTTTACTGTAAAAAATATTTTACTGTCAGCAAAAAATAGTTTGAATTCAAATTTTGAATCTTTAAACCTTAGAAATTATATTTTAGGGGGAGGATATTTCTTTGGAGATAAAGAGAGGTTGCAATTTGAGCCATCGTTTATGTTTCAGTATAAAGAACAGACTGGGGAAAAAATAGGCGATTTAAATTTCAAGGTGTATAAAAGTCTTAATAATGCTCAGTTATGGGGAACTTTATCCTATAGAAGAACTTTTGATGGAAGTGTATTTGGAGATACTCAGTATATTACACCAATTTTAGGAGTGAATTACAAAAATTTAATGTTTGCATATACGTATACTCAACAGAGTGGGGATGTGGTGTTTACTAATGGCGGTTTTCATCAAATTTCATTTGGTATAAATGTTTTGTGTAGAAAACGTAGAGCTTCAGCTTGTCCAAATATTAACGGTACATTGTTCTAAAAATCTAAGTAATCGATTTCTATTTTATCATACTCTTTAAAAATTTCTTTTAAAACACTTTTTTCTTTATTGATGTAGAAAGTATTGCTTACTTGATTGTTTGATGTGTTTAATAACTCTTTTTCTACTAATATGTTTTTTGTTTGTTTAGCAACCGCTGCTCCTGAATCAATAATTGTTATATTATTACCAATAATACTTTTTATTTGAGGAATTAAATAAGGATAGTGAGTACAACCTAATACAAGATAATCGCATTTTTTTGCTATCATTGGAGACAGGTATTTTTCAAGGAGTCCCCTAATTTTTAATGAGTGCATTTCACCATTTTCAATCAACTCGACTAGGCCTTCACCAATTTGTTCTATAATTTGAACATTATCATTAATATTTGCTGAGCTTTTTTCAAATAAGCTACTATTTAATGTTCCTTTAGTCGCAAGAATACCTATAATCCCTGTTTCTGTTTGTAATGAAGCTGGCTTTATAGCTGGTTCAATTCCGACGAAAGGGATATTATAATTAGCTCTTAAATATTCAATGGCATTGGTTGTAGCTGTATTACAGGCAACAACAATAATTTTACATCCTTTATTAATTAAAATTTCAGTATTCTTAATTGATAAGTCAATAATTTCTTCTTTCGTTTTTTGACCATAAGGAGCATTTTTACTATCAGATAGGTATATAGTACTTTCTTTGGGTAATAATGTGTTAATTTCTTTCCAAATGGAGGTGCCTCCAATTCCAGAGTCAAAAATTCCTATAGGTTGCTGAGATTTTATAATCATAGTATAACAAAAATAAAAATCCTGCTGAATTCAGCAGGATTTTTATAATATATTTTAAGTTTTTATTAGAAACCTAATTTAGTCTTTACAGCATTGTAAATGTTTTCTCCTTTGTCATAAACGATTAATCCTTTTCCTGGAGCAGCATCTAATACGTAAATAATTCCTTTTTCAGCAGCTACAGCTTTAATTGCATCTTCAGCTTTCTTTAAAATTGGAAGTGTTTTTTCTTGGTATTTTTTTTGCATTTCTTGACCTGCAGTCTGCTCAGCTTGACCAATTAATTGCCTGTCTTTTTGAACCTCAATAGCTCTTTTTTGATTTACTTCTTGAGTTTGGCTCTTACCTTCAGCTTCATATTTCTGCATCTTAGCTTGTAATTTTTTATACATAGCTTCGATATCATCACGATATGTTTTGTTTAGCTTTTCTAACTGTGCCTTCATCGATTTTGTTGCTGGCATTTCAGCTAATAATTTATCTGTGTTAATATGTGCAATTTTTTGTGCACTCGCTACACTACCTAATCCAATTGTAAAAATTGCAACTAATAATAACGTTTTAAAATGTTTCATCTTTAATTTAATTTAATTTGTATTCTCTATTCTTGATTTATTTGTTCTCTTTTGCTTCTTTTTCAGCTTCTTCTCTTGCTTTTTTTAGAGCTTTCTTTTTTTCTAATAATAACTTTCTTTTTTCAGCTCTTTCTTTTAATCTAGCTTGTCTTTTCTCTTCTATTTTCTTTATTTTGGCTATTCTTTCAGCTTCTTTATTACTTTTTAATTCTTCCTTTCTTTTAATTCTAGCTTTTTGCTCATCACTCAATCCTTCGTTTTTAAGTAACTCTTTTTTAGCAGCGATCTTATCTTTTTTCTCTTGTTTTCTCTGATCAATATTGATCATTTTTATGATAAGGTCGCTAATATCGTGTTTTTTGTTAGAATATAACATAACTAACTCACTAGATTTATCAAAAACAAAGTCGTATTTTTTTCTTGAAGCAATTGATTGTACAGCACTGTATACTTGATCTTGTACTGGTTGAATCAATTGTTTTCTTAAATTGTACATGTCACCGCTAGGACCAAAGTAAAGAGATTCTAATCTACGCAATGACTCTTGTTTAATTAAGATGTCTTCTTCACGTTCGTCAACTAAATCTTTTGTTAAAATGGTTTTTTCATTAATTAGATCAGTTTTTAAAACTTCAATAGCCCGAGCTTCTTTATCTAATTTACTTTTCCATTTTTCTACTTTAGCATCTAATGAATTTTGAGCCTCTAAATATTGAGGGATATTTTGAAGTATATACTCCATATCAATATAAGCAATACGTTGCGTTTTTTGCGCAATAACAATACTAGTAATAAGTAAAAGAACGATTGATAAAATGTTTTTTTTCATCTTGTATAATGTGTTTAGAAAAAACCGTGCCAAAAAACCAGACACATTACAAATGTAAGGTTTTAGAACTGTCTTCCAATAATAAAATGTGTTTGCCAACCAGATTTTTCTGTCTGTCCAGGTAATGGATCAAAACCATGTGCGAAATCAATACCTAATAAACCAAAAGCAGGCATAAATATACGAACACCAACTCCAGCTGAGCGTTTTAACTTAAACGGGTTAAACTCGCTAAAATTGTTATATGAATTACCAGCTTCTAAAAATCCTAAAGTATAGATTGATGCAGAGGGTTTATCTGTTATTGAATAACGTAGTTCCATTTGGAATTTGTTGTAAATAGCACCTCCGTCGGTTGATGAAATTCTATTGTTTTCATACCCCCTTAATCCTACTGTTTCTCTACCGTCTAATTGACCTTGGGCAATACCATCACCACCTACAAAGTATCTTTCTACAGGTGTTAATCCAAGCTCACTATTGTAACTTCCTAAATAGCCCATTTCAAAATTAGACATTAAAACTAATTTGTTGTTTTGAGATAATGAAGTATACCACTTTCCTTTTGCAGATAGTTTATAATACTCTAACCATTTATATTTATCAGCTAAAAAAGCCTGTCTTTCGTCATTAGTTGGATTGTCTGGTTCAGTGTAATCTTTTCCATTCACCAAAGAATATGGAAATGTAGCCTTTGCTTTAATAGTAAATTCTGATCCATAAGAAGGGAAAATTAAACTTGGTCCAGCAGAGTTTCTACTTAAAGCTACTGTATAGGCTAAATTATTTAATGTTCCCTCACTAATAACATCATTAGACGATCCGACTCTATATCCATAATTTTGTAGTTCTATCCCTTGATAGCTAATGTTTTGAGATAAAGAAAAATAATCATCTGGCCAACTTAAACGCTTTCCTAATCCGATAGAAGCACCAATGATACTTAAGCTTTCATTTTTATTTACTTTGTTTGTTTGAAAATCAAAGCGATATTGATTTGAAAGGTATACTGAAAATGATAATGACTGAGGTGTTTTTCCACCTAACCAAGGTTCAGTAAATGAAAAACTATACGTGTTATATGTTCTACTTGCTTGTAAACGAAGTGAAAGCTTTTGACCATCACCCATAGGTAAAGGTTTATATGCCTCTTTGTTAAAGATATTTCTAATAGAGAAATTATTAAAAGATAACCCTAAAGTTCCAATGAAAGAACCTCCACCATAACCACCTTGTAGTTCAATTTGGCTACCTCCTTTTTCTACTACAGAGAAATCAATATCGGCAGTTTTATTTTGATAGTCAGGTTTTACATCTGGAGTAACATTAGCATCGAAAAAACCTAATTGCCCTATTTCACGGATTGAACGAATAATGTTCTGTCTACTAAATAAATCACCTGGTTTTACTCGTAATTCTCTAAAAATAACATGATCGTTTGTTTTTTCATTACCAGAAACAGTTACCTTTTTAATAGTTGCTGGTTCGTCTTCTCTAATACGGACTTCAACTGTAATAGAGTCATTATTAACCTTCGTTTCAATAGCATTTACCTGAGAAAATAAATAACCATTGTTGTGATATAAGGTTTGAATGTCTTGAGATGTTGGTGTTCCATCACCAGAGATGCGTTCTTTTAATACTTTACCATTATAAACATCACCTTTGTCAATTCGTAATAAGTTATGTAATTGCTCGTCAGAGTATTTTTTATTACCAATAAAAATGATATCATCAAAACGATATTGACGCCCTTCTTCTAATTCAATTTCTAGGTTGATAGTATTGTCATCGTTCCAAGTAAGTTTATCTGATAAGATTCTAGCATCACGATATCCTTTTTCGCTATACATTTCTAGGATGCTTTCTAAATCAACTTTGTAATCATCTAATATATATTTTGATGATTTCCAAAAACGACCTAAGAATTTACGCTTTGTGTTTTTCATAGCGCCACGTAGTGCACTAGCAGACATGGCTTTATTGCCAATGAAATTAATCTCTTTAATTTTAACACGATCTCCTTTGTCGATAAAGATATCCATATCAACAGTGTTTACATCAGAGGTGTCTTTTTTAGTATTTAAAGAAACCTTTGTTTTTAAGAAACCTTTATCGGTATATTTCTTTTTGATGTAGTTTCTGGTAGTTACAATTAGGTTATCAGTAACCATTGTACCTTTTTTTAACTCAGT
Organism: uncultured Tenacibaculum sp.; assembly: GCA_947504185.1. Lineage (GTDB taxonomy): Bacteria > Bacteroidota > Bacteroidia > Flavobacteriales > Flavobacteriaceae > Polaribacter. Next base: position 16,766 of record CANNGJ010000003.1, on the reverse strand, counting down.
TTCCTTTTTTAATTCTTTCGATTTTGATTTTCCTACTCCCGATATTTTAATACCTGACAATTGAGGAAGTTCTGTAACATCGAATTGAAGGTAAACGGTATTTGCTTTTTGATCCAGTTTAGAAATGTATACATCTACATCACTAAATTGCTTGCTTTCGTATAGCTTTTTAATAGCACTAGTAAGTTTGTCTCCTGGAAGTTTAATAGGTTGTCCATCTACTAATCCAGTAAAAATTCTTACAGTTTGTTCACTAAATTTTTGCAATCCAGTAACAGATATCCCTCCTAAAATATATTCTTTTCCTTTTTCGTAAGAGATAACACCATTTGTAGATATGCTATCTTTAGAAATTGTGTTTTGTGCTTGGGTACTTGCCGTTACAAAGGCAATAAAAAATACTATTAAATACGAATATTTATTCATCGGTCTCAATCTGTTCACTAGTTTTTCCAAATCTTCTTTCTCTATTTTGATAATCAATTATAGCATCAAAAAGATGTTCTTTTCTAAAGTCTGGCCATAATACATCTGTAAAATATAATTCGGCATAAGCCATTTGCCAGAGCAAGAAATTACTTATTCTTTGTTCTCCACTTGTACGTATCATAAAATCAACGTCGGGCAAATTAAATGTATATAAATGGTTATTTATAATTTTTTCGTCTATTTTTTCAATATCTAAATTATTATTAACAACTTTTTTAGATATGTTTTTGATTGCATTAACAATTTCTTCACGAGAACCATAACTTAAAGCAAAGGTTAAAGTAATTTTTGTATTGTCTTGCGTTTCATTAATAACTTTGGTTAAAACCTTTTGTGCATTTTTCGGTAAACTGGTAAGGTTACCTATAGCATTGATTTTAACATTTTTTCGTTGAAATTCAGGTAGTTCTTTCTTTAGTGTGTTTACTAATAAACTCATTAAGGCATCAACTTCTAATTTTGGTCTATTCCAGTTTTCAGTTGAGAAAGCATATAAAGTTAAATATTTTACTCCCAATTCAGAAGCTGTGTCTGCCGATTCTCGTATAGCGGTTAAAGCATTTTTATGTCCAAAAACTCGCTGCATTCCTTTTCCTTTTGCCCATCTACCATTACCATCCATAATAATGGCAATATGATTCGGAACTTTATGTAAGTTAATGCGCTGTAGTTTTTCTTTCATAATTATTCTGCTAGTCCTTTATAGCATGGTGGTCTTCCAAATGTGTAAACTATTGAAAATCCGGTAAAAACATACCAGTCGTTTCCGTTTCCTCCAAAATTTAGTGAACTTATTTTATCTGTAGTAAAGTCTATATCGTCAACTAAAGTAAATCGAACAGCTGACTCAAATGCAATTGCAAGATGATCTGCTAAGCGCCCTTTAATACCTATGCCAACAGGTAATGAATAAGAGAATTTATTTTTTAAAGAAACAGTATTACCTGAAACAGTACTTGGGCTTGCGTAGTTAAATGCGGCTACTTCTGTTAAGATATAAGGAGTAAATGTAGTTCTATAGTCACTGATATTGTAGTCGAAAAAATTAACTTCTACACCTACAGCAAATTCATGAATGTTATTAGAGAAACTTAAAGTACCTCCAGGTCTATTTTTTCTAAAAAGATTTTCAGCATCAGAATCATTTCCGCTAACAGGAATGTAAGTGTAGGTTCCTCTTAATGCAATTCTAGGATTTAGGTTGTATTTGTAAATTAGTCCTCCAGCTAATTTATTAGGATATACATAATTTGTTCTACCAATATCTCCAACATAGTTAGAACCCCCGGCAAAAAAACCAATTTCATGGGTTTGCGATTGTAATGTGATTGCTGTTAAAGCAAATAATATGGATAGAAAAAGTTTTTTCATCGTAAAAATAGCGTGCAAATATAAGGAAATGAATTTGCTTTAAAAAGTTAATAATCTGTCTTTTTGATTAACTTTTTTTTTAGCATTTTATTGTGAAGAAAGTCATTATAAAGATTCGTTGCGAGTATCTTCTCCCCATAAAAGTTTACTTCTTAGTGTTTTTAAGTAGGATTGATTCTTTAATAAAACACTTTTTATTTTGAAAGGAGCTTTTTTAATTCTGATTCTAGTTTCTAATGGTACTGTGGTAATTCGAGAATCTAATGATATTAAAAAATCATTTTCTCGAGCGCTAACCTCTAATTGAATAGAAGTGTTGTCGGGAATCATCATTGGTCTTGCATTAAGGTTATGCGGGGCAATTGGTGTAATAACAAAACTTTTTGAATCAGGTAAAATCACTGGGCCATCACAGCTTAATGAATATCCGGTTGAGCCAGTTGGAGTAGCAATGATTAATCCGTCAGCCCAATAATTAGTTAAGTATTCGTTGTTTAAATACGTTTTTACTCCAATCATAGATGTAGTGTTTCTTCTCGCAATTGTTATTTCATTCAAAGCAAAATTTAATTCAGAGAATTCACTAGCTTTTGGAGTTGTTTCTATCTGAAGTAAAGATCTTTCTTGAAAAGAGAACTCTTTTTTTAATAATAAATCAACAGCTTCTTCAATCTCTTCTTTTTGCACAGTTGCTAAAAATCCTAACCTTCCAGTATTAATTCCTAACATAGGAATGTTTAAATCACGGACATAGGTCACAGCTCTTAAGAATGTCCCGTCTCCTCCTATGGTAAACAAAACATCAAAAGAATTTGATAAATCATTGAAGTGAGAATATGTCGGATATTTTTTATTTAGAGAATTATTTTCCTTTAATAAATCGTAAAATTCTTTTTCAAAAAAAACAACAATATTATTCTTTTCTAAAGCTGATAATAGAATTTGAATTTCCTTTTCAGCAGAAATGGTATAAGCTTGTCCGTATATAGCTACTTTTTTCACTTTTTTAATGTTTGGTTTGGTGCCTTGAAAATTACATATCTAGATATCTCCTTAGATATTCGGCCCTATCTTTAAGTTCTTCTAAATAAAAATCATCTTCATGCTGGGTAACAACATTGTAGTCGTATCTTCTAAAAGTTTGAATTATTTCATTGATTTCTTCTGAAATAATCTTTAAGGTCACTTGAATACTATCTTGATTTTCAGAAGAAATATAAAACCCTAAAAGTTTTCCATTATTACTTTCTACTATTTGAGCAATTTGCCCCATAGAATAATCACTCTTACTTTTAGTGATAATTAGTGTATCACTTTCGTTATGTAAAAAAGGACTGTCAGCAAAAGCATCAAGTATATCACTTAGTTCATAATAACCTATGTAATTCTTTTCCTTGTCTAAAACAGGAATTAAATTACAATCGTTATCAGCAAATAATACGATTAAATCTAACAGAGTTGCTTTTTCATTAGTAAAAAAATGATCCAGTAAATAAGAGTATTCACTAAGTTCACGATTTTTATTTTCAATCGTTTGAATATCACTTTCAGGAATACAACCAATTAATTTTCCATCTCCTACAACAGGGATATGTGTAATTGGTAAGTTTTTGCACAACTTTTGAGCACTTTTCACAGTGCTTTTTAAAGTAAGTGCTTTAATTTCTTTTAGTATAAAATCGTTGACATTCATTATTACGAATATAGTTTAAAATGTTTTAATGATTTATCTTTGCAATCTAATTTTATGAGATGACAAAGTTAAGCGTAAATATTAATAAAATTGCAACATTACGTAATTCTCGAGGAGGAGATGTGCCTAATTTATTACAAGTGGCAACCGATATTCAAGAATTCGGAGCAGAAGGAATTACAATTCACCCAAGACCAGATGAACGTCATATTCGTTATCAAGATGTGTACGATTTAAAGCCAATTGTAACCACTGAATATAATATTGAAGGAAACCCGATTGATAAGTTTACTCAAATGGTTTTAGAAATAAAACCGACACAAGTAACGTTGGTTCCTGACAGTGTAGATCAATTAACATCAAACGCTGGTTGGGACACTATAAAACATCAATCGTATTTGCAGGAAGTAATTGCTGAATTTAAAAATGCAGGAATTAGAACTTCAATTTTTATTGATACAGATTTAAAATTAATCGAAGCAGCTGCAAAAACAGGAGCGGATAGGATTGAATTATACACCGAAGAGTTTGCTGCTCAATTTGAAAAAGGAAGTAAAGTAGGAGTAAAACCATACACTGATGCTGCTATTTTAGCGCACGATTTAGGTTTAGGTATTAATGCAGGTCACGATTTGAGTTTAGATAATATCAAGTTTTTTAAAGATAATATTCCAAATTTAGCAGAGGTTTCTATCGGACACGCTTTAATTTCTGAATCTTTGTATTTAGGATTAGAAAATGTAGTGAATATGTATTTGCACCGACTACAGTAATATGGAGGTATTGCATTCAAGAATTGTTGGGGAAGGAAAACCGTTGTTAATTTTACATGGGTATTTTGGTATGGGAGATAATTGGAAATCTCATGCAAATAAATTGGCTGAAGATGGTTTTGAAGTGCATTTAATAGATCAGCGTAATCACGGACGTAGTTTTCATTCTGATGAATTTAATTACGAGTTGCTGGTTGAAGATATGTACAATTACATGCAATATCATGATTTAGAAAAAGTCGATTTATTAGGGCATTCAATGGGAGGGAAGACAGTAATGCTATTTGCTACTGAATATCCTAAATTGGTAAATAAATTAATAGTTGCTGATATTTCTCCAAGAATGTATCCGCCACATCATCATGATATTTTAGATGCGTTAAATTCGGTTGATTTTACAGTGCAGAACTCAAGAAAATTGATTGACGGAAAATTATCAGAATTAATTTCTGAAGTTGGTGTTCGTCAGTTTTTGTTAAAGAGTGTATATCGTAAAACGAAAGATGAATTAGCTTTTCGTTTTAATTTAAACTCATTGACTGAAAATAATAACGAAGTAGGTGTAGCATTACCATCGTTTACCATTTTTGAAGGTGAAACCTTGTTTTTAAGAGGTGAGGATTCTGGTTATATTTCAGCAGACGAAGAACCGATTATCAATACACACTTCCCAAATTATAATATAAAAACAATAGCTAACGCAGGGCATTGGCTGCATGCAGAGAATCCTAAAGATTTTTATAAAGAAATTATTAGGTTTTTAAAATAAAATAGAGGCAAAAAACAAAGTTTTCTACCCCTATTTCACTGCCCCCCGACAGTATTTTTAGTTTCTGTTAAGAAACATTTTTGTTAATCTGATTAATTAGATTATTAATATTAGAGTTAACTAATTGCTTTTCTTTCATGTGGTTGTAAAATACAGTGATAATTGCCTTAGCAATGATTAAATTATTTCTTTTTCCTGAATAAACTTTTTGTATAGTTTCTAGTGAGAAATTATATCCTTCTTGGGTCAAGTAGCCTTGCACCTTCTCCCTGTATTTAGGTGGTTTTATTTTTTCTAATTCTTTTCGTTGCATTATAGTTATCATAAAAACTCTAGCTAATTTTTATAAAACACTGCACAATATAATTTATATTTGTACGTGCTTTGTACTTATAACACTGCAAATATACAAACAAAATTCGTAAAAATAAACAAAATTAAAAATAATTAGAAAAAAGTTATTCTCTTGATGAGCGAGTTTATTGATGACACATATAAAAGAGTAGAGCAGGTAATTAACTATAAAAGGCTTAATATTAGGTCTTTTGAAGAGAAGATTAATGTTTCGAATAACTCTGTAGGTACAGCAATCAGAAGAAAATCATCTTTTAAGAGTAATGTGTTAAACAAAATTCTACATTCTTTTCCAGAAGTTAATCCTACCTGGTTGTTAACTGGGAGAGGTGATATGCTTTTAGCTGGTAATAGTGATAGCATAGTTAAAGAACCGGCTTCTTCATATGAAAATGAAAGCCTTAGTAGTCAGGTGAGAAAAAGTTTGTTGCAATTATTGTTGGAAGATAATGAAGTAAAAAAAGCATTGATTTCTCAAGTGAAAAATACTTTAGGAAAATAGAATTTTGTTATATTTTTCGATCTTATCTAATTTCAATACACTCTTCCTTATAGTTTCCTTTATAATTATTAATATATACTTCCCGAATTCTACAATAAAAAAATAACAAAAGCTGGGCATTGGCTACATGCTGAAAATCCCAAAGATTTTTATAAAAAAGTAGTTGAGTTTTTAAAAATTTAACTTTAACTAGCTTGTTGTTTTTGGGAACTATTTTTTGATATAGTAGATTATATTCTCAGAGGTGATTGATTTACTCAAACTCAATAGTATGAGTCCATCTTAAATTGTAGTCAGGTCCTTTACCTGAGATTAATTCACTAAACTCAATGAATTTAGCCAATGTACTAGTTCCGTCATTATTTATATGGAAATATCCCCACATAGGGTCTTTAATCATGACTTTCATCATTTGATTTCCAGTTATTGTATCTTCATATATTATATAGCCAGAAACAACTATAAAATGACCTCCAAAATGACTTTCAACCCTTAATATTAAAGGGTCCCCTTCATCTATTTCTCTAATTAATCTTTTTTTAGAAACTATTCCTGGCATTACTTTAGAGGAGGCGAAAGAGTTTCTTTCAATAACATTACCAATAAATGATATGGAATTTTGTTGATTACAGACACTAGAATTTGTGCAACAATTTATGTTGAAAGCGCTTGAGGCTATGTTGCAGTCTTTAAAATTAGTGTCTTCATAATAGTTAATTATTGATGCGCTAACTGCAGCCCAGCACCATTGTTCTTTTGTTTGTGGTTGAGTCTTTATTTCTAAATCTTCAAATTTTTTCATCCTCCAATTTTGTGATGATATATTTTGAGAGAAGAAAAATAGAATTAAATAAAGACTTAAGTTTTTCATAGTTGCTTGTTTTAATTAGTATAATTCTATAATGGAGGTATCTATTGAATTAAGTTGAAGTTTTAATAAACCTGACAAAACAGCAGTTTTTTGTTTTTTGGTATAATTATAGCTCTGTTAACTTTAAAAGTAAATATATGAAAATATTTCTAAAAATATTATTAACTGCAGTAGCAGTAATGGTGTTAGCTCATATAATTCCAGGGGTAGTAGTAACAAATTATGTAACAGCAGTTTTAGTAGCGGTAACTATTTCGTTGCTAAATATGTTTGTTCGCCCATTATTAGTGTTTTTTACATTGCCAGCAACTATTGTAACGTTAGGTTTATTCTTGTTTGTAATTAATGCAGTAATTATATTGTTAGTAGGTAAGTTAGTTACAGGATTTGCTGTAAGTGGATTTTTTACAGCACTCTTATTTAGCGTGTTGTTGTCAATATTTAGGTCAATCCTATTTTCGCTATTAAAAGAAGAGAAAAAATAACTGAAAACGAAAGAGTTAAACCTTTTGCAGAATAGTAAAAATTAACTAATTTTGCACCCGATTTTAAAGAAACAGATTTTAAGATGAATATTACAAAAGAAAACGTAGATGCGTTAAACGCAGTTGTAAAAGTTGATATCGTTGCTGAAGATTATCAAGATAAAGTAACAAAAGTATTAAACGATTACCGTAAAACAGCGAACATTCCAGGATTTAGAAAAGGTCAAGTACCAATGGGAATGGTAAAGAAGCAGTACGGAAAATCGATAATGATTGATGAAGTAAATAAGCTTTTACAAGAATCGTTAAATAAGTATTTAGTTGAAGAAAAGTTAGATATTTTAGGTAATCCGTTACCAAGAGTACAAGACGATTTTAATTGGGATGCTGATAAATTTTCTTTTGAGTTCGAATTAGGATTAGCTCCTGAATTTGATGTAAACTTAAAGCCTAAGAAAAAAGTAATGCAGTACAACATCGTTGCTACTGATGAATTATTAGAAAAAGAGGTTGAAAACATTAAAGTTCGTTACGGTAAAATGTTAACTAAAGATGCGGCTACTGAAGAAGCTAACATTACTGGTACATTCGTAAATGAAGGAGAAGAAATCAATAAGAAATCAACAATTTCTGTAAAAGATATTAAAGGAAAAACAAACTTAAAAAAGTTTGTTGGTGCTAAAGTAGGAGATGTTTTAGAGTTAAAAACTAAAAATTTATTCGAAGATGAGCACAAGTTACAAGCAGCTTTAGGTGTAGATCATGATGCGGTTCATGGTTTAGATGTTCCTGTTACTTTAACAATCGAAGAGGTTACTGAAACTGAACCAGCTGAATTAGATAAAGAGTTATTTGACAAGTTATTTGCTGACGGAAGTGTAAGTACTGTAACAGAATTAAAAGATAAAATTAAAGAAGACGCTGAAAAGCAATTTCAACAGCAAGCAGATCAGCAATTGTTAAACGCAATTACTGAGAACTTAGTTGATAACACAAAGTTTGATTTACCAAAAGAGTTTTTGCAAAAATGGTTACAAACTGCTGGCGAAAAGCAATTAACTACAGAAGAAGCTGCTGAAGAGTATGCTAAATCTGAAAAAGGATTACGTTACCAATTAATCGAAGGAAAGATTATGAAAGATAACGATATCAAGTTAGATTATGCTGAATTAGTAGACTATGCAAAAGGATTTATCCGTTCGCAAATGGCTCAGTTTGGTAATATGAACCCAGAAGAAAAAGAGTTAGATGATATAGCTGGGAGAATCTTACAAAATCAAGATGAAGCTCAAAAGTTACAAGCGCAATTAATTTCTCAAAAATTATTAGCTTTTTACAAAGGTAATATGAGTTTTGATTCGAAAGAAGTTTCTTATGAAGATTTCATTAAAGAAGTATATAAATAACAGTTTTTAACTGATTTAATATTAAAAACCTGAATGAAGATTCAGGTTTTTTTAGCCTTATACTGTAACAAAATATTAACTTAATAGTTCTTATATTTACATCTTATAACCCAAAAACATTTTTAGAATGGATTACGGAAAAGAATTCGAAAAATACGCAACTAAGCACCAAGGAATAAATAGTACATATTTAGGCAAAATAACAAGTAGTTTAACGCCGTATATTATGGAAGAACGTCAAATGAACATTACACAAATGGATGTTTTTTCTCGTTTAATGATGGATAGAATTATTTTTTTAGGTACTGGTGTTAACGATCAGGTAGCTAATGTAATTCAAGCTCAGTTATTATTTTTAGAAAGTATAGATGCGAGTAAAGATATTTCAATCTATATCAACTCACCTGGAGGTGGAGTGTATGCAGGTTTAGGTATTTATGATACTATGCAATTTATTAAGCCAGATGTAGCTACAATTTGTACAGGTATGGCAGCTTCTATGGGAGCAGTTTTAATGTGTGCAGGAGCAAAAGGTAAACGTTCTGCTCTACCACATTCACGTATTATGATTCATCAACCAATGGGAGGTGCGCAAGGTCAAGCTTCTGATATGGAAATCACCGTAAAAGAAATCGGAAAGTTAAAAACTGAATTATATAATATTATTTCAGAACATTCAGGACAATCTTTTGAGAAAGTACAAGAAGATTCTGATAGAGATTATTGGATGAAAGCTGACGAGGCAAAAACCTACGGAATGGTAGATGAAATTTTAACTAGAAAATAGATTAACAACTAATAGTAAATGCTATTGGTAATAAGCTGATAAGATGTCGAAAGAAGAAAACTTACAATGTTCCTTTTGTGGGCGTAAAAAACCAGAAACCGATTTATTAATCGCTGGTATGGATGCGCACATTTGTGATAAATGTATTGAGCAAGCTCATGGAATTGTTGAAGAAGAAATAGCTGAAGCTAAAACAGGAGGGTTATCTAAAGATTTAACCTTAAAAAAGCCTAGAGAAATTAAAGGTTTTTTAGATCAATATATCATTGGGCAAGATCCAACTAAGAAAGCAATGTCTGTTGCAGTTTATAATCACTATAAAAGATTATTGCAATCTAAAGATGATGCGGATGAGGTTGAGATTGAAAAATCGAATATTGTTTTAGTAGGAGAAACAGGTACTGGAAAAACATTGGTAGCGCGTACAATTGCGAAAATGTTAAACGTTCCTTTTTCTATAGTTGATGCAACTGTTTTAACACAAGCTGGTTATGTAGGTGAAGATGTTGAAAGTATTTTAAGTCGTTTATTACAAGCTGCCGACTACGATGTTGAAAAAGCGCAACAGGGAATCATTTTTATAGATGAGATTGATAAGATAGCTCGTAAAGGTGATAACCCTTCGATTACTCGAGATGTATCAGGAGAAGGTGTTCAGCAAGCTTTATTAAAGTTATTAGAAGGTACGGTGGTAAATGTAGCCCCTAAAGGAGGAAGAAAGCATCCTGATCAAAAATTTATTGAAGTTGACACTAAAGATATTTTATTCATTGCCGGAGGCGCTTTTTCTGGAATTGATAGAATTATCAGTAAGCGTTTAAATATGCAAGCTGTAGGATATAGCGCTTCGATTGATGAAGATAAAATTGATGAAGATAACTTATTACAATATATTATTCCATCTGATTTAAAATCTTTCGGATTGATTCCTGAAATTATTGGTCGTTTACCAGTATTAAGTTATATGAATCCGTTAGATGCTAAAACATTAAGAGCAATTTTAACGGAGCCTAAAAACTCAATTATTAAGCAGTACACAAAGTTATTTGCAATGGATGATGTTGAATTTTCAATGACAGAAGATGCATTATTATACATTGTAGAGAAAGCAGTAGAATATAAGTTAGGTGCTCGTGGATTAAGGTCTTTATGTGAAGCTATTTTAACAGATGCAATGTTTGATATGCCTAGTTCTGATGAAAAGGAATTTAAGGTAACAAAAGAATATGCTGAAGCTAAATTAACAAAGTCAGCTTTGAAGAAATTAAGAGCGGCTTCTTAAGTTTCTAAGAGTATTAAGAGTATAAAAATTAAAAGACCACATTTAAGAAAATGTGGTCTTTTTTATGTTGTAGAAAATAAGTTTAAAACGTTTTTTATAGAGTTTTAACTTTACTATACTTTTTTACCCATTCATTAAGTTGAGAAATAGTCAAGTTATATTTTTGTCGTATATCTCTTTTTTTACTCTGTATGTGAGTGGTATTTAAAACTAAGAACTCATATTCTTCAACCACAGATTTTTTAAATTTATCATAGAAGCTTTTTGTAGTTTCTACTGAGTTATTTGTTCTAGCTTTTATAGAATGATTACCAAAAGAATTAATCCATTTTGTTAGATCCTCAGGCTTTAAATTGTATTTCTTTTGAATTATTTCTTTTTTACTTTGCAAATAAGCTGAGTTTAAAACTAATTCCTCATACTCTTCTACTGCTGATTTTTTAAATTTCAATAAGAAAGTTGCCGTGTTTCTCACTGGAGTTACTGTATTAGCACCTTTATTATTTGCTTTTAAATTAGAGTATTTAGCAATCCATTGATTAAGTTGACTAGAAGTCAAATTATACTTTTTTAATAATTCATCCTTTTTACTTTGTAAATGAGCTGCATTTAAAACTGATTTATCATATTCTGTAATAACAGAAAGTTGAAACTTTTGAAAATAATTAGCAGCAGACCCATCCGATTGATTATTTACAGCAGGAGTAAATTGACTAGTTGTAGGTTGTTGAACTGGAGGAGTGCTTGTTTCTGTAGTCTCTTTTACAGTTGTATTATTGTTAGTACTTGTACTATTTGATGATAAAGTATTACTGTATTTAGTGTTTGCGTCTTTGTACCATCCTTCAGGAGTATTCGAAAGGTGCTCGTTGCTAACAATAATTGTGTTTATCTTGTTTCCTGTAGTATCAAAGCTATCAAGGTTTGAACAACCTTTTACATTTAAAGAAGTTAGTTTATTTGAACTACAATACAAGCTTTCAAGATTAGGGTTATCTCCTAAAATTAAAGTAAGTAATTTGTTACTGTCACAACTTACATAGTTTAATTCCTTATTATTGCTAAGGTCTAAAGATTCAATTTGATTTTCGCTACAGTTTAAAAAAGTTATTGATGTACTCTTAGATAAATCAATTTTAGTAATATTATTCCCGTAGCAATCTATCCTTTTTAAATTTGGAAAATGTTCAAGCCCAGTTAAGTCTTTAACTTTCGAATGTACGTTTGGAAGTAGTTTATTGGTAATCGGGTCGTTAATATTTAAGTTAACCACGTATTTAGCATCACTTACTAGAATACTTCCGTTTAAACCGTTAGAATCAATACCTAAATCAATCAAACATTCTTCTAAACCGATATCTGGAATAGTAATTGTCTCTTGAGAGGTTACGCTAATAGCAAAAAGTAGTGTAAAACAAAGGGATATAATTGTTTTCATAATAGGGGAATTTGTGCCAAAAGTATATATTTATATGTTTTTAGCAAATTAAATATGTTAAGACTTCGCTTTTTAAGGAGAGAATAGCTAAAACTAGTATATTTGTTAGCTGTATTTTAAGAATTATGATAACCCAACAAACCATAGAGAGAGTTTTTGAAGCTGCCCGAGTAGAGGAGGTGATAGGCGAGTTTGTGCAGCTAAAAAAATCAGGAAGTAGTTTTAAAGGATTGAGTCCGTTTACTGATGAAAGAACTCCGTCGTTTATGGTATCTCCTGTAAAACAAATATGGAAAGATTTTAGTACTGGGAAAGGAGGGAATGCAGTTTCATTTTTAATGGAGCATGAACATTACACGTATCCTGAAGCGATAAAGTGGTTAGCTAAAAAGTACAATATTGAAATTGAAGAAACCGAACAGTCTGATGAACAAAAGCAGCAGATGAACGAAAGAGAAAGTATGTTCTTGGTTTCTAAATTTGCTAAAGATTACTTTCATGATGTTTTGATGAATTCTCAAAACGGAAGAGCCATCGGGTTGTCTTATTTCAAAGAGAGAGGTTTTAGAGAAGATGTTATTGAAAAATTTGATTTAGGATACTGTAAAGACGAGTGGGATAATTTCACCAATGCGGCTCTAGACAAAGGATACGATTTAAAGTATCTAAAATCTACAGGTTTAACCATTGTAAAAGAAGGCGGGCCACAAATAAGAAAGTTCGATCGTTTTAAAGGACGTGTTATGTTTCCGATACATAGTATGTCTGGACGAATTTTAGGTTTTGGAGGTAGAATTCTTACCAATGATAAAAAAGCTGCTAAATACCTTAATTCACCTGAAAGTGATATTTACCATAAGAGTAAAATTTTATATGGAATTTATCACGCTAAAAAGGAAATAGCGAAACAAGACAATTGTTTTTTAGTTGAAGGATACACAGATGTTATTTCATTTTATCAATCTGGAGTAGAAAATGTAGTTGCTTCTTCTGGTACAGCATTAACGTCTGATCAAATTCGTTTGGTAAATCGGTTAACTAAAAATATTACCGTTTTATTTGATGGTGATGCTGCTGGAATTAGAGCTTCCATTCGAGGAATTGATTTAATTTTGGAACAAGGGATGAACGTGAAGGTGGTTTCTTTTCCTGAAGGTGAAGATCCTGATAGTTTTGCAAAATCACATTCTAATGCAGAATTGAAACAATATTTAGAAGATAAGGCCCAGGATTTTATTGAGTTTAAAGTGTCTTTGTTAATGAAAGATGCAGCGAACGACCCTGTGAAAAAAGCAGGTTTAATTCGTGATATTGTTACGAGTATTTCTAAAATCCCTGATGGAATTCAACGAGAAGTATATGTGCAAGAGTGTGCGCGTATTATGGATATTTCTGAGCGGGTTTTATTTAGCGAGTTGGCTCAATTAATAAGTAAAGGTTTAAGTAAGTCGAATTCTAAAAAGAGTAATTCTTCTCAAGATCCAAATCAACCACCTACAGAATATTATCAAGAGCAAGCAGGAATGGGGCTTGTAAAAGGAGGTGGTAAGAGGCATCAAAAGATAGATCAATTAAATATCCTTGAAAGAGAAATTATAAGAATATTATTATTGTACGGTAATGAAGTTGTTGATTTTGTAAACTGGGTAGATGGTATAGATGAAAAAGGGAAGCCAATTATAGAGAAAGAAGAGTATCAAAATACCGTTTCTAACGAGTTGTATTTAAATTTACAAGAAGATGAAATTGAATTTACTGATGAGATTTTTAAACTAACATATTACGAGTTAATTCACCAATTAAATCAAGAAGAAAAAATCTCTATCGATCAATTAATAATGCATGAAAATCAGAGCATTTCTAATTTAGTAACCAATATTTTAATGGATGAAGAAAAATATTCGTTAAGTGATTGGGAACGAAAAGAAGTTTTTGTCACTGAGACAAGTAAAATACTTCCAAAACTAGTTTCTGATGCAGTTTTAAATCTACGAAGAGTGTTGATTGAAGAGAAAATAAAAGAAATTCTAAAAGCAGTTCAAGATCAAAATATTGATTTAGATTTAGAGGAGATTACTAATTATACAGGTTTGAAAACAAGGCTTTTCGAAAAGTTAAATCGAGTAATTTAATATTACTAAATTGTAAATTATTGCCTACTCTTATTGTTTTTAGTGACTTTTTTGTAATTTAGGTGTCTGAAAAAGAAAGAAAAACTGTGAGTTATGAAAAAAATGCTACAAATTTTAGAGCTATTTAGGCTACTTATTTTACTACCTTTTAATGTTACAAACGGGCACAAAAAAAGTGCTTATCAAAGAATTAAAAGACAAATGATGTCTGTTAATTTACTTTAAGCCACTAGGTATTTCACAAACAGGAATTGGAACCATTTTGTGCTGATTAATTCGGTTAAGACGGGTGTATATTTTAAATACTTCTAACTCTCTACCAGAAAAGTCATTATCAGATTTCCCTAGGTCTTGCATATTCATAGCCCATTCTAACTCATCATAAGAAGCACCTATTTGATCTTCATCAGTTCTACTATCACCAAATAAACCATCGGTAGGTTGTGCTTTTTGGATAGATTCTGGAACTTTTAAATATTCGCCAAGAGCAAAAACTTCTGACTTTACTAAATCAGCAATTGGACTTAAATCAACTCCACCATCACCGTATTTAGTATAAAAACCAACTCCAAAATCTTCTACTTTATTTCCTGTTCCTGCAACTAATAAACCTTGCAATCCAGCAAAATAATATAAGGTGGTCATGCGTAAACGAGCACGAGTATTAGCTAAGGCTAAAGCAGTTTTAGCAGAATCTTCTACTTTAGGAACTACAGTTTTAAAATCTTCAAAAGTAGAAGTTAAATTCACTTCTACTTCAGTAACATTGTCAAAACGATCTCTTAATTGTTTAATATGTTCATTAGCTCTGTTTACTTGACTAGCTGCTTGATGAATAGGCAATTCAACACATAGAGTCGGTAAACCAGTTTTAGCACATAAAGTTGAAGTAACAGCACTATCAATACCACCAGAAACTCCAACTACAAAACCGTTAACTTTTGCATTAGTAGCGTAGTTTTTTAACCATTGAACAATGTGTTCTGCAACTTTTGGAGTATTCATAATTAATAAGATTTATAAACGTTAATATCGAATTGATATAAACTATTTTAGTAATTTCGACGTTGTAATTTTGAATGTAAATATACTAAAGTTCATGAGAAAAATTTTAGCACTTTGTGTTTTAGTTTCCGTATTAGTTTCTTGTAAAAATGAAAGTGAATCTACTTTAAAAGTTGATGTGTCTAATATTCAGTCTGATGTAAATATCGAAAGGTTTGATGTTGATTTTTACACAACTTCATCAGATGATTTGGATAAGATTAAAAAGAAGTATCCGGTTTTATTTCCAGTACAGCCAGATAGTGTTTGGATTAATAAAATTAATAACAAAGATGAGCGTGAGTTGTTTGATGAAACTCAAAAAGTATATAAAGATCTAAATGATTTAACATCAGAAATTAATTCACTTTTTAGACATGTTAAATATTACAACCCAAAGTTTAAAAGTCCTAGAGTTGTAACAATGTTAACAAACATTGATTACGACAACAGGATAGTGTATGTTGATAGTTTATTACTAATTTCTTTAGATGCCTATTTAGGAAAGAAACATGAATTTTATAATGATTATCCAGCTTATATAAAGCAAAACAATGAAAAGGAGCATATTGTTGTAGATGTTGCTAAAACAATTATTAATACACAAGTAAGGCCAAGTAAGGCTAGGAGTTTTATTGATAAGATGATTTATAAAGGAAAAAACATGTATTTATTAGATGCGTACTTGCCTACTATTTCTGATAAAGAAAAAATTGGATTTTCTGAAGCCAAATTTAATTGGGCAAAAGAGAATGAAGAACAAATTTGGAAATATTTTATAAGTAAAGATTATCTGTATAGTACCAATAAAGAATTAGATAAACGATTTTTAGATATTGCTCCTTTTTCAAAATTTTATTTAGATCAAGATAATCAATCTCCCGGGCGAATAGGAGAGTGGGTTGGATGGCAAATAGTGCGTTCGTATATGCAAAAGAATGATGTATCTTTGCACGAATTATTACGAACAAGCGAAGAGGAAATCTTCAAGAAATCAAGATATAAACCAAAAAAATAATGGCGGTAGAACATACATCAAAAATTACATTTACTGTAGGATTAGACGAAAATAAAATTCCTGAAGAAATTTCTTGGAATGCTGAAGATGGCGGAATCAAAGATGAAGATTCTAAAGCAATAATGTTATCGGTATGGGACCATAAAAAGAAAGATACTTTACGTATGGATCTATGGACAAAAGATATGCCGGTTGATGAGATGAAGCAATTTTTTCATCAAACATTAGTGTCTATGGCAGGTTCTTTTCAAAGAGCAACCAACGATGAGAAAATGAGCGCAACAATGCGTGATTTTTGCGATTATTTTGCTGAGAAACTAGAATTAGTTAAGAAATAAAAAGAGCAGCTTTT